>CAUZEA010000001.1:0-155616 GCA_963578605.1 Planctomycetota bacterium
TTGGTGACGACGTGGCGAGAGATTCTTGCAATCAAGAAGAAACAGTCGGTCGATCCCGGCTATCAGTACGTAGCGAGATTGCCGACCGCTGCCGCGGTCGAACCTTTTGAAGAGAAAACCCGATAGCCGGATCTAATCAGCCCTCACGCCGCTCTCTCCGCCAAAACAGGCCCACCAGGCCTGTCGTAAACAGCAAGCCGGCTGTCGGCTCGGGAACCGCGGCCCCACTACCGGTACCGACCACATTGCCGAACCGGTCTTTCCAGAAGATGTAGTCGTCCTGGTCAACATCCAGATCGCCATCACCGTCGGCACGCAGGTCCACTAGCGAGCCAAGCGTATCGTGCCAGATGGTGTAATCGGCTGCGTCGACAACGCCGTTGCCGTTGTAATCGCCGTTGCCCACCACCACGCTCTCAGCCTGGCCGTAGACCAGGTAGTTCTCGCCCCGACCGGTGCCAGTCCCATCCGCAGTGAACGCCCCGATCAAGAAATCGGCCACCCCGTCGTCATTGATATCGCCCGCGCCCGAGATAGCGCGGCCGGAACGGCCAAAGTCCTCAACCCCCTCGAAGGCGGCTCCGGCCAACGTGCTACCCACGTCGGCCAGGTCCAGCGAGCCGGAGAGTGGGCTGCTGTCCGGCTGGCCGTAGACCAGGTAGCTCTCGCCTCTGTTAGGCCAGCCACCCGGCGCGTGCCATGCCCCGATTACAATATCGTCCTGCCCGTCGTTATTGACATCGCCCGCGCCCGAAACGCCGCTGCCGGCGTGGTCACCGCTCAACGCGCCGTTGAAGGTGGCCCCTTCCAACGTGTCACCCACGTCGGCCAGGTCCAGCGAGCCGGAGAGTGGGCTGCTGTCGGGCTGGCCGTAGATCAGGTAGGTCTCGCCATGGCCGTTCGCATACTTTGCTCCGATCAAGAGGTCATCCAATCCGTCGCCGTTAACATCACCTGCGCCAGAGACGGACAAGCCGGCAAAGCCATTGTCCACTTTCCCGTTGAAGGTGGCTCCGGCTACCGCGTCCCCCACGTCGGCCAGGTTGATGGAGCTCGAGAGCGGACTGCTGTCCGGCTGGCCGTAGACCAGGTAGTTCTGGCCCCGGTTGCTATTCACGCGCCCTGACCCGATCAAGATATCGTCGATCCCGTCGCCGTTCACGTCGCCCGCGCCAGAGACGGCGAGCTCACCGTGAATCCCGTGGAAGATGACCCCGGCCACCTCGGCCCCCACGTTGTGCAGCTCCAGCGAGCCGGAGAGTGGAAGTGCACCGGCGTCCGGCTGGCCGTAGATCAGGTAGCCCTGGCTCATACCCAATCCCGCGATCAAGAGATCGGCCTGCCCGTCGCCGTTCACGTCGCCCGCGCCCGAAACGGAGTAGCCGGACTGGTCGCTGTCGGCAGCGCCGTTAAAGGTGGCTCCCGCCACCGTACCCCCCACGTCGGCCAGGTTGACGGCACCCGAGAGCGGGCTGCCGCCCCCCTTTCCATAAACCAGGTAGGTCTCGCCCCGGTCGCTGCCGGCCGCATTCGCGCCCCATGCCCCGATCAAGACATCGGCCAGCCCGTCGCCGTTGACATCGCCCGCACCGGAAACGGAACGGCCGGCCTGATCGTCGTCGGCAATCCCTTTGAAGGTGGCGCCGAGAATTCCATTCGACGTATAGCTCACCGCATCCACGAAAGCCGTCATCCGAGCATTTCCAGCGCCATTGAATCCACCGCCGATGCCGAATGCGTCGGCCGTGAACACCTGTCCTGCGCTGAGCGCATCCGTTGTGCTGGTGGATACGACCGCGCCGGTAAGCTGCTGAGTCAGCGTCGCTGTCAACTGCCTTGTACCGGGATCGTAGGCGTAATTGAAATTGTAAGCGCCGTTTGGCGTTACGACCTGGTCACCAGTGTGCTGCGATCCGCCATCGCCTCGGACACGAGCCATGAAACGGAAGTTGCTGGAATTCGATTCTCGCAGCATGAATCCGCCATGATTGTTCTCGTACCCAGTTGCGGTCGATGCCTCCATGTGCCCTACAAAGGTGTCGTTGTCGGCGAAGGGAGCACTGACGTACAACTCACCGGAGCCACTGAACCCATCGGCACCGTTGACGGTACCAATAGAGGTGTCGGCGTAGTAACTGCGGGTAGGTGTTCGCTCGAAAATACCGCCTGCCTCGCCCGAACCGCTAGCTCCGGCCGTGTTGTTGCTGTCGCTGTAGCCGTATGGACCCCAACCGGCTGGAGGAGCTGCGTTACCCGCACCAATCCAACCACCAGCCGATGCGGCCGCTTCCGAGTCGAAGCTCTGCGACTCCACCGCCAGGTCGAGCGAGCCGGAGAGCGGGTTGGTGCCCCCACGGCCGTAGACCAGGTAGGTCTCGCCCCGGTTGGTTCCGCCCGCATCCGCACCGTATGACCCGATCAGGAAATCGTCTATCCCGTCGCCGTTGACATCGCCCGCACCGGAGACGGAAAGGCCGGTAAAGTCATTATTGGCAACTCCGCTGATGGTGGCCCCCGCCACGGTGTTCCCCAAGTCGGCCAGCTTCAGCGAGCCGGCAAGCGGTTCCGCCAGCACCCTTGGAGCAGCCAGTCCGACTGCCAGGCCCAGCATCCCGGCAGCCGCCAGGGAGACTCCGCCCATGCGCCAAAACCGCAGTGCACGTGCGTGGCGAAATGTGTGGCGATAAACCGCAAGAGAACGATCGAACCGAGAATTTGTGACCGGAGTGTGCTGTCGCCACATACGCATCTTTGTTGTCCTTATGTGATTACCGGTCTATCTCATTCGCCGCGCGTCGTGCTCTCAAGAAGTGAGCCGCCGGAGGCCCGAATCGGCCACAGAATACCACCCCTTTTTGAGCCTACTACGACTTATGCCGAATGTCAATAGGGTTAACTATAAAAATAGTATTTTTTAAGACTGCTGTGGCTTACGTCCAATTTCAATCTTCCCGGTAACGTTTCGAGAATGCAGTGTTCGGAGCAAAAGGCCTCCCTTGGAGCGCCGCTTTCCGGACATTACAAAACGACCGCGGAATAGAACTCGGCGGCAATGGGGTTTGTGGCCCCACGGTCAGCGATGCGGTTCACCCACCGACACGGTTTTGGCCCTGGGCACCACCCGGTTTTTGGCGGGGCCTCGGCAAGTCGTCAAACTGGTAACGGCTGTGAGGCTGTCGCGCGAGTTCGACGTGGTCCAGGCGCAGCAACTACCACAGCCAGCAGTCCTGCGATGACCAGAACCACCGAGGTCGGTTCGGGAACCGCGACCCTGCTGCCGGTGCCGACCACGTTCCCAAACCGGTCGTTCCAGAAAACGTAGTCGGCCTCGTCGACCATACCATCACCAGTGCCATCGGCACGCAGGTCCAGTTGCGAGCCGAGCGTATCACGCCAGACGGTGTAATCGGCGGCGTCGACAACGCCATCGCCGTTGTAATCGCCAGTGCCCAGCGGCGCACACGCACAAAGGGATCCGTCGACTAAAAGTTGCGAGGTGTCCCACACCAGGCCGCCGTCCAGCACGGGCAGGTTCATTGCCGAAAAACTTCCCGACAGGGTAGCGAAGTCGAAAATGTCGAAAGTATCGCCACTGCCGGGAGTGAAACCGTTAATCAACATCACCTCCAGCATACCGTCCAGATTGGTAGTACCCGTCATGACCAGTTTGTCATGCTCCACGCCGGGCACCAGGCCGCCGAGTTCCATGGCCAGCGTCGCGCTGCTGCCAAAGGCGGTATCCGTTAAGTGGGCGATCGCGGGGCTGTGCCCGGGACTGTAGGTGCCATCGAACTGGGCATTGGTGAAGCCACCTGTACCCGAGACGGTGTAACCGGCGTCAAATACCAATCGTCCCCCCACGTCCGGACTGTCGCCGTACACATTGCCGTCGTTGACCACATCACCAGTCACAAGACCACGGCCTGCCAGGCTCTTACCCTGTTCGATCAACAGGCCACCCGGCGCAACCAGTGTTCCTCCGTCCGATTCACTGCCCAGGTCGGTAAGCGATCCCAGTACGGCGATGTCCTGGTCGTGAATGGTTACCGTGTGGGTGTCGACGATGAGGTCACCATCACTGAAGAAACCGGCAACACTTGTTGCACTACCCAGATTCAGATCACCTGATGCCGCGATCGTAGAACCGAATCCAGCGGCCAGCTTCGCGTCGACGGTACCCGAACCTGCCAGTACGCTTCCGCCACGGAGATAAACGCCGTTGGCGGCATGAAGTGTTCCGTCCTCGAGCGTGGTCACCGAGCCCAGGTTGGCAAAACCCTTCGTGTTGAGCGTGACATCGTGAATGCCGACCGACAAAACACCTTGGTGGTCAAAGCCGCCATAGCCAGTGGCATCGCCAATCGAAAGCGGTCCCGTGGCCACAATGTTCGAGGTCATCAGTCCTCCAACCTTTGCGGTGACCTGGCCCGTGGCGTTGAGCACGGCGCCGGACTCAATCGTCAACTGGCCACTGGAGAATTCTCCGGTGGTGGTCATTGCCGCGGAACTTTGTACGGTTGTGGTGTGGTCTACTTTCAACGTCTGGTCGGCATTGAGGGTTAACAGTTCGCCAAAGGTGCCACCGGGTCCGACGGTCAGACCACTGGGACCGGTTAGTTGCAGGGTGCCGTTGACCCAGTTGAAGGTTCCACCGCCGGTGTAATTTAGCGATCCGGTGATAAGCATACCGTTGTCGAGGTTAACGGTGTCCCAGATCTTCAGCGCACCACCAACCCGCACCTGGCCGCTGCCGGTAATGGTCAGCGTACCACTACCACCGGCAGAGACAGAACTGCCACCCACGACCAGGTCACCTGCGTTGGTCCACTGGGAACTGGCACCGGTCACTGTTACCTGGCCGGCCGAACCGGTGGCGACGCCGACCGAGCCGTTGACGTTCGAAACCACTCCTCCATCGGCCACGCTTAGCGTACCGCTGCCGGAACCACCCACGAGCAGGTCACCTGCGTTGGTCCACTGGGAACTGGCACCGGTCACCGTGACCTGGCCGACCGAACCGGTGGCGTCGCCGATCGAGCCGTTGACGCTCGAAACCAATCCACCATCGGCTACGGTGATCGTACCGCTACCGCCCAACCACGTCTCATTGGGCTGCGACGCATAACCGGCGATGTGAAGGTCGGCCGTGTTGATCCACTTTGATTCCGACCCCGAAATGGTCGCCGTGCCGGTTGCACCTTTTGTGGGACCAATGAAGCCAGCTGTGCTCGAAACCGATCCTCCATTCGTCACGTTGAGCGTTCCACTGCAACCGGGCCCACCTTGATTCACGCAGTCGGCGATCATCAGTTCGTCTGAATTGGTCCAGACTGAGCCGGGACCCGTGACGGTCACCTCTCCAGTTCCATGGAACTGACCAGCAATCACACCGGTAGTATTCGACACAGCGCCTCCGTCGGCAATCTCGAGCGTGCCACTTCCCGTAAAGCCCACGCTCAACCAACCGGCATTGGTCCACGTAGAGTCAGCACCGGTCACCGTGACCGCACCAGTTGTTTCGTACTCACGACCAATGTAGCTGCTGAGATTGGAGACGCTGCCTCCCGACTCCACGCTCAGTGTTCCGGTTTCGTTGTAACCGACGGTAAGATTTCCCGTCAGTCCCGTGGTTGTCGCGCCATCGATGATCCGCAGCGTCGGGTTGTCTGTCGCTGTGCCGCCGTCAACCTGGAACGTTGGCGTACCCGGGTTGAACGTTCCGCCGTCGACGGTCAGTGCGCCACCGGTAAACGTAAAACTGTTAGCTGCCGTAAAACTGTCATCTGCCGTAACGTCGAACGACCCGGTGTTCAACGATCCACCTTCGAGCGTCAGCCGTCCGGTGTTGTGTAAATCGATTGTGCCCGCAACCTCCACCAGGCCGCCATTGCTGACAGTCAACTCGGCGCGGACCGCGGCCCCCGGTTGATTTTGACCAATCGCCAGATCCTTGGCATTGGTCCACTTCGATCCAGGTCCGGTGACAAGGACCGTTCCACTTGATGATTCACCGTAGGCGATATAACCATAGTCGTTCGTCACGGCCCCGCCGTCGGCGACCTCAAGGCTGCCGGCGCCCTCGTAGCCAACGTACAGGTTGCCGTCGTCCTGCCCCACCGGATATCCTCCCTGGTCCAAAATCAAATCGCCTTCGGTGGTCCACGTTGAGTCAGTGCCGGTCACCGTAGCGGCACCGGTGGCCCCAGCCACATAACCGAGATAGGTCATGTGGCTGCGGACCGCGCCGCCATCATCGACATCCACGGAACCGTTGCCGTTTGGTCCCACCTGATCACTACCGACGTAAAGGGTGCCGACGTTGTCCCATGTCGAGTGATTCCCGCTGACCGTTACGATGCCGGCCGAACCACTGGTATTCCCATATGGCAAGTCACCAATGCCGATGAAGCTATCCTGGCTGACCAATTGTGCTCCAGAATCAATGTTGACCGTGCCATTGCCACCGCTACCACCGACGGTCAACGGACCACTGAACCAATGTGAAGGTTGGTAGACCGGTTCGAACAAGCCCGAAACCGTCACCAGACCAACGGGGTTGCTGTATTCGTCGCCGACGCCAATGGCGGCCGAGTTGGAAAACAACGTCCCACGGGAGGCCACATGCAACGTTCCGCGATTTCTGTGACCTACCTGCAAGTGATCAAATGACCCTTGAGCGCCCTCGACGAGTTGCAGCGTCGGGTTGCGCGCCATGTCGGGCCCGTCGAGTCCGGATAGGAAATCGAAATTAACAGCGGGACCCGTTTCACCATGAATGGTCAGGGTTCCATCGACAAAATCGATAGCCCCGTCCAAATAATGGGCCGTCAGGGAGCCGCCGTCCAGCAGCACATGACCGGTGCTGCCAACCATGACGGTCTCTGTGACGTTCACGGCACCGCTATCGAGGATATTGAGGGTGCCGCTGCCGCCGTCGTCTAACCCACGGTGTCTACCCACGTTCAGATGACCGGTGACGGTCCACGTGGAACCAGGGCCAGTAACTGTTGCAACACCCGTGGCACCAGGCTCAGGGTTCGCGGTATAGGTCTGTTTGAAACTGGCGATGGAACCATTGACGCTTGAAACCGCTCCACCATTGGCCACGGTGAGCGTACCGCTGCCTCCCAGCTGCGACTGATCGATTAGCGGATCACCGGCGATGTAAAGCTCGCCTGTGTTGATCCACGATGAGCCGGGACCCGAGATGGTCACCTCGCCGGTGGCGTCTTTGAGTCGGCCGATATAACCGGCTGTGTTCGATACCGATCCGCCGTTTGTCACTTCGAGCGTTCCGATGCTGCCTTGCCCGCCACTCGCAACGTACAGGTTCTCGGTGTTGGTCCACGTCGATCCGGGTCCACTGACGGTCACCTGTCCGCTCGAATAGTTATTGGCGCCGAGTTTACCGCTGGTGTCGGACACGGCGCCACCGTCGGTGATGTTGAGTATGCCACTGCCATGGTAGCCGACGTTCAATAGACCGATGTTGGTCCAGCGTGAACCGACGCCTGCGACTGTTACTGTACCCGTTGCGCTACTCGTATTGTGACCATAGTAACCGAGGTATGCGGTGGCACTCGCCACGACGGCGCCGCTCTCAATATCGACCGTCGCAGCATCTCCGGTATAGTAACCCACGGTAAGGGTGAGATTGTCGGTAAGGCCGTTGTTGCTTGCGCCGTTGACAAACCGCAGCGTTGGATTGTCCGTTGCACTATTGCCGTTGATCGTGAAGTTGGAGGTACCCGGATCGAACGTACCGCCGTCGACCGTCAGGACGCCGTCCCTGAAGTGGAAGGCACCTCTCTGGGCATTGTCCCACGACTGGGTATGGATCGTGCCACCGTCGAGGGTGATGGTGCCGGTGCTGTGGAGCCTGGTCATTCCGGTCACGTCGACCAGGCCGCCGTCGGTAACGTTCAGCGTGCCGTCACTGACGGTGAGGTTGCCATCGAAGGTGTTGGCGCCGCTGAGCGTTTGCGCGCCGGCGCCGGTCTTGGTGACATTGCCCGCTTCACTGATCGCGCCCGAGAAGGTCCCGCCCCCGCCGCCAGCTCCGATGGTCAGGTTACCGCCACCGAGGGTAACCGAACCGGATCCGGCCACCCCGCCTATAGTTTCATCGTTGCCGTCCAGGTCCAGCGTGCCGCCACTGACGGTCAGGTCGCTCGTGTCGGGCAGGACGCCGGCGGCTCCGAGCTGCAGCGTGCCGCTGGTGACAAGGGTGGATCCGCTGTAGGTGTTGGCCCCGCTGAGGATCAGCGTGCCGCCGTTGACAGTGAGGTCGCCACCGAAGGTGTTGGCGCCCGAGACTGTTTGCGTACCGGCGCCGGTCTTGGTGACATTGCCCGCTTCACTGATGACGCCCGAGAAGATCCCGCCACCGCCGCCAGCTCCGATGGTCAGGTTACCGCCACCGAGGGTGAGTGGACCGGAGCCGGCCAGCGCGCCTATGGTTTCATCGTTGCCGTCCAGGTCCAGCGTGCCACCACTGACGGTGAGGTCGCTCGTGTCGGGTACGACGCCGGCGGCTCCGAGCTGCAGTGTGCCGCTGGTGACAATGGTTGATCCGCTGTAGGTGTTGGCCCCGGACAGTGTAAGTACACCGCCGTCGACGGTGAGGTTGCCAGCAAAGGTGTTGGATCCGGAGAGCGTTTGCGTACCGCTGCCGGACTTGGTGAAGTTGCCCGATCCACTGATGACGCCCGAGAAGGTGCCCGACCCGTTGCCGGCCCCCACGGTGAGGTCTCCGCCACCGAGCGTCACCGATCCGGATCCGATCACCGCGTCGATGGTTTCATTGTTGCCGCCCAGATCCAGCGTGCCATCGGCGGTGACATCGCTGGCATCGGGTATGACGCCGGCAGCTCCGAGCTGCAGTGTGCCGCCGACGATGTTCGTCAATCCACTGTAAGTGTTACCGCCACTGAGTATCAGCGCGCCGCCACTGACGGTGAGGTTGCCATCGAAAGTGTTGGCGCCGGTGAGCGTTTGCGCGCCGCTGCCGGACTTGTTGACGTTGCCCGCTTCACTGATAACGCCCGAGAAGGTGCCCGACCCGTTGCTCGACCCCACGGTGAGGTCGCCGCCACCGAGGGTGACCGAACCAGATCCGGCCAGCGCGCCTATGGTTTCATGGTTGCCGTTGAGGTCCAGTTTGCCATCGGCCGTGACGTCGCTCGCATCAGGCAGGACTTCGGCCGCCCCGGCCTGCACTGTTCCGCTGACGATGTTCGTCAATCCGCTGTAAGTGTTATCGCCGCTGAGTATCAGCGTGCCGCCACTGACGGTGAGGTTGCCAGCGAAGGTGTTGGCGCCGGTGAGCGTTTGCGCGCCGGTGCCGGTCTTGGTGACGTTGCCCGCTTCACTGATGACGCCCGAGAAAGTGCCCGACCCGTTGCTCGACCCCACGGTGAGGTCTCCGCCACCGAGCGTCACCGATCCGGATCCGGCCAGCGCATCGATCGTTTCGTGGTTGCCGCCGAGGTCCAGCGTGCCCTCGACGGTCAGGTCGCTCGCGTCGGGTATGACGCCGGCGGCTCCGAGCAGCAGTGTGCCGCTGCCGACAAAGGTGGATCCGCTGTAGGTGTTGGGCCCGCTGAGTATCAGCGTGGGGCCGCTGGTGTCCAGCGCGCCGCCACTGACCGTGAGATTCCCATCGAAGGTGTTGGCCCCGCTGAGCGTTTGCGTGCCGGCGCCGGTCTTGGTGACGTTGCCCGCTTCACTGATGACGCCCGAGAAGGTGCCCGACTCGTTGCTCGACCCCACGGTGAGGTCTCCGCCGCCAAGTGTCACCGATCCGGATCCAGCCAGCGCGCCTATGGTGTCATTGTTGCCGTTAAGGTCCAGTTTGCCATCGGCCGTGACGTCGCTCGCATCAGGTATGACGCCGGCAGCTCCGAGCTGCAGTGTGCCGCCGACGATGTTCGTCAATCCACTGTAAGTGTTACCGCCGCTGAGTATCAGCGTGCCGCCACTGACGGTGAGGTTGCCAGCGAAGGTGTTGGCGCCGGTGAGCGTTTGCGCGCCGGTGCCGTTCTTGGTGACGTTGCCCGACTCACTAATGACGCCCGAGAAGATCCCCGACCCGTTGCTCGACCCCACGGTGAGGTCGCCGCCACCGAGGGTGACCGATCCGGATCCAGCCAGACCGTCGATGGTTTCATGGTTGCCGCCCAGATCCAGTTTGCCATCGGCCGTGACGTCGCTCGCATCAGGCAGGACTTCGGCCGCCCCGGCCCGCAGGATTCCATTGACGATGTTCGTCAATCCGCTGTAAGTGTTACCGCCGCTGAGTATCAGCGTGCCACCGTTGACGGTGAGGTCGCCACCGAAGGTGTTGGCTCCCGAGACTGTTTGCGTACCGGCGCCGGTCTTGGTGACATTGCCCGATCCACTGATGACGCCTGAGAAGGTGCCCGACCCGTTGCTCGACCCCACGGCGAGGTCGCCGCCACCGAGAGTGACCGATCCGGAGCCAGCCAGCGCGCCTATGGTTTCATTGTTGCCATTAAGGTCCAGCGACCCATCGGCCGTGACGTCGCTGGCATCGGGTAGCACTCCGGCCGCCCCGGCCTGCAGTACTCCGCTAACGATGTTCGTCGATCCGGTGTAGGTGTTAGAGCCACTGAGTATCAGCGCGCCGCCACTGACCGTGAGATTCCCATCGAAGGTGTTGGCCCCGCTGAGCGTTTGCGTACCGGCGCCGGACTTGTTCACGTTGCCCGCTTCACTGATCACACCCGAGAAGGTATCGCCACCGTTGGCAGCCCCAATGGTCAGGTTACCGCCACCGAGGGTAACCGAACCGGAACCGGCCAGCGCGTCGATCGTTTCGTGGTTACCGCCCAGGTCCAGCGTGCCATCGGCCGTAACGTCGCTGGCATCGGGGAGGCTGCCGCCGTTGAGCTGGAGGGTTTGAGATTCCGTGAGGATCACGCCAAGAGGGTTACTCCAGCTACCGCCGCTGTTGAGCACGACCGTACCGCTTTGCCAGTCAAAAGTGCCTTCGTTGGTAAAATCGCCGCCCAACTGCAGTGAGCTTGCCAAACCGCTGAGCGTAAGGGTACTGCCCGAGTAGATCTTGGTAGCGCCGTCGACCGAAAGCGTACCACCCTCCAGCACCGAAACATTGGCCGTCCCACCACTCGAGTAGGAACTGCCGCCGAGGTACAACGAGCCGTTGTTGTTCCAGGTGGACTCGTTTCCTGTAATCGTAACGGTGCCGCTAGAGTTAGGTTGATAACCGACGTAACCGGTCGTATTGGAAACCAGGCCACCCAGCTCAACGGCGAGGATACCATTGCCCGAGGAGCCCACATAAAGATTGCTCGAATTGTCCCAATGTGAATCCGTCCCGGTGACCGTAGCCATCCCCGTTGAGCTGGATCGGGTACCTATGGAACTGTGGGCATTGGAGACCACGCCTCCCCCCTGAACTTGGAGCGTGCCGTCGCCATCGTAGCCTACGCGTAGTGGCCCCGAGTTATTCCACTGGGAACCTTCGTCGATGACGGTCGCCGTGCCATTGGAGCCCAAAGAGTAACCAATGTAGCCGACACTGCCAGAAACCACGCCCCCTGTCTTGACCGTGAGTTTTCCCTGTGTGCTCGATCCAACGTACAAGTTCGACAACGTGGTACTGGCCGTGTTGGCAATCGCCAATTCAGGCAGATCGGTTGCCGCTAGGCCGTCAATGGTGAAATTGGTGGTGCCTGGATCAAAAGAACCACCCACGCCGTTGACCGTTAACGTGCCGTCATGAAAGTTCAATGTGCCCAGATCGGTATTATTAAATGAACCGGTGGTCAGGCTGCCACCGTCGAGGTTGATGATTCCCGTGGACCATAGCTTGGTGGTACTCAAGACAGTTACCAGACCACTGTCGTAAAGGTTCAATGTTCCGCTGCCACCGACTTCGGAATCATGTCCGCCGATGGTCAGAGAATTCGAGTTGGTCCACTCGGAATCCGCTCCGGTAACGGTTGCCTCGCCCGTTGAGCCGGAATATTTTCCGACGTAACCGTAGGTATTGGAGACCGCGCCTCCCGCCTCAACGTTCAGCGTACCGTTGCCGTTGTTGCCCACATTTAACATGAACCCTAAGACCCAGGGATCCGGCTGCGAGCCGGCCCCACCTGGATTGACATCACCGGTGGTGATTACCGTCGCCCGGACCGAACCAACCCCAGCGAACAGCAAAACGAGGGCCGTCACAAAAGATATCAATGATGGGAACCGTTTCATCTTCCTCACCCTTTTCAACGCTATAGTCCAGGTCGACTCATCAATCGTGGCGCTCTCTCTGCCAAAACAGGCCCACCAGGCCGGTCGTAAACAGCAAGGCAGCCCCCGGCTCGGGAACCGCAGCTCCGCTGCCGGTGCCGACCACGTTCCCAAACCGGTCGTTCCAAAAAACGTAGTCGGCCTCGTCGACCGTGCCGTCGCCATTGCCGTCGGCACGCAGGTCCAGTTGCGAGCCGAGTGTATCATGCCAGATGGTGTAATCGGCTGCGTCGACAACGCCGTTGCCGTTGTAATCGCCGGTGCCCAGTACGATGCACGCACCCGCACAAAGGGTGCCGTCGACTAAAAGTTGCGAGGTGTCCCACACCAGGCCGCCGTCCAGCACGGGCAGGTTCATTGCCGAAAAACTTCCCGACAGGGTAGCGAAGTCGAAAATATCGAACAGGTCACCAGCGTCGGGCGCAAATCCATCAAGGAGATCAACCTGCAACTGGCCACCCACCTGGAGGTTGCCCGCGATGAGCAGCTGGTCGTATTGACCCTCGGCAGGTCCGGCCAGTTCGATCAGGGTCGCAGAACTGGTGCCCAGGACCACGTCGCCGCCGAAAGTGAGCTTGCCCGGACTGTTGCCGGGTGACAGATCGCCTTCAACCAGCTTTATCCCGTCACCAGGAAACAAACCCTCTCCGCTGATTTTTCCAAAATAGACCGCCGCCGAGCCCTTACTCACTTTCACGGTACCATTGTTGGTGAGATCGTCCCAAAAAGTGACATTGCTGTACCCTGTGACCGTGATGGAGGCCTCGGACTGATTGTCGACATCGCCGTAAACGTCTGACGTGCCGAAGGAGATACCCACGTTGCCCTGGTTGGTCAGCCCGCCATTGAATCGCATGATGGCATGTCGGGCAGTGATGTTTCCCGTGATCTTGACGTTGGTCAGTCTGCCGTCAAATTCAATTTCAGCCACCTGTGCAGCATTACCAACGACGTCAATGCGGCCTGCGTTGGATTGATCGAGGGTGTCGGTCAGGTGCATCTGCCCTCCGGCGTCCACACGGACTTCGCCGTCGGCGTAGTTGACCAACCGGTTATCAATCGTGCCACCGCCGCGGAGCAGGCCCGTATTGATCAGCTTGCCACCGGCCAGGTTCAGTCCCTGGCTGCCCAGGTTGATCTCGCCCTGGTTGGTGATTTTGCCGACCGCGGTCACCGTACCGCTGCCGGAGAGTCTGCCGTCGGCTTCTATGGTTAATGTTTGATCGATCAACAAGGCACCCGCCGGATCGACCACAAGGTTCGCCGTTCCCGCTTGTTGGGCACCCAGGGTGAGTGATTCCATTTGGGTTGCGGAGGTTGGCCCACTCACGGTCAATCCGTTGGTCGGCTGGATGAATGCATCATCCCCGGCTACAGGTCCTTCGAAGCCAAACCAGTTGAGGTTGTCGTCCCAGGTGTCGTTGCCCGGATCGATCCACGTGACGCGGCTCTCGCGCCGACCGTAGACGAGGTAGCTCTGGCCCCGGTGAAGGCCGCCCGCGTCGGCATCACTTGCCGCAATCAACAGATCGTCCAGACCATCGCCGTTGACATCGCCGGCCGTGGAGACCGACCAACCAGACCAGTCACCCTCTACGCTGCCGTGGAAAGTGGCTCCCGCCACAGTAGTTCCTACGTCGACCACGTCCAGTGAGCCAGAGAGTGGGTTTTCGCTCGGTTGGCCGTAGATCAGGTAGGTCTGACCCCGTTCCCAAATCCCGGGAGATACATAGGGGGACCCGATCAAGAGATCGTCCAGACCGTCGCCGTTGACATCACCCGCACTAGAGACCACGTGCGAAATTCCGTTCATCTGGATCGAGTCATCGTCCCCAATCCAGTTGAAAGTAGCTCCTGCAATCGCACCTCCCAAGTCGGCGAGGTTCAGCGAGCCGGAAAGTGGTGCGTTACCTGGTTGGCCGTAGACCAGGTAGCTCTGGCCCCGGTCGTGGCCACCCGCGTCCGGCAGCCTTGCCCCGATCAAGAAATCGTCCAGGCCGTCACCGTTGACATCCCCTGCACCGGAGACAGACCAGCCGGATTGGTTCTCGTTGCCGATCCCGTTGAAAACGGCTCCCGCAATGGTGTCTCCCAAGTCGGCCAAATCGAGCGGACCCGAGAGTGGGCTACCGCCGGGCCGGCCGTAAACCAGGTAACTGTGGCCACGGTCGTCCCCACCGGCATTTGCACCGGTTGCTCCAATCAACAGATCACCCAGCCCATCACCGTTGACATCCCCTGCACCAGACACCGACCAACCCGATCGATCATAGTCTTCAATTCCGCTGAAAATGGCCCCGGGCAGGGTACCTCCCACGTTGGCCAGGTTCAGCGAACCTGAAAGCGGACTGCCCGTGGGTTGACCGTAAATCAGATAGCTCTGGCCTCGATAGGTGCCAACCCCATTGGCATATTTTGCCCCGATCACAAGATCGTCGATTCCATCACCGTTAATGTCGCCCGCCTTGGAGACCGACCAACCGGAATAGTCAAAATCTGCAATCCCGTTGAAGGTAGCCCCTGCCAGCGCGCCACCCACGTCGGCCAGGTCCAGCGAACCGGCAAGCGGGCTTTCAACTGGCCGACCGTAAATCAGGTAACTCTGGCCCTGGTTGTCAATCAGGCCCTCCGGTTCGGCGCTGTGTGCCCCAATCACAAGATCGTCCAGTCCGTCGCCGTTGACATCACCCGCACCGGAAACAGAACGGCCGCTCTGGTCTAAATTCGTGATCCCGTTAAAGGAAGCTCCCGACATCCTGGCTCCCAAGTCGGCCAGGTTCAGCACACCCGAAAGCGGGCTGCCACCGGGTCGGCCATAGACCAAATAACTCCGGCCTCGAAGGGCACCACCTGCAGCGACCTTGGGTGCGCCGACCAAGAGGTCATGCAGACCGTCACCGTTGATGTCACCCGCTGTAGAGACCGACCAGCCAGCTCTGCCGCCATCTACAGCGCCGTTCAGAATAGCTCCCGCCACCGTGCTCCCCACGTCAGCCAGGCTGACCGGGCCCGAGAGTGGTGCCGCCAGCGCCGGTGGAGCAGCCAGTTGGACCCCTAGGCCCAGCACCCCGGCAGCCAGCAAAGAGACTCCACCGACCCGCCAAAATCGCCGCGCACGTGCGCGGCGAAACGCGCGACGATAAACGGCAAGAGACCGACCAAGCCGAGAATTGGTGACTCGAGTTTGTCTTTCCCGCCTGCGCATCTCGGTTGCCCTTCTGGGTTGAACGATCTATCTCATGTGCTTGTCGTGTTACCCAACTGGGTGTGTAATCCTTCTCAAGCGGCGAGCCTCCAAGGGATGGCCGGTCACGGTACACCCACCCCTTTAAGTATGTTGCGGCTTGCGACAAATATCAACTTTTCAGGCGGTATTTAATAAGAATGTCGTTTCCGGAACAAACGATCCGGTGGATCAGCGGTGTGACTCGCCCACCGAGAGGGTTCGTCGGATTTCGTCGGTTTTGAAACCGAGCGCCATCGGCCGCACGACACCGGGCAGGACCACCACGTCATATAGCTCCGAGCAAATCCCTTCGATGTCTAACCGATGCACGATGTCGCCGCTGCGCAAATCAATCACGTAGAGACCACAGCGCGCCTCGGCATCCCGCGCTTTGAGGTTGTCGTCCAGTGCAAGCCCCGTAAAGGTTTTGTTGTCGCGCGGCCTGGAGAGGCCCACAATCGCAAAGTCGCCCACCAGTGCCATCCCGCGCAAGTAACCGGCACAAAACGTCACGGGCTGAAACTTCCCGCTGTCCAGATCGACCGTGCCGAAGAAACCGGTCCCTGAATTCAACAGCCAAAGTCGACCCTGATGCATCCGTGGCGAGTGTGGCATCGACAGCTCCGCACACACCACCTCGCCCGTGGTCACATCGATCACGCAACCGCCATCGTGACGCCGGTCGCGCCAACCGTCGGTAACGTCCGACTGGCTGACGGTAGTCACAAATTTTGGCTTACTGGTGGCCGGATCCATCGCCATCCCATTGAGATGACAGCGGTCTTCGGCCGCGAGTTTACTGATGAATTTTGGTTTCCAAACCGGCACAAAGCTGTGCGTTTCGCTGAGCGTAGCCAAACAGCTGAAGAGCGTATTGACGAACACGACCCGGCCCTCGCCGTCGACGGCCACATCGTGGATATCGATATCTCCGGTCGTATAGCCGACCTGGGGTACGTAGAGCCGGTCGTAACCGTTGGCCAATTGTCCTGCGTCGAGCACGTTCTCGAATCGCCACAACTGGAAAATCGAGCTCATCCACATGGTCTGGCCATTGCCCCACAGCCCCATGCAGCGGTTAAACGTCCTCTCGAAGATCGACAGCCGACCATTGGGTTGCAAGCCGATCAAAAACAGCTTGCCTGTCTGGTAGGTTGTCATGGCGAGGCTGACACGTTGCTCGGCCAGCCACGACGTGAACTGGCGCGACGCGGTGAGTTCGAACTGGGGCTCACCGGTATCGGCAGGAGGCTGTGTCGCGTGGGAATCGGTCATGAGAGTTGTTCCCCGGGGGAAAACCATAAGACCTGTGATCTTAAACCGCGGCGACGCGGCAAGCGAGTCGTCAACCTGTATTTTTTCCACGCCCGCACGATCACGCACCCGCCCGGGCCCAACTGGGCGGAGTCGCTCGTGGCCGGCCGCCGGTGTTGGGGCCCATGATCGACGATCGGGTTGAGGCGATCCGGTTTCGCCAGAAATCCGCACCAGCCTGACTCGGCCACGAAAAGCAGAGATCGCTGCGGGTGCTTTGGGGAAATATTTCAGTAGGCCTGGCTAACGATGTCATCACCGGCCCGGGTAAAGAGCGCGATGAAAGTTTCCACGTCGAGGTTTTCGGTCAGAAAAGTGGCGCTGCCATCTCCAAACAAGAAGTTCGCCCCTCCGACATGAAAGCTGTAGATTTCGTCCCGGTTTACGCAATTCATGACCGTGGTAAATCCACATTCGTCATGATGACCCCACACAAACCAGGCGGCCGGATCGGCCCAACGCGAACCGCGGACGACAACCGCGTCCTCCCCTGGACATTGGTTACTGGGACATTGCTCACCCAGGACGTAATTCAATGGCCGACCGCCATCCTCAAAGAACATCAACGTGTGAGACAACCCGTCCGTTGCCATTCGCGCAGGTAAGGGAAACACCTGCAACAATCCCAGCAAATGTTCCAGATTTCGCGGTCGGACGGAATCGAAGTCCTAGTCGCGGTTGATAGCGGCCCGCCAAGTACCATCGGAGCCTTCCGCACCAACGCGACCGGAAGCGGTGATTTGTATCTCGATACCAACCTCGACGGCATAGGGGATGACGCCCGGCTAACCACCCGCCTGGCTGAATTCACCTTCCCGTTCTCGGTGAGCGGCACTCTGCTGGACGTGGTCATTGAACTCACCAGCACCGCCAACTATGAGCCGCTGGCCGTTGACTTCCTCCGGATCGAAAGCCACACGAACCAACTGGCCGGGGACTACAACGAAGACGGCCTGGTCGACGCGACCGATTACACGGTTTGGGCTGACAACCTCGGCTCCCAAATCATGTTACCTGGTGATACCACCGCGGGTTCGGTTGACCTGGTTGACTATGAAGTCTGGAAGGCAAATTTTGGCAGTTCCTCCACAGGCGTGGGCGTCGCTGTGACAGAACCTGCCAGTTTGGTCCTGGGGGTGTGGATTTTGTGCGGTTTCGGATCAGCCCGGCGGCGGCCAATCTTGAACCTTCTTGGCTGAGCTGAAATCAACCTGATTTAAGGAGCTGGAGGGCGGCTGAAAACAGCGGCAGACCCCCGGCAACCCCACCGCATCGGTCCTCCCTGGCATCTGTCCTCCCTTCTACCGCTTCGATAGACTGGAGGTATGAACCGGCAAACCTCTTCAAGCAGTGATCGGGACGATTCTCGCCACACGGTACAGCTTTCCACGACTTCACTCGATCTGGATCGTCGCCGGCGTTGCGGCTACCCCGAAGTGGTGTACGGCGAAGGGAAAACCGTGGAAACACTCGTTGAGATTTTCACGACCATGCTGGACGAGTCTCAGGAAGTATTCGCCACGCGAATTTCGCCCGAGAAAGCCACCTCCTTGCAGACCACATTTAGCCAGGGGCGCTACAACGAGTTGGCCCGTACCTTTCGAATTTCCCCTTCCCCGAGCAAGCAGCCCACCGACAACGCACCAGTGCCCGGAGAAGTTGCCATCATCACGGCCGGTACGAGTGATCTACCCGTGGCCGAAGAGGCGCGCGAGACACTCGATTGGATGGGTGTTTCTGTCACCATGATCCACGATGTGGGAGTTGCAGGCCCCCACCGCCTGCCGGCACGGCTGGCTGATTTTGAGACTGCCCGGGCGATTGTAGTCGTTGCCGGGATGGAAGGGGCCTTGCCCAGCGTGGTGGGTGGGTACGTCGCTTGCCCGGTGATTGCTGTACCGACGAGCGTTGGTTACGGCGCGAGCCTCAATGGCATTGCCGCTTTGCTTTCGATGCTCAACAGCTGCGCGAGCAACGTTGCCGTCGTCAACATCGATGCGGGTTTCAAAGCCGGCTACCTGGCCGGGCTGATTGCCAAAACGGACTCCAGCGACGAAAATCGAACGGCTGGAACTGAGGAATAAACCGGTGGTCGTTGAAATACGACTCCCCAACCTGCAAGGAACTGGTATCGGTGAAAGAACTCACGAACGAACCGCTTCCAAAACTGCCAGACCGCCAGGTCCACAGCCACAAGGGAAATTACGGACGCGCGCTTCTGGTGGGAGGCTCGGTGGGCATGGCCGGTGCCATGGCCCTGGCAGGAAAATCAACCCTCCGCAGTGGCGCCGGCCTGGTCACCCTGGCCATTCCCGAAATGATTCAGGAGATCGTGGCCGGGTTCGACCCCTGCTACATGACACTCGGCCTGGTTGGCAGTGACGACGGTTTTTTGGGGCCGATCAGCCTGCTGGAACTCCCCGATGAGGTTCTCGAAAAAACAGACGTTTGTGCACTGGGACCGGGGCTGAGGTGCAATGAAGAAACCAAGCGCGTGGTCGAGCGGCTTTACCGCACAATTGCCAAACCGATGGTGGTCGACGCCGATGGCCTGAATTGCCTGGCACTCTATCCGGAACTGCTCGCAAACCCTCCCGGACCGCGCATCCTCACACCCCACCCGGGGGAGTTCATGCGACTGGCACTGGCGGTCGACCCCGATTGGGACACAGCCCTGGAAGCCCGCTCTGGTGATGCGCACCATCGGCAGCGGGCAGCTGCCTGGCTCGCCAGCCACGATCCTTCGGGACAAACCACCATCGTGTTGAAAGGGGCGGGTACGGTCATCGCCCAAACGGGCCAGGTTGCCACCAACCGGACGGGCAATCCCGGGATGGCAACTGGTGGCAGCGGCGACGTACTGACCGGGGTGATCACGGGACTCTTGGGCCAGGGGCTCACACCGTGGGAGGCAGCCCGTTTAGGTACACACGTTCACGGCCTGGCCGGGGACCTGGCCGCAAATCAGTTGGGACAAATTTCGCTGTTGGCCAGCGACCTGGTTGAATTCCTGCCCGTCGCGTTTCAATCCTGCCAGCCCAGAGAAGGGAACCCGTAAGGATCTAGATAGCCCGCCACAGAACACCCTCAACAGCCGGTTTCCACGTGGGGCCGAAAATTCCTGAAGTCTCCGCGAGTGGCAGCTTCCCCCTGCGGATGAAAACCAGCAAGCAACAACCACCCCCGACTCCGAAATCCAAACTCTGCCGTGCAAATCCTCCGCGACCTCACCGCCCTGCCCGACGCTGTTCGAGGTGGCGCCGTCACGATTGGCAATTTTGACGGTGTTCACCGCGGCCACGTCAAAATTATGAACCGCTTGCTTGAGCGGGCAGCAGAAGTGAAGGGTCCGGCGGTGGTATTCACGTTCGACCCTCATCCGGTGCGCATCCTACGTCCCGACGAGTGCCCTCCGCCGCTGACCTGGACTGAGCGCAAGGCCGAACTGTTGGCCTCGCATGGGGTGGACTGGATTGTGGCTTATCCAACGGATGAGTCTCTTTTAAGTCTGTCGGCTGGTGAATTCTTCGAGAGGGTCGTGTGTGATTCGCTGAATGCGAAGGCCCTGGTCGAGGGTCCAAACTTTTACTTTGGTCATAATCGCGAAGGCGACATTTCGCGACTGCAAAAATTCGTAACGCAAACGGAGCTGTCGCTCGATGTGGTCAAGCCGGTGCTCGTGAATGGGACACTGGTCTCAAGTTCGCAGATTCGCCAACTTTTGACCGCTGGCGAGGTTGGCCTGGCTGGGGAGATGCTTTCGGCTCCCTATCGCATCCGTGGCATGGTGATGCATGGGGCTGGTCGTGGTGCCCAATTGGGTTTTCCGACAGCAAATCTGGCTGCCGTTGATACCCTGCTTCCTGCACAGGGTGTTTACGCGGGCCAGGGTTGGGTAGGCAACGACACCTGGGCAGCGGCAATTAATCTTGGCTCGAATCCGACTTTTGGCGATGCCTCGGTCAAGGTTGAAGTCCACCTGATCGGCTGCGAAGAGTCGCTCTACGGTCAACCTTTGGAAGTGGACTTTTTTGCCCGTCTGCGGGAGATCCACCCATTCGACACCGCAGCAGCGCTGAAGGCGCAATTGGCGAAAGACGTTCAGCAAGTTCGCCAAATCGCAGCGACTTTCCCTTAAAGATTTGCAGGCTCGTTCTGCCGATGGAATATTTCTCTTCCACAACAACGCAAGGGTAACCCTCCAACCGCTTTCGATTCTGGCCTTTCCGCCTGCAAGCCTTTGCGTGATACTTTGCTTGATCTTTTCTCACTAAAATCCGCTTGTCAGCAACCGAGCATCGCAACCGAGTCCAACGAGCATGCCCATCCCCTGGAAACGATTTGCCGAAATTGTTGAGCAAAACCATTCCTTTATCCTCACAACGCATATGCGTGCTGACTGTGACGCGATCGGCAGCGAGTTAGCGATGGCGCACGCGTTGCGGTCTTTGGGCAAACACGTATGTATCCTCAACGGCGACGGTGTACCTCCTCACATCGCATTTATCGATTCGGCAGGTGAGGTCCAGACGCTCGACCCCGAGGCCAAACCTGCTGACGAGGGCAAAACCGATGTATTGATGGTTCTCGATACCAGCGCCTGGTCACAACTGGGCCCCATGGCAGATGTCGTGCGGGCCAGCAACGCGGTGAAAGTCGTGGTCGATCATCATGTCGGCGGCGACGATCTTGGGGCCGAATCGTTCACGGATGTAAACGCCGAAGCAACCGGGCGGCTTGTGCTCGAAGCCACGCAAGCTCTGGGCGTGGGCCTCACACCCCAAGTCGCCACCGCCCTGTTTGCAGCCATCGCAACCGATACAGGCTGGTTCCGGTTTTCCTCCGTAACTGCCAAAACCTATGAAGCGGCAAGTCAACTGATTGCCGCTGGAGCCAATCCGACAGCCGTTTTTTCCGCGCTCTATGAACGACACAGTTTTGCCCGCCTGCACCTGCAGGGCCGGATCCTTACGAGTGCTCAACTCGACATCGATGGGCGGTTGATCTACAGTTCCGTCACCCGCGAAGATCTGGACCAGACCGGTGCCGAAACAACCGACACCGAAGATGTCGTGAACCGCCTCCTCTCGGTCCGTGGAATTGAGGTCGCCCTGTTGTTCCTCGAATTGGAGTCTGAAAAAACCAAGGTCAGCCTGCGAAGCCGGACAACTGTCGACGTTCGCGCCGTTGCCGAACGATTTGGCGGTGGGGGGCACACCGCGGCTGCGGGCGTGCGTTTTGCGGGCTCCCTGGCCAAAGCCAAGACAGCCGTCCTTGACGCGATGCGCGAAGCAATGGAATAATCAAGTGTTGGCCGTAGCCCTTCGGAAAGCCGGGTTGACCGGGCCCTCCACCCGCTTTTGGCCGATTTCCCACCTCGCCTTCCCGTGGATCGATTTTGGAAACCTCTCCCCCCGCCGAACCCCAAGGGCGCCGCTCTTTCTTTCAGCAAGTGGCCGCTATCGTTGTTGGCCTCTTGGTGGGAGTCGTCCCTGTCGTGACGGCGCTGGCGGTCTTCTTTAACCCGCTGCGGCGTCGCGTTGAGGGAGGCCAATGGATTGCCGTAACGCCACTCGATGCGCTACCCGCCGATGGGCGACCGTATCGCTTTCCCGTCACCAGTGACCGTTGGGACGCCTGGAATTACTATCCACCGGAACCGATTGGTGCGATCTACTTGTGCCGCACGAGCGAAACAGAAAATCCCGTGGCATTTAGCAGCATCTGTCCCCATCTTGGTTGCTCCGTCGATTTTAGCGCAGGCAAAGATGAATTTATATGTCCCTGCCACAACAGCATGTTCACGGTTGACGGCGTGCGGGTCGATCCAGCAACCTCTCCCAGCCCACGCAATCTGGACACTTTGGAAGTCAAAATCCGCCCGGAAGGTAACCAGGTGATGGTCCACTATCTGCGGTTCAAGAGCGGAACCCATGAGAAAATCGCAGAGTAGTCAAAGCAGCAGGGAAGCATGATATCTGGCACGCTTGAATGGCTTGACAACCGCACCGGGTACCGCGGGTTGCTCCGCGACGTACTTTACGAACGGATTCCCGGTGGAGCCCGTTGGCGCTACGTGTGGGGTAGCACCCTGGTCTTCACGTTCTTTGTGCAATTGGTAACCGGTGTGGTCCTCTGGATGTATTACAGCCCAAGCACGCAGACAGCCTGGGAAAGTGTCTACTACATCGAATTCCAGCTGGCCGGGGGCTGGCTACTCCGTGGCATCCATCACTACATGGCTCAGGCGATGATCGTCCTGATGGCGTTACACTTGATGCAAGTGGTGATCGACGGCGCATACCGCGCACCACGCGAAGTGAATTTCTGGCTCGGCCTGTTACTGATGCTGGTGGTATTCGCACTTGGGCTCACCGGCTACCTCCTGCCTTGGGATCAAAAAGGCTATTGGGCTACCCAAGTGGCGACAAAAATTCTTGGAATCACACCACTCGTGGGAGACGAACTCAAGCTTCTCGTGGTGGGGGGAAGTCAGTACGGTCATCAAACCCTAACGCGGTTCTTTGCCCTTCATGCCGGGGTGCTTCCCGGCTTGATGATTTTGCTGCTCATGATGCACCTGGCTCTGTTCCGCAAGCATGGAGTCACACCTAAACTTCCCCACGCCCGACAGGAGTGCGATTTCTGGCCTGAGCAGGTCCTCAAAGATGGCGTTGCCTGTCTCGCCGTCCTGGTGGTTGTGTGCTTTCTCTCCGCGGTGTTCCGAGCTGAACTTGGTGCCCCCGCAGACCCGGCCGTTGCCTACAACTCAGCCAGGCCGGAGTGGTATTACCTCTTCTTGTTTCAGTTCCTCAAGCTCTTTCACGGCGAGACAGGGGAGGTCCTGGGGGCCATCGTGTTTCCAGGCCTGGTGTTCACATTGATGGCCCTGATGCCCTTCATTGGCCGCTGGAAGCTTGGGCACCGGTTTAACATTGGTTTCTTGACTGCCCTGATGCTCGGAGCCGCTGGCCTGACCGCCGCCGCCTGGTACGAGGATTTCAATGGCTGGACCGATAAATCAAAGAACCACCTGGCAGCCGTCGCCATCGCCCACGCCCAAGGGCAACGGGCCCATCAACTGGCGGCAAAGGGAATCGGCCCGAGTGGTGCCCTGCCGCTGGTCCGCAACGATATAGGCGTAGCCGGTTATCGTCTTTTCAAACGGCACTGCGCAACCTGCCACAGCCACTACGATGGTTCAGGAAAAGAAGAAAATCCCCTGCAAACTATTACGGTTGCCAAACCGACAGCCGCCAACCTGTTCGGCTTTGCAACGCGTCAATGGGTTGAGGGAATTCTCACTCCCGATCAGATCAAAAGTGCCCATTACTTTGGTAACACCGTCCTGGCTAAGGGAGACATGGTCGAGTGGGTTGTCGACAACCTGACCGATGCACCGCGAACACAAATTGAAAACGTTGCCACAGCCCTCTCGGCAGAAGCGGAGCTGCCGGGCCAGCGCGAGCTCGATGCGGAATCGACCGAGCAAATTGCCAGCGGGCGGGCATTAATTATCGACGAATTCAGTTGCATTGATTGCCACAAGTTTGGAGACGAGGGGGAACTTGGCATGGCTCCAGATCTTACTGGTTACGGATCAACAGAGTGGCTCATTGAATTCATCAGCAATCCGGCAAGTGAGCGATTCTACACGCCAGACAATTATGCAGATGCCGACAAGATGATGCCGGCATTTGCACCGCATCCCGAAGATTCCGGGAGCAACTCTTTGACACGGCGAGAAATTAAACTCATCAGCGGCTGGCTGCGGGCCGCCTGGAACAAGCCACCAGAGTAAACGACGACCTGGAACTAGAGCGTCAAAGATCCCGCGCCGCGATCCCCACCGACGGATACCTTGCTGCCATGTCGACAACCCCCCGGGTATAGAGCGGAAAGCCAGGGTATCGCGTGCAAAGTTATTAGAATCGCTCCAGTCTGACACGTCCGGCACCGATCCAATCCATAAAGAACAATCTCGACAGCAAGGACGATGAGCGATGTGGTGCCAGCATTGCCAGCAAGATGTGCCCGCCATTGCCCACTCCGTTGGTGGGGAGGTTGTTTGTGTCCGTTGCCAGCAGCATTTCAAAACTGCGCCCCCCCTCCGGATGTTCGAGTTCGACAGCTCCGACGATACTGAAGACGAGGCGACTGGTGCACCACAGAATCCGATCGAAAACCTGACCGACTGGCGAACCGAACGTAAGTTTCGTCATCTTGCCCAAACCCTTCGCAGCACCGACACCCGTTCGGGGAGTCGCTACCAGGGTTTGCCCACCGCACACACCCGTTACGATCCACCCCAGGATCTGATGTCGGAAACTGAGCAACAGGACCCAAATTGTGCCCTGGCTGGTTACGATCAGACCACACCGGCCAGGCAGCGGGGCAACGCGTGGGTTGGCCAGGTTATGGCCTGGTTGCTTGTATTTTGCGGAGTCGTCGCGTTAGCGAGTGGTGCCATTATGACAAGCTGGTCTCTGCTTGAAGACTTGCCCCTCTATTGGGATGTGGGTCTTACGCTGGCGTTCGTGGGTCAGGGACTGCTGATTCTCGGGCTGGTTCTTGTGCTGCTCTTTCTCTGGCAGAACAGTCGATTCGCGACGGGCAAACTGCAGGAAGTTCACTGGCAACTCAGTGCAGTTCAGCGAACAGCCCAAACCATTGTCGGCCTGCGGAACGGCAACGCGCCGGCTTTTTATGCTGAACTGGCACGGGGGGCAAGTCCAACAACGCTGCTGGCGAATCTTCAGGGACAAGTCGACCAGCTAAACGTGAAGCTGGGAAGCAACGCCTGAGCGTTCACGGGTTTGCGATGGGACCAGGTTCAGCGGCTTCCTCAGGTTCGGGCCTTGGCAAAAATGCCGTAGCGTGATCGGAAATCCCACTCAATTCGATGGTCCGCACGATCGCCGCGGCTGCAAGTTGTTCCTGGCCAGTGAAATGTGAAATCACGCCCACCATGAAATGGGCATCGGCATCAAGCGGATGCTCTGCCAGCCAATCAATCAGTTGCTTGCGATGGGCTCGTTGTTCATTCGCGTCGACGTAGAGATCATCCAGCCGGAGATCCGTTTGAGGCCAATCGGGAGCGATCACAAGCCCGCGTTTAATCGCGGTTGTCGCCCGGCCATACTTGCCCAGGGCAAAGTGAGCCAGCGCTTGTCGAAAAAATGCAGTGGCGACATCACGCTTTACACCTGCGGATTTTTTGTAGCGTTGCAATGCCTGATGGTACTTGCGGTTTCGGAACTGTTTGTCGCCGAACTCGATGAACCGACAGGCCAGCTTACGCGCGTCGCCACGCAAGGGCTTACCATCCCGTGGCTGTGCGGGCGCGGGTAACGGATCGGGTGCGACTTCGGCACGCGGTAACGCTCGGTCCCCCCAGCCACCTGGGTTCCCTGGGTATGTGAACCACAGGCGAGGCCCAAACAACAGACGGGCATCCGCGAAGCAGGGAGAGAAGATCATCCACGACCGGCCCTCCCAACCGCAAAAGGGCCGATCCAACCAGTACGGGGAACAATGACACGAGTGTCCATAAGGAACGTCGTACGACCAGGAATTGAAACTCGCTATGCCAGTTAGGGGATAACCGTAGCGAAACGAGCGACCCTCGCACCAGCTTCCCCGCTGCAGCCAACCTGAAGGACCCGCGGTCAAGTTTCTGTTCATGAGTCCCCCAAGGAGAACCGACAGCGCAACCAGGATGACCAACGCCCTACGATTTTCGACCGGGAAAATTCCGAATTGGGGCATGGCAGCTATCTCGACTGGAGAAACAGGGCCCGATCAGAGAAGCAGGACCTGATCAGAGAAGCAGGGCAACCCAACTTCTTGCTTTTAACACACCGCGCTGAACGGGGCAATCCGAAGGATGGGGGGTTCGGTAGCGTTGGCTCTGGTCATGGTTCCATACTGCCGAAGGCGGAGATCCGGTCGGTGATTTCCTGGACGATATCGCTGATTTTCACTCGCGATTGTTTAAGGGAATCGCGATCACGCAGGGTGACGGTTTGATCGTCGAGGGATTGTCCATCCACCGTGACACAAAATGGCGTCCCGGCCTCATCCTGGCGGCGATAACGCCGACCAACGGCTCCCTTTTCGTCATAGAAGACTGCCAACCGTTTCTTAAGCGTCTGGTAAATCTCCTTGGCAACTTCGGGCATGCCGTTTTTTTTGACGAGGGGCAAAACTGCGGCTTTGATCGGTGCAATTCTCGGATGGAACCGCATGAGCGTCCGCGTTTGCATTTTGCCCTTGTCGTCGGGCACTTCATCCTCGGTGAAGGCCTCGCACAGGAAGGCCAAATTTGCTCGATCTGCACCTGAAGAAGGTTCGATCACGTGGGGTGTATACCGTTCTCCCGAGAGATCATCGCGGTAGGTAAGATCACGTCCGCTCCCTTTGTAGAGTGGTTTTCCATCTTCTGTTTTCTCGACTTCCAGGGGACAGCTCGCCGGATCTAGTTTACCTTCCATGTGGCTCCGCAGGTCGAAATCACCCCGATGCGCGATGCCCTCCAACTCGCCAAACTCGCCCTCGGGCAGGAACGGAAATGCGTATTCGATATCTGCAGTTCCTGTTGAGTAATGGCTGAGTTCCTCCTGATCGTGATCGCGGAGTCGGAGTCGATCACTGGCCAGACCGAGGTCGGTATACCACTTCATTCGCCGGTCGCGCCAAAATTCATACCAATCGCGGGAAGTTTCCGGGTGACAAAAGAACTCAATTTCCATTTGTTCGAATTCCCGCGAGCGAAACGTAAAATTTCGGGGTGTAATTTCATTGCGAAAACTCTTGCCGATCTGGCCAACCCCAAAGGGGACACGTACGCGGGTGCTATCGAGCACATTCTTGAAGTTCACGAAAATGCCTTGTGCCGTTTCGGGGCGGAGAAAAGCCGCGTCCTCGTCGGTACCCATCGCGCCGACGATGGTTTTGAACATGAGGTTGAATTCGCGCGGCTCGGTAAGCGTACCCGGTTCACTGGCATCGGGACCGAGTGCCCGGCTCAGATCGTCAAGCTGGTCAAGTGTGGTGATCGCCCCATCCCAGGAAATCTGATCTGCATTCTTCGCCCTGATCTTGAAAAGTTTTTGTGCCTGGCGTTCGATTTCTTGCTGTTCGTTTTCTGCAACCGTGGTAATGAAAACTTTCTGGCCTTTGGCTTCGGCCCATCGCCCACGAACCTGGTCGAACCGGTATCGTTTATTGGTTTGCCGGCAATCGACCATCATGTCGTGAAACAAATCGTAGTGCCCCGAACATTTCCAGACATGCGGGTGCATAATGATCGAAGTGTCGATGCCAACCATTTCGTACGTGGAGGGCGCCCCGGGTTGCTGGGTTAGCTCATCGTGCCCACTGATCATATCGTGCCACCAGGCCCCCTTGATATTGCGTTTGAGTTCCACCCCCAACGGGCCGTAGTCCCAAAAACCATTGAGCCCGCCGTAGATCTCGCTCGACTGAAACAGGAATCCGCGCCGACGACAGAGAGAAACCAGTTTTTCCATTTCCATGTTGATTCGTATCGCAGTGTTGAACGTCAATGGTGGTTGACGAGGTGAGTTGGCAAAGTGTGAGGGGAACGGTCAGCCGCGGCTGAAGTGACCAGCCTCTTATTCTAAAGGTGTCATCGATTTCCGGTCTATGGCACGAAAATTCGCTGTGCCACGGGATCAAATCGAGGGACGATATCAAAGCGATCGATTTGGGCACATTCGGCCAGATCGTCGCCCTGCCCAATGGCGATTAGATTACGGCCACCAGGTGTCTCTCGCAACTCCATGGCCAGTTGTGAACTGGGCGAACGCCCTGCTGCCTGTGCGGCATTCAAGAGCTCCTTCCATGCTACCCGCGCCTGCTTCGCTTCTTCGCCAAGTTCCCGTTGAACCTCCCCGCATGCCAGTAGCTGGTGTACGATCGCCCCGGCCACGAGGATATCTTCCCGTGTCACGTGCCCACCCGTGCCGGCACAGAGGATATCGACTCGGGGGATCCGCTGGAGAAACGCCACCACCGCCGAGAGGTTGACCATGGCGCCAAGCACAACTTGATCGGCGTGCCGGGCGTGGTCCAGGGCCCGGGTTCCATTCGTGGTGGTAAACAGAATCGTGCGGTTAAACACGACCTCGGGCGTATATTCGACAGGTGAGTTTCCCAAGTCGAAGCCCTCGATTCGGGCTCCTCCTCGTTCGCCACCAAGCAACACTTCGTCACGACCGTAGTCGGCGGCCGCCTGGGCAGCGACTCCAACCTCGACAAAAGGCACAATCTCCTGTGCCCCCGAGGCCAAGGCCTGGCAGATCGTGGTCGATGCACGTAAAAGGTCCACCACGACAACCGTGCTGCCAGCCAATTCGTGTTCAGCCACGAATTGCGGGAGGAAGTGGACACGGAGTCGGGCAGGTGTTACCGTCATTTGGGTTAAGCTCGTTCCCGCATTTGCGGTTACACTATTGAGAACCCAGTCTAACGAATATCCATGGCATCAGCGACCACCACACCACCGACCGTCGACAAGTCAGGCGACCGCGTGCGGCGCATGTTTGGCCAGATCGCGCGGCGTTACGATCTGCTGAATCACGTGCTCTCGCTTAACATCGATCGCTACTGGCGCCGGCAAACTGTGCGGATTGTGCCACCTGACGGCAACCGACCAATTTTAGACGTCTGTACGGGAACGGCGGACTTGGCGATGGCCTACGATCGGGCAGCAGGGGGGCGGGTATCGATCGTCGCCAGTGATTTTTGTCATGAAATGCTCGTCGTGGGGCAGGAAAAAGTTGAATCGCTGGCGGCACAGGATCGGATTTCGCTGGTTGAGGCCGACGCGCAACAACTTCCCTTTGACGAGAATCAGTTCCAAATCGTTTCGGTCGCATTCGGACTACGCAATGTAAGTGACACAGATCGGGGATTGTTGGAGATGATCCGAGTTTGTGCCCCTGGTGGCCAGATAGCTGTGCTTGAGTTTTCAACCCCGCGATGGCAACCTTTTAAGTCTATCTACAGCTGGTATTTTCGCAACGTGCTGCCGAGGATTGGGCAGGCAATCTCCCGCAACAGCGAGCATGCATATGAGTATCTTCCCACCAGTGTGGGAGAGTTTCCCCAATACGAACAGTTGGCCGACAGGATGCGAAAAGCCGGTATGATTAACGTGCGGTTCTACCCGTTCACTTTCGGCGTGGCTACACTGTATGTAGGTGAAAAAGCGTGTCTGACGGAGGCCATTCCAGCAGGAGTTGAGTGATCGACGCACACTCAAATGACAACCTGTCAGGTGGTAACTCTGACCGGGGCTTGCGTCGCCAGATTTAGCTGTAAATTTCATGAGTAACCCGATCTGTGTGGGAATCACGGGAGCGAGTGGTGCTGTTTACGCAGTACGGTTACTCGAGGTGCTGACCGCCAGCGGTTTGGATGTTCACCTCTCGATCAGCCCCTCAGGCCGAGAGGTGATTGAGCAGGAACTCGGCCTGAAGATCGCCCTTGATCGGTTCGAGGCTTCGGACCTGTTGAATAAGCCAACCGATGTTTCAGGCAAACGCGGTCGATTGTGCTATTATCCCTGCCAGAATTTTCTGGCCCCGATGGCCAGTGGATCGTTTCTCACGGGGGGAATGGTGATATGTCCCTGTTCTGGAACAACGCTCAGTGCTATCGCCGCAGGCGCATCGGGGAACCTGATCCAACGGGCTGCTGAAGTCCACTTGAAAGAGCGGCGCCGATTGGTGCTGGTTCCCCGGGAAACCCCCCTCTCGCTCGCACACATCGACAATATGCGACGCGTGACCGAAGCCGGTGCCGTCGTGCTACCCGCCTCTCCGGGATGGTATCATGGTGCCAACTCGCTCGACGACCTGGTCGACTTCATCGTGGGACGGATTTGCGATCAACTGGAAATTGAGAATAATTGCATCACCCGATGGGGCAGTCATTGAAGGATCCGTCATCCTCCGAGATTGTTTGGCCAAGACTCTTATGCTCGATATGATCCGACACCTGCTGGCAATGATCCGTTTCAGCCATACGCTGTTCGCGCTTCCGTTTGCACTACTGGCGGCGGTGATGGCCTGGCACTCAACTCCATTCCGCTGGCAAGACCTGCTCGGCATCCTGCTGTCGATGGCTACGGCACGCAGCTTTGCCATGGCGGTCAACCGACTTGCCGACCAACAAATCGATGCGGCCAACCCGCGGACGGCTGGGCGGCATTTACCAACCGGCATTCTTACCCGGCAAAGTGTGCGGGTCTTTGCGGCATTGAACGGAACCGGATTTGTCGCGTCGACCTGTTTGTTCTTGCCCAACTGGTTACCGCTGTTACTGTCAATTCCGGTACTTGGTTTTCTGGCTGGCTACAGCTACACCAAGCGGTTTACCTCTTTGTCCCATTTCTGGCTCGGGGCAGCTTTAGCACTCGCGCCGATTGCAACCTGGATCGCGATTTGCGGTCAAGCGGTCGTGGCCGCTCCAGCCAGCATCCTCCCGGCCCTCGTCCTGGCAGGAGCGATCCTCTCCTGGGTCGCCGGTTTCGACATCATTTACGCTTGCCAGGACTACGAATTTGATCGCCAGGCGAAGCTTCAAAGCGTGCCTGCCCGGGTCGGTATCGCCAGATCGCTGCGAATTGCGGCTGCCTGTCACCTGGTAACGGTTGTGTTGTTGGCAAGCTTGCCGATCGTCTATCCGCCACTCGGGTTGGTTTTCTGGCTCGGTGTTGGGGGGGTGGCGATCTTATTGGTTTATGAACATGCTTTGGTACGGCCGAATGACCTGAATCGGGTAAATGTTGCATTTTTTAACGTCAACGCGGTGATCAGTCTCGGTTTGTTTGTGATTGGAAGCCTGGACCTGTGGCTGGGGCTCGGGAGATAATGAGATCCATGAAACGACTTGGCCTGGCACTGCTGTTGGCACTTTACGTCGGCCTGGCTCCGTTCGCTTTGCAGGGCACGCCATTCGTGATACTGACGGGGCTGGGTGCTCTGACCGTAATTTTGTTCCTCGTCCGCAGCCTGACATCGAATCGATACCCTTCCAGTTGACAACCGTAAACCCTGTTACCACTCACACTAAAACGCCATGACACTCCGAACTTCCAGCCCCATTCTGAAGCCAATCCGCGACAAAGTCGAAGCAGGAGAGCAGCTGACGATGGAAGACGGGTTGCTGCTTGAGCAACCAGCGGTTCCGTTGCCGGAACTCGGCGAACTAGCCAATTTTGTCCGCGAGCGCAAAAACGGCAACGCGGCCTACTATAACATCAACACCCACCTGAACCCGACAAACGTTTGTGTTTACCGCTGCGTTTTCTGCGCGTTTCGTTCCGATTTGCGTGATCCAAAAGGTTACGTTATGAGCGATGAGCAAATCTTGGAACGTGGTGCCGAGGCAACCCAAAGCGGTTGTACCGAAATGCACATCGTGGGAGGGCTACACCACCAACAGAATTATGACTGGTACGTGAACCTTATTCGCATCCTGCATGAGGCCTATCCACAACTCCACCTGAAAGCATGGACGCCTGTGGAAATCGATTGGTTCTGCCGTTTGGCGAAGAAGTCGGTTCGAGAAGTGCTGGAAGACATGATCGATGTTGGGCTCGGAAGCCTGCCTGGGGGTGGAGCCGAAATCTTTCATCCAGAAATCCGTGATCGGATTTGCGAGCACAAGGCCAACTCGCGATGTTGGTTTGAAGTCCATCGCACAGCACACGAACTTGGCCTGCGATCCAACTGCACGATGCTCTACGGTCACATTGAAAAACCGTACCATCGAATCGATCATTTACTTCGGCTACGCGAATTACAGGATGAAACGGGAGGGCTGCAAACGTTTATCCCGCTCGCCTTTCACCCGGAAAACACGGGCCTCGCCCACATCAAAAAAGCTTCGAGCCTTGTTGACCTGCGCGTCATGGCAATCAGTCGACTGATGCTCGACAACGTACCTCACATCAAGGCATACTGGATCATGTTGGGAATGGGCACGGCACAAATCGCGCTCTCCTATGGAGCCGATGACATCGACGGTACGGTCCGTCACGAACTCATCTATCACGACGCCGGTGCGACAACCCCCGAAGTTCTCAGTGATGAAGCGATCCGCCGCCTGATTATCGAGGCCGGTCGTGAACCGATTGAACGCGACACGCTCTATCGACAAATTGAACGGGACAAAACTGGATGGCACGCGACCGAGGCCATCACCGCCAGCGCCTGAAACCCAGTGCCTGAAACCCAGTGCCTGAAACCCAGTGCCTGAAACCCGGTGCCTGAGTCGTCGTGGTAGAGTCCCCAAAGTCGTAGTGGTGGAGTCCAAGCGGTGCGGTATCCGGGAGTTGTCCGCCGATTTCCGGCCCCGCGACCACTGGGCACGCAAAACCGCTTGCCGTCGCATTGGCCTGGTCAACCGACATCGGCCAATTCCAACGCCTGCCCGTAACGAGTCAGCATCTGTCGGCGGAGGCGGGCATGTTCCGGCCTGCTCAAACCGGGATCTTCCGCAAAAAGGGCCTGCGATTCTCGACGTGCTTCTTCCAGGACCTGGCGGTCTCGACGCAAGTCCGCCACCCGCAAAGGGGGCAAGCCGTGTTGCCGCGTCCCAAACAAATCCCCAGGCCCGCGGAGATCAAAATCGAGTTCAGCCAGTTCAAACCCGTCACTTGTCGAGGAGAAAGCATTGAGTCGCTCTCGGGCCGAATCACTTAGCTGCTCGTCGACCAGCACGGCACAGAAGCCGGGATGTGCCCCCCGACCAATCCGGCCCCGCAATTGATGCAATTGGGAGAGACCGAAGCGTTCTGGTGAGTCGACCACCATAATTGTCGCATTGGGAACGTCGACACCAACTTCGATGACGGTCGTCGAAACCAGCACTTGGGTTTTCCCACTTCGAAACTCCAACATCGCGTGTTCTTTTTCATGGGAGTGCATCCGCCCATGCACCAACCCTACGCGAAATGCCTCTAATTCACCATTGGTGAGTTGCTCAAAGGCTTCTGCAACACTTCTCGCAGCAAAGTTTTCCGACTCATCGACCAACGGTGCAACAACAAAGGCTTGGCGCCCTTCCCGGAGTTTCTCGCGGACAAAATTCCACCACTTCTGCTGGCGAGCTGACTCAATGAGGTAGGTACTTACGGGACACCTTCCCGGTGGCATATCGCGCAAGACCGATACGTCCAGGTCGCCGAACAGAGCCATGCTCACAGTCCGCGGGATCGGTGTCGCAGTCATCACCAGGTAATGAGGGGAATAGTTACCCTGGCGGATAGCTGCCCGCTGGCGGACGCCGAACTTGTGTTGTTCGTCGATCACGACAAGTCCGAGCTTGGAGAACTGCACGTCTTGCTGGACAACGGCATGGGTACCGATCACAACATCAACTTCACCAGCTTTGATCTCTTGGAGGGCTTCGGCCCGTTCTTTTGTGGTTACACTGCCAGCCAACAGCCGACACCGAACGCGACTTTTTTTCAGCAGCTTTCCGAGAGTATCGACGTGCTGCCGGGCAAGGATTTCGGTGGGTACCATCAACGCTGCCTGATACCCGTGGGAGACGGCGGTGAGAATTGCATAAACAGCCACGACCGTCTTCCCGCTGCCAACGTCCCCCTGGAGCAGACGGTTCATGGGAGTTTCGCTGGCAATGTCGTCTGCTACCTGCTGGATCGCTTTCCGCTGCCCGGAGGTCAACTCAAAAGGGAACAGGCGTGTGATGCGTGCGTCGATTTGCGTACTGGCAGGCAGGGCTGGAGCGCGAAAGCCGACCTTTTGTTGCCAGCGGCGGGCGGCGATCGCAAGCTGGAGAATAAACAATTCCTGGTAGATAAAACGCCGCCGGGCAACTGCCAGTTCGGCGCGACTGGCAGGATTGTGCATTGCCCGCAGCGCTGCGTGAAGTGGCTGCAAATCGAGGATCGCGAGGAGGGCTTCGGGGAACACCTCCTCAAGGGCAGGAGCGTAATCTTCCAGCGCAGCGGCTACGATCCGCCGCAGCTGATATTGTTTGAGCCCTTCGGTGAGCGGGTAGAGAGGTAGCAAGTCGACGCCAGCTCCTTCCTCTGGATGGTCAAGCCAACTGATCCGCGGATGCGCCATTTCCCACCGCCCGCTGTGAAAGCGTGGCTTGGCCGACATAAGGACATGTTGTCCCACCCGGAATTTACGTCGCATGAAGGGCTGGTTAAACCAGATTGCCCGAATAAAATCGGTATTGTCGCGGAGCAGTACGCCCACACGACTCTTGCCGAAGCCACTCGACTGGCCGTCCACCTCAACCACCTGCCCACGCACCGTCTGCACTTTTTCTTCCTCCAAGTCGGCAATGGCTCGGCGATCTGAGAGATCCTCGAAATCGCGGGGGAAGAAAAACAAGAGATCGGCAGCGGTGTGAATACCCAATTTGTCCAACAGCGGAACCCACTGCGAAGCGACCTCGCGAACTCGGGACACGGGGGTTGCCAGCACCTCCGGGGGGGTGAGATTTTTCTGAGCGGGAACTTCACGCGCAGGGGCAGCCATGCCGTCATTGTAGAACCGCAGCTCCGGCACGCCAGCCTCTGATCGAGAGCAGCAACAGGTCACCAACCAGATTGGTTCCTGTCGGCAGGGGCAGAATTGCGTCAGAGATATTTTTGATAGGCCGCGACGGCGAGCTCGTCGACCCGGTCATTTTCCAGATGACCACTGTGCCCAGCCACGCGGGTGTAGGTCACCACCTGCTTTCCGAGCAACTGGTCCAGTTCTTGCCAGAGATCCTCATTCTTGACCGCTGCCCACCGCTTCCCTTCGCGGCGACGCCAACCATTGGCCTTCCACTTCGCAAGCCATTCGCTGATACCCATGCCGACATAGACACTGTCGGTAAAAAGTTCAACTTGAGTGGGGCGTGTGAGTGCTCCCAACCCATGAACCACCGCAGTCAACTCCATACGATTATTGGTGGTTTCGGGTTCGCCGCCGGAATCTTCCATCTCCTTGCCAGAGACGGAATGCCGAAGCAGGAATGCCCATCCTCCTGGCCCCGGATTACCACTGCACGCTCCATCGGTATAGAGCTGAACTTGAGACATGAATCGGCTTGTTACCTATGGTGAGGGAGGGACCCCAAGACCTTCAAAGGCTGGCTCTGGGCACGTCCGCAGCCACTGCTTAAGGGGTCGAGGAAACGGTGGTCGTCGCCGGACCCACATTGTCACCATTACCAGCCTGTTGGCCAGTCCTTTTGGTGGCAGAGATATCCGGCAGGGGTCGGGTCAAGGCCTCCAGTTCGTCGTTGCGCGGATTTTCAAAACGCGTTTCGGTTTCAAGTTGCCAGGGCAAATGGACGTAAAAAGAACTCCCCTTACCGAGCTCACTTTGCAGGGTGACCTCACCTCCCAGCAGACGGCACAGTTCGCGGACAATCGACAATCCCAACCCGGTCCCCGAATGCTCGCGGGTCATGGCATCTGCTCCCGGCACGGCGCTGGTCCCTTGCCGGAACTTCTCAAACACAAAGGTCTGATCTTCTTCGCTGATGCCAACCCCCGTATCGGAGACGGTCAGCTGCATATCGCCGCTAGGATGGCGGTTGACGGTTACGTCAATTCGCCCTCCCTCGGGCGTGAACTTGATCGCATTGGACAGCAGGTTATTAAGAATCTGCTGCGCCTTGGCTTGATCTTGAAACATGGAAGGAAGATCAGGAGAAACCGTATGGACCAGGTCGATGTTTTTCCTTTCGGTAAGGGGTCGCGCCATATCACATTGGGCAGCCACGACCGCCCCAATCCGAAACTCGCTGGGCTTCACATCCATCTTGCCGTTTTCTACCTTGGCGAGATCCAAGATGTCATCGATCATGTCCAGGAGAATTCGCCCTGAGCGTTGAATGTTTGTAGCGTACCGGCGTTGTTTGTTGCTGAGCGTATCAATCGTCATCAAGACATCGCTAAAACCAATGATGCTGTTCAGGGGGGTTCGCAATTCGTGACTGACGGTGGCCAGAAAATCCCCTTTCAAGCGGTTCATTTCGAACAGGCGCATGTTGGCCTGGGCAAGTTCGTCAAGTCGTGTATCGAGCTCCTCGTTCACAATTTGCAACTCTTCCTGCTGGCTCAACAGCTGTCGCAACATGCGGTTAAAGGCGGCACCCAGTTCCTCGAACTCGTCGCCGGTGCGAATCTGGGCCCGTTGGTCGGTATCCCCCTGGCGAACCGCGTTACTGATGTCGCGAAGGTGGGTCACCGGTTTGACAATGACGTAGCGGACAATGGCCCACAAAGAGAGCATCGAGAGGGCACCAACCACAACGGCTTGTGTCCAGGCAAGAGCCTGGTTTTTGGCTTTGGCATCGACCGTTGGCTGATGATTGATGGTAATCCGTCCGACGGCCATCAGATCACCTTCCTTCCAGTCTTCCCCCAGCACCTTGTTGTGGCACTCGCGACAATCACCACTGGCGAGAAGTGGATGGTAGTAGAGGTATTCGCGTTCTCCCTCATCGTTGGCATGAACACGGTCTCGTTTGATCTCGGCCTGGTCAATTTCTTCGTCCGTCGAAATACGCACCAGGGCTTCAATGAGTTGCTGCTCGGTGTCGTCGAGAAAATCGGCTTCAGCACCAGTGGCATGCGGCTTTAAAGCCCGCCACTCAAAGTCACGCCCCAGTTTTAAATCGCGCGCACTTTCGTTAAAAGCACGGTAGAAATCGGTGTCATAGCGGTTTTCCAGGTCTCCCGCTACCGAGTCCCCTTTTGCGGGGCCACGTTCCATTTCTCCGAGGTGCTCAAGGTGGATTTCCAGCAATCCGGCCCTCACCAATTCTCGAGCTAATTCCTGGGTACTCCGCTCAACTAGCTTGTCGGTCTCCCGCTGATACCACGTGAAACTGACCAGCAGCATCACCGCCAGCGAAATACCAAACCACCAACGACATTTGCGTTCGAGACTCGTTTCGCCCAGGACACGTTTGAAGGTGCGATACGACATATCTTAATTCTACGGTAGCCGGACCCATTGATCCAAGTGCAGCCAGGTTCAATCCCGCACCGCCAACACGATCTCCGCGGCAGGGGAAAGCGAGTATCCCCCTGATTTGGCGGGGGTAAAGGCCTGGTTACAACATGTCGACCGGATCGACGTCGATGGTCCAGGTCACCTTGTCTGGCAGCTTCATTTCCGCAGCCACTGCGAACACGACCTCCCGGATCGCGCCAACGTTGGTCGACTGCAATTGCAGGTGAAAACGATAGTAGCCGCGCAGTTTTGCGAAGGGCGCGGGAGCGGGACCTTGCACACGGATCTCTTCGTCATGGACCGCTGCTATACGGAGCAAAATTTTTGTGTATTCTTCGGCAACCAAACGTGAGAGCTGTTCGTCTTCACTACGAAAGACAATGCGCACCAGGGATGCAAACGGAGGATACTTGGCAAACTCGCGTGCGGGCAGTTCATGCCGTGTAAATGCTTCATAGTCGTGGCGGGTCGCCGCCACAATGGCTGGGTGATCCGGTGAAAACGTCTGCACAACCACCTGTCCCCCTTTGTCACCCCGCCCAGTGCGACCTGCGACTTGCGTGACCAACTGAAAGGTTCGCTCCGCTGCCCTGAAATCAGGCAGATGCAACGCGGTATCGGCATTGATCACGCCCACCAACGTCACATTGGGGAAATCGAGGCCCTTGGCGATCATTTGTGTCCCCAACAGAATGTGCGCCCGGCCTTCACGAAACGCAGTCAGTGCTTCTTGATGGCTCCCCGGACGACGCATCGTGTCGGTATCCATGCGAACACAAACGTGCTCGGGGAAGCGGGCTGCCACCTCATCTTCGAGCTTTTGTGTTCCCAGCCCCGAATAACGGATTCCCCCAAATTTGCAGTCAGGACATTCCGAAGGAGCAGCAATCTCATATTCGCAATAGTGACAAATGGCGGAATTGGTGTGGCGGTGAAAGGTGAGTGACATGTCGCAGTGGGGGCATATCACGACACCTCCACACTGGGGACATTGAATGTGCGTCGAATAACCACGACGGTTCAGCATTAATATGACTTGCCCTCCATCACGAAGACTGGCCTGGATAGCCTGAGACAGGGGACGGCTGATCGATCCGCGCGCGCCCCGACTGTGCTCTTGCAACCGCAGATCAATCGTGTTGACCGTTGGTAAGGGCCTGGCAAGTACGCGGCGCGGCATCTCGACTAACTGGAACTTGCCAGTTTGCGCCTGTTGCCAACTCTCCAGCGAAGGGGTGGCACTTCCCAGAACAAGGGGTACCTTTTCGTCATGGGCCCGCCAATAAGCAACGTCGCGTGCGTGATAACGAGGGGCAACCTCTTGCTTGAAGGTCGATTCATGCTCTTCATCGAGAATGATCAGGCCAAGGTGCGGAACCGGTGCAAAAACAGCACTGCGGGCTCCCACAACCACCTCAACTTCCCCGCGGGCAATCTGCCCCCAATGCTGATGACGTTCTACATCGCTCATGTGGCTGTGCAAAATGGCTACCCGGTCGAACCGCGCGCGAAACCGAGCCACGGTCTGAGGCGTGAGACTGATTTCAGGAACCAACACGATTGCCTGCCGACCAAAACTGACGGCCTCCTCCATCGCCCGAATGTAAATTTCTGTCTTACCGCTTCCCGTGACTCCGTGTATTAAAAGTGTTTGATGATCGCGGGCATGCATCGCGGCCAGGACCCGCTCCAGGGCAACCGTTTGGTCATCGCTTAAATCATGAGGTGCTTGCCGCGGCACCTTGTGCGGCCCAACGGATGACGAACCACTTGCGACACGCACTACCGACTCTTCGACAAGACCCTTTTTTCGAAGACTATTGACCGGTCCAACCGTACATGCGGCCTGGGCAGCGACTTGGGCAGCGGTAAGCGGCTTGGCGCTGGTGGCCAAGAGCTGAAGGACTTCGGCCTGTTTTTTGGGAAGCTTCAGTTTTGTCATCTGGGCCAGGACACGCGTCGGCACACTGAGCAACCTCACCTCGCGGGTACCGGCCTGATGGCGAACTCCCGCCGGAATAATGCCGTCCAAAACCTGGCCCAACGGGCAGATGTAGTAGTCGGCCATCCAACCAGCAAGGCGAAGCATCGCGGGAGAAAGCAAACGTGCCGGGTCGAGTACCGCGGTTACCTCTTTCAGCCGTCTACCCGAAGACTTCAACTGGACGGCAATGCAATAACCCACAATACGCCGATTGCCCCGCCCCAAAGGAACCTCCACGCGGCGGCCTGGTTCCAGCATCCGCTCACCGTTATCCGCCTCTCGAAACTCCGGGGGAATGAGGTAATCAAATTCACCCTGTGGACCCTCGCTGAATACAATAGTGGCGACCGCCCGCTGAGCCCGGTCGTCGACCTCCCAGGGAGCAGGGTCTGTTTCGAACAGTGATTGCTGACGGTCAGACATCGACAAACTCAAGTTTCGTAGTGGAAGTCATGGACCAGACCCGATACGATACCCTCCCCAGCGGACTAGGGGCAGGAGTCATGAAATTAGGCATTTTTGGTGGTAGCTTCGACCCGATCCACTACGGCCATCTCACGTTGGCCGAATGTTGCTTGCGCCAAGCCGAACTCGACGAAATCTGGTTTACACCGGCTGCCCAACAGCCTCACAAGCCCGCTGGCCCCGAGGCAGAAGAGACACACCGCTGCGAGATGATCCAACAAGCTATTCTAAACCACTCAGCCTTTCGGTTAAGTCGCCTGGAAATAGCTCGGGGCGGCGTGAGCTTTACGATCGATACGTTGCGGGCGATCCAGTCCGACCACCCCCACGATCTATTGCACTTTTTGATGGGTGCCGACGCCCTGCGAGATTTCCCCAACTGGCACGAACCGGTCGAAATCTGTCGCATTGCCCGCCCCGTCGTGGCCCATCGCGCGGGCGAATCAGCAGCCAACCTCCGTCTGCTCAACGAATTGTTAGATCAGGCAAGTTGCGTGGTGGGGGCACTCCATATAGATATGCCAGAAGTGGCCATTAGCAGTTCTTTGATTCGCGACCGGGTCCGTGCCGGTGATAGCATCGAAGGTCTGACCCCGGAGCCAGTGGTCGCCTATATCGGGCGGCACCAGCTCTATCGAAGGTCATGCTCCTGAGTCTTCCGGTCGTCAAGCCACAGTCATTCAGGCAACATGGCTGTTCAGGCAACATGGCTATTCAAGCAACACTGCGAACATCGAGCCAGTCGGCCAGTTCTTCGGTCATGGTCACGCTGGGAAGCTGGATTTCACCGTGAAGTGCATCACGAATTGCGTCAAATTGCCCTTCGGGCGATTGGGCCAAATCTAAAAGAAGAATCTTGCGACCACGGACCAGGCAATGGCCGCTCCCTTCCCCCCCCAGCCAGTCCTGCCGAATGTCGTATCCCAGCCGACGGGCAACTTGAATCGCTTGCTCGCGAAGTCCTACAGCATGCATCCTTGCAACTCCTCGATAAAAGCTTCTTGATTTGAAAACGCTTAAATTGTGGATGGTGCAGGATTCTATCCTGTTCGATTTGAGTCAGCCAGTTCAATACGACGATAGAAAAACAGTGGTAAGTCACCCAACTATAACAGTTTAAGAAAATCTTCCTTGGCAAAAATTTTCGCCTGCAGTGGTTTGGCAGTCTGCGTAGTCTGGCTGCTCAAAGGATGATTTGCGGGCCTCACGAGGTAACCATGCAGCGGCACGAGATCCCCCTCCAAGAGCAAATCGATCGCCTTCACGAACAATTGAGGCACGCCCAAAAAATGGCCGCTCTGGGTGAGTTGGCAAGTACCACAACCCACGAATTCAACAATGTCCTTATGACCATCCTCAACTATGCCAAGTTGGGGCTTCGCCACGAGGACAAACCGACCCGCGACAAAGCCTTAACAAAGATACTTGAGGCAGCCCAACGTGCCGAAAAGGTCACCAACGGAGTCCTGGGCTTGGCTCGTAATCGTGGCACCGAAAAGTCACCCACGGATCTTGTCGCGATCACCAATCAGTCGCTCGTACTACTTGAACGCGAGATGAACAAGTACCGAATTCATGTCGAGACCCATTTTGAACAAACTCGCAAGGCCAATGTCTGCGGGAACCAAATCCAACAGGTTCTCTTGAACTTGCTGACTAATGCACGTCAAGCAATCGGGCGAGGCGGGCACATTACCATCCGCATTGCGGAAAACAAAACATCGGGAACGGTCGATCTTTCTATTCGCGACAGTGGTTCCGGCATTCCGCAGGAAAAACTGCCCAAAGTCTTTGATCGATTCTACAGTACCAAGCAAGGTCCCGATGCAAGCGGCAAGGGTGGCACCGGACTGGGGCTGTCGATGTGCCGGGATATCATCGAAGAACATCGCGGGCGGATCCGCGTCGAAAGCAAGGTTGGCGTGGGGACCGCCTTTACCCTCATGCTGCCAGTCGCAACAGAAGCAGCGGACGCAACCGCAGTCCCGACACCCAAATTGGGAGTCCCCACACAATTGAATCTGGGCACAACGAGCAATCTTCCTTCTTAAGAGTGTGTGACAGATCCGTATTGCCACACCACTCGGTGTGAATTGGATCGTGCCGAAAAATTGTGTCTGCAGAACTGGGTGCCACCAAGATTCTTTTACACCCGCTGCCGAAAAGCGTCTTGAATCGTGACCAACTAGACGCACATCGCCGCCCTGTTTCTCGATCTTCCAATATCGGCAGGTGGCATTTGGCCCCACAGGGAAATCCCCGAAAACTTGCTGCTTTCCGGTTGGCCAACGGACGGTCAGCATATAGACCTGTTCGGCGGAGCCCAGCCCGACCTGCAGCCAAGTGACTGGCCATGAAACCGTCTGCCGGGAACAGGTCGCGGACACTCTGGCGGTCGCCGCAGCGACTCGCTTGAGAACGTGATATCCCCTAGAATAAAAGACTCTCCACAAACGCTGAATCACCAAGATCCCGTGAGCTGTGAACCTCTCCGGCGATCCTTGGGGCCGTGGAGAGGTCACCGTCCTACATCCCACATCCAGTCAGGGGCAACTTTCATGCAAATCAAAATTTGTTCACGCTGGGGTCGCACAATCGTTTGTCTGGCGCTGGCCGGCGTTCTGGGACCGTCACTGCCGAGTCATTCATTGGCCGGGTCGCAGGCCCGTGCAGTGGCCGGACAACTGGTCGAGCGGGCCGGTATGCAACGGGGCATTTGTGCAGTGTTGGGAGGTGACCCAGCCGTTGCCTTGGAGATTGCGCGCCTCAGTGAACTCTTAGTCAACGCCCGACAACCGCAGCGCGAGATGGCCCGTGAGCTGATGAAACGGTCCGACGCTGCGGGTTACGGAATTCAGCGTCTGGCGGTCGAATCGGGTCCGCTCGACAAGCTTCCCTACGCCGATCGGCTGATCGACATCGTCGTTGCCCCACCGATGACTTCCGAGCTGCGTGCGCAGCTGTCGATGCAAGAAATACTGCGCGTACTGCGTCCCGGCGGAACGGCACTCCTTGCCGCAGGGAACCAGCCTGGTGATGCTGAAAAGCTTGCCGACTGGGCCCGCGACGGAGGTGCCGGCGACGTCGTCATCTGGACGGACGATCACGGTGGCTGGATTCAATGCTTCAGCCCGCCACTTGCCGGGGCGGACAATTGGTCCCACTGGGAAAAGGGACCCGACAACAACCCGGTCTCCACCGATGCGATCATTCGGGCACCCTACATGACCCAGTTCCTGACCGGGCCGTTTTATATTGGCATGCCCTCGGTCACGACCGCCGCCGGGGGCCGTACGTTTCTGGCCATCGGGAACATTGCCCATCACCGGCGGGAGTGGGACATCCTCTACACGTTGATTGCTCGCAACGGGTACAACGGCACCGAGCTCTGGCGTCGGAAACTTCCGGAGGGGTATCTGGTGCATCGATCCGCTTTTATTGCGACCGACGACACGTTCTACATGATCGACAGGGATCGGTGCCTGAAGCTGGACGCCGAAACGGGTCAAGAGCGGGGAATGATCCAACCGGCGGAAGTACTGGGCCAGTGGAAATGGATGGCAATTCAAGACGACGTACTTTATTTTTTGTGCGGCAAGCCAGATCCCGCCGCGGAGACCAAGAAGGGCGATCGTTCCTTTGGCGGCTGGAGCTGGAGCGACCTCAGCCGTGCCTACTACAAGAGTCGCATGCCACACGGTTTTGGCGACACCCTGTGTGCCTATGATCTGAAGGAAAACAAAGTACTTTGGACACACAAGGAAGAGCGGTTGATTGATTCCCGTGGCATGGCTATGACCGGCGGCAAGCTCTTCCTTTATTGTCCCGACCTGCACCTCCGCTGTTTAGAGACCGATTCGGGAAGTGTTCTTTGGACCCAGAACGAACCGCAAACCTTGGAATTGATTGAGGAACCCGGCAAGGGCCTGACATCTACACCCGGTTTCCGGACAGCCTGTTTGGCGGTGGCCACGCCCGCGGCGCTGATTGTTCAAGGCCAGACGCGGATGAACGTAATCGCCGTCGCCACCCACAGTGGCTCGTTGCTCTGGTCCAAGAAAAAGATCACTAATAATCCCAACGCGATCTATGTCGACGGAAATGTGATCCTGGGCGTGGGACCGGGTGGTAGCCACGTGGCGATCGATCCGGCATCGGGTGGGGTACGAGAAGATTTGCAGTTTCGAAAGCAAGCTTGCACACGGCTCACGGCCAGCACCGATTCGTTCTTCTGTCGCGGCGAGGGAATGTTGCGATTCGACCGTCAGACGAAACAAGTGCTGGTCGACGGTTCCGCTCGGCCGGCATGCAACGACGGGGCTATTCCGGCCAATGGGATGTTGTACATCGGTCCCTGGCAATGCGACTGCAACCTCTCACTAGTCGGTTTCTTGGGACGGTGTTCGGCAGGGGACTTTCGCTTCGATCACGAGTCCACCCCGGAACGGCTCGAACAGGGAGAGGGCGACATCCAAGCCGTCCAATCGCTTCAGGTCCGGGAAAACGACTGGTCCACCTACCGTGGCAACAATTCGCGTTCCGCATCGTCGGGTGTCAAATTACCTGAAAAAACTCGGCCCCATTGGGAATACAATCCGTCCGTGGAGTTCGTTCCGACGGCGCCCACGTCAGCCGGTGGGTTGGTCTTCTTGGGTGGCGATGATGGAAAAGTCCGGGCGCTGGACGCATCCAGCGGGCAACTCCGCTGGGAATATGCCACTCCGAGTCCGATCAAGTATCCGCCCACGATCTGGCAAGGGAGAGCCTATTTCGGCAGCGGCGATGGGTATGTCTATGCGTTGGAAGCCGCCACCGGCCGACTGTTATGGCGGTTCCATGCCGCACCGGTCCAGCGTCACATACCTGTCTACGGGTCTCTCTGTTCCACGTGGCCAGTGCAGTCGGGAGTTTTGATTCGCGACGGGGTGGCTTACTTTGCTGCCGGAATCATCGATTCCGACGGAACGTACGTCTACGCGGTGGATGCAATAACTGGTGAACTCCGGTGGCACAACAACTCCTCTGGTCATTTGAATCCAACGTTGCGCAAAGGGATTAGCGCGCAGGGCAACCTCACGATTCACGGCGGCGAGCTGCTGATGGCCGGTGGCAACCAGGTTTCGCCAGCGCGGTTTGACCTGCAGACTGGTGAGTGTTTGTCCGATTCGTTCGAGGACGGGAAGCCCAAGCAAAACAACGGAAAATTTGTTGGCGTCTTCGGCGATCAGACGGTTATTGTAGGGGGTCGTATCCTCTACTCGTCGCCCCGCAATGTCTCGACCAAAGGCAAGTTTGAGGCGGTCACCGGTGACCAGCGACAGCTGCTGAACTTTGGTGGTATTCCTCCTGCCTGGGACGACCAGACCGTTGTGATGGTCAATTACCAGAACGGAGCGCTGACCTGTTGCGAGGCGGCGCAGGTCAAAGCGCTACTGGCACCACAAGTTGGTGAAAACGCCCAACGGAGGGGCGGGGCTGTGGCTGAACAACTGAGTCGGAACGATACGATACGGTGGGGATACAGCCTGGGACGACAGCAGCGGTTCGAGGTGCTTTCTTTAGCTGTTTGCTCCGGCGACGTGGTTGCGGTGCTGCAACATCAACAAGAGGGGCGGGCCCAGCCCGAGTGGTCCGTGGCCGCCTGGGAGACCGAGGCAGGCAAACCGCGATTTCAACATCGTTTTTCCAATGAGCCACTACCGGGTGGACTACTGATTGAACGTGATGGGCGCGTGGTGGTCGTGATGTTGGATGGAAGTATCCTCTGCTACGGCTCTTAGAACACCTGGGCGACAGGAAAGCTGCACCCTAAACGATCCAACCAGTGAAGTGATCCAACGCACGGTGGGACCGTCCAAGGATTCACCAGCACCCCATTGCGGCCAACGACAGCGGGGGGTATCCAAGGAACCCATCCACCACGCCTGGTCCGCCAGGAACGAGTTGCCCTGCCGGTATTTATAGACTTCTTCCTGGGTTGCGGCCTGTTAGATATTGATGGCCATTGGCAAATCGTGCCTGAATCTCGGCCAGCATCTGTTGCTCAAGGGCTATATCCCGGCCCAGCGGAATCCACATTCCCGATTCACGAGTACGACTAACCTCGAACTTGTCCCGCAGGGGAATCGTGTTGTCGTACTGCAGGATCGCCTGACCAGCTGTTGACTCCTGTGGCCGAAGGAGGTCTTCAAGTTGTTTTTCAACTTGGACGCTCACCAGGTATCCGGTCGGATCGGGCCGTACGTCAATGGTCGCAAATCGACGAATCGTCTGGAATGTGCTCTGCCAGCGATTAAATGCGCCGACGGAATCTTTTCGTTGTGGCTCGAAAATCGTTGCACCCACGAGCGGAGCCGTCGTAATCGTCCCATCAATCAAAACTTCTGGCGAACGCCGCGCCCGCCGTTCCTGCGTGACCCGGAAGTAATCACTGACAACTCCGGTAATCTGTTCCCATGCTACCTCGTCATTACCAACTGGCACATAAAGCGGGTTCGGCAACTTCACGATATTCGACGGGCCACTTGGAAAACCCAAATCCGAAGAGATGTTCGCGCCACCAAGCACACCCGGCAACTGGGACAAAGGCATCGGTGTCTCGGGTGGTGCAGGGACCTGCTCGGGAATCGCCATCGGTGCCGTAGGCTGCGGGAGCACCGCAACCGACGGAGGAACTTGTGCGAAAGCAGGCCCAGGTATGATCGGGATCACCGGCTGCGGCTGCACAAAAACTGGGTCCGTCTCGAAAATGACTACCGGAGCCGTGCTCGGAGTCATCAATACGGGTGAAGTCACAGCAACCGGTTCAGACACCCGCTTGGCAGGTAGCCCTACCCAAGTCGGGTGGCAACCGGTGAGCAGGCCAAAGGTCAGCAGAATAAATCGGCGGTTCGACATCGAATCTATGAGCAAACAAACGGTGAATCTATGAGCAAACAAACGGTCCGAACGGAACGGAAAGCACCGATATGGCCACCCGTACTGCGTCGACAGGGCCTGGCGGCAAGGAAGCCGCGGGCCTTGTCGGCCTGGTCCGGAAGACAAAAAACCGCGGCGGATCTTCCTTAAGTCTGCCCCAGTCGGCAAGTGCAATCTTCACCCAGGGAAAATAGAACACCGACGAAGCTTGGGAGGTTTGAGAAATAAACCGGAGAGGGTGCGAGAAAAAAGCGATATCCAGGAACTTTTTACCCGGAGACAACGTCTCAAGAGTTGTAAAGCGTCCCGGGTGAGCGGCAATGCCTCTTTGGCCAAGCGAAGGAGCCAGCACCCCTTGCGGTGCTCATCACAACTTGGTTGTCGACTCCCGGTCGTCGCAGGACAACGTGACCGCTAGCAGACGGCAGCCTTGCCGAATTCTCAACCTGACCTCGGAGCAAATATCGTGATCCACACAAACCTTTCGAATGGTTTTTCCCTTCTCTTGCTGGCTTTCTGTGGTGGGTTGGTGGCCTGCTGTGTGCAACCTGCTGCCGCCCAGGGACTGCTCGTCGACGTGCGACCAGACCATAAAACCCGCCTGCCACGCCCTCACGTTCGCCCCAACCCCACACCGACATCGGGCAGCTACAAGATCGAGTCGATTGAGGTCAATGCCACGCTGCGGGATCAAATTGCCCAGGTGCAGGTTGCCCAGACCTTTGTGAATACGAGTCATCGAACGATGGAAGTCGCTTTTATGTTTCCGTTGCCCTACGACGGAGCGATTGATCGGCTAACCTTGCTGGTCGACGGTAAAGAATACGAGGCGGCACTTCTACCGGCTGACAAGGCCCGTCAGACCTACGAAGAAATAGTCCGCAAGAATCGCGATCCAGCCCTTCTCGAATGGGTCGGAAGCGGGGTGTTTCGGACGGGTGTGTTTCCGGTACCTGCCGGCGCGAAACGTACGGTAACCCTCCGCTACACCCAACTCTGCCGTCACACACATGGGCTGACCGATTTTCTTTTCCCACTGCGGGCTGCCAAGTATACTTCCGCACCGCTTGAACAACTCAAGATCCGGGTCGTGATCGAGAGCCAGTCGCCAATCAAAAACATCTATTCCGCCACGCATACGGTCAAGCTGGACCGTCCCGACCAGCACCATGCGATCGTCACCCATGAATCAACAAACACTCTACCTGGCGAAGACTTTCGGCTTTTTTACGACGCGACCGCTGCCGGCGTTAGCGCCAGCCTGACCAGCTATCGACCGACCGGTGACCAGGACGGTTACTTCTTGCTTTTGGCCAGCCCGGAAGTCAAATCGGAGCCTGCGATCCAAACGGCCAAAACGGTGGTATTTGTCGTCGATCGTTCCGGAAGTATGAGTGGCGAGAAGATCGAGCAAGCCAAAGGAGCGTTGAAGGTCGTACTTAACAATCTGCGCGAAAGGGACCTGTTTAACATTGTTGCTTACGACAGCAAAGTTGAGTCGTTTCAACCCGAACTCCAACGATTCGACAGTAGATCGCGGCAAGCCGCCCTGGCATTCGTGGAGGGGATTTTTGCGGGTGGCAGCACCGATATCAATGCCGCTTTAGCACGTGGCATGAACATGCTCCAAGATAGCAGCCAACCCGCTTATGTTATTTTCCTGACCGACGGCCTGCCCACCGCCGGAGAAACTGGTGAAGCAGCCATTGTCGTGAACTGCCAGAAAACGAACCATGTGCGAGCGCGGCTCTTTACTTTTGGTGTGGGCTATGACGTCAACAGTCGGCTACTCGACAGGCTGGCACGTGCTAACTTCGGACAATCCGAATATGTGCGGCCCGACGAAGATATCGAGGCAGCCGTCGGCAAATTGGTTGCCCGTATCAAAGCACCTGTCATGACCGACGTGACCGCCGGGTTCGACCTGGAAACGAACTCCTCACCAGGCATCCCTCCTGTCACCCGTGTCTATCCGAAAGGTTCCTTTGATCTTTTTGCCGGCGACCAAGTGGTACTTGTCGGCCGATATCGAGGCGACGGCACAGCCAAGGTGATGTTACAGGGAGCGGTGGCTGGCAACGCGAAGTCCTTTGAATTTCCCGCCGAATTCGTAAAACAAAGCGCCGATGACACCAATGCGTTTGTCGCAAAACTCTGGGCCACACGGCGTGTCGGAGAAATCATCGATGAACTTGACCTCAACGGACACCAGGAGGAATTAATCACGGAACTCGTTGCCCTGGCAACGGAACATGGAATTTTGACGCCCTACACATCATTCCTGGCCGACGAGACCAGCGATATTCGGGACGTAGCCGAAAACCGTGCCCGCTCCTCTGCCGCGGCGCGAGACCTCCAGCGCACCAGTGGGCGCGAAGGCGTGCTGCAGCGGTTCGCGAAAGGGCGACTTCAAAACGCTAAAAAGGCGCCAGCCTCAGGCTTCGGTGGTGGCGGATTCGGTGACTCTGTCGACACGCTTGGAGAAGCCCAAGGCAGAAAACTGGTGGCCAACCTCGGCCGAGGGGTCGTCTTCTATGACCATCGCCGGGACAAGCAAATCGCCTGCACGACTATTTGCTCCCTGGGACGCAAAACGTTCTTCCTGCGCGACGGCTGCTGGGTTGATTCGTCGGTGACCGAGAAAGAAGAAGAAAATTCCGAGAAAATCGCACGCTTCAGCCAGGAATACTTTGACTTGATTACCCGTCATGGCAAGCAGGTTGCCCAGTATTTGGTGCTGGACGAACCGGTAATCTGCAAGCTGGGCGGGCAAACGTATCAGTGGTAACTCCCCCCGCAGGGTTAAAACTGACCGGATGTTGCCTCGCGTCGGGTAGGGACACAATCTTTTACAACGGTGGTACGTGTCAACCAAAGCGAAAAGGGGCCATAATCACGGGATCATGGTTGCCCCCTTCCTTTCTCGCGAACAATCACGCACGATCGATCGTCGGGCAATCGATGAGTATCAGATGAGCGGCCTGGTGTTGATGGAAAACGCGGGCCGCGGAGTCGCCGAATCGCTGATCCACCTCGATCCGAAAATTCTCGTGCCCCTCGCATCACGACCCAATGTGGAGATTCTCTGCGGCAAGGGTAACAACGCTGGCGACGGATTTGTGATTGCCCGGCACCTGGAAATCCGCGGCGTGCGTTGTCGAACCATTCTTTTGAACGATCCGCATGGGCTAACTGGCGACGCGCGAACCAACTACGAAATCCTCAAGGGGTCGGATGTGCCAATCACCCGCTGGTCTGAAGTTGCCGCCGAGTGGGAGGGAGACCGGTCCGGCATGACGGACGAACCGATTCGGGACGGAATGTGGATCGTCGACGCACTGCTTGGGACAGGGTCCCGCGGTGACCCCCGCCCACCGCTGGATGACGCGATCCGCGCGATGAACCGGCAATCCGCTTGCCGGCTGGCGGTGGACGTTCCCAGTGGACTGGACTGTGACACCGGGCAACCTGGCTCACCGACGGTACGGGCAGATCACACCTGTACGTTTGTGGCATACAAGCAGGGATTCAAAACGTCTACCGCGCAAACTTACACCGGCTGCGTTGAGGTCATCGACATTGGTACGCCGCCGCGACTCTTGCGCGAGTTAGCCGAATGAAGCCCGAACCGACCTGGCCATAACAACGCGTGTCAGAGAAGTCGTTCGCGCTGCCTGAAGTCCGGTTGCCGCTGCTACCCAACTTTTCATCCCGGCTTGAGATAGTTGCCCGAAAATCGATCAAGTCTCAAGCGAATCAGTTGACCAGGAGCGGTAAATCTCCGTCCCGCTCTTCCCACTGACGACGAACTTCCGACAAGCCATAGACGCACAGCTCAAACTGTTTGCTAAGCCGCTCGAGAACCTCGCTGGGAGCATACTCTTTTTCGACAGCAATCGTACTGGCGATGTAGTACGCGCGCTTGCCCTGCGTGGGATAATCGATCAGGGCATCTTTGCCACCGTTCTGGCGAAGACTGTCGATAACTTCCGGATAGAGGCCTGTCCAAAAGAGGATGAAGTCACCTATGTGACGATGCACCTGCCGTCGCGCCGGGCCACGCCGTTGCTGGGCCTCGGCGAGCATGTCGGCGACTCGGTCGAGCCGTTTGCCTCGCACATCACGCACCGAATAAATTTCTTCGTTGCGGACAAATCGGACGAGCATTTCGGAGAGATAATCGACGAGCGGTGGATCGACGACCCCAATCTCCGTACAAAATGCATATTCTGTGACCCCTGAAAAAAATCGACGCAACACTTCGCTACGACGGCCTTCAACCATGGGTGTTCCTCTTTTGGGGTTCCGGACTCCGCGTGGCGACGACAGTACCAAAAATGTTCCGCCGAAACCACCTACATTCTGCAGTGGGCTAGCTTGCGAAGCGAGCAACCCATCGCCAGAGACAAGTGCATCGTGGGTCAGCTGAGGCGGGCAATCGACATGAATGACCACCAGAGGAGCTCAACCTTACACTTATTATAACTTGGCGGCGAGCAGCACGTCAAACAATTGGAATCGACAAAAACCCCGGTTACGTCCCGCTTGAAAATAGGCCTCAGAGCGGACTCCAGGGACCGCTCAAGCGACCGACAGCTCCCCGAGCAACGTCGACACATAATTGCCGATGTTCTTCAGAACGGCCTCACGCGGCTCGTCCGCGGCGGCAGCGATGCGACCCACAATGGCCGAACCAACGATTAATCCGTCGGCAACCGGTGCCAACATCCGTACATGTTCTGAATCGCTGATGCCAAATCCGATGCAGATTGGCAGCGCGGTCTGCTCGCGAAGCCAGGCGACATTGTCGACAAGTTCCGCCGGGAGTTCTTTTCGCTCTCCGGTAATTCCTGTCACCGAGACATAGTAAAGAAACCCGGTCGATGTCTCGGCAATTCTCAATGTCCGTTCTCGTGGAGTGGTCGGGGTAACGAGTTGAATGAGACTGATGTCGCGCTCCGCACAAATTTTTGCCAGGGGTGCCGACTCCTCAACCGGCAAATCGGGGGCAATGATTCCGGCAACACCAGCTTCGGCTACGGCATCGACGTACTGCTCCTCAGCGTGGCGAGAGATAATGGCATAACTTGTCATCGTGACAACCGGGGCGGTCAACTTCGGAATCACACCGTCAAGCATCTCAAGAATCTGCTCGAGCCGCACATGCTTCTCCAGAGCCCGCGTGTAGGAAGCTTGGATTACAGGTCCATCGGCAATCGGATCGCTGTAGGGAATTCCAACCTCGCATAGATGGCATCCCCGCCCGACAACTTCGGCCAGGACACGTGCCGAAAACTCTAAATCGGGATCACCGGCGGTGATAAACGGCATCAGGGCTTTGCGACCTGCGGCACGAAGATTCGTAAAAAGTTCGTCAATTGTCGACATACGGAAATTTGTTGAATGGCTAATGGCTAAGCGGATTCACCCTTGAGCCGGGCTATCTCGGCAGCGTCCTTGTCCCCGCGGCCGGAGAGGCAAACAACGATACTCTCTTCGCGAGATCGCCCCGCCGCCAACTCGATGGCACGGGCCACGGCGTGGGAGCTTTCCAGCGCTGCCAGGATTCCCTCGTCGTGTGCCAAGGTATCGAAAGCGGCTAACGCGTCATCGTCGCGCGCGTTGCCATACGAAACGCGGCCAGAAGTCTTCCAGTAACTGTGTTCGGGGCCCACGCCTGGATAATCCAACCCTGCAGAGATTGAATGCACATCGCACGTCTGTCCGTCTTCATCCTGCATCACGTAGCTGTAACTTCCGTGCAAGACTCCCGGGTTCCCATAGCTCAGTGGCGATGCATGATCACCAGGCTGATCGCTATGCCCACCCGCTTCGACACCAATGAGTTTTACTTCGCGATGCTCAACAAAGGGATAAAACATGCCTGCCGCATTGCTGCCGCCACCAACACATGCCACCACGACATCAGGTAACCTTCCCAATTGGGCACGGGATTGTTCAATCGTCTCGCAACCGATCACCGATTGAAAATCCCGCACGATTCTGGGGAAAGGGTGCGGCCCGACGACCGATCCAAGAATATAGTGGGTCGAATCGACGCTCGACATCCAATCTCGCATCGCCTCGTTGATCGCATCGCGAAGAGTGCGGCTGCCGCTGGTGACCGGTCTCACTTCGGCGCCCAAAAGTTTCATGCTGAACACATTGGGAGCTTGCCGACGGATGTCTTCTTCACCCATATAAACGATGCACGTCAAGCCAAAGTGGGCGCAGGCCGTCGCTGTTGCCACCCCATGCTGACCGGCACCTGTCTCGGCGATGACACGCTGCTTGCCCATTCGCAACGTCATCAGAGCCTGCCCAAGCGTATTGTTGATCTTGTGTGCGCCGGTGTGATTAAGATCTTCCCGTTTCAACCAGATCTGCGCCCCACCCACACGTTCAGTCAGCCGCCTGGCAAAATAGAGCGGAGACGGGCGACCGACATAATGCTTCAGCAAGGAAGTCAACTCCTGCTGGAAAGACTTGTCTTTGCGGGTCGCTTCATATTGGATGGCCAGTTCGTCTAACGCATGTATGAGCGTCTCGGGAACGTATCGGCCTCCAAAAGGCCCAAAACGCCCGGCAGCGTCGGGAATCTGGCTCACGGCAGTCGTCGAGGTGTTGCCCATGTTTTCTTCCTGCAAGGGTTTCAACCTGAATTCTCAACTGCCCGTCACGAAGACGCAAGTGCATCACACCGACGGTGGTGGCTGTTCGTGGGAAGGGCCGGTAGAATGACGGGCAACCTGTTGGCTGGCAAGCCCACTGCCTCCACCGGGCGGCAGCTGCCACAACGACTGCCAGGCGAGGCTGGCCGCTTCTCTTCCGACAACCCACACATCCGCCTGACGACGCCCCACGATGCCTGAATTACCCGAAGTCGAAACCATGTGTCGCGGCATCCAGGGGATTGTAGGCCGGCAGATCGTCAATACCAGCCGCACTCCTTGTCGTCAAAAACCGATCCTGATAGCGCCTAGAATCGATCGATTTCGCCGCCAGGTCTTGGGAACCACGATTCGGGAGGTAGCCCGGGTGGGCAAACGTGTGGTTCTCTGGCTCGATTCGCAGGCAGCCATCGTGATGGAACCGCGGATGACCGGTCTGGTACTCGTGACCACCCCACCCAGCCAGGCCTATCTCCGCTGGCGGCTCGACCTGTCGGGAGCCACCGTCAACGAACTCTATTATTGGGATCGCCGCGGGCTGGGCAGCGTGCGACTTTTTTCAGCGGCCAGATTCTATGACCTGTTCGGCCCCGCAAAGCTTGGTCCCGATGCCCTTGCGGTAACGGCTCGCAGCTATCGCCGGCGGCTCAACATGAGCAAACGGCCTATTAAAGTGGCGCTGCTCGATCAACGCGTGGTTGCTGGCATCGGCAACCTCTACGCTGCGGAAATCCTGCATGTCGCAGGCATCCACCCGGAACGTCGTTGTGACCTCCTGCAAACGAAGCAGTGGGAAAAACTCGCCGATGCAACGCACGAAGTCCTGGAAGAAGCAATTCGGCATGAGGGGTCCACGTTGAGCGACGGGACCTATCGCAATGCCTTGAACAAACAAGGTGGCTATCAAAATCATCATCGCGTTTACGCGAGAGCAGGAAAACCATGCCCCACCTGTAACAAAGGAGAAGTTGTCCGGGTGGTCCAGGCTCAAAGAGCGACGTTTTTTTGTCCCTGTTGCCAACTCAAAACCACTCGTCGCTGAAGGGTATCCCGATCCGCTTTGCAAAAATTCAAAAATCCTGTTCTAATAATGGTGAACTAACCACACCGGCGTTGCTAAACATGAACCCACACTTCAATTCCATTCCCCGGCGTAAATTTCTCGAGAGGGCTGGCGGTGCCGTGCTCGGTGCAGGTGCTTCACTGACTTTGCCAGCCGGTAAAGTGTGGGCGACTCCCCAGCAGGCTGATACCCATGCGAGCGCACCCGAATCGCTGGTGAAGACACTCTACGATTCGTTCTCTCCCAGTCAGCGCGAAGCCGTATGCTTTGACTGGAACTATCAAGATCCGAAACGGAACTTGCTGCGCACCCGCATCGCCAACAATTGGGATGTCACCAAGCACTACGTCAACAGCAAGTTTTTCAACGATGACCAGCGGGCAATGATTCGCGCGATCTTCGAGGGAATTTATCAGCCCGACTGGCACGCCAGGATCGATAAGCAACTCGACGACGACAGTGGCGGGTTCGGCGAATTCAACAGTATTGCTATCTTTGGGGAACCAGATCGTGCTGAATTCGAGTTCGTATTAACCGGGCGGCACTTGACCACGCGTTGTGATGGCAACTCGGCAGACCACGTTGCCTTTGGCGGTCCAATTTTCTACGGTCATGCAGCGGATGGCTTTAACGAAGGTCCCGACCATCCCGGCAATGTGTTCTGGCCCCAGGCGCTATCGGCCAACTTGCTTTACGATGCACTCGATGGCAAGCAACGCGCACAAGCACTCGTCAACAGAGGTATGCCACATGAATCGAAGGTTGGCTTTCGCGGCACCAACGGTAAATTCCAGGGCCTCCCCATTGCCGAAATTTCTGCCGATCAAAAACAACTCGTCCAAGAAACACTACAAACGCTCATCGAACCCTATCGGCAATCTGAACGGGACGAAGTGATCGCCTGCCTGACGGCACAAGGTGGCCTCGATGCGTGTCACATGGCCTATTACGCCGAACGCGACCTGGGTAACGACCAGGTGTGGGACTGCTGGCGTCTCGAAGGCCCCTCGTTCGTGTGGCATTATCGCGGTGCCCCCCACGTTCACGTGTGGGTTCATGTCGCCGACGATACCAGCGTAAGGCTGAATGCCTGAAACGGCCTCTCTGAGAGAGCATGACAAACGCCCCACGGGTGTCTATTGGCCGTTTGCTTCAAGGCAACATTCATGAGAGCCGGCCTGGGTTTGCGGCCAAAGTTAGAGCGGACAATGTGATCGCGGCAGCTGAAGGGGACCGCGCTACGTCACCAGTCCCTTGGTAACCATCATGAAGACATCTTCCAAAGTCGGTTCCCGTTCCGCAAAGGAAAGCAGCCCGCATTCGGCGGCGACCAGTTGTTGGAGCAACCGCTGCACATCGCGCTCATCGCCAGCAAGCTCCACCATCCAGTGTCGGGTATCGAGTTGCACATTCCGAACATTGGGGTCACTGCGTATTAAGCTAACTCCCTGACTGGGATCCCCTGAAAACTTCACCATAATCTGGCGATTCTGCTGGATCTGCCGATAGACTTGATCGATCGTCCCATGCAACAACATTTTCCCGCGCTCAATGATTCCGATTGACGTGCAACAATCGGCCAGTTCGGTGAGAATGTGGCTGGAAATGAGGATTGTCTTGCCCATCTTGCGGAGTTCTTTGAGCAAGGCCTTGACTTCCAGCCGGGCACGCGGGTCGAGTCCGCTGGCTGGTTCGTCGAGGATGAGCACGGGGGGATCGTGAACCAACGTTTTCGCAAGGCAAAGTCTTTGCTTCATGCCGCGCGATAATCCGTTCACGAAGTCATCCCGTTTGTGGGTCAGGTCCAGCAGTTCCAGGACGTCGGAGAGGACCCTTCTGCGGCGGCTGCGTGGGATTTGGTAGGCAACGGCGAAAAAGTCGAGGAACTCCCATACTTTCATTCCGTCATACACCCCGAAGCTGTCGGGCATATACCCCACGCTTTTGCGCACGCCAATGGGATCGCGTGTAACGTGATAGCCGTTAACGATTCCCTCACCGGCGGTTGCCTTGAGCAAGGTCGCCAGGAACCGAATTGTCGTGCTCTTGCCGGCCCCATTGGGTCCGATGAAACCAAATATTTCGCCCTCTTCGATCTTGAAGCTCAAATCGTTGACCGCAACAAAATCGCCGTACGTCTTACTGAAGTTTTTGAGTTCAATCATGGGGTTTGCATGCAAACGAGTTTGACTTTAATGGTTTATCTCGCGTCGCGGGCCACATTGAGATCCCGACGCGGGGCTGGACGTGGCCCATACCCGAGGTGGGCCAAGACCAGCGTCGAACCTTGTTGTTGAGAGGCCTCGGGAAAAACTTTCTCACCCGACATGATCTCGTCAACCCTTCCCACCAACCGTGTTTCACCTGGCGCGATCTGGCTGGGATCGCAGGCAACCCGCATCATCGGTTCGAGGTTCAAACCCTTGCCCGACAAACGATTTTCATTTTGGCGTTCCGCCGCAAAAAGAATCTGATTGTCGTCAAGTTCCAGCGAGACAAAGCTGACGGGCTGCGAATCGCGGGAGGCTAGATTGCCGATCCAACATCCTTCCAGGTAGATTTTCCCTGCTGGTCCGGGCTGCTCATCCGTGCGACGGATGATGCCAACTGCTTTCAAATCGAGTTGCGAACGGTTTTCGACCTGTTGATGCCCGCGCGATGAAACACCCAGCTGGATCGGCTCCTCAACAACAAACATCTGTTCGCTATGCACAACATTGGTTGAATTCGATGCGACCTGCAGCCTGGAAAGCCGTACCGTATCGTACTTCTCAAAATTCACCGTCGACCTGCGTAGCATTGCGAAATCATCCCGGGTGGGAAATGGGGCAGCAAGGGCAGTAAGGTTATCAAACTCGATATCGTAAGTTGTCGCCAGTGAAGTGTAGAGTGCGGTAAACCGGGTCAGGTGCCCCCGCGAATATTCGGGTTGCAATTCGAGGATAGCCACTTCTGTTTGGGCACGAACAAAACCAATATCAAGTCGTGCAAAGTGAACCACCCCGAACGTGGCCGCGATCGCGATCAGGGGGGCAACGATCCAGGCCCACTCGACATGACCAACCGCCCGAAAAAATAACCAATTCAGCGGCACCAAAACGACCAGGTAGACTGCCACGCATATCACCACGAACGATGCCCGCGGCACCTCAATACCCGCTGCCTCGCGGAGCGATTCGCGTGCCGCGTTGGCCGGCGCACTCATGTCATTCCATCCCCCAATCCCTCCTGGGCGGTACCGTTCGGTCGATTCTTCAGCCGCAGTTGGGGGGGTGATCCCCAACTCGTCGGGGAGTACCTCCTGGAAATTTGTGTTGGCTCCCGTGTCGCGGGAAAAGTATCTCAACCCGGTGATGAGTCTTGGGTCAAGTCGCCGATCCTGCTTGTCCCGGTCAGCCCAGAGCAAAGTAGCTGAATTGGGATCATCGTCAAACGTAAAGGCACCCCGCACAAACTTGCGCGGGGGCCGGCGCAACAAACACGCGTTGAACCACCCACTAAAATGTGGTGCCCAGTCGATGAGCTCCTTTTCCGCAAGCTGCATTGCTGAAACGACAATCCGTCCTCGACCCGTATCGCGCTCCACCAGCAATTTTCCGGTCGAGGGAAGCGGTGTGGCCTTTTCATCGATTTCGAGGGCCACGCCCGACCAGGGGCGTTTGGGCACAAGCTGTTTCCCAAGCACCTTGACTGATGGAATCGACCAACCCCGGCTCAACTCGGCGAGATCCTCCCCATCGATATTACGGGAACCAACCGAAATTGCAGGTAAATAAGGTTCGAGAAAGCTCCCTGCCAGCAGATCGAGCGAGTCGGGCCCGTTCATCACGATCTGGCCACCCCACGCGAGCCAGTCCAGCAACGCTGTCTGCTGATCGGGGGTAAACAACTCCGGATCGACTTCATCCCACAGGATATAGGCTACGCTTGTCCAGGCGAGCGAATTCCCAGGCAACGGAATTCGCTCGGAGATATCGAGTAACAGCACCCGGTAGGTGATCGTATTTTCGGGGATATCGCGCTCGCTAAGTCCTGCAAAGGGAACTCGTACCGAGTCGAGGAATTTCAAAAAGGTGTATCGTTCTGGCTCAGCAGCAAGCACGACTAAGTTGTACTGATAGGGTGGCATTACATTCAAACCGTACCACTGTTCGTCTGTCTTTACGCCCGAACGCCGTTCCTTCAACTCATTATATATCCGCATTTTTTCGTCAACCGCTGGCACGAGCAGCAGAGACTCGATGTTCTTGGGACGCCCCTTGGCGAGAATCACGGGACGTTCGCTGCGTAATACGAACTGCGTCCCCTGCACGGAAATGTCCCGCTGCTTTTGATCGGTAATGCGTAACACAGCCTGACCGGTGAAGTCAAATTGATTGGCCGTGATTTTCTGCGATGAAGCCGCCCAATGCCCCGGTTTGACGAACAACGATATTGGAGCCGCGCCGTCCAGGTTGAACTGGTTGGAGAGCGAACCGCCGGGCAAGATTTGCAGGGGGCCGTTTTCGAATTTTGCTTTCTTCTTTTCCGCCTGCTCTTTCTCCGCCTTGGACTGCGGCTCCTCAGATCGACAACCGCCACATCCACCGATCGTGAGCATCGTGAGGACCACTAAAGCTGGCAAAACCCACCGCAGTCCGTCAATCTGGGTTGACGACGGCGGGCGAGACATTCGTGCCTGCTTCTTGCTCATCATGTCGATCATTTTGCCAGTCAGCGATCCCCCCTCAGCATTTCTTACCACGACGCATTCTATCGGAAATCAATACGCAAATGGCAAGGCCTGTGATCGCAGAAGTGGTCTCCCTTGAAAAAGGTAGCCAAACTGGCCACTATTTGCGACGTATCCAACCCAGCAACGCGGCAGCGGCCACGGTCGTGACGGCAACGATTCCCATGATCACCAGACAAATCGAGGCCAGCCGGTCTTCAACCCCGTAATGGGAAAGTGAAAAGATCCGAATCGAGATGGTCGTTGGACCTGGCGGGATGACAAGAATCGTCGCCGCCAATTCTCCGGTAGCCACGGCAAAAGCCAGCATCCAGGCAGCAAGCAACGCATACCAGCGGCTCGGCAAGACAATCAACAACAGGCGGGATAACGGGTCGGCACCCGCGGTGACAGCACTGTCGAGCAAGCTCTGCGGTATGCTGGCCAGGGCAGGCCAGAGAACGAGTGTGGCGACGGGCAAGGCCCGAATAGTCTGCACCAGCCAGGGAGCAAAAAGAGTCTCGTCGTACAACCAGGCAAGTGGCGACAGCCACGAATCGGGAGGTTGGTTCATCAAACGAATGACGAGTAAACCCAAAAGCGGCCCTGGAATCGCCAAACAAAACCCGAGCAACCCCAAACGGCCCCACGCCACGCGCCGGTTGCGGCGGAGCGACCATGCAAGGCCAAAACCAACCAGTACGGCCGCGGTCGCAGCGGCAGCAGCGATCTTTGTCGTTTGCAGGAGCTCGCGGCGATGCTCCCAGGGAGCCCTTGCTACCAAGGTCATGGCCTTTCTTGCCGACCAACTCCGCTGGCGCCCATGTTCGGTCGAGGAAACAGACACCCCTGCTTTGTGGACAAGACTCGCCAAAGGCACACCGACAAGGACTGTCAGTAATACCCACAGCACCAACCCCACTAGCCAACGGATTTTTCCGAGTCGGGCTACCCATCCTGGGCGCGTTGGCGGTTCGCTCACCTCAGGCCACATCCACATCGCCACGAGGAGCGATGCGACTACCAAGACCACAGTCAGCGCCAATCCCACGATCAATCCCACCGCACCAAAGCCGGCTTGATCGACCGAATCGTTATCGCCGAGCATATCGAGAGTGCCAAGTGTCGATTGCGTATAAACCTCCTCGGCGAAAGTGCGCACCTGAAACAAGTCGGTCACTGAGATTTCAGCCGTACAAACAATCACCACCCATAATCCAGCCACCACGATCGCCATGACGCATCTTCGAGTCGATACCTTCCAAAGCACTGTTGTAGGTGGGGCGTGAAGTACAGCATCTTCTTCTAATTCAGGTTCGACGTTCCGGAGACTGACGCCGACAATCAGGGCAACCCAGGGAACCGCGGCCAACCCATGGACCCATATTGCCGCGGGCCATCCTGCCAGCAGTGGCACCGTTGTGAGCCGCGGGTTGGTTTCCAATGTGTACCACCCCTGCATTCCAAAGCCGGAATCCCATGCCGCAGCTTGTACAAAAATCGGCACGAAGACCACAGAAGCCAGCAGCAACGCGGCAACATACCGACCAGGCATATTCGTTTTCACGATCGCCACAGCACAAAAAGTTCCCACAGGAATCGCTATGGCAGACGCGCCAAATGCCAGCCATGCCGTGTTGGCCAACAAACCAGCCAAACGGGGGTCCCCCCAACGCAACACCACCAATAACAGCCAGGCCAACACCGCCAGGCCAATCGCACGACCGATCAACGACAAGGAGGGAACCATCTCTGGTAGTCTACGTAGTCAGACGGGGTTTCGGGAACTGGGAGAAAACATAACTGCCATCGTCAGTCACCTTTGCACGGATTTTTGACACCCTGGAAAGAGTTGTGTTTAAATGCCTGTCATGCTATCCTACAGGACAGTGCAGGGATTGGGTCGGGATTGCCGGATGCTAGTCTATCTCCTGCCCCCGACTAGGTCCGATCGTTGTCGAATGCTGGGCAAAACCTTCAACCGGGTTGAGACCCTCGCCTGCGTGGTTGGCTTGATGGAAATGCTCCTATCGGGTCGATTCGCTTCTTTGGCATCGGTTGGCAAGAACTTCCGCTGGGAATTACCTGATCCGATGGAACTGATCATCGACACTTCGGCAACAGAGTTCTGAGGCACCCGAAAGTGGCGTCGTGCTGGCTGTTCCAGGCCGCTTGCTTTCAGCAAGTGATTAGTCTGACTGTCGTCGCCGCTGTGCGCAGAGTTCGAACTGTCTGAAGAAAGCGACTGATCATGGGAATTGAAGTCGAATGCCCACATGGGCATATCTTCCGCGTGAAGGACAAGTACGCCGGTCAAAAGGGCCTCTATCCCCAATGCGAGGGGCAAGTCGTTGTCCAAGTGCCCGACGTGTTGTCGGCTAAGGAAACCAATCGCGCTTATCGTCGGGCTATTATTGGCCAGCACCGAGCCGAACATCCTGTGGCGGGACCAGATTCCTCAATATTTGACAACCCGCAGGAAGAATCGAGCGATACCAAGAAAGGCCTGCTGGGATCTTCGGTAATTCGTCATCGGGTGAAGTGCACCCGATGTGGTGAGGCGGTACCAATGTGGTTTGCAAAGTGCCCATTATGCGGCGAATTTCTCCAACACTGATTTCCTTGCTGATACCGCCGACTTTCTCCTGTCTCACCAGGTCACCCGGAGAGCGGACCTTTACCTCTGCTCGGGCGACGAGCGACAAGTCGGCAGTCAACCCGTGGCGAAATGCACCCTCAAGTTGCAAGTCACACCAGCGATGCTAGCGACCCGGCGGAGCAAATTTTTTCTGCCACAACTAAAACAAACTCTCCTGGCAACACCTATCCGGGATAGCCTCCAAAGTGATGGTCTGATAAAGTCCCCCTTGTTTTTCTGGGAGATCGGCGCCGAAACGGTCGATCCACACCCAGGAACAGGCTCTTGGGTAACTCTTGCAATATGCCACCGATGTCCAAACGATCGGCCACTTTACGATCCGCACTTGCGATAGTCTGTCTCTCTGCAGGAGGCGGTTGCACGACGGTCCCTTCGTGGGCCAAGTTCTGGCCTTTGGTATCGGCCAACCACTCCACCTATCGCACGCCGCAGATGCGAATCGATGCGATTCGTGAATTCGCCTCCCGTTCCACCGGAACCGACTCCGAAGACCAGCGCAAACTTGCCAATCAGCTAGCCCGCCAGATCCAAATCGAGCCCGATCCATTCGTGCGCGAGATCATCATCGAAACCATTGCCAATTTTCGCACACCGCTAGCACAACAAGTTCTCCAAGCAGGCTTGCGCGATGAAGAATCCGCCGTCCGGATCGCTAGCTGTCGGGCGTTGGGAGCCCAGGGAGACCCCGGGGCAGTTAAAAACCTCGGAAGAACCCTTCGGGCAGACAACGATCAGGACGTTCGGCTCGCTGCAGCTGAGGGCCTGGGCGGGATCAAGACACCTGATTCGATTCAGGCCCTGTCCATTGCCCTGGAAGATCAAGACCCTGCTTTGCAGTTCGTGGCGGTCGAATCACTCAAATCGGTCTCGGGGCAGGATTTTGGTGGCGACGTACGGGCCTGGCGGCAATACGCCACCGGCCAGGACCCGGCCATCCGAGAACGCCCTGTTTCGCTCGCCGAGCAAATTCGCAAAGTCACCCCATTCTAACGGGCTGCGAAAGATGGTGAATCTGGGTCGGTGACGTTCTCTTAAGTCACCCACTTTCCGTTCTCGGGCACCAACTTGCCCGATGAAACCTGCCTGAATTGGCCCTAGTTGGCTGGTTTGCAGCCCAGACCGTTTGATTCTTTTGATTTTTTGACCGCCGTCGCCCGATATCCAGTCTAGGGGAGACACTTTGATTCTCCCGAATGTGTTGTGCGCTGGTCACCCGGAACAAAGGTTAACTTTTTTCCCGTGCTAGCCGTGCGTCCGGATCGTACCGTAAAGCAGGCTAGGTAAACGACTCACCATGCCGACTGATAGCAGGCAGACAGAACAATCCACACCGTCCAGGACACGATGGGGCCCCGGAGAGCTCTCCTGCGGTAAAGATTCGCACACCCTGCGGAGTGCCATCCGGATCATCCTGCTTGGCTGTTGGCTTACCACCTCAAGCCATGTAGCCCATACGGCCAACATTACGACTACGGACTGGTCCATCAGTTCGCCTCCAACACTGACGAGTGAGATTCGACCAGGTAAATTCACCGGTGACGAATCGATCAATAACTTGCTGCGTGCCAAAGAACCCTTGATCAAGACCCCGCCTGCTACGGGACCGTCGGGCCGCTCGAGCATTCGCGTCACCCGCAACCCGAATTGGCAGCCGAACCGTACTGAGACCCACCCGAAACCCACCCCCGGAGAATGGGACGGGTCTGCTCTTCCGGACTTTGAGTTGCGGGATCTCGCAAAACAGCTTGGCACGACGAAAGGGCAAACCGAATCGGCGACCGCCCGCTCTAAAAAGCAACCTGCCAAGAATCTCCAATTCCGGTCTCGCCCCCAACACCAAATCGCTGAGACCGAAGAGCTAAAGATATCGAACGGGGCAACCGCCAGTAGCCGGGCCCCATCCGCATCGGCGCCGGGCACGAATCCTCAAATCAGGGGCGAGCTAGCAAACACGAAATCTTCTCAACCGCCTCGATCGGTCACGGCGGAGCCCAAAATATCTCCAGTGCAGCCACGGCGGTTGGCCCCCGCCAATGTACAGGCAACGCCATTTTCCCAATCCCCGACCGCTTCCACGCTCAGCAAGCTGCGGCAGCAAGCCGAAGAGCCTAGCCCCACGTTTGCAATCGCGCAACTAACAATCCCGCTCACTCGGTATCAGAAACAGGTGCGGAACAAAATTCGGCATGTACTGAAAATGTACTACAAACGCCCACTCAATAGCCGTGATCATGACCCGTGGGAAATTATGCACGGGATGCTGGCCTATGGGGTTTACAGTCGGATATTGCAGGATGGCCCGCGTGGCAATCCCATTACTGCAGTTGGCTGGCTTTGTTACAACCGGCCATGCAAAAACAAGACACTCCTTTATCTGAATAATGACAACGAGTTGCGGGCCCGTTGGGGAGTGGGATTGCAGGGACACTACGGGCAGTTCCTGGCGATGCTGGCCCAATGCCGTGTTACCAACAATTACCCGGTTCGCGTAAACGACAAGCAGTTCGTGGTCAATGACTTGGTTGCTGCAGAGAAGAAGACGTGTCATTCAGGCGAAGAACTTTCCTTCAAGCTGATCAGCCTGATGCACTACTGCCCTTCGGATGTGGTTTGGGTCGACGAACGGGGATCGAAGTGGGATATTCCACGGTTAATTCGAGAGGAACTCAAACAACCGGTCCGTGGGGCACCCTGTGGTGGCACCCATCGCCTTGGTGGGTTAAGCCTGGCGGTCCGCACGCGGCAGATGCGTAACGAGCCGATCGATGGCGAGTATCTCCGCGCCAAGGAATTTGTCGATAAGTATGAGCAATACGCCATGCAGTTTCAAAACTCCGATGGCAGTTTCAGCACGAAATGGTTTCGCGGGGCTGGCAACGAAGAAGACAAAAACCGGCGCATCAAGACCTCCGGGCATATCCTGGAATGGCTGATGTACACGCTCGACGAAGAAGAGCTCTATCAACCTAAGGTAGTCCGTGCCGTCGATTATGTTGCCAGCCTGATGGCCCGCGACTACAACCATGACTGGGAAGTTGGCCCGCTGGGTCATGCAACACACGCCTTGGTGTTGTACGACGAGCGCGTGTTCCAGATACACGACGCGTTGGAGAAAGCGAAACGGACCCCCCGGACCCCCGTCGCTAGACGGAAACGCAGCCAGCGGCAAAGGGCGACCTACGGCAACCCAAAGGTCACCCACGGTAACCCCAGGACACGTCGCTAGTCTGGTTTTCGACCGGTCTTAACGGGTTTAGCCAGGAGCCTGCGCCCGTTTCGGCCCGTTTGGCGTTGCCCGGGCCCGTCCGACTCGCCGCTGGGGCGACTTTGGCCAACGTCCCTATTGTCGGCGACTCCCCTGGTCGATTACGATTGGGGTAGTTTTGGTGCGCACCCCTCTTTTTTGCGATGTGGGTTACCACCCTATCCGCATCGTACCGTTGTCGACTTCAAGGGAAATTTCGAGCCGGCAACTTACATCCTGACCGCAAGCATCCTGACCGCAAATCGGTGGCAGTGATTCCAACGGCCTGGGGGCGCTGCTCGGCACCTTCCAGTTCATGGGACCGAGTACCATGGCCATATCGAAAAAGTTCAGCGATCAGCTAAAAGCATTTTGCGACCAGGCATGTCGTCTGGCCGATCTGCACAATGCCGATGCGATATTGTTCCTCATGGAGAAACTCACGGACTGGCGCCAGCTCCGCAAGGCAACCAAGGGATATATGGTTTTGTTGGCAGGCGATTCGGAAGAAACCTTGTATGGGTCGAGTGAAGCAGACTTCGACACGATTCAACTCAACATGTCTTCGGATGCCCCTGTCTACGAACGCTTGACCCAAGCGCTGCTGGAGGGAGTCGCCGATGAACTACTCCCTGCGGCGGCATGCGTGGTTGCTGTCTATAGCGGTTTTGAAGACCGGGCAATTGATTCGCTCAGCATCATTCGCCTCGGCGAGCACCTGGGGCAGCTAACGGTTCGCGACCTCCGCCAGCTGGAAACACGGGTTCCAATCAGCACACTGAAAACCGTCGTCGATCTGGCGGTACAAATTGGCCGCGAGGGTCGCGAAGGCAAACCGGTCGGCACCCTTTTCACCGTTGGGGACCATCGCAAGGTGCTCTCCAGCTGTCACTCGATGGGGTTTGATCCGATGCGCGGATACAATCGGGTGGAAAGAAATTTGACTGACACCAAGGTTCGCGAAGGAGTGAAAGAAATCGCCCAGATGGACGGTGCATTTGTGATATCGGCAGATGCTACGATCGTCGCCGCAGCGCAACACATCTCGGCTTCCGGATCATCCAACATATCCCTTTCGAAGGGACTTGGCTCGCGGCATTGGGCTGCTGCCGAAATCACACACGCGACCAGCGCGATCGCCGTTACCGTCAGCGCATCGAACGGCACCGTTCGAATTTTTCAAAAAGGCGAAGTGATGCTTCGCATCGAGCCTTTCCGGCGGGCCATGAAATGGAAAGAGTTTGAGTACGAAATGCCAACCGGTCCTTCCGATTGAAAGCCTTGGCATGCTCTAACGACTGGAGGCAGTCACTGGCCAAGGAGACTACAAGGCGATTACCCAAGCTCCCCGCAAAAGACTCCGGGCTCTGCCAGTCCAAACCGACTTGACCGCTTCCCCTCGACCATGAGCAAGTCGAACATGATTGAGGCTCTGCAGCTTGGGACCATTGCCACGGAGCGATCGAATCAGTTGGTCTTGTTGATAATGTCGGCCAGGTGAGTCCGAATCTCATCGATCCGGGCATCATCAAGGGGTTTCATCCCATTTCGCTCGGTGACGTAAAAAACATCGACCACCTGGTCCAAATACGTACCAATCTTGGAAAACTTGATAATGAAACGGAGATTGTGCAATGCGCGGGCCATTTCGTAGAGTAACCCGCGCCGGTCCACCGTAAAAACCTCGATGATCGTGCAGTCTTCTGAAAGGTTGTTATCAATACGTACTTCCTGAGGAAGATTTGCGAGTGCGGCTTCGGCCTCGCGCTGCTGGCGGCCAAAAATTGAACGAAAAGTGGGTGGGTCGCGAGAATCGATCGCGTTGACCAATGCATGACTGATTTGCTGCAACCGGTCTTCGGAGGGAGGCCCCGCTGATTCGGTATCGTGCACGATGTACCGTTGTAAAAGCAAACCTTCTGCAAGTGTCGCTGTTCCGGCGGCAAGGATCTCAATTTCAAGGCTTGTAAAAACGCCAGCCATGCTCGAAAAAATCCCGCGGCCACTACCCTGGTCGACACCAGCAGTGAATTCAATGGTATCGGTTGGGGCATCGTAGCTACCCCACGCACAACCTGATCGCGGTGGCAGACCATGCAAACGCCGAAGCGTTTCGGCAATTTTGTCCGCATGACGGCCAACAACGTAGCTTTCTGGTAACGCGTCAAACTGGAGTTGAAACCATTCTGCGTTCCCATCAGATTCACTAAACTCATCGAGCACTGCCGCGCGAATTGTGCTTCGATGATCGTCGGGGAATCTCTGTTGTTCCGGTTGTAGAACCTGCATCGTGCGGAGGTACAAGTCATTAAGAACCCCGGCCTTCCAGTCGTTGAACACGTCGGGACCTACGGCGGCAAGGTCCGCACAACTCAACAGGTAGAGCATGGTCAGCCGCTCCGGCGTTTGGATCTCCTTGGCAAAACTCTCAATAAGGTCCTGTTGACTCGTGTCTCGACGGAATGCGATATGGGACATCCGCAAGTGCTTGAGGACAAGAAAAGTAATCGTCTCTGCTTCGTCGGCAGGTAAATCCAACCGAGCGACAGTGCTCTGGGCAATCCTCGCCCCAACTTCGCTGTGATCTTCCTCGAACCCTTTTCCCAAATCATGGAGCAAGAGCGCCAGATGGAGCGTTCTTTTCGACGAAAGTTCGCTATAGATTTTTGCCGGTAAATCGGATCGCTCGGCAAAACGTGTTGCTTCCTCAACTGCCCGAATACAATGCTCGTCGACCGTGTATTTGTGGTATTGGTTGAACTGCAACAGACACCGGGCATGGGTGAATTCAGGGATGATTCTCTCCAACACGCCTAAGGCATGGAGCCGCCGTAACAACTCCCCCAACTCGGTTGGATTGGCCAAAATGTTCAGAAAGCGATCGGTCGTTTCGGCATCCAAACCCCGGGAATAATCAGGAGCGGATCGGTAAACCAGGTACCAGGTGTCCTGCGCGATCCACTTGTGGTGAAGTCGAGCGAGATCAACCAGTTTCAGCACTTCCTGAACGCGAGACTTCAGCTTGCCACGCCCGCGACTGGTCGCGCTGATCTCGCGGATCCCAAGTCGATAATCATCATTAATGACCCGACTGAGCACGGGCTCCAACACCCGCGACACCGGCGACGCCGGCGCTACCAACCCGGCGATTCGGTGAGCAAGGGACGACACGTGTTGGGTGGCGTGAAAGTAATCTCGCATGAACTGCTCGGCGGGTAACAACCCGGCAGTGCCGCGATACCCGAATTTAGCCGAGAGACGAACCTGTTCAGGTCGAGTGACGATATCACGACTGGATTTCGCATGAAAATGCATGTCGTTCCGCGCCCTCAACAACAGATTGCGGGCAGAGACGAGCCGGCGGTAGTCAAACTTCGAAATAACCCCCATACTGTGCAGCCGATCGGGTTCGGCAACACCACACTTCACAAACCACAACCAGCGAAGCAAATGCAAGTCGCGCAACCCACCAGGCGAGCGCTTGATATTGGGTTCCAGAAGGTAGACTGATTCGCCGTAATAACGCCGTTCATTCTTTCGGGCTTCGATGAATTCTCGGGATTGCGCCGTGGGTCGCCGGTGAATCATCTTCCTGAAGGCAGCAACGAAATTCTCGTGCAGATCATCCGCTCCGACCAACAACCGCGATTCCAGCAGCGACGTACCGACAAGAGGGTCGTGACGGGCCAATTGAATCGCCTGTTGCGACGTTCTTACACTTTGCCCCAATTGTTCACCGGTGTCGTAAATATCCTGGCTCAAGCGTGTGACGAAGTCGGTGATCGCAGAGTCGGTCCCACCGCTATACAAGATCATCAAATCGATGTCTGAATAGGGTGCCAGCTGCCTTCTCCCATAGCCACCGTGGGCAACCAGGGCAATTCGACGACGAATTTGGTCGGCCTCGTGGGGTGTCAAGTCTCCAAGGGCGGCATCATAGACCTGTCCAATTGTGGCGTCGACCAGGGCGGTCATCCTTGCGCACACCTTGACACCCGTCCCACCCCGATCGTGAAAATTGTGATTTTTTCTCCGGCCATCCGCAAGCTGCTGCCGTGCAGTCAAGATGCTCGGACGAAGACGAGATGCCATAGCATCACCGGTCGGGGAGGAATTCGCTGACGGCGCGATAACGAACTGCAAGAGGGAAGATAAAGGTCGCGGGGCAGCAACGCGGCTGGCTGGCCAGGGGCAAACCAACCCACCACAACGCGTCTTGAGACCTCGGCGTCACGCAACACTGTGGACGAAATTTTAAAGCGCCTCAGGACCTGTTTCGCCTGTGCGAATACGGATTGTTTCCGACAGGTCCGATACAAATATTTTTCCATCACCGATTTGACCGGTTTGTGCCGACTTGACGACCGTATCAAGGACCGCCTGCAGGCGACCATCATCGATGGCGATCTCTAATTTCACTTTCGGCACAAAGTCAACCGCGTACTCCGTTCCCCGATACATTTCGGTGTGGCCCTTCTGGCGCCCGAACCCACGAACTTCAGTAACGGTCATGCCGACCACTCCCTGCTCGCTCAGTACGTTCTTTACCTCTTCAAGTTTGAAATGGCGGATAATAGCTTCGACTTTTTTCATCGCCTTGGCTCCCTAAAAGTTAGCTGCTTAAGACTCCCAGCCAACAGGTAACATGCTGCGGAGGGGGAAAGTCATGTAGATTTCTATAGGACATGCTAACACAGTAAGCCTATCTCGCCTACGTGTTACGATGGTCGCCCCCCGGGGCTTACTTCGTGATAAGTTAGAATCTTCGTGATAAGTTGGAATTCAGCGTCGATTAAATGTGATCCTCTTCACCGTGAAAGTCCGTGTCGAGCCCTTGGATCTACTCCTGAGTTACCCAGATTCCTAGGCTCGCATCCGTAATGTTCAAGAAGATGAATGTGACCTCAATACCGTATATCCAGACAAATATCTAAATGACGAACACGGCGGCAATTTTTCCAGGCACAAGATTACCACCTTCAATCAAGCCAAGTTTCTCACCTTCGGCAATCTGCCAGCAGGGTCGCACGGCTCTCTCTGGACGTCAAGATACCCCACCAACCATTCAATGGTAAATAGGGCAGCAGACCAGGGGGCCCTACCAATATACGGACCAGGGCCATGGTACTAAATTTCAGTGGCTCAGCAAACGCCCCAAAATCAAGGCGAAAGGGATGATGAAAAACATGCCCTGAAAAGGCTTGTGTGGGTGATCCGCGGGATATTATCGGCCATCGGCTCGATCGCGACACCCGCCTGCTCGCCCCAGTTCCGCTTGATCCCCTTCGTTAAGGCGCAGTCGAAGCTCCGATATCGGAATTACGACTGCTCACAGGAAGTTGAGCAGCCGTACAATGCCCGTGATACGGACACGATACGAAAACGACGACGTGACTGCCGAAGTCTATCCTGTGGAGAAGTAGCGTGCCTCCAATACGGCATTGCACTTTTTCAAGTAATTGCTTTCGGACCGCTAAAAATAAACATTCCGACTTCGACCTCAATCGGAGCGTCATCTGCCGAAAAACCTGATGTGATCGTCGTGAGGGCTCGCAAACAAGTTGGCGAAAAGCTCTTTGCACTGACCGCACAACGATAGCTGCCTGAGCACCGGCCTGGGAGATGCACCCCCGGTTGAAAATGTCCAGTTCCAAAAGTCGTAAAAGTGCGGTTAAGGCAATAAATCGTTGGCCCATACGACTGCTTGACCATCTGCGGTACGACCATCAAACAATTCGTCAACATTTGACGAGAAAGGTTTTGTCGGCAGGCCCTCCCTGTGGCGGGCATCGGCCTTCAACTTTTTTGCCACATAACGTCCGCGGCACCGGAGACATGGTTCGCGGCGCGGGCCAAGACAAACAGCAGGTCGCTGAGCCGGTTCACATAGCGGAGCAAATCGGGCCGCACCGGTTCAACTGCAGCAAGGGCCACGATTTTGCGCTCCGCCCGGCGACAAATGCAGCGGGCCAGATGGATCGCCGCTGCCGACTTGCTTCCCCCAGGTAAAACGAACTCCGTGAGCGGCTTGAGGGCCTCGCTCCAGTGATCGATGTCGTTCTCCAGCGATGCAACATCGGCTGCTTCGACCGAAAACGAAGCTGCCTCACTGGTTGATGGAGTCGCCAGTTCGGCGCCAAGGTTGAACAGCTGGTGCTGCAAACGAACCAGAATGTGATCGATCGCCTCAACCGCCGGGGCTACCTGGCTCAACTCGGCTCGAGCCAGGCCAATCGCGGCATTCAATTCATCCATGTCTCCATAGGCGGCCACACGAAGGCTGTCCTTGCGGGCGCGGCTACCACCGATAAATCCCGTATCGCCGGTATCGCCGGTACGTGTATAAATTTTGGCCATAGTACTACAAGATCCCAGAAAAGAGGGGAAGTGAAGACAGACCGAGCTTGTTATCATACCGTAAGATGCTTTGATTCGTCATTACCCTCATTCCGGCAACCCACCTTGTCAAAAGCACAAACCCTGTAACGATAGAAGTAGTTCTCTGTGGTACGAGTCTCCTAGCTCACAAATCGGTAGCATATGCAAGCCAGCAACGCCAAGCGGAATTTCACGATCGGTCGCCTTACGCTCACAATACTTTCAACGGTTGCCATGGCGTATGGCAATGAGCTTTCCAGGGCGCAGGCTGACAATTCGCCTGTCGAGGCAAACCATCTTTCAAATATCCGCCAGATAACTGAGGGATTTACCAGGGCGGGAGAAGGGTACTTTTCACCGGACGGCCAAACGATCGTTTATCAGGCGATTTCCCCGGGCTATCCCTTTTATCAGATTTATTCCCAGCGGCTTGCCGACGGGGCTTTGCCGCACCGAATCAGCACCGGACATGGGAGAACGACGTGTAGTTACTTCTCTCCCGATGGAAGCCAGATTCTCTTTGCTTCAAGCCACCTTGACCCCAATATCCGTGCCACTGAGTTGACTGCACTTGAGCAGCAAGAAGAAGATCGTCGCACAGGCCGGCGTCGACGGTACCAATGGGATTTTGATCCTTACATGGAACTCTTCGTAGCTGATCGCGAGGGCAGGAAGCTCGCACGGCTGACCGAGACACCCGGCTACGATGCAGAATGCGCCTATTCGCCAGACGGCACTGAAATCGTTTTCTGCAGCGATCGAGATGGAGACCCCGATCTCTACATTATGGATGTCGACGGTACAAACATCCGTCAACTTACGAACGAGCCAGGCTACGACGGTGGCCCCTTCTTTTCACCCGACGGCAACTGGATCATCTATCGCACCGACCGTGCCCGTCCTGACTACCTGCAAATCCATGCGATTCGAGCCGACGGCCAGCATGATATTGCCCTCACCAACATCGATGGTGTGAATTGGGCCCCCTATTGGCACCCCGCACAGCCCTACATAATTTGGACCGGGGCCGATCACAGCGATCCCGCCAAGCAACCGAACTACGACCTCTGGATGCTCGCTTACGAAAAGGATGGCGACCAGCTCCAGGGAGTGGGAAACCCGATCCGGGTGACGAACCATCCGGCTGCCGACGTTCTCCCGGTTTTTTCCCCTGACGGAAAACAACTTATGTGGACCTCCAAACGAACGCCAAATCGTTCCAGCCAGCTCTGGCTGGCCGACTTTCATCTGCCTGACTCCCCATAATCTCCCCAGGCGGCTAGTTGCGGAGGCCACTTCGATAGCCGGGCGGTTGCAGCCTGTCGACTCTGACCGAAGCCAGGGTTGGCCAATCTGGTCACAACCCAACCCATAATTCCTTGAAAACCAAGGCTGGGCAGGAGAAAATAGAGGTTTGGGCCTCGACCTCTGGATGACCCTCCGGGACGTCCATCGCGGAGTTTCCGAGAATTCCAGACCATCCTGGCCCGCCGCCCGTTTGAGGGAACTCACAGTTTCCTGCAAGATTCGACACGCAAGTCCAATGAGGATATCTCGATGAGAACTTGTTCAAACCATCTGTTCCTGCTGTTGGGAATGAGTGTTGCCGGTTTCGTACTCCACCCATCGGTACTGACCAATTCGCTCGAGGCGGCGACCGTCCCAGCGGAGGCTGATGCTGAATCGCCAGACAAGGGCGAGGAAGCTACAGCCGGGTCCGAAACGCCCGACGAAGCCCCGACGGAATCTCCCGACGACGCCAATGACAGCGATACCGACGACGCCACGGAACACGATTCACAGCCAGAGGACGAAGCCAGCGAGGACGTGGACAACAAAGAGGAAGAAAAGGAGAAAGGGAAGAAGTCGGATTCAACCGCAACAAAGGATCCAAAGAAAAACAAAAAGGAGCGCAAGTCCCACAAAGTCAAGGCGGAGCGTTTCAAGGTAGAAGTCAGCCTCAAGGGCATCATGGTTGCCCGCGATACGACCGAAATCGTCCTGCGACCGGAAGCGTGGTCGGAATTCAAGATTGAAGAGATCGTCCCACATGGCTCAGAAGTTCATGAAGGCCAAGTCCTTGTCCGATTCGACAGCCGAAAACTTCAGGAAGCGATCGCTGCTCTGGAATTGGAACTGCATCTCAGCGACCTGGCAATTCGCCGTGCGGAGGAAGAATTGCCCCGGCTTGAAAAAATGCTGGATCTCAAGCTGTCGGACACCCAGCGGAATGCCGAACGTGCCCGAGAGGATTACGACCGCTTCAAAAAACTGGAACAACAATTTTTTGAAAAGATGGTCGACTATACCGTAAAGGGTTCCGAGTTCCAGCTCGATTACGTCCTCGAAGAATTGCAACAACTCGAAAAGATGTACGAGGCGGATGATCTTACAGAAGAAACCGAAGAAATTATTCTCGAGCGTCAACGCAACTCGGTCGACCTGGCCAGATTCAATGTCGAAGATGCCGAATTTTATCGCGATCGCGTACTGAAGATCATGTTACCGCGAATGGAATCGCAGCTTCAAGATAACATCGAAACCACCAAATTGGCCTTTGAGCGAGCTGGAATGTCGAACAATTTGGACCTGAACCGGGCACGATACGAATTGGAAAAAACAAAGCAGCAACGGGAAAAGTCTGCCGACCGGCATGCAAAACTCGTCGGCGACAAATCACTCTTGGAATTAAAAGCACCCACCGCCGGAATTGTCTATTTCGGACATGCGACGCGGGGACAGTGGACCAACATGGCATCGATGATCAACAAGCTTCGCCCCCATAGCTCCGTGACATCCAATTCCATCTTGATGACAATCGTAAAACCTCGCCCACTTTATGTGGCAGGAGACATCGGCGAGACCAATCGACCCGGTGTGAAGGCGGGGCAACCAGCCAAAATCGTACTTCCACCCGAAGGAAGTCCTAAACTCGAAGCCACGGTCGAAACGCTCTCGATGGCGCCGATTAGCCGTGCAAAATTCTGGATCGATTTGAAACTCCTCACTGAAAATGAACCGGAGTGGCTCGTCGCTGGAATGACTTGCAAAGTCAAGGTGGTCACGTACGATCAAGCCAATGCGATTGTTGTCCCCAAAGATGCAATCCATTCCGATGAGGATAACGAAGAGGCGAAATACGTATGGGTTGTGGACCCAGACGACGCGTCGGCCGGGGCCCAGCGGCGAAGCGTGAAAACTGGCCAGCGTTCCAGCGAAAATATCGAAATCGTGGCGGGACTAGAGATCGGCGACGTTGTCTCCCTGGAAGACGAGCAAGATGATGCCGATGACAAATAATCCTTTACCGCTGAAGTTTTCTCCAATGCTGGTCGTCGTTCTGGGGCTGATAACCGGACTGGTCCATGGAGTGTTGTGGTCTGAACTGTCTCAAGCTGCAAAGGCTGGCACCCCAGCCTCCGAGGGAATCTCGCCACTTGCGACTCGGGGGCCCAAACCAAAGCCGATTGTTCCCCCGCCTCCGCAAGCAATCGATGACGCCATCAAGCGAGGTATCGTCTTTTTGCTGGCGGATCAACGTCCCGATGGTTCCTGGGGCAGTCCCGAGGGAACCAAGGGCTTGAACATCTATGCCCCTCCTCCCGGTGCCCACGACGCCTTTCGAACTGCCGTCACCTCTTTGGTCGTGTGGGCACTGATCGATGCCACCGACCGTTTGCCCCGTGAACTGCAAGTGGAGGTCAACAAAGCAATCGACGGCGGGGAAAAATCCCTTGCGGAGCGACTGATCACTCTGCGGCGGGCAACCCCCGACACGCTCTACAACATCTGGGCTCACGCTTACTCAATTCAAGCCCTGACGCGTCTTCACAGGCAGGCCCAAGGCGACGTGGCACGTCAGGAGCGCCTGCGAAACCTGGCCGCAGGACAAGTCGATATGTTGCGTCGCTACAGCTTTATCAACGGTGGCTGGAGCTATTACGACTTTGTCGCCAGAACGCAGCAACCAGCTGGAAGCCCGATGAGTTTCACGACGGCTACCGTCCTAATTGCTTTACGCGATGCCCGCGAGATGCTTGAAATTGAGTTTCCTGAAAAGTTGATTGACAAGGCAATCGCCTCGCTCAAGCGTCAACAAAAGCCCGACTTCAGCTATGCCTACGGGGAATACCTGCGGTTGGTACCGATGCACCCAATCAACCGACCTGGTGGAAGTCTGGGGCGCTCGCAAGTTTGCAATCTGGCACTTCGTTTGTACGGCGATGAACGGGTTACCGATGAGGTGCTCGTTACCTGGCTTAATCGATTGATCGCCCGCAATGGTTGGCTTGGCCTGGCACGTAAGCGACCCATTCCTCATGATTCGGATTTCTACGTGGCAGGGTATTTTTACTACTACGGACACTTTTATGCCGCGATGTGTATCGACGAATTGCCAAAAGATCGCAGGCCCTTTTTTCAAGAACAACTGGCAAATATCATCCTGTCTTTGCAAGAACAGGATGGCAGCTGGTGGGACTTTCCACTTTACAACTACCACAAGCAATACGGGACTGCGATGGCCATAATGACCCTGGTGCGATGTCGCTAAAGGGGTTCCCAAACGGCTCTTCTCCTGGGCTCTCTTGGGCTCTCTTGGGCTCTCCCCTCTCCGGTGGGTCTCCCGGGCTTCTCTTGGCTGCCAGTCTTTGGACCCGATGCTGCCAGTCTTTGGACCCGATATTGTTGGCCAGCCACACATAACGTGCGGTAACGGTTCTACCGGTTCGACGGTGTAGCCGGTTTGAGGCCAGCTGGAAGTATTCGTGCGTAGCATAACGAGTTGGCAGAGACCGGCAGGTACCGACCGACGCCTCCCGGGTAATGGGACTCTGCGGCACAACCCTACACCGCAAACCAGGTCAGGTCCTACGGCTTGTATGGTTGGCTGGCCTCGCGATTTCCCTGCGACCACATAGCGTTTTATGGAGCGATTGCCCGAGTGACCTAAGTTTGAAGCAGAACGGGGCCAGCTCAACCTAATCACCGGTCAAACCGGGTGAAGACCGTTACCAGACGATGGGGCCAAAGTGTATGGCACGTCGTCAAAACGACCCCCAACAACTCCCCACGGCACTTACGAGAAAGTCAGCAACAGGTGCACGGCCACGGTATCACCACCCACCTGCCTGCTGACCACCAACTGCAAAACACCACAAAAACGAGACGCACCGATGGGGTTCCTCAAAAAGTTCTTTCGTAACGTTTTTCATGACGATTTTCCAAGCCGTACCGCCAGCAGCTTCGACAAGCTCAGCGAGGACGAGTTGGAAACGCATTTGAGCATTTCCCGCTACGGCGACTTTGAATTGAGCGACGGCGTACGTCCCTCCTATGACCTGGAAATCGTCCCCCGTACAGGTTTCCGACACGACAGCTATCGAGACGAAGAGAGCAAGACAACCATACCGGTGCTAATGGGGGCTGTGACGCGCGAGCGCGTAATAGAAACCTTTATCGACCTGCTCGAACCTCTGGGTAACGTTGTCGATGTTGTGCTCGAGACAAGCCACGGATGTAGTCCTGGCCACGTCGACCTCTACCGAGAGCACCTGGACATGCCGATCTTGCAGAGTATCTTGTGGGACTTTGAAGACCTCCTAATCAATGACGGATGCGCCGGGATTGCCGTGCTCAATCCCGCCATTCCACAAGAAGTCCAGCTCGACGAACACAAGCTGTTGATCGCTTATGGAAAAGACCTCACCGCCTACGAAAACGTCATGATCGACTGTAACGTGTCTTGCCACGACGAAATGAAATTTATCACCGAGGCAGAGCATGTTCACTCAACTACAGATCAATACATTGAGCAGTTTGAGGAGTTGAAACTGCAGCTCGGCATGGATGGCTACCGATAGCAAACGTCTGTACGGCGTGCGAACTACTGAGCGAGCTGCGGTGAAATCGCGCCTGAATCCTGCTCTAAGGGAATACCGTTGTCATCAACGGAATCTCGCGTGCCCCAGCATCGGGGCGGCGTGCCAGCAATTCTCCCAAGGAGAACTCTTGATAATTCTGATCGGCGGCCGGCTGAAGATCGGCCGTGGCATTGGCAACCCACAACCGCAACGATGCCGGCTCAAACAGAACGTTGTGCAGATTCGAATTCATCGAAACGGGGCGATCCATGAGCCGACGTGCTGATTCCGCAGTGAAATCGCCATGCCCCTGCTTTGCCCGGCGAACAAGTTCGCGATAACGGTCTCCAGTCGAAAGAAGCACGCAATCTTTGACGGGAGTCGGCAACAGGTCGTTGGTACTACCCGGCTTGATCAGCTCAAAACGATTCCAGGACGCCTCCATGCCAACTGCCTGATTGGTCTTTCCATCGGCAATCACAAAAAAATACTGGCAAGTCCGTGGCTGATCACGAAACAAGGTGACAGCCGCCGGTAGATCTTCAGCCGACCCCAGGACCTGACGCACAAGAACCGCCATAGGCACGCCGCTCCAGTGCCCATACCCCCCACCCCCCATCTCGCCAATGGAAACGTGCCGCGCATTCATCCCCGTCACCGAGCCGATGAAACCAGCGTAGGTGACATTCACAAAGGGAATCCCTCCCGTCGGTTCAGCAACCATCAACACGGCATGCTCCTGCAACCGCCAATCGATGGCGTAATCGAGTACGCGACCGTGATAGAGAGTTCCATCCTTGGTTGCAGAATTCATCGTGGAAAAACCGCTGCAGTGCATAAGTTCCGGTAAAAAATTACCGATACGTATGTCGTCCTCATCGATCTCGGCCCCAGCAGCCAACCCGGCCAACTCCTCATAATAAGATGGTGGAATGTGTTTCCGTTGAAACTCGCAAATCCCTCGGATCGCACTCCGGGGATTGATCTTGAACGAACCTAACTTGACAAGGGTCGGACTGCTCAGCGCGGCCATCAAAAAATCCATATTTTCGTGGACGTGCTCCTTCAGCAGGGCCCCATGTTGATACCCCATTTCGTACGGGGTCCCCCGCACATGGAGCACTGCATACTGGTCGACCATTTCTAACCAACCGTCACCGCACCGGGCGATGGTCTCGGCTGCGACGAATTGACGGCCAGCGAAAATTGAAGTGGCAAATACCAGTGCTGTGCAGGTAATTTGCAACAACCTGTTGGGCGTCATCCTGGATCAAAACATGGCTGATCTTCTCCTTTGCTGGCGTTATCTGGCGCCGCATATTATAATCTCTCTGAACCACTTCACCGATGGAATTGAGAGAGCCCATTACTGTGGAGCCAAAAAAAACAACTGCTTTCTTGCTATTGTGCCCTGTTGACTGTCGTGGCTTGGAGTGCCTGCTTGTCCGTTCTGGCAATCAATCCTGCCTCCTGGACGACATCGCTCTCCACCCGTGGAAACGACGTCTTTTGGACTTCTCCCACTAACGTCGATCCCGATTTTAACCTCTACAACTGGTCGTACACAATTACTCGGGTCGACGTAGGTTGGCGGTGGGGTATCCTCAGCAATACTTACAATGCGCTTAATGATTTGGGCGACAATGTCACCGACAGCGGATCGACAGTAGGTCTGCCAGCGGTGATCCTTGATGAAATGTTTGAGTTGGAGGGTAGTGGGGCCACGGTACATCTGGAAATCAATTCGCAGGGATATGGTCAGGCTTCAATTATCGACGTCAACCTGGGAACCATTTCTGTCGACGTCGGTTTCTTCGGCACGATTACGGCCAATATTGAGAGCATTGATTTTACCGCCGATGCAACCGTGACCGGGATCCCTGGTTCGACTGATTTTCAATGGACAACAACATCCAGCGGTAGCTGGCACGATTTGGCCAATTGGACACCTGCAGGTATTCCCAACGGTGATGACAACACGGTTGAGTTCACCGGCGTCGGGCCGTCGGTCACCACCGTACTGATGGACTCACCGGCAACCGTGCGGGAAATCACCCTCGATGGGTCCAGTTCCTACCGGTTTAACGGAAACAACAGGCTCATGCTCGATGCCAATACCGGTGCCGCCCAGCTCACGGTCACCGGTGGCGACCACAGCTGGACCGCCCCGGTCTCCGCCGATGCATCCACAACCTTTGACATCGCCTCGGGGGCCGAACTCACACTCGAGGGATCATTCGACTTTGCGGGCCAGACGGTTACCAAATCAGGTTCGGGACGTTTGTATCTCGACTCCGGATTAACGGCCCCGCCCGGTACCTTCCAACACAACGACGGCTTGCTGGGAGGCAATGGTATCGTCAATGGCGATCTGATCCTGGCCGTTGCAGCGGTCGCACCCGGTCATGACGTCGGACAATTAACCGTCGGCGGTAATTTCACCATGGGATCGGACAGTGCGCTGGAGATCGGGGGCACCTCCACAAGCCAATTTGACAGGCTTCAAGTCGGGCACAACGCCTACCTCGACGGAACTTTAGCGGTAACGCTCACCGACAATTACTATCCCGACTTCGGCCAGCAGTTCTCCATTTTTCAAGCCAACAGTATTACCAATTACGGGGTAACGCTGGGGGGACCCGATGCCGACAAGTTCAAACTGGTCTTCAACTCGGGACAGTTGCTGCTCGAGTCGACGGCCCTACCCATCCCAACCGATTTCCAGTGGGTTGCATCCAGCGGTAACTGGCACAACCCGGCCAGTTGGTCACCTGCAGGTGTTCCCAACGGTGACAACAACACGGTTGAGTTCGCCGGCGCCGGGTCCCCTGTCACCACCGTGACCATGGACTCACCGGCAACCGTGCGGGAAATCACCCTCGATGAGTCAAGTTCCTACCGGGTTGGAGGCGTTCAAAAATTGACACTCGCTGCAGATGTCGGTACCGCCCAGCTGACTGTCACCGGTGGCGACCACAGTTGGACTGCCCCGGTCTCTGCCACTGCATCGACCACCATCGACATCGCCTCGGGGGCCGAACTCACACTCGAGGGGCGATTCGACTTTGCAAACCAGGTGGTCACCAAATCAGGTTCGGGACGTTTGTATCTCGACTCCGGATTAACGACTCAGACCGGTACCTTCCAACACAACGACGGCTTCTTAGGAGGCGATGGCATCGTCAATGGCGATCTGACCCTGGCCGCTGCAGTGGTCGCACCCGGTCACGACGTCGGACAATTAACCGTCAAAGGTGATTTCACCATGGGATCGGACAGTGCGCTGGAGATCGAGATCGGGGGCACCTCCACAAGTCAATTCGACACGCTTCAGGTGGCCCAGAATGTCTACCTCGACGGAACCTTAGCGGTAACGCTCATCGATAATTACTATCCCGACTTCAAGCAGCGGTTTTCTGTGGTGCAAGCGGTAAGCATTACCAATCGCGGTATAGTCCTGGGGGGACCCGACGCCGAAAAGTTCAAACTGATCTTTGCCTTGGGCGAGTTGCTCCTTGAGTCGACTGTGGTTGACCTGCCTGGCGATTACAACAACGACGGCCTTGTCGATGCAGCCGACTATACCGTGTGGCGTGATCATCTTGGGACAACGACGCTACCGAATCGAGATCCCAACGTGGTAGGCCCCGTCGGACAATCCGACTACCTGGTGTGGAAGACCAATTTTGGCACCAGTGGCACCGGTAGTGCCACTGCCGTACCGGAACCAGGCAGTCTGTTTCTCATCCTGCTGGTCGCGCTGGTCGGGATCCCAGTCCGGTGCTTTGACCGCCGTTGACCCCTCCCCGTCGACAACCAGGCACGGCCACTGCCGCGAGAATTTTCTCCAGATATCGCTTCCGCCAGACACAGGGTGTCGTAACACACCTGCCAGGGTTCGAATCAAGAAGCGCGGCGAACTTCGCTTTGCGACGAATCTGAAACGGCAGCGCCGGCTTTCAATGTTTCCAGGACTGTTGCCCCAAAGGTGAAACCCCCACCAAAGGCACAAAGCCCGACCCGTACACCATCTGCAAGTTTGGGCAGCACTTCCGCCAGACAAAGGGGAATGCTGGTGGAAGACGTATTCCCGCAGTGGCGAATGTTGCTGTAGACGTTGATACCTATGCGTCGACGGATGGCCTCGGTGATTCGATCATTTGCCTGATGGGGCACAATCAAATCTAAATCACCCACACTCATGCCATGTTGGTAGCAAACCCGATTGAGACTTGAGAGCATTGCCCGAACCGCCTCTGAGAACACTCTTCGGCCCTTCATCGTGATATAGCCATCGCCCAGGAATGGTACCCGCAGGCTCTCGGAATCGTCGCTTTTTGCACTCAAATCAGGCTGGTAAAGCCGTGCAATCGCTTGATCGGCATGTGCTTCACCCACCAGCAACGTGGCTGAAGAAGCGTCGCCAAACAGAAATACCGTATCCTCGTCGCTCGTGTCTAACAGGGGCGAGAGGGCCTCCGCGGTGACGACCAACACGCGGGCTTCCGGGCGACTCTGCAAGTAATCGTGTCCAGCCTGCAACGCGTAAAGGTAACCGGAACAGGCCGCATTGATGTCATAGGATTGAACGAGTGACTCTTCTTTACCATCGGTCATGCCGCTGAGAATCTGGCATGCCGTTGACGGCGTAACCGTGTTCGGCGTGGTTGTGGTACATATCAGCAAATTGATATCGGCCACAGCCAGCGAGTGCTGGTTCAAGAGGTCGCGGCAAGCGCGTACGGCCATGCTGACCGCATCTTCACCTTCGGCAACCCATTGACGACTGGCGATACCGGTACGATTGATGACCTGGTCGTTGGTCATCCCATTTTTACTGACCAGTTCTGCGTTGCTCACGGCCTGACTGCCACTGACCGTGTTGACGCCGACCAGTCCAACACCATACGCTCGCGCTGGCTCACTGGGACTGGTAACTTTCAGGCTCGAGGTCTGACGAGGAACCAGGGTGGGGATACCCGGGTCTTTGTGGATAACGCGTCTTACGGACCCTGTCGAGTCCCCTGTTTCTAGTTTGAAGATCGGCTTACCAACGAGAATCGTATCGCCTTGCTTAACGAGGATCGTGTCGACTGTACCGGCAACGGCCGTGGTAAGGTCAAACACGCTCTTGGTTGCCTCGAGCGAAGCGACCACGTCACCTCGCTCGATGGTGTCACCCACCGCGACATGTAATTCGGTAACAATCACCGTTTCATCGGCGGGTCCGGAAGCAACCGCCTCGATGTAGGCGACTCCCTCCTCGACAGCCTCCTGTTGGGTCCAGGAAAGATCCAAGTCCAGCAAATCGGCAGCAGCCGCAAGGACCCCTTCGAAGGATGGCAACACTTCCATTTGACTGGGAAAATTGCACGGCACGAACGTATCAGAGCGCGTTACCCGCCGCATGGCAACCGGCACACGCGTGTTTTCCGAGACGGTGGCCAAAATCTCCGCCCCCAGGCCACATGTGAGGTTATCTTCATGGACCACCACCAGGTGAGCCGTTCTCTCAACCGAGGCAACCACAGTTTCCTTGTCCCACGGTGAAAGCGAGCGGAGATCGAGTATCTCGGCATCGATACCAACCGTGTCGAGTGCCTCGGCAACCTTTTCACAAATCCGAACGGTGTTCCCCCAGGCAACCAGGGTAATATTCCGGCCATGACGTACAACCCTTGCCGGGCCAATCGGCACAAGCTGTCGATCGACGTCGTTGCTGGTGGTATTCTCAGGATCGTTCAGAATACTTTTAGGGTACAGAAAGAGCGTAGGTCGGTTCGATTGAAATGCTGCGTTAAGCATCCCCGCGGCATCTTTCGCAGTGGACGGCATGAAGACGTCGATCCCTGGCGTGTGGGCTGCAATCGACTCGAAGGTCTCGGAGTGGAACGGCCCCAATCCTGGGCGATACGCACCACAAGCCGCCATCACAATCACGGGACACTCCGATTTTCCGGCCGTCCGCCACTGCATATTGCCTAGTTCGCAGAAGATTTGGTTAAATGCGAGTGGAAAGAAATCGGCGAACTGTAAAAAGGCAACGGGGCGACCACCCAACAGGGAACGACCAACCGATTTTCCGACAATTGTTGCTTCAGCCAGGGGAGCATTCTTCACACGTTCACCAAACTCGGTACTCAGCCCCTTGGTGACACCAAACACGTCGCCTTTGGGATCTTCAATATCCTGGCCAAACAAGGTAACCCGCGGGTCGCTCGCCAGATGGTTTTTGAGTACCTCCCGGATCGTATCCTTCATCGTCAATTGTGGACCTTCGTCGCAACCCCGATATTCACTGGATGGATCAGTCAGCAAAGCAGGAAGTTTTCGTTTTGCGGTGTGCGTTGGCCTGGAATCGGGAACTTGCGCCGCTGCGGCTTCTGCTGCTGCCACATCCCGCCGCACTTCTTCACGAACCTGCTGCAATTCTGAAATTGCCCAGCCACTGCCAATCAGGTGCCGTTCGAAATGTTCGATCGGGTCCCCCAGTGTCGTGGCAGCCTCGATGTCGGCCGCGTTTCGGTAGATCGTCTGGTCATCGGCATTTGTGTGACTTGTCAGCCGTTCTACGTTGAAAATGACCACTACCGGTTCGCGCTGCTGGCGAATGGAAGTCACAATCGCTGCCAATTCGGGTGTGTCTTTGAGAACGTCGCGCCCATCGATATGGTGAATTGGTATGCCAAACAAATGGGCTGGCATTCCGTTCGGCAGTGAATAAAACGTTTTATTTCGCGTGTCGGTCGAAATTGCCCACTGGTTGTCTTCAATAAAGAAGAGCACTGGCAGTTTTTCGCGGGCTGCCTCGGCACACGCCTCCAGGAATTCGCCCTGTTGGGTTGTACCGTCGCCAACCGAACAAAAGGCTATTGGCCCCCCAACCTGGTGCTTGATTTCGGCTGCAATCCCAACAGAATGGAGCGCATTATTACCCACCGGTCCTGAAAGGCTCAGGATGTGCAGGTCGTCATCAAATATGAAGGCATTCAGTTGCCGGCCATGAGAAACTGAACTGGCAGTGTAGTAGAGTGCGTTAAAAAAGACCTCTGGCTGTATTCCTCGTGCCAACATCAACGCCTTGTCGCGGTAGTGACAGTGCAACCAGTCGTCGGGTGTGAGCAACCCAGCCAGTATTGCCGCACCTTCGTGCCCAGCCCCAGATACGTGGAACGAGGCTTCGCCACGCCGCACAAGTTCCCCTTCCAAGCGGTCGATTTCCCGTGCGGTGACCATCGCCCGGTAAAGATGCAAAAAGTCCATGCGAAGTGACTCGATGTTGGCGGGGGCAGGGAACCCGTGCTGGTAAACTGCACGAGCCGCCCGGATAAAATGAGGGGCAGGGAGTGTATGGAATATCGACCAGTCTCGAAGCGCCAATCTTGTGTTGTGTGAAGAATTTACGTCGAAAGTTCTCTGGGGGATGCCAGCACTGAATGCACTCTCAGAACAACTCACAGTCCTGCAGCGGTTCGGAGAGGACCAGCAGTGTGCAACCACTCGCGATGACGCCCCTGATGGCAAACCCCAGCCAGAGTTCCCAGGACCGATCCCTGCCCACCGCTAAGGCTGTCACCACCGATCACAACTGCGGCAGTCACCTTTAATTCCACGCCCAGGCCAGACACCCAATTCCCGCTCGAGAGCTTCGCAACCTGGGTCACGCCCGCCACGCCAATGAACAAGCCCGCCAGAGCATCGATGACCAGCTTGATCGTGGTCACTTTGACACCACGCAATCGGGTTGTCTGTTCCTTGGGCCCCATGGCGGACAGGTGACGTCCGAAGACGGTCCACCGCAAAACGATCGCTAGCACTACTGCCAACGCAAAAGCCCGCCCTACCCCCAAAGGCAATCCAAACAACAAGGCCGCCGGGCGCGTGCTGACCCTATTGCCAAGCCAGTTTGGGATCTGATTGAGTGCCCTTTGCCGTGTTCTTGCAGGAATTGAACTCTTCCTACGTAACCAACTGCGTTGGACTCAAGTAGCAGTAGGGTGGAAAACCGCTGCCCATTTGTAGAAAACGGTGCGGTGTCAAAATACGTTGGACCGACTGGCACGTGTGCCCGACCGCAGACCGCAGTGGGGTAGCGTCAAGGCGTAGCAGCGGCTGTTTCCGGCGGATCTCGCAGTCGCTTTGGGGGTACCTACGGGACAATGATTGCAGTACCGACCGCCGCGCCTGCCTGCCAAAGTCCGCCCCGCGCGCTAACAGGTACAGCCGGAACAAGATACGGAGCACAATTGCCAGGCCGGTAATACCCCAACGCATACTGGCGTTCGCAGGGTGGCGTATAACCCATGCAGTAAGGCAGCACCGGCAAACGGGCAAAGAAATGGGCGCCCGAAACAAACGGCTGCAAACAAGGCCCCCAGCTGTGCCCATACCGTTCCAGATCGACTTCTTCGAAGTAAAGCGGCTTGTGGTACAGCTTTGAAGCAGTCCAACGGTACGTCACTTGGGGCCAACAGCGTGGCTGAACCTTCTGGCCATCATTGACGGAACATTCAAAGGGAAAATCTTCACCTTCAGTTCCAACGATCGCAATATCAAGACCTATGTCGGCCAAGGTGCTGGCTTTGAAGTCTTTGAGTTCCTCGGCACAAAGCTGCTGATTGGCCTGCAGCTCTTCTGCCCGCGATAATGAACCAAAATCACTTCGGGAGGTCTGCCGGGGCGAATCGGGCCCTGCGGACTTGGGTACGTCAAATGGCAGTAATGGTCCGGATTGATCTGGCGGTGGTATTGCCAGATCGGGATTGTCTGACGACGACTGCTCAGGGTCGTCGCCCACGTCAAACGAGTCCTCAAGCTGTTTTAGTACATCCACATCGTCAAGTTGATCGAGATTTTGCAATTCCGTTTCATCGAGCTCGGGTAGCCTTAAGTCTGTTTCATCGAGCTCGGGTAGCCTTAAGTCTTGGACATTCAGGTTGTCCGTCATTAAATCGCCGATATCAAGATCTTGCAGATCCTCTGGTTGGGTCGCCTCAGGCCCTTGATCAACGGGGGCTTCGGCGAGCTGCGCCAAGTGGAGGCCCCTTTTTTGAGGCTGGCGGTGGACCACAATGCTTTTGAGTCGTACTCGGCCAGCCTCCGGGCCAATGATGCCTGCTCGCATTTGCCCCTCAAATCGTACCGGGATGGGTTGCACCACCGGCGGTCGAGTGGAAACTGCTATGTCACGTGCTACTGGCTCGATCGCTGCCCACATCGATCTTGGACGTTGCGGTTGATCGGCCTGACGAAATTGCCAGCCGAGTTCCTCCGAAGCGGTGGTCTGGCCGACGAAGGCCAAAACAATGCCGGGCAACATTAGCAGCGTCAAGAGACCCGGGCTGGCCACCCGGGTGCTATTCACCCGTTGACGGTTCCACAGTGTAATTTGGTGATTCCTGCGTAATGACGATGTCATGGGGATGACTCTCCCGGACACTGGCTGACGATACCTGGATGAACTGCGAATCCGTTCGCAATTGGTCAATCGTGTGGGTGCCGCAATAACCCATTCCGGCGCGCAACCCCCCAACAAGCTGGTACAAGAACGGACTGAGCTCCCCCTTGTACGGCACACGACCTTCCACACCCTCTGGAACAAATTTTCCACTCGCTGTTTTTTCCGTCCCTGTTTCCTGGCCACCCTGGCGATAACGTTCACTCGAGCCGTGTACCATGGCACCCAGCGAACCCATTCCGCGGTACACCTTATAAGTTCGACCTTGGAACAGCACCCGCTCACCCGGACTTTCATCGAGTCCGGCAAACAGGCCTCCGATCATGACTCCGTGCGCACCTGCTGCAATGGCCTTGGTAATGTCTCCCGAATACCGAATACCGCCGTCGGCAATGATTTTCACATGGGTGCCTTCGGCCGCCTGTGCCACCTCGTGGATGGCTGTCACTTGCGGCACACCTATGCCCGAAATCACTCGTGTCGTGCAGATCGATCCGGGACCAATGCCGACCTTCACGGTATCGGCCCCCGCAGCAATTAAATCTCCGGCACCCTCCCGAGTCGCTACATTGCCGGCAACAACATCGATATCCCACCGTTTTTTGATTCCCTTGACAGTCTCGATCACATTGGACGAATGCCCGTGGGCACTGTCAACAACCAGGAAATCGACATCTTTTTCGATCAGGCTTCCGGCCCGATCGTAATCGAACACCCCCACGGCAGCACCAACTCGCAAACGACCTTGCCGATCCTTTGCAGCCAGCGGAAACCGCCGCATCATGTCGATATCCTTAATCGTAATCAGGCCCGTCAGTCTGTAATCTTCGTCAACCAGCAAAAGCTTCTCGACCTTTTTTGCCATTAAAATCTTCTCGGCTTCCGCAAGCGTCACAGCACCCGTGGCCGTGACCAGGTTGTCCTTGGTCATGACTTCGGCGATCGGGATGTTTGTATGCTCTAAAAAGCGAAGATCACGACGGGTAAGAATGCCTACGAGCCGGCCATCTTCCGTGATCGGTACCCCCGAAATCTTGTGCTGCTCCATCGTCTCACGCGCGGTAGCAACGCTAGCATTCGGTGGGAGCGTCAGCGGATCAACAATGATCCCATTGGCGGTTCGCTTCACCTTATCGACCTCCTCGGTTTGCGATTCGATCGACATGTTCTTGTGAATCACGCCCAAGCCGCCTTCCTGGGCCAGTGCGATCGCCATCCGCCCTTCGGTCACGGTATCCATCGGGGAGCTTAACACGGGCAGATTCACGGGAATTCGTCGCGTGAGGAAAGTCCTCACATCAACATCCGCAGGAATCACATCGCTATGCCGCGGCCGAATGAGCACGTCGTCGTAGGTCAAGCCGGTGATGGAAAACTTGTCGGGCATGGAACAATCCCCAGCTACGGCAGAATCCGCTTGTGAGACGGGGCCAGCGCGGCTCGGCAGACCGCTTTGGATAACTGGAACCTCGTGCCAGCAGTACTTGAACTTGGTGCGTCGAACCCTTGAGTGTGGTTCAGTTCCGGGCATATCGCAAGGGGCAAACCAAAAGTCCTCCGAAAAATGCACCGCACTTTTTTTGCCAGTTGATCGGCCAACGCCGGTTGTTGGTTGGCGGATCGGAAAGAAAAAAAGGCCCCTGGTTTTCCAGGGGCCTTTTGTAGGTTTCAAGCGTTCAACCAGGGTTGAACCATGCTATTTGCTGCGACGGAAGAATCCGAGGCCAACCAGCGCCATGCTTATCAGGGCCAAAGTAGCTGGCTCAGGAATCGCGGTCACGATACCACTGACACTGACAGCCGCAGCACCACCATCGTCAAAGTCGGCAGCGTACGAAACCGAGCCACCGTCGGCCATCACGATCTGGGCGAAGTCAACCGACATTGCGGCACTTGTGTGATTCGAGATATTGGTGATTGCACCCGTAAGCTCGGAAGCACCTTCGTCCATGGCCGTACTCAAGATATCGCCCGAGGCGAACAGGAACTGCGAGTCTTGCGAGACATCAGCATTGACAAAGCCGAAAAATCCGTTGGCGTCGGTGAAAATTGAGGCCTGACCGGCAGGATTAACCTGGTTCATCGCCCCTGTGAAGGTAACGTCGATACCGTTAATCGGACCGGAATCCGAAGTAGCGTTCACCGTCCAAGTCGTGTAGCCGGTCAACTCCGTAGTTGCCACACCAGTACTGGTGATAACCACAGCAGCGTTAGCGGATACAGCAACCACAAACATAACAGCAACAGCAAGTGTAAATCTTTTCATTTTTTCTTTCCCTTAATTTGAGTTCTCGAAGGTGTAAGTCCCGATGGTCGAGCCACGAAACACGTGCGGCTCCCACACGGAAAATTGTGATTTCGATGTCCACGGCACTCTTCAGTTTGAGCAAGCCGTGTTCATTGTCACATTAGCCCTCCTAAAGCCATCAAAACTTACAATCTGAACTCTGCAGAAAATATCAAAAGTTGCGAAAAATCTGCTAAACGTTTTCCCAAGGTTATTACCAACTAGTTTCCAAGGCGTCGGCGGATAGCAAGCCCGGCCAAGGCGATACCAATCAAGGCAATGCTGGCGGGCTCAGGGACTGCCGAACCACTACCAGCACCCGCAGCGGTCAGGCCGTAGTTGCTACCGAATATACCAAAGTCGATAATGTCGACGGCCCCACCCGAACCATTGAAGTCAGATTGGGCTACAGCAGTGCCGTAATCCGCGCCGAAAGTACCGAAGTCGATAATGTCGACCTTGTTGTCCTTGTTGTAGTCGCCGTTGATACCAAAAGAACCGCTGTAAGTATCGTGGTTGACACCCGCTTCGGCGATCCGGCCGTTACCAGTATAGGAACCAGAGACCGTGACCAAACCAATCCCGCCATCGATTTCGATGGTCAGGGTATTCCCATGCGGTGCACTCAATCCACCGGAGCCGAGGGCGGCAAAGACGTCCGTGCTATTTGCCTCTATGACAATGCCGTCGGTTACGGTGCCCGTGAAAGGGTTGTTGCCAGGGTTGCCAACCGGGGCAATCCCATCATCTTCCCAGTCAGAGGTTTGGGTAGCGCTAACAATGGAAGCACCAGCAACACTGAAGCCGACTTCCATCGCCAAAGAGTTGCCGTCGGTGGCTGGAGCCGCCTGGACTACAAACAACCGATTGCTACCGTTCAGACCTCCATCGCTAACGCTCAAACTTGGTTGGGCCATTGCTGCCGAACCGGTAAAGACAATACTCATCGCTACACACGCCAAGCTCTTCCAGGACATTTGTTTTCTCTCCACCCTCTACGAGAAAGGAATCAAGATGACCAGAGTTGCTCATCAGGCTCCAAACCGCCTTAGGCCGAACAAGTTCGCCTAAAGGCTTCCGGTACCCGATAACAGCATCCTCCTCTAAAATTAAAAAATCGATTAACGTGACACACTCAACGCTGAGAAGCGATTTTCAAAAGTGTGCCGTCGGTACGACCCAAAACTGTCTGCTAGCGAATCCATCGCTGTTTTGGTGTATCCATTCGAAGTAACCGCATTATAAACCAAAATTAGTGAATGCAACCCTTAAAACACACAAAAGTTCTAGAAAATCCCGATTCGTTAGAGGTTCGCCTTCTTCCCTCGGTTAACATTACCCGAGTAACCCCAACCCACGCATTATGTGCACCTATTTCAAGGATGTCAAGCGATTGCACTTGTTTTTATGAGAATTCGCAACGCCTTGTCGCACAACAGGTTGCAAATCTGCTCTCCATGAAAAACACAAGATTAAAACAGCCAAAATCAGGCTCGAAGGCTCCGGAACGGGTACCCCGGAGCCACTGCCCGGAAATGTGTTGCCAAAGTTCTGCTTCCAAACCTGGTAGTCATCGACGTCAAGAACGGTGTTGCCGTTGCCGTCGGCCCCGTCATAGGGATTCAGCACAAACTGAGCCAGCGTATCCCGCCACATCGTATAGTCACTGGCTTCAACCACTCCATTGAGGTTGTAATCTCCGGGATTGTCTGGCGGACCGACAAAATCATCTCGCGAAACGTTCGTTACCGTCAACGCCTGCGTGATCGTGCCAACGCTGTTGATGTCTAGCGGCAAGCTACTGAAGACCGACACCTGCGTGATTGGATTCAACCCGGCAAAACTTGGCGAAAGCCCAGCCGCAAACTGACCTTCTACCAGGGGAACCGCAATATCCCACTGGGGGTCCGATAAAAAGTCGCTTCCGGTCGCACCCCAAGGTTCACCTGTCACGTCCGTCAAGGTACTAAACATGGGGCCAATGCTTTGGCTTTCGGCTGGCTTGCCGGCGTAGTCCGGGGCCCCTCCTGAAAGCGTGCCGACACCGTAAAAATAGGATTGTTCCAACGTGCCTGACGGATCAACGAACGGGAACTGGAAGATCTGAATCTCTTCGGTATCGCCAAAGCCGGTGTCCAAGAAATTAAAACCGGCAACCTGACCCGCGTTAATTTGTCCAGTAGGGCCCGCCACCTGCCAGGTGGTTACACCCGTAATTTTTACACTGACCGAGGCAATGCCAAAGTTAGCGACTTGATCAGCCTTGGCGACCAACGACCAAGTACCACCAGAACTTCTGTCGATGCGATCGTTGTACTGGAGATTAAGGGACAGATCGACCTGGTTTGCCCGGACGACTGGTACAACCGGTCCAAGACACGCCAGCAAGGCAGATAAAAGAATGCCTTTACGAAACATCTGTTTCATCTCCCACTGCGATTGCCGTGGTGCAAGGAACGATCGAGGTGGGACAACAAACCGCCACGTGACTGGACCGCGGCGTGTTGGCAGAAAAACGCCTTGGGAGGCGATATCTCGTGGAACTCCGTTGCTGCTCTCATCTCGGTTCTGTTCGGTTGATGCCCGCCTGGCAAGGCATTGCTTACAGGCACAAAAGCCGGCCTATATTTCAGCTTACCTACGCCTACTATTTTGGCAAGCGAATTATTCGGGCTGAAGCACGCGCCGACAACCGGTTTGAAGCTTGCCGCTAACCGCCATGTTCCTTCCGACTGCTACAGACCACACCGACCAGGAGAAAAAACTGGAACCGCACGGCAGAAAGCCCAAAAAAGGTTTGACGCGCCGGGGAGAATTTTGGTATTCAGAAGTTGCTCGAGCAGAAATGACTCCTTTTCTTGCAGCGAACGAGACCGTGTTTGATCCTCGCCACTCGGCGAAGAAAGGAGAGCACAAGTTCTGGCCTTTGCTTATGGTCAGTGGGCCTTTGCTCCATGTGGATTGAATAAGTTCAATTCCTTTAACCAAAATAACCAGGGTGCGAGCCTGGTTGAACAGGGCGATGGTTTGCGGACTGTTTCAGGTTAACCGCTGGACGGTGATTCGATCCCTGCTACTGGTGCTGCTTCACGCCAGTCACTAATGGATCGCTCGATCGAACGCCGCAGCCCGTAACGGGCACGGAACCAACAGGCAGTTTTCACCTCCGATTGTTCGATGACTGGCCGCACAGGTTTTACTCTATGGACACTCTTGATGAACCGATATAGCCCGTCTCGCGGTCACGCGAGGCGGGTTTTTTTGTCATCAAAGCGCCTGCTAATGACTGGTGCAAAATGGACGTGGCGGGCGATAATGAAGGCGTAGCCAACCGCCCACCCCCTCATTACCGCATCTATGGCTGAGCTTAAAACGTTCGTGTTCACCGACCTTGCTGACTCGGTCCGTTTGAAGGACGAGATGCCCGGGCAAAGTACCACGGAGCGCGACCAGGCATTTATTGAAACCATCTTATCGCCGCATCGCGAATATATTGGGCGCGAGCTGGCGGCCTGCGACGGACGGATTGTATCAACTGCCGGTGACGGACACTTTATCGTGTTCGCGGATACGATTCTGGCTGCCCGCTGGGCAATCGCGATTCAAGAGATCCACCGCGATACTCCGCTCATGTCACCCCGGCACCATCCCATCGATGTCCGCATCAGCATTCACGTCGGGATCCCCCAGATCGACCCTCATGACACAAACAACTTTGTCGGCAAGCCGGTCGACTATGCTGCCCGCCTGAACGACTATGCCTCGGGGCGACAAATTCTCGTGTCGCGGAGCGTGGTGGCGATCCTGGAAGACGCTGGCATGGATGGGGTCACGTTTCACCGTCATGGTCACCGCGACTTGAAGGGCATCGGAGATATTGATGTGTTTGAGTTGATTTACGGCGATGACGGGCCGCGGCGCACCCGTCACGATCCATCCGAACTACGCGCCCGACAATGGTCGGTCATCCCCTCGACGATGGGATTGAGTGAATTTTGTGGTACGGCCCCGCCGCCCGGAACGAAGACCCGTTTAACTTCCCAATCACGAAAGTTAGGCAACTACGAACTGGGCGAATTGTTGGGCAGTGGCGGCATGGGCGATGTCTACAAGGCCCGGCATACGCAGTTTGGACGGACGCGGGCAGTTAAGGTCATCAAGCAGCATTTCGTCGACACCGGACACGAAGAGGTCATCCGTCGGTTCTATCGCGAGATTCAGGCGGTTGGCCGACTGGAACACCCGAACATCGTGGTCGCGATCGAATCTTCGGCGCCGTCAGATGCCCTGCATTACCTCGTTATGGAGTATATCGTTGGCGTCGACGTCGAGGGGTTGGTGGGCGAGCAAGGGCCCATGAGAATTGCCGACGCCTGCGAGGTTGCCCGCCAAACCGCAGTCGGTCTCGCCTACATTCACCAGTACGGCATGGTTCACCGCGACATCAAGCCATCGAACCTGATGCTTACGGTTGTGGCCAATCACTCGTCGGCCGAAAGCACTCTGTTGTCGGACCAGGACGAGGCCAAGCCGAACCAATGCCTGGTCAAGATTCTTGATCTTGGCTTGGCCCTGCTGGCGAGCGACGATGCCGAACGACTTACTGTGTTCCACGACCGCGCCATGGGTACAGGCATGTACATGGCTCCAGAACAGTGGCGGACGACAAGTGTCGACATCCGGGCAGACATTTACAGTCTGGGTTGCACACTCTACCACATGCTAAGTGGCCAACCGCCGTTTGCTGGCTCGGACCTTCGTCCTCGCCGGGCCCATGAAACGGAAAAGCCAGCCCGCATCCTCCGCACCGACCAGCCGATTCCGGCTGGGTTGCGGGCTATTCTCCGCAAAATGATGGCCAAACGACCCGCGGATCGATACGCCTCACCCATGGAAGTTGCAGATGCGTTGAAACCGTATTGTCGTGATCAGAAACTCGTTGATTTGGCCGAGTCTGGTCGCCAACAACTAACCGGGGCTCCCACCCATGCAAGTGCAGGTTCTGAGACGAAACCTGGCCTGGGCAGTCCGCCACAACCGTTGTCCCACCCTGTCGAAGAGCGGCCATTGCATAATCGATGGTTGACCACCGTGGCCGTGCTCGTGATGCTCACCCTCATCGTCTCGATAGCCCTCCTGGCAGGACGTCGCCAGGCGAACCAGCAGGACGATCAAACAGCCCGCATGAAAAGACTGCAGTTTGTAGCCAGTGTGGCAGCCCAGGGAATCGCCGAGGATATTGAAGACCGCTTTGAGACACTCACCAGGCTGGCAGCAGCGCCGGTCCTCCGCGAAAACATGGCCGAGCTGGTGAAAAAACCGGATGATCCCGATCGGTGGGCACGGATCCAGGAATGGCTGATCGCGCGAAAATTAGCAGCGGATCCGAAAATTGCCTCGGACAGTTGGTTCATCAACGACCTGCGCGGGGTGCAAATAGCGCGGGCCAACCCAAGTGCGAAAAGTCGTGGCAAGAGCTATGCGCACCGCGATTACTTCCATGGCCTGGGAGGGGACTTGGACTCTACAAATAGCACAACCATCCCCAAGCCCATCACCCAACCGCATCAATCAGCCGTCTACCGCAGCACCTCCAGCGGACATTTAAAAGTCGCCTTTTCGGTACCGATCACTAACGGCGCACAACTGGAATCGAAACGCGCGGTCCTGGGAGTGTTGGCGATGTCCGTCGACTTGGGGGCCTTTGACGTGTTGAACGATTTCAGTTCCGAAGAAAGCTTGTATCAATCGGTACTGATTGACATCGGGGACTACCAGATTGAAGGAGAGACCGGACGAGGCCTCGTCTTGCATCACCAAGGGAGGGCAAAACTTGGCGAAGGTGAGGACCTCCCTGTTGTGGGAAGACCACTGTGGGAACGCTTGCAGCAAGCGAATGAAGGCGCGGATGGCCGTCAGCGACGTGAGGGGACACTCATTGAGCATTATCTCGACCCGATTGTCTCAGGCGGGTTGTTGCAGTCGGCAGCAATTTGCTCAGTCGACGACCGGTTACCAGCAGAGCTGGAACATGACACGAACTGGGTGGTTCTGGTGCAAGAGCCCGATAGTCCGTAAAGCGTCGCCTTGATTGAGCGAGTTCTCATGCAATCGGTCGTGCCAACCGGGCAAGTCCGGTGAGGAAATTTCCAGCTTGTGCCCTTGCTCGGTGTGTTGGTCCATCCGCGCTAAACATTGCCACGTCGTTCCCGGCAAACAGGCGGCGGTGTGGCCCCGCTTTCAATTCCCCAATTGTCGATTCAATGCGTCGAGGTCATTGCGGAGTTCGGTCGTGAATGACTCGAGTGTGGTTTTGGCCTCCTCGAGTTCCGAACGCAGTCGAGAAACCTCATCCCGCAATTGCCGCAACTGATCGACATCGATGGAAGTCCCGGATGTCGTCAAATTCGGGCCAGGCATCGAAGCAGCAACCTCGGCCGGGTTCCCTGCAGGGATCGGTGGCAAGGCGGTTGCTGTTGCCTCTGGCGCCTCGCCGGAACCAGCACCATGTTCACGGCGAACTTTTTCCAGTTCATGCTCGAGATAGAGCGTGTGGGTCACCACGGCACCACGGCCCTTGGGAGTCAAGTAACTGGCCAGGCGTTTCGTTTGAAGGCTTTCCAGGAGCGGGCGCAATTCTTCGAGGCCCTTGATCGGCTCCATGCGGGCTGCCCGCCCCCGAAGTTCGCCGACGGTCTGCGCCCCGCGCAAAAGCAATTCGGCAATGACCGCCAGTTCCACCTTATCGACCCCCAGCCAGTCATAGGCCCGATGTCGGTACTTGTCGACTCGGCCACTTCCGGTCACAAAAACGACCGCCCCAAGTTTGCGGAGGCGTTCTAAAGAATCTTCGACGGCCTCTGCGGAGAGCTGCATTTGAGGAGATCGGTTGCTTTTTTGGTTGCAACCCGCGCAGAGCCCGCTCCGTGAAAGGGGATAATTATCGGGAGTTGTCTTCGCTTTTTCGACGAGGACTCCCAAAACTCGGCGATCCTCGGCGCTTAAGGGTTGCCAAGAAGGTGCACTGGGGTTTGCGGTGTGGGGGTTTGCTGGCGGTGTTGCTTCATTCATGGTTGTTTTTCAGCGGGCCTGTTTTTGCGGAGCGATCCTCGAAGTCAACGAGAGTCGCATTTGCGGCATCTCCCGGCAAGTGGTGTGGCTCAACCTACCCGACCGGAGCTTGTCAAAACAATGGCGCAAAAAAAACCCCGGGAACCGCTGAGCGATTCCCGGGGTTGGAAAGGGTCCTGTTTGAACTCAAGACCGTATAGGTCCTGCCTCGTTCGATCAACTAGAAGGTGGCAATACAATCAACTCCGAATACGACCTGGTTGAAATCGCCTCCCCCGCTGGTGTCGGACGGCGTCCAGTTGTAACGAACCTCCGGACGGACGGTGAGGTTGGCGTGTGCCCGGTAATTGATACCACCGGTAAGCTCATAGTATGAACTATAGTCGCCGAAGATATTGCTCTTCCACCATTCAGCACGACCGCCAACGGCCCAGCAATCGTTCAGGGTGTAGAACAAGTACTGATTAATACCAACATCTTCACGATCGTTTTGATCAGTATAGTAATCACTCTGGAGAACATACGTCAGGCAATTCGTCAGAGTGGCATCGAAGACCACGCTGTGGCTATAGCCGTCAGTACCGTTACTCCGCTTACCGAAATTGCCGGCAGTGAGAATGTAGGCAACCGAGACGTCATCGACTACGCTGGTGCTGAAACCACCCAGGAAGCTCGAACCGTTGTCATATTGGTCGAAACCAGTATCCCAACCGAGGGTCCAACCAGCATAGATATCGGTACCACAGTTGCTATAGGTCGCCAAAACACCAGTGTGTGTGAACGGCTCGCTATTGTACATCGTGTATGAATGGCTATAGAAGAAGTTTTGTGGAGCTGGAATAACTTCGTAGCCAACGAGCGTGAAAAAGTGACCAGCGATAACTGACCAGTCGCCATAGGCAACTTCGGCGTAAAGCTGAGGAAGAGCCCAACCGTAATAGCCATGGTCGAAGCCGTTCTCGTAGTCCCAGTGACCCGAATTGTTACCGAACGCCTGCGTTTTCTGAGCATCGGTACCGTACATGAGGTCAGCACGCATACCCCAATCCCAACAGCAGGGACTGGCGTTTGCCTTTTTCTCTAGGTAAAGCCATGCCTGTTGAAGTCGGATGCCATCTGGCACGTCGTTGAATGACCCGAGGTCACCCGGTGAAAACGACATGCGCGTCGTATCACTGTGGTAACCTAACTGCGTCCAACCACCGAAGTCCCAGCAGGAGCAGGGACAGAGTTGGTCTTTGAGCGTGCAGGGATCGCCCAGGCAGCAATCATCGTAACAGTTACCCCATCCGCCACCGCAAGGGTCGCCGCCACAGCAGTCGCCACAGCCAGTGTCGCAGCAGCAATCCGATTCGCAGCAGCAATCCGATTCGCAGCAGCAATCCGATTCGCAGCCGCAATCCGATTCGCAGCCGCAATCCGATTCGCAGCCGCAATCCGATTCGCAGCCGCAACCAGCCAAGTTGTAATTAAATGCCGTTTGGATCGTTGATTGTGCCATCACAGGCATAGCACAAAACGTCAGGACGGCCGCAGACAGTGTCCATCTCGCCATGTTCACTTTTGGACTCCTTTTCCCGAGTAATTTATCGGTTGTTGCGGCAACGCTTGCCGCACCCACTCCGTCGAATGTGCCGCACCCACTCCGTCGAATGGAGACCCGTGCAACACGACACATGCAGCACAGGCCAGCCGGAACATCAACCGCCACTAGCCCCTACATCGACTCCACTCACACGGAGGATGAACGGCCAAACTGACGATTTGCAGAGAATAGGCAGGGAATCGGCTTAAACTGGATAATTTTTGCCGCTTGTTGAAGAAGTGCGGCCGCCGAACCTGCCTGCTGGTGGTCAGGGGCAAAGGCGGCACGCGTTCGTTTGCATCCGCATCGGACCTGGAACGTGCCTCAGGCAGTAAAGCCCGATGAAGAAAACAGGCAATCGGGTCTTTCAAATCTTTTCGTTGGGATTCTCGGCTTCTTGAAAACGGTCGACTCGCCATCCAGCATTCGGCTGGGCAACCCCACGTTTTTCCATCGTTAATGCGACCGGCAAAGATCCCGACCCGATTGGCCCCTGCACGGTAAATTGAAGAATCACCAGCTTCCGGTCATGAGGCAATTGTTCGGTGGCAACGGTTTTGTCAAATTGGACCTTGGCCTGTTCACCCCAGTCGATCAGTTTCGCGACGACCGGCGAGGCTTTAAACTGGTCGATTGGACTTTCTGTGGAACTGCCAAAGGGTGAGGGTACGGGAGGCTTTTTGGCCGGGCGTTGGAACGCCGTGGTAAGGTAAAACGCCGTTTCCGGCTGACCATTCCGGAGATGATCGAACCACACGAGAGCGGTTGGCCGCGCCTGCCGCGACAAGAGCCAGGTGGTAACCTGTTTTTTCATGGGCACTGCACAGGCAGAGGCGATCGCCAAGGCCAATCCCACCAGTGCTGCTTTCCGGCCAAAGAGTCGGCCGTCGCTAGCAGCGATCTTTGCCAGGGCAAGCAGTGAAATGGCGATTCCCAACCCGGGAATGGCTATCAGCAACGGGGCGGTGAAAACCAGGGGGGAGGCCAGGCCCAAAAGGAAGCTGAAAATGGCGAGTCCACTAGGAGACCGATACGACGCCAACTGTTCGGCTTCGTGAGTCGATCTTGCCGGTTCTATCAACGGCTTTCCGGTCGTTACGTGAGACTCCATGAAACGGCAGATTCTTTTGAGTCGTGTGCGGGCTTCCCGGAGAAATCGGGTTCGAAAACCCGTACCTGGGCGGAAAGCTGATCCGGGTTGGCCAGCTGCCGGGTTTTGCTTTCTCTGGGTGAGTTAGTCCTAATTCTGCTGGGAGGTGAGGCGTTACGTCAACGCCTGACCCGTAGCCCCGAAGCTTTTTCCAGTTTTGTACGATGGTCTGTATAGATTTTGGCGAAGGAACCGCCTTGAAACGGCACGAGCAGCTTGCCGCCATAGGCGTCTGGCGTGGTCATTCGCTCGACAAATCTCAACCAGGCCAAATCGGGAGATGCCAGTGCCGATTTTCCCTCAATTTGTTCGTGGACCAATTTCCCACCCAAGCCCTCTTTTTGGAGTGGTGCTGTGTGCAGCGTTGCGACGGCAAATGACGTGATCACCCAGGCAGCGAGGGCTGCCATGAGCGGCCCGCAGATCGTATCGATGGGATGCTTCAATCGTAACCGCGTGGTTGACAACCGATCGGTCAACACCCTCGCCACGATCATGGTGACAACAAACAAGGCCCACAACATCAAAAAGTCGAGCAAATACGTAAACTCTCCGCCCAAGGCCTCATCTACCTTGATGGTAAGCGGCGCGTAGAACCCGAACGCGACTATGCCGCTGATAAAAACGTTCACCAAGGTAATCGTGTTGCTCCAGAGACCCTCGCGAACCATCATCGCCAGGGAAGCGAAGAATATGATACCAACGATTGCGATAAACATAATAGCCTCTTCACAGACTCAACACGCGCTGTAGTTCCTGGAGGGAGGTCACACCACGGGCTACGAGCAAGATTCCTTCCTCCTGCAATGTTCTCATGTGAGCGGCACGTGCCGCCTTGCGGAGCAGTTCCAGTTTTGGTTGTTTGACGAGAAGTCTACGAATTTCCTGATTGACGACCAACAATTCAAACAATCCGCTCCGTCCTCGATAGCCAATCCCTGTGCATTGGAGGCAAGGCTTGTCGACTTCTTCCGTCTTGGGTGTGCGATAGAACTGCTCGACCTTGCCGGCAGGAATCCCGAGTTTTTTCAACAGCTCGGGAGAAGGCTCGTAGGCGACTTTGCAAGACTCACAAAGTTTTCGGACGAGCCGCCCATTCAATACTGCGGTAACGAGTTCTGCAAAATCGCCCTGTGGCACCTTTTGTTGAAGCATACGCAGCAGCGCTTCGGGAGCTTCTTTTGCATGCACGTTCGTGATGATCAAACGATCATCGCGAACTTCGTTCGCCGGCTTGCAGATCTCAAACAGCATCGTTGCTGTTTTGTCATCGACAAAATCGCGCACAATCAGCACTTCGGGATACTTGCGGATTATGGGCCCAAGTGTCGAAGCCGGCGTTTCGTTTGCCGCCGCGTTGTATGTCCAAACGTCGATATTTTCGATATCGCGTTCCCGATGTGATTCCTCCTCGATAGCAAAGAAATCACGCATTAACCGATCCGTTTCGTACAGCGAAACGTCGGTCAAGGTCGTGAGGCCTCCTGCTGGCATGGCCGAAAGGATCAACAACCCTTTGCCAGTGCCAAGCAGCTGCAGCCAACGCTCAGCCAGTTTATCGCGCATGCCCAATTCTTCGAGCGTGTTGAATTGATCGCGACGCCCGCCCAGCAAATCGATGGCGACACGTTCCCCGGTCTTGACTCCCTGAGTCGTGACGGGACAAATGTACTTGGCGCCGTTGTAGCCTGCGCCAAACCTGCTGACTTGTTTCTTGCGGCGTTCATTTATGTCGAGCCCAGCGAGCGTCTTGATCACGGCCAGCATGACATCACCCGATTCGCGATCTCGGGTTTCGCCATTGTGCCACACGCCGTCGATGTGATCCCGCTCCACAACGGACTGTTGCGTGTATTCAATGATGACGCGGTCAACCCGCTTGTTCACCATGTTGGCAACCAGTTCCTTGACGATCAAATACCCGGGAGACTGTCGCGCCGTGACAAGATTGGCTTGATTTTGACGATCTTCTTCAGCCCCGATGGCAAGCAAATCGACGTTGACTCCCTTCTCATATTCGGCTTTGCGCTCCGCGTCGATTTTGATGCCAACCTTATTCGCAAGTTGTGCCATCTCGTAACGGAACCAGTCGCCGGTAAAGATCTTTTGGTGACCTTCCACGGACTTGTTGTGGATTACCACGTAGGGACTGAAGGAGGCGATGTAGGAAACGAACAGCAAACCAAGGCCCAGGGGGAAAAAACTGGGAAGCGGTGAAAACATCGGGAAGACGAAGAAAAAAACCACCAGGAAGAAAGGCAGGAACATAATGAGATTCCATTTGCCGTAGCCGAGTTCGTGGATTTGGCTATCACGATTCACCCAATCGACCGAGCGAACCCAAATCAGGAACAACAGCCAAAAGATGAGCAACTTGAGCCAACTCACCGAAAACTGGCGGTTTCGGGGGATCGAATGGACATCGTTCCACTTGTCGATTTTTGGTGCCTGCGCTGGCAAAGCTGCTTCCGCTGGCCCCTCGCCGGCAACATCTTCACCCGTTTCCTTTTCACCCGCTTCGGGCGCGTCAACGGGGTCTTGCTGTGCGTGAGCAAGCGTCGCAATGCTACCGACCGCGAGCAAACCACAAATCAGCAGAGCCAAACCTTGTCGGTTGAAATATGCCTTCATCAGATGATTGTCAGGATGGTTTGCCACCATCTCCCCAAGCGCCACCCACTTGACGCGAACAGCTTGACTAATGGCTTGACTAATGGCTTGACTAATGGCTTGACTAAATGATGCCTGGTTCTTTGACCTGAATTCCCTTGAGTGCCATTTTCAAGGCCTCGCGATTGGGCGCGACCTGCAGGGCAACTTCTCGATCAATCAGTTCCTTGTCGACCAGTTCCTTGAGACTTTGCGTAAAATCTTGCATCCCTTCTTCCTTCCCGATGCGAATCGCATCGGGTAGTTTTTCATCATGCTCCTCAAGCACGAGCTTCTGAACTATGGGTGAGAAATACATGATCTCAACGGCGGGAACACGCCCAACCCCCTTCTTGATCGAAGGCAGGAGTTTCTGCGCGATAATCCCACGCATGTTGAAACAGATGGCGCTTCGCAAGGCGGAGTGCATGTCCTGGGGAAACAGGTCCAGAATCCGCCCAATGGTTGTTGCGGCACTACTGGCGTGAATCGTACCGAAGACAAGGTGGCCTGTTTCGGCTGCATGAATGGCAGTCATAAAACTCTCCTTGTCGCGCATTTCTCCCACCAGCATGACGTCCGGGTCTTCCCGCACGGCATGCTTCATCCCGATTTCGAAGTCGATGACATCCAGGCCAATCTCGCGCTGGTTGATCAAACACTTTTCTTCAGTGAAAACAAACTCGATTGGATCTTCAAGCGTCAATATATGTTTCCGATACCGACGATTCACCCAATTGAGCATCGAGGCGATCGTCGTACTCTTTCCAGAACCGGTGATGCCTGCCAGCAGGATCATCCCCTGGTCATATTGACAGAGCCGCTCAATGGAGGGAGGCAAATTGAGCCCTTCAAAATCGGGAATCCAGCTATTGACTTTCCGCGCCACAAGTCCCACATGCCCTAGCTGTTGCAGCAGATTGACGCGAAATCGCCAAACGGTCCCATCGACGTCGAGGGTGTAGGCGAAATCAGCCCCGCCGTCGTGCTCGAAGATCTTGCGATTTCGCTCATTCATCAAAGGAAAGCAAACGCGAACCATCTCCTCGTCATCCATCGGCCCGCGCTCCAGCGGGCGGAGGATACCGTCGACCCGCAACATGGGCGGATTACCAACCTTTAAATGCAAATCGCTCGCTTCAAGTTTCACACAGGCGCGAAACAGTTTATCTGCCTCCAGGTGTTGCCGGGGGTGGATAAAACTACTCTTAAAATTGTCATCTTTGGCGGCGGTCATGGAGCACGTCTCCGCTTATTCGGCCAGGCGAACCGGGATGCCCCGGTCCGCCATCACTTGCTTGGTTTGCTGAATCGTAAATTGGCCAAAATGAAAAATACTGGCAGCCAGGGCGGCGTCTGCCTTTGCTTTCGTAATTACATCCGCCAAATGTTCCGGACAGCCAGCTCCGCCACTGGCTACTACCGGGACCGAAACCGCTGCGCTGACCGCAGCGGTCATCTCCAGGTCAAAACCATCTTTGGTACCGTCGGCATCCATACTGGTGAGGACAATTTCCCCGGCACCCAACTGCTCAACTTGCCGGGCCCAGTCGACCGCTTCCAACCCCGTCGGAATCCGCCCCCCATTGATGTGCACTTCCCAACGCTGCTCCCCTTCGTGGGAAACACGTTTCGGGTCGATATTTACTACAATACACTGGCTACCGAAGCGACAGGCAGCTTGCCGCACAAACTCGGGATCGCGGACCGCGGCAGAATTGATCGAAACCTTGTCGCTGCCGGCTAACAGCAGCCCACGAATGTCCTCTATGGTGCGAATCCCACCACCAACGGTCAACGGCATGAAGATCTGCTCGGCGGTGCGGCGAACGACATCAAGCATAATGTCCCGCCCTTCGTGGCTGGCACAAATGTCGAGAAAAACCAACTCGTCAGCCCCCTCAATCTCGTACCGGGCTGCCACAGCCACCGGGTCGCCCGCATCGCGTAGATTCACGAAATTGGTTCCCTTGACCACCCGGCCACGGTCGACGTCTAAACAGGGAATCACGCGCTTGGCCAGCATCCCAATGTGAGCAATCTTGGGCAATCTCAGTGAAAAATGGGGGAAATCACACTAAACCTTTCAGTGTAAGTAGGCCTCCGGGGAGGGTCAACGGGCAGACGGCTGGCCTGGGCGACCTGAACTGGACGGCTCTCAAGCATGGTCCAGTGAACTGTCGGCTGGGGAACCCTCCTCAATCACGCAGTTGGGAAGCGATTCCAGGAACAAGCGGCCATACGCTTTGCTGCAAATGCGAGGATCGAGGCAGACGACCGTCCCAAAGTCGTTTTGGGTGCGGATAAGCCGGCCAAAACCTTGTTTGAACTTGATCACCGCCTCGGGGAGTTGATAGTCGCGGAATGGATTTCCCCCGGCTACCCGAATCGCTTCGAGCCTGGCCTCGAGTAATGGCTGGTCCGGAACGCTAAAGGGAAGTTTGGCAATGATCACGGTCTGCAGGGCGTCACCCGGCACGTCGACCCCATGCCAGAAGCTGTCGGTTCCCAACAACACAGCCCGCGGGTTCTGTCGAAACTCGTTGATCATTTGCGTACGTGGCATCCCATCGGCCTGGCTGAGCAGGCGCAAGTTCCACGATGTCAGCCAGGGGGCGAGTGCCGAACCGAATCGTCTCATCATCTCGTAACTGGTTAGAAGTACAAAGGTGTGGCCATCCGTTTTGGCAACAAAATGTTGAATCTGCTCTACGCACTGGCTCTCGTACGCTTCACGTTCACTCGTCGGATCTGGCATCTGGGGCAAGGTGATAAACTTTGCCTGCTCTTGGTAATTGAAAGGACTACCCAATTGAATCGATTCACACTGTGTTAATCCGATCCGCGATTTAAAGAACTCAAAGGATTGTTCCCGGCCAACGCCGAGAGTTGCGCTGGTCATAATCACGGTGGGGACTTTGTTGAAGAGGTGTTCTCGAAGAGCCGGCCCAACGTCAATTGGAGCGGCTGCGAGAGTGATTCGGGGGCGACCTCCGCGTCCTAAAAAAGCTTCCAGCCAGTAAACAGCATCTGCCTGCTTCTGAGACCGCCAGACTTCAATCTCGCCGGCCAGCACCATCAACCGGTCATGGGCAGCGATGAAGTCGTGGCGCTCCGACTCAATATGAATTCGCTGGCCGGCTGACTTAACACCGTGGGCAACCCTCTGCAGTGCGGTGGTCAGTTTGTTGGCGACGATTCCCCCTTCGATCACCCGACCATTGGATGGGGCGTAGCGATCTTTCCACTGCCAAAGGTCGCCAAAAAACTCATCGGCGTGCAAGCGACAACCATCAACTTCTCGTGCCAGCTCGCGCAACTCGTGATGGATCAGCAAACCTTTTTGGGTGCGATCGTTGTAGAGCTTGTTCAGCGTGTAGTCGACTTGTCCGCTTGTGACGCGAATTCCCAGGTGATTTCCTGCCACCGACTCGATGGTATGGGCTTCATCGAGAACCACCACGTCGTAATCGGGCAAGATGCTTACCCCTGAGCGGCGGAGGGCAAGGTCGCTAAACAAGAGCGCATGATTGACAACCAGGATCTGCGCGTTCTGGACACGCCGCCGGGCTTTGAAATAAAAGCACTTGCTATAAGTTGGGCAACGCCTCCCCAGGCAATTCCCACTATCGCTGGCAACTTCGTCCCACACCGACCCGAGCGGCTGGTGGTCGAGGTCGCTGAGGGAACCATCGACGGTACCCTTAGACCAGCTCGCAAGCTCGCGCAACTGGGTGAACTCTTCATCGACCGAAAACATGCTGTCGGCACGTGCCAGCGCTGCCTGCAATCGTCGCAAGCTCAAATAGTTCCTTCGTCCTTTCACCAACACGGCGGTGAATTCACGGGGGATGACGGCATTCAAAAGCGGCAAATCATTGCCCATCAGCTGCTCTTGAAGACTGATCGTTTGTGTCGAAACGACGATCCGCGTCGGCGTTGATTGCCGATTCTCGTTTTCAGCGGTGGCCCGCTGTTCAGCGGTCAGGGCCGGCTGGGTGGCCGCGAGGATCGCCGGTACGAGATACGCGAAGCTTTTGCCAATCCCTGTACCCGCTTCGGCAACAAGATGATGCTGGTTCTCAATGGCTTTGGCCACGGCATCCCCCATGGTCAACTGCTCAACACGGTGCTCGTAGTTTGCGAGCCGGGCCGCGATACGACCGGTCGGGCCGAGAATTTCGGCAACTGTGAGAGGGACAGATGGGGTCACCGCGGTTTGAGTGAAATAACACCCTCGTCAGGGCTGCTGGCTGTGGCATAGAGTTTTTTCGGTATCCGCTCGGCGAGGTATGCCAGGCGACCCGCGTCACAGGCGAGGCGCATCGCCCGGGCCATCGATACGGGAACTCCCGCGTGAGCAATGCCGGTATTCAAGAGTACGCCATCCACACCCAGTTCCATGGCCACCGTGACGTCGCTCGCAGTCCCCACACCGGCGTCGACAATGACCGGATAGTCGGGATCATTTTCCTTCAGGTACTCCAGGCAAATGCGGATGTTATTCGGATTCAACACGCCCTGCCCCGACCCGATCGGACTGCCAGCCGGCATCACGCTGGTGGCTCCCGCTTCTTTCAGGTGGCGGGCGATCACGGGATCGTCGGTTGAATAGCAGAGAACCTGGAATCCTTCGGCAACCAGCTGTTCGGTCGCTCGAAGGGTTGCTACCGGGTCGGGAAGCAGGGTGCGGGTATCGGCCAACACCTCCAATTTCACCCAGTCGGCTCCCGAGTTCTCCAACCCGAGTAGAATCTCGCGTCCCAAGCGGGCAACACGGACCGCATCTTCCGCTGAAAAACAGCCTGCCGTGTTCGGCAGGAGCGTGTACCGACTGGTATCGATCGCATCGATAAGGTTCTTCCCGTCGGCATCGATCAACCTGTCGCGCCGGACCGCAACGGTAATGCAATCGGTACCCGAGGTGTCCAACGCCTCGCCCATTAGTTCATAGCTGGCATACTTGCCCGTACCGACAATCAACCGGCTTTGCAGGGTATGTGTCCCCAATTGAAGTGGATCGTCGACAGTCGTGAACGGCTGAGCTAGTCGAGTTATTTCTGGTTCCATCAAATCTGCAACTCCGTTTGGTCCCTGAACGGTTGGGGCCGAGCTGGTTGAACCAACTGAGCCCACCCAAACTTTATCTTATGGCGAAGTTAGCCGCCACCGACTAACGTCACCACTTCCAGTGCATCGCCCGATTTCAGCTCGGTTTGAGCATGGCGTGCCCGCGGTACCAAATCGCGGTTCACTTCGACTGCCACGTGCGGAACGGCCACTGCAAGTTCCTTCAGCAGGTCGGCCACCGTTAATCCATCGGCAATTGCACGGCTTTGCCCGTTAACAGTAATCTGCATCGTATCCACAGGAATGCCTTCCTTTGCTGTGGGCAACTCACCTATTGTTCATCGCGAACAAAAGCGGTTCGCATCTGAATAACACCCAGGGGAACCAAAGAGCCAATCTGCGGTTTGCCGGCAGCCTGCATGCCAGGATTCCAGGGAATCGTGTAGGCAGCCACTTTTCCAGTACTGGCTTCGGCAATGTATACGCTGCTATCGGCGAACTGGAAACCAGATCGCCCACGGGGTATTTGGGTCAAACCGGTTACCATTAAGTATCTCGACTTTCGTCCTGAGTTTTCAAAATCAGACGCGATATTGTACGTAAAACGAGAATTGAACTGTCCCGTCTTGGGATTGAGGACCGCTGCCCTAAGGTCTCCGGTCAGGAAATCGAGAAAAAAAATCGCTTCCACGCCATTTTTCACCAGCCCGGTGGCAATCGCAAACTTGTCGACGCCTTGAGTGGCGCTGGCGTGAAGTGGAATATTTGGCCACAAGCCCTGGATGTTGAGCCCGACCATCAGGCCCAACAAGAGGCCAATTGCCAGATAAAGCGGGGCCTTGGTTTTTGACGGTATCATGGTGGTATTCTCCCGATTTCCGGTCTGGTTCCACGGGGGCTGGAAATCTGGGGCCCCAATTGTATCGTACCGGTTTCGATGGTTTGATTCTAGCGTCCTGGTGATTCAGCCTCAGTGGTTTCGGAACCGGCCTTTTCAGGGTCCCGATCTGTATTCTTTTTCGCAGCGGCAGCCGCTGATTGTTCCGTGGCTTTGGACCGTGCCGTCTGTTGCAGACGGCGCAAAAAGTCCATTATCGTGGGTTGGGGAATCACCTGGGTCCGGCCATAAGTATACTGGTCGGCAATCACGGTTCCTGCGCGTACCACGTCGATATTGAGTTGGCCACCAGCCCGAACTGCCTGTGGACTAGGTCTGCCAAGTGAACCAATCATCTGGGGCGGAGCCAGGGGGCTGCTCTCACCGTCAATCAGCGTGAGTTGTTCACAGACGACGTGTCGCGACCAGGTCTGGTCAAATAGTTCGTCGCGCAAAGCGACTCCCAGGGCGAGAAACAGCAGGGGATACACAATCCAGCGTTCACGCTCACTCATGGAACGTTCCTTTCGGGAAAGCCAGGATGGCGGACAGACGAAAAAGAGACTTGTGGTTTTGGAAGCTTCGATGGTGGGGGCGTTGGTAACTCCGACTCGTCGACTTCAACCCGTCAGGACCGTCGACGTACAAACAAAAGTGACCCGAACCTTGGATCGGCTCCCTCCTCGATAAGTGTAAACTGATGGCCGTCTGCGGAAAGAGCAACAGCGAAGTTGCGGACTTCCAGCGGCATCGATCGATCTTCCGGACGTTCGGCCACCAATTGCAGGCGGAGTTGCCTACCATTGGCATTCAAGACCTTCCAGGTGCCACGTAGACGTTCCTGTTGGTCTCCTCGCCACATCTCAACACTTTGGTCTCCTCGCAAATCGAGCGTCAGTTGGAAATCCAGTCTTTGCAGATCTGTCGGCTCCAGATCGTTGTCCGACGAGGCGCCGGTGGGACGACCTTCCCAAGTCCCGACCAATTGCCGAGATACCGCCGTATGACAGCCAACAATGCCCAGCAATCCGACCAACAAGAGCCTCTCGACCCGTATGCTCCGCTCAATCACAAACAATCTCGGTCTCCGATGGACAGATAAGCCGTCGTGGTTTGGAAGGAGAATCCGAACGTCGGTCTCATTGTAAGCATCCGGCAGTCAGTCGACCAAGAGAAAGAGGTTGCGACGAGTCTCAACGAAAGCCTGAGGCGAGAAACAAAAAGCCACCCGCTGACAACCAGGGGTCAACGGGTGGCCACGAAGGGTGGCTGATGGGGCTTGAACCCACGACCTCCGGAACCACAATCCGGCGCTCTAGCCAACTGAGCTACAGCCACCACCGCAGAAGAACGCATCAAACTCGGTATCTTGACTGGGACTTTCGTGCCTCGGGCACTCCATCACCGGGTACGCGATCGCCAGGCCAGCGCTAACAACGCCGCTCCGGAAACCAATCCCACTGCGAATGTCAGCAAAAACTCTGGCATTTCAAAATGCGTGATGTGGGCGATCAATTCTGTCATTGCTTGGTCATCTCCGTCGGTTCTGATCAGTATCAGATCTGTATCGGAACCAGTTCATAGCTCAAGGGTTCAAATTCGCGGGGGAAATCAAACCTGGCCCAATGATCTTTCGACACGCCAGTCTCCCAACGAAACTGCTTTGAGGGTCCCTCCTACCATACAGATCGACCCGAGTGGCAGCAACCGGTCAAGAATTCGTTGCCAGCTGCATGGTAAGCTTATTGGATAAATTGGTGTCCCCTTGCTCATCTCAGAGCCCCACCGCAAAGAGCCTTTGACCGACCCAAAAAATCACCGCTTCCGCAGGAAACAAAAGAAAACCGGACCACTGCGTGGTGCGAAAATTCGGCCAACTAGCCGGTTTCCGGGAATTCCAGGGCGGTTACCGGCCTGTGCTCTGAAGAAACTCAAGATATTGGCGATCGAGTTCGGTAGAGGACTGTCCCGTGGCTTCGGCAAGTGATGCCGAGCTATCGCGACCGGCATAGACGTCGAGAAGATATTGAACAAACGGCTCACGATAGGCTCCCTCCCTGGCATGCATCAGAAAGGTGGCCAATCCGGCCGACTGGCTGTAGAGCTGACGAATATCAGGGTTTCGCTGCAGGTCAAGCTTGCCGAAACGGGTGAAATCGGCCAGGGGAAGATAAACCTGGTCGCTCACCGCTCGCTTTGCAGCTGCTGGCAACCTTCCGGCCGAGGCCGTTCCAATCGTGTAATAAGGGTGCCCTGCAGAATCGACGTGCTCCACGAGCGACTCAAAATAAGTGGCGACCCCTTCGATGACCCAAAAGTTAGCTATCTGACCAACGTGCCGGACAGCCTTGCGGGACTCGTGAAAGAGTTGATGAACCGCCTCGTGATAGAGGGTCGCCAGGGCATGGTCCGGTAGCGTTTGCAAGCGGTTGGACTGCCCTCCGGGGGCCTGGGATGAACCGTTATTTTGCCCGGCATAGAAATGCGCCTCGCCGAGGGTATCGAAATAGATTCCCACTGTCTTTCCAATCTGCGGCTGCCGCTGACGAAGCGCTTCGACATATTGCTGATGATCACGATGGTAAACCACGTGAAACGGCTTGCTCCGCTGGGGCGGGTTGCGCTCACCTGCAAACAGCTGGCGAACTTCGCGCTTGCTGAGGTCGAAGGCCGCAAACAATTGCCGCCACACCTGGTAGAGCCCTTCCAGGTGGGTGGCCAATTTGGCTCCCGCTTCCAGGCTGTGATTGGTGGTCACCAAGAAATGATCCGTGCGGATTCGCCAGCCCGTTTCGATTGTCTGGTGCCGACGGGCATCGACTTCGGCGGTGACCCATTGGTTGCCCACCCGCCGTTCGCCACGTTCATAGCGGAAGAGGTCGTGCACACCAATCCAGCCAAATTGCGGATGCCAGGCCTTTTTGCGATCAGCCATTTTACGGGCCAACGGGGTCAGCCACTGACCGGCGTGTTGCTGGTAACCCAGGATTCGACGGGCGGCCGCGTGATTCGGGTCGCAGCGAACCACTTCGGTGGCCCACTGCAGGGCAACCGATGCATGGCCCGATTCCGCGGCACGCTGGGCAAGTGCAAACAGTTCGGTTGCATAGCGGCGTTCCGCCGATGACACCTCGCCCGTTCTCCCGGGGACCGGGCAGTACTGGTTCGCGGCCACGAACAAAAGTTCGCCATGCGCAGGATCTGCCGGTCGTCCGGTCTGAGCGGCATACCGGGCTACCAGGTTGCGATGTGCTTGTTGAAGTTCGCCAGCGGCTTCCCGTGCCCGACTGGAGCTCGTCAGCAAGCAACCCGCCAGGAGAATCAAGGCTAAATAGCGCAATGGGAGCATACGTGAAGTTCTGGGAGAATGGCGGTCCTCTGCGGGGGACCCGCGGATACCTCTATTCTACCATCTGTACGAAGATTGAAACGGTATCTGCACGGAGAATGAAACTGGACCGGAGCAGGATCCCTGTTTCGCCTGACGGATCAGTGTGCGGCAAACGCGGCATCGAAGATCAACTGACTTGGCTGAAAGTCAATTCGCTTGACAAATTCGCAAGCCTCGCGGAGCCCATGCTCACGATCCATGCCGTTATCTTCCCACTCGACACTCAAGGGACCATCGTACCCCACCACGTTGAGAGCTCTCACGATTTCTTCGAAGTTCACACTGCCACGACCGGGTGAACGGAAATCCCAGCCACGGAGCGGGTGCCCAAAATTAAAGTGACTGGTGAGAATCCCTGTTTTTCCATCGAGGGTAACGATCGAATCCTTGACATGCACATGATACATTCGATCAGGAAATTCGCGAATGAACTGAACCGGATCCACTCCCTGCCAGTTAAGGTGGCTGGGATCGAAATTGAATCCAAACTCTTCCCGGTTATCGAGGACGTCGAGGGCCCGACGAGCGCTATACAAGTCGAAAGCGATTTCGGTCGGGTGAACTTCCAGGGCAAACCGTACGCCACATTCTCCGAAGACATCGAGAATCGGATTCCAGCGATTGGCGAAGTCTTGAAAACCTTCATCGATCCTGTCCTCGGACACCGGTGGAAACCCGTAAACCAAATGCCAGATCGACGAACCTGTGAAACCGTTCACAATACCTACGCCGAATTTTTGTGCGGCGCGGGCCGCATTCTTCATTTCCTCGGCAGCTCGCTGACGCACCCCCTCCGGATCACCATCACCCCAAATGTAATCGGGTAGAATATCACGGTGGTGACCCTCGACACGGTCGCAAACGCATTGTCCGACGAGATGATTGCTGATCGAGTGGCATTGCAAATCAAACCGATCCAACAGGTCACGTTTGGAATCGGTGTAGTCGGGTTCGGCCAGCGCTCGATCGACTTCAAAATGGTCACCCCAGCAGGCGAGTTCCAGGCCCTGGTAGCCCGCATCGCTTGCCAAACGCGCAAGGTCTTCGAGAGGCAAATCTGCAAATTGTCCAGTAAAGAGGGTAACAGGTCGCGCCATTGGAAAGACTCCTTGTAATGATGGCAATTTTTCTTGGAAAAGATGGGGCTCAATGCATCTGCCAGCAGTCTGGGTACAGCCGTCCGCTGGAAACCAACGAGCCGATAACCAGCCGAACTCAACTCCTCATCCGAGTTGTACGCCTGTCAATGACGCTCATCCCCTACTTTGGGCATGCTATACTTTTGAAATGCGTACCTTTGGACAAACTTTCGCGACCGTTTTAGTTCTCACAACCCTGGCCCACGGCGAGGCGCCGGTCGATGTCGAACTCGTAGCTCCACGCGGTTTGCAAGTTACCGCACCTCAAGCATGGTTGCAACTGCTCAGCAAGATGCAGTTAGGACAAGTCCGGATTCGCTCAACGAGTCGACCCGGTGGTTCCCGCCTGGAACCGAGCATCAAGAATCGGGGAACCGAGCAGCACCCCCGCTATCACGTGTTGGGCTTGTTGACAGCGGACGGGAAGCTCGTTTTGCCCGGCGGGACGTTCAAACGTAACGATCCTGGAAAGTTGAACGACTACTTCCAGCGCCTCGCAGCCGATGGACCGGAAGGCGTGACCGCTCCGCGGGGAAACTTTGGTCTCACCGAGCGGCAATTCCATACCGTTCACGATGCACTTGCCACCAAGGTCCGCTTCCCCACGCATGGAAAAACGGTCCAGCAATTCGTCGATCAGCTGGCCAACGAGTTGAGCCTTCCGTTGGTCCCTGACCAAGACGCCCACCGCGTCCTGCGGAGTGCAGAGCCGGTCACCAACGAAGTCGAGGGGTTATCGGCCGGAACGGCACTGGCAGTCTTGTTGGGTAACTGTGGGCTGGCACTCCGCCCCGAGAAACCACGGGGTCAGAATCCTCGGTTACAAATTGTTCGCGCTCAACAAGATCTCGAAGTGTGGCCTGTCGGCTGGAAACCCCAGGAACGCCCACGCGAGCTGGCCCCAGTTCTGTTTGAGTTTCTTAACGTTGAAATTTCCGGCTACTCCCTGGCCGAAGCTCTGGCCGCAGTCGGTCCGCGTTTAGGGATGCCGCTGTTAATCGACCGGTCAACTCTGGAGCGTCATAACATTGACCCGACTCAAATTAAAATCGAGCTTCCCCACACGCGAACCTACTACAAACGGGTGCTTGACCGCATTCTGTCCCAGGCCCGCTTGAAAGGGGAATTGAAGGCGGACGAAGCAGGCAACGTGTTTTACTGGGTTACCAGGTAGCCCAGCAGAACGAAAGCCGCCACCCAGGGGGGACGTCGGTTCGGCAGAACCTACCGGTGGCTTTCTTCTTTCCGACTGCCTCGCGGCGGGCAAGCGGCGACGTCATAGCAATTCGTCGAGTTCTTCGACCAGGCGTTCGAAATAGGCGAGCGCTGACTGGACCGGTTGCCGCTGCTCCATATCTACCCCCGCGTCCCGGAGCAACTCGAGCGGGTATTTTGAGCACCCCCCCTTGAGAAAGGAGAGGTACTCGTTCAGTTCCTGGGAACCACCATTCATGACCCGCTCGCTGAGCGCGATCGCGGCAGACAACCCGGTCGCATACTTATAGACATAAAAGGCGCGGTAAAAGTGCGGGATCCGGAAGCACTCCAGCGCCAGGCACTGGTCCCGTACAAAATCAGGACCGAAATACTGCTCGAGCAACAAGCTGTACGCCTGTTTGAACCAGTCGACCGTAAGCGGCTCTCCCGACTCTGCTGCTTCGTGGGCAATCTTCTCGAACTCTGCAAACATGGTTTGGCGAATGATGGTCCCTCGAATGGCATCAATTTCACGGTTAATCAGGTAGGCTCGTTGTGCGTCACTTTTTGCATTCTGCATCAAGTGTCGTCCCAGTAGTTGCTCGTTAAAGGTACTCGCCACCTCAGCGACAAAAATCGTGTAGTCGTAGTACTCGAACGGCTGGTGCTGCGCCGAAAGGTGGCTGTGCATCGAGTGACCTGCCTCGTGGGCAAGCGTGAACACGTGGTCGAGCACGTCGGGTTGGTAGTTCATGAGGATGTGCGGGTCACCGTCGTACGAACCACAGCTAAAGGCGCCGCTCTGCTTGCCTTGATTCGGGTATCGATCGCACCAACGACCTCGCAAACCTGCCTCCAGGACAGAACAGTACTTGTCGCCCAGCGGTTGCAGGGCCGCAATGATCGTCTTGACGGCCCGGTTCCACGGTTGCCGTACACGGAGCTCACTCAAGATGGGCACATAGGTATCGTAATGGTGAAGATCCCGCAAACGCATCTTGCGACGACGGATCTCAAAATAGCGATAGAGCACCGACAGTTTTTCGTGTACGGCATCGATCAGGTTGTCGTACACGGCAACCGGCACATTGTCTTTGAATAACGATTTTTCTCGGGCACTCGCAAAACCACGCGCCTTGGCATAGTAAACATCGCGCTGAATCGACCCGCTCAACGTGGCGGCCAGCGTATTTTCGTGTGCCGAGAACTGCTCATAGTACTGATGGAATGCCTTTTGCCGCACGCGCCGTTTGGGAGAATGCAAGAAAACGGAGAACGTCGCATGGGAAAGTTCCACGTCGTCACCCGCTTCATTGCGGACGGTTCCAAACTTGAGATCTGCATCGGTTAGTTGACGGAAGACTTTGCTGGCTGCCCGGGACATTTCGGCCTGCATCGCGAGGAGTTTTTCTTCGCTCCTGGCAAGCGTATGGGGCTGATGACGCAGCAACCGCTGGAGCTTCAGCCGATACGGCCGGAGTTCCCTGGCCGGAAGAAACCGTTTCAGACGGGACTTGGAGATGGCAAGGATTTCAGGACGTATGAAACTGGCTGCCTGGGCAGCCTTGCTGTCAGCGTGCTGATAGCGACCTTGCATCCGTTGATAGGTGCTGTTGGCCGTATCCTCGGTCGTTTTCAAAAAGGCGTATGTCTCGAGCTTTTCGGCAGTCCGCTCAAACTGACTGTCAAATCGCAAACAACTCGCCAACGCTGCGGCACTGTCGCCCAGGGTCGCGCAAAACTTTTCGTAGCGGGGAATGGTCTTTTCCCACTTCTGGAATGCCTTTTCCCATGCCTTGTCGTTGGGAAACAAGCTGGAAAGATCCCAGGTATCGGCTGGTCTGGTTTTCGTTCGTGGCGGAAGTTTGTGTGCTTTGCTCATAAACAATCGTGGGTGGCATGCAATCAGCGCGGAGGGTCGCGGAACCGATCACGAAAACTACAATATGAAGGACAACGACTTCGTTGGGGGCAAACTCCAAAAGCGACTCGCACCGAGTGGGGAAAGCAAAAAATGGGGTGTTCGTGCGTTGGACTCAATCGCCTGGCCGCCGGCGGCCATCCGTAAAACATCACCAGGAAAGCAGCGCCGTACCCCAGGAAAGTCCGGCACCAAACCCACACAAGAGAAGTCGGTCACCGGGGGAAATCAGGCCTGCACGAAGCGACTCGTCCAGCGCGATAGGAATCGAGCCGGTCGACGTGTTGCCGTAATGATCCAGGTGCATAACAACCTTTTTACGGTCGATGCTCATGCTCTCGACAACCGCTTCGAGAATCCGCTCGTTCGCCTGGTGAAACAACCAAAGTCGCACGCTTTCCGCAGGACATTCAGCCGCCTCCAGTATTTGTTTCGACGAGTCCTCGACGAGTCTCACAGCCCATTTGAAAACACTCCGGCCATCCATCTCCAAATACCATCGTTCCCCACTGGTGCAATCGGTCGTAAATGGCTGCTTGGAGCCACCAACAGGGCGCTTGAGCAAATCGGCACCTGACCCGTCGGCACCAAGCGTGTACGCATCCAGGCCCTGTTCTGGGTCTCCAGGCGCCAAAACCACTGCCCCTGCACCGTCGCCAAACAAGGGATAGGTACGTTTGTCTTGCGGATTGGTGATTCGCGAATTGATATCAGCACCAATAATCAGGGCACGACGGCTACACCCGGTTGCCACGTACTGAAAACCAGTCACCATGGCATATAAAAACCCGGCACAAGCCGCGGACAAATCGACGGCCGCGCAATGCAAACCCAACTGATGCTGGACTTGGGTAGCCGTCGCCGGTAACAGATAGTCGGGAGTCATGGTTGCCATAAGCAACACGTCGATGTCGCGGTGTGCAACACCAGCGGCTTCGATGGCGTTTTGGGCAGCGCTGACTGCCATATCACTGGTGGTCATGTCTGAGGGCGCATGACGACGTTCTTGAATACCGGTCCGCTGAAGGATCCAGTCAGCATCGCAACCGAGCGAAGCGAGGTCGTCGTTCGTGACCACGTTGTCAGGCAAGAAGCTTCCCGTGCCAACAATTTGCACACCCGAAAGCTTGCGAATGGGTGAACGGCTGAGTGGTTCGGCTGCGTCTGACATCGGACAGTTTGGCACGCCTGGGAAAGGCGAGTTTAAAAGCGGAGTAGGATGGGGACTGCAGGGTAAGTCTTTGCAGCAGTTTGGGCAAGCCCGCCGTTTTTTCTGCCAGGTCCACCTCCCTGAAACCTGACCGGAATGACGTTCTAACCCGCCTCCCCCAACGACTGCGGTGGTCCGCGGTTCTCATGCGACCGCGGCCGAACGCTTGACTTCGTACAGCCATGCATTTCCCTGTTTACCTACGGTCCGCAAGGCTTTCATTTCTCGCAAACAGTAGGCCATGCGTTGGGCAATCCACCGCTCAACTGCCAACTGCTTAGCCAAGTCCCCGGTATGAAAGGGAGTTGGCAAGTTCTCCGGAAGTAACCGGCAAAGATCTCCAAGCGTACGAAATGAAACTTCCTCGACGATTTCCGTCAGCTGCTGATCCTCGACCTCAAAGTCCGTGGCGCGGCGCCAACGACGCCGGCCGTGCCCCGGATAACGTAATTCCTGAACTTCGACCAGAGGTACGCGGAGTGTGAGTCGTTTGTGGGGAAACACCTTGGTAAAATAGACCAGTTCATCGAAGATACTGAGAAGTTGTCCGCGTTTGGGGCTCCACCGACGCGATTCTTCGCGCCCTCCTTTACGACTTTGCTTGACTAAAGACTTCCTGACGACAATCGGTTTGACGACGTGCACCGTGTGACGCTTGAGCAGTTTGTGCAACTTGTCGCGTATGGCGGCCAGCGACCCATGTTGAATTTCGACGAGAGTCCCGCCATTGACGACGTCAATTCGAAACCCATCGACGGGAACCTCGTACCGTGCGTGGGGTCGGGCGTAGTGTTCCTTCAACTGTCGGTGGAGCGAAGTTTCCATAGCACCGCTCTGGGGATCAGAAAATCAGGCTGCAACCGTGGCCTGCACTTCGGTGCACCGCTTAACCCTTCCTTGGACTGGCGGTTTCACCGTTGGGGATTTCCACTCCAACCTGCGTGGGGAGAGGCTCCGGGGGAAAATCGACCGTGATGGATATCTCTCCGACCGCGGAGGATGATGTCTCAAGCAGGCTCAACCTCAACATCAAAGTCAGCAATCGTAAAAAGCGTATCGAGGCGATAGCCACGGGCACTAAAAGCCTCACGTCCCCCTTCGAGCCGATCCACAATCGCCAACACACGCTCGACCCTCAAGCCAACCGCCTCACAGTGCTCGATGGCTTTGAGACTTGAGCCGCCCGTGGTAACGACATCTTCGACAATCACCAGTCGCTCACCTTCACGAAAGGGCCCTTCGACAAATCGATCGGTACCATGCCCCTTCGTCTCTTTGCGAACCATGACACCTCGCAGTGGGATGTTGCGGATCCCTGCCAAGGTGAGGATCGCGGCGGTGATGGGATCGGCGCCGATTACCATGCCACCCACCAGGTCGGGAAGTTCGTCGCCCAAAAGGGCCAACATACCCTCGCCGATTAACCTGGCTCCCGCCGCATCCAGGGTGACCTGCCGGCAGTCAAGGTAGTAGTTTGCCTGGAGGCCTGAGGCAAGCGTAAATTTGCCAAATTGCAGGGCATGTTCGCGAATAAGCGCCTGGAGTGCATCTCGATCGTACATAGGCCTTAACTAGTTACCGACGGATAATCACCATCGAACCAACCGACAGTATGTCCGACAGCTCTTTGGCATCGCGCTGCGTCATCTGAAGATTTGCCGACGAAGAACTAGCTCGACCTGTCAGCCCCGAAGTACTTCCCAAGGTAAGGGTCGCGGGAGGCTGGGTCGTCGCCGTACTTTTCAAAAGTAACATGCGGTCGACAACAGGTTTCGCGGGTAGCGTGATCACCGTACTGATCTGGGAAATATTGCCACCAGAACCAGGCATCACCAACTTCTCTTCAACCAACCATTCCCCTTCGCCAAACGTAGCCATCGAAGGAACCGTTACCGTGAACTTACCTGCGTAGCGCCCCTGAAGCAACAGGGTCAACTCACCCGCCGAAAGGTTGAGCATCCCCATGAAGGGGCCACGCACGACTTTCAGCTTTTGACCAGGCAGGACAGCGTCAGGAACGCTGACTCCGTTGACGTTCGCCAGCAATTGCCAAGGCACCTGATACTGCTGGGCGATCGAAACAAGCGTGTCTCCTTCCCGCACCGTGTAGGGAGGTTCCAGCAGGTGCTCGGTTGAATAAATCACCGTACCCGCAAGTTGGTTTAACAACGTCTCGAGTTCTTTCTGCTGGTCGGTTGAAAGGGATCGATCGCCGTAAAATTGGGAAAGCAACAAATGGGCCTGGGCAAGTTCTCCCTGCTGAAGTTTGGCCTGAATACTTGGTCTGGCCATCGCGTAGGAACCTGTCGGAGTGGCCAGTTCTGCGGCTTTCGGTGGAGCTACCTCGACAAGCTCAGCAGGTGTGGTTGACATGGCCGCATCTCTACTCGCTAACGGCGATCCTGCCGGCGGCTGCGTGGCGGCTACCGGTTCCGCGGGCGACGAACCCTCACGGTAGTTTGCGGTGGGAACCGTACGCGGAACCGCTGGCGGTGTGATGACCGCCGGAGGCGTGGCCGGTTCTTGAGGTGCGGGCGGTCCCAAAGGAGGAAGCTCCGGGATTTGAGGAAGCGCCGGGATTTCGGGGATCGCAGGCAAACCGGCTGGGCTTTCAGCAGCGGGCGGCGCGGTGGCAGCCGATGCCCGACTGTCAGGTACCGCTGAATTCACCTGCGGTGGTGGAGGGGTCCAGGCAGGCGGCGCCGAAGCTGGGGGCGGCGACGCAGTGTCGTCCAAACCTGGGACACCCGAGGTGAGTTCCCAGGCCGAGTCGGTCGAACTGCTCACCTCAGGCCCTTCCTGAATTTTGAAGTAGAGGAAGACACCCACCACCGTTAGGATCGTGATCGTGACTAGTGGTCGGATAGATTTCATCATTCGTCCTCCTTGACGTCGTGTTGAATGGGTATGGATTGACCGGGTTCGGAATGGATCGACCGGGCAGGTTTTTAGCACCCCCCTTGGATCGCCGAAGTTAAGCCCGCACCTTTCGGGGCATCGATGGTTGCACAATTCGATACCAACAACGAACTCGAAGACTGGGAATACCCGGATGACCCTTCAGACGATGACTCGTTCGTTGACGAACCGGCACTGGTCCCTTGCCCTGAATGCGGTGCCCAAATGCTTGAGGACCTGGAGCAATGTCCAACCTGTGGCCAGTATGTCAGCTTTTCAACCAGTGCCTGGGAGGGTAAATCGGTTGGCTGGATGTTGTTGGGTGTACTTGGTGTGGGTGCACTCATCCTTGCGCTTTTGTTCGGCATGTGAAGTTGTTGGTCAACGGCGCAAAAATCCGGTCGTGGATCGTAAAGTAAACCCGAATTTGCCACCACACCGGATTCGGACCTCAAAACTTGGGACAGGTCGAATGCCAGCACGGCTAGCATCCTGCTGACCAACAGCCACTACGCGTTGGAGTTTGTTTCGGCTTCCCCCCGCAAGATCGCGCGAATTTTTCCGAGTCGCCTGGCCAGCTCCTGTTCAAAGCCGCGCTCGACCGGGCGGTAATACTCACGCGTGACTCCTAAATAATCCTGGGCTGCCACAGCTCCTTCGGCATCGTGGGCATACTGATAGCCATCCCCATGTCCCAGCTGTGCGGCACCTGCATAGTGGCGATCGCGGAGTTGCCTGGGCACCGGCACGATCCTCGCTTCGGTGACGTCGCGGCGGGCTTCGGCAATGGCAACCGTCGCCGCGTTCGACTTGGGTGCACATGCCAGGTAGGTCACGGCTTGAGCCAGGGTGAGTTGGCATTCAGGAAGTCCAACCAGCTCGCACGCTTGCATCGCAGCCACGGCCAGGGGCAAAGCATTTGGATCGGCATTGCCGACATCCTCACTGGCAAGAATCACCAGGCGGCGGGTAAGAAACCGGACATCTTCGCCACCCTCCAGCATGCGGGCCAGCCAGTAGATCCCCGCATCAGGATCACTACCCCGGATACTCTTGATCAGCGCGCTGGCCGCATCGTAGTGTTCGTCACCGGCCGCATCGTAACGAATCGCCTTGCGCTGGACAGCATCGGCTATCTGTTCGAGGGTGAGCTGCAGCGGGCTGGGTGGCTCTGTGCGAAAGAGATCGCTGGAAAGGACGGCGATCTCTAAAGTGCTGAGTGCCCGACGTGCATCACCGTCGGAAACTTCTGCCAGGAAATCAAGTGCGTTATCATCGAGACCTACTTCGTACCGCCCGAAGCCACGCTCGGCATCGGCTACTGCCCGCTCAAGGATTTCTTTAACGTCAACCACCGAAAGTGGTTCAAATTGGAAGACGTGGCTACGACTTACCAAGGCATCATTGACCGTAAAAAACGGGTTGGAGGTGGTGGCGCCAACGAGAATGACAACCCCATTCTCGACATCGGGTAACAACACATCTTGCTGCGCCTTGTTAAAACGATGGATTTCGTCAATGAAGAGTAAAGTTTGCTTGCCGCTGGTCACCAATTCGTTGTCTGCATCTTCCAACAACGCCCGAAGTTCTTTGACACCGCTCGTCACGGCGCTGAGTTGTCGAAATCGACATTGGGTCTCCGTTGCCAGGAGTCGAGCCAAGGTCGTTTTGCCCGTACCAGGCGGTCCATAAAAGAGAATGGAACCAAGCCGTTTTGCCTTCAGCATGCGCCACAACAACTTTCCCTTGCCGAGAAAATGTTGCTGCCCACAAAACTCTGCGAGGCATCTGGGGCGCATGCGGGCCGGAAGCGGCTGGGCCCGCTCCCTGTTTTTCGCTTCACTGGCTGCAAATAAATCGCTCATAGCATGGATCCGTAGCTTATCATCGAATCGATCGTGGTCATATGATAGTGCGGTCGCGTGCGAAAATTTTTTGTGCGGGCTGCTGTCGCCTCACAGGCCGGGGCGCCGCCAGTCGCCTTCACGACCCTTCTCTTTTCGCTGGGCTGCGGGCTGACAACTGCTAGGGTGCTGACGCAACGCATTGTGCCGATCGACTCCGGTTCTGACGAAGCATCACAGCTGCGAAGTGGTGACCGTTAGTCCGGCTCGCTGATCCCGCCCGGTGGCAACATCTCCCGCAAAGGGCAGGTGTCGCACTTTGGCGTTTTGCGGCAATAGTCGTGACCAACGCGAACCAGCAGGGCGTGATATTCATTAAACATGGAGGCATCGTCGGGCAGGCTGCCCTCAAAGTAGTCTTTGATTTGGTCGTAGTCGGCGTCGTAGCCAATCCAACCATGGCGGGCAAGTACCCGATGGGTATACGTATCGACGACGAAAGTCGGCACTCCGGCAGCGTAAAGAAGAATAGAATCGGCCGTCTCCGGGCCAATCCCGTTGACCGCCAGGAGTTGTTCGCGGAGTGTCCCCGGATCGCTTGCGAACATCGCTTCTGTGGAACCAGCGTATTGTTCCACCAGAAGCCGGAGTAGATTTCGCAAGCGATTCGCCTTGATCCGAAAATAGCCTGCCGGACGAATGAGCTCCTGGAGTTCCTGTTCTGGCAAGTCGAATAGTTGGCGGGGTTCAAGCAAGCCTGCGTCACGGAGATTAGCAATCGCCCCCTCAACATTCTTCCATGATGTGTTCTGCACCAGTACGGCGCCGACCATCACCTCAAAGGGTGATTCCCCGGGCCACCAGTGTTGTGGCCCGAAGACTTCCAGGAGTCGATCATACAGTTCCGTCAACACATCAGGCCCTTTAATCCCTGAGGCCCGGCCGAGAGCGTGCTCTCTGAAATGCCGAGGGGCACATCGCCGGGAGTGGGTGTTACCTGCCGACTCCTGAAAATCATGGCAGCTGGTTCTGGCCGCAGTGTGAACACAGCGGGTTCCCTGAAACCCACAGATGGAAATTCTCTCTCAGAATTCTGTGTTCAGCATGGGAATCGGACCAAAGCAATTGTGGAGTGAGCACGACGAGTCGTCAACGCGAACAAACACGCCCTTCCACCACGTTTCCTGGAAAAGCGAGGCTCATGGAAAACCAGCACCGAACACCAGGCAGGCAATCCATCGAACAGACGACCGCGCTAGCTGGTGACAGAACGTGCAGAGGTTTAAGGCAGCGCAGTTCACCCCGCAAATGGGCGCGCCCTCGACCGTTACCGCCCCGTGAACTTTTAGCAAGCACCCTGGCAGGCTGCCAAAATCGAGGAGCGATCGGGATTCCCCATCTGTCGTGCGCGATCAACGGTCCCGAAATCGTCCACGGGGTCTCCACAAGAACAGAAATTACAAGATTGTCAACCCTGAATAAACTGGAGATTTTCAGGCGGAGAACCGACCTTTGTAGTCTGTTTCGCCAGTGGGTATAATAAAACCTGATTGATGCCAAGGCAACGTATAATGAAACGTGATTGATGCCAAGGCAACATTGAAGCAACCATGGTGATGGATAAAAAGAGCCTGCAGGAGGCGTCGTGCTCAAACCGAGGCGACGCCTCACTAAGTTCAGGAGCTGGTAATTGTGCTGTCAGTAAGACCCAAAATCGCTGAGTTGGTATTTCAGCTTTATGGACGTCCACTTCATCCGGAATTGTTTGAGATCCACCGTGCGCGCACGATCGATCGGGGCGGTTACTCTGCGACGGTTCAAATTACCAGCACAGGACACCTGGTAACCTGGCAATATGAAGGGCTGATTCTGACGGAAGTGGCAACGGCTGCCCATCATCCCCTGCCGCAAAAGCGAAGGTTGATGTCCCATCAACTCAAGGGATGCTGCGATGACCGGGTTAATTGTCGAGGCGGGATCCACTACGAAGTCGAGTTCTCGCTGGAACCGGTCAATCAGGATGCCTTTTGGCTTTACCAGAAAGAACTCACGCTAGCCGGAGCGCGTAAAGGAATGGTGCACCATTTTGAATCGAGCGGGCGCTTCGGGTTGGGAGCCCTGAGCTACATCAATTTGGAATCTCGCGATCGCAGCCTGAAAGTCCAGGCGTTTCACACCTTTCCCGATGACCACGCGATCGTCAAGACCCAGTCGATCTTTGCGCTGCCCAAATAGCCAGGGCAACATCCGGGCGGGGGATCGGTGTGTCAGCAGCGGGTGCGCCGGTCAGCATCACGGTTGCTGCTGTGAGGCCAAGGTCGTTTCAAAAAGATCCAGTTGTCGCTGCAGAACCTGCATCGAACCATCTTTTGCGACTGCCACGCGTTGATATTTCACCGCGTTTTCGTAGTCACCTGCTGCGTAGTAGCACCGCCCCAGCGTATCGAGGTATCCGGCCGAACTCTCTCCCTCGGGCAACAAATCGAGTGATCGCTGGGAATAACGAATCGCCTTTTGGAAATCACCCTCGGTGTTGCTGACCAGCCATGCCCACTGGTTATAGGCCATGGAGTCGTCCGAGGTGTTGTCGATTTCACGTTGAAACTCCCGAGTTAAATCAGCGATCCGCATCCTGACTTCGTCGCGCCACGCATCGTCGATATCACCAGCAGTGTACATCGCGATCACGACATCGGCATCCTGGGGACCGAGTTCGATGGAAGCCCGCAGGTGCTTTTGCTCACTGGCGTTATCTTTTTGGTCCCGAAAGTGGGCAGCCATAAAAAAGTGGCGCCGTGCTGCCAGTCGTTTTGGCGTCATGAGCCACGATTCACCGCTAGCCGAGGTAAACCGCTTCCGAATCCGATTGTAAGTATTGCGGAAATCGGTGTCCTGCTCCATGCGTTCTTCGAGGGGCTGAAGGGCCTCTGCGGCTCGTTTGTGTTTGGTGGTATCAAACAGCAGATTGGAAAGCCAGGTGCGGGCGACCAGCGACCATGGTGAGTCGATTGGTTCGGCATCGATCGTAGCTCGATATTCCTGCTCGGCCCACTCCCACTGACCGCGGTGCAACAAGAAGCTATGGGCATCGGACAACCTTTCCAGGGGTTGTTGAACAGGGCGATGTAGTGCGCGTGTAGCCAGTTGTTGGGCCTCCTCGAGACGTCCCTGTGCCTGGCGGGCAATCGCCGCCACATACTGGGGTCGACGCGATTGGGCAAGCCGCTGCTGGTAGCGCGTCAGTAGTTCGTCGAGTGCCTCCCAGGCTTCGATCTCGGAAAACCAGTCAATCAATTCAACCATCGTCGTTTCGAACTGATCGGGATCGTGATCGAGAATTCGTGCCATCATGTCGAGCGCCTGTTCGGTCTGATCTAACTCCTGGCAAAGGTTCAGCAAATGCCACATGAGTTCCACCACAACTCGATCGGTGGTTTGATCCATTCTGCTTTGCGAGGTCGCACTCGCGCTACGAACAAGGTCTGCTTCGGCATCGATGATCTCTTTCCAGGACTTGAGCGCCGCCTGCGGAGCACTCAGCTGCTGGACGTAAAGCCGTAACCAGTCGGACCCCCGTCGGCTACTGCTGTCAAGCTCTGCGGTGATCGTGGCAGGGTCAACTTTTTGTGGTTTGTCCTGACGGTTTTTCGATCGCAGCAAAGCTGTTGCTGCAGTGCGGGAGACGTACTCGACCGGATCAAACCGCACAATGCGGCAAAGAGGTGCTACGTTGTCGGAGCGCGGCATTCTTGCAAGTTGCTCGATGATCTTAACCCGTTGATCATCCGACTGATTTCCATAGTCACTGAACTTGGAGCGAATAGCGGGGGGATCATCCGCGTCAACCCAGGGGATCGAAATCTTTCCCAGCAAGTATCCAGCCGCAGCGGCAATCTCCGGATCGACATGGCTGACTGATGCATGCAGCTTGTCAAAGGCAGGAATCCCGATCTGGCGAAGTTGCTGTTGAGCCCGCCGCCTTTCGACGTACCGCTGGCTACCTAGTTGAGAGATCAGTCGGTCGAGCAACTGCAGTTTGGCAGAGTCGGCCTCTGCCGCCCCCGGGTCGAGACCAACTCGCCGCGCATCGTCGGCGCGAATCACGGAGGTGAGCAGCACGAAGCCCAGCAGTGGCAAAAGAATCGATTTGGCTAACGTCATAATAGGTTGGAACAACGATGAACACCGGGGGCGAACACACAAACTCACAACTTAATCCCGCTCTTCGATTTTTTGGATGTACTGGCGCATCCGCTCCACCTCATCGGTTACGTGGCGGAGTCGCAGCATGTTCTCAATCCGTTTGAGAAGTTCTACCTTATTGACAGGCTTTGACAGGAAATCGTCGGTTCCCGCTTCCACCGCGCGTTCAATATCACCAAGTTCGTTGAGTGCCGTGACCATCAGAATCATGATTCCACTGGTGGCAGGGTCGCTCTTGAGCTGACTGCACACTTCGAACCCACTGAGCTTGGGCATCATGATATCAAGCAGAATCAGGTCCGGCTGAAAGGAACTGACCTTCTCGAGTGTCTCCTGGCCATCCACTGCGACCGCTGTCTCCACGTCGAGACCGCTCAAATATGCGTCAAGCAGTTCTATATTCTGCTCGTTGTCGTCAGCGATGAGTATGCGACTGCTGGGGGTGTCGTCCATTACGGTGATGGTTCTTACGAGGAATGGGGATTAAGGAAACGAAGGATTACTCAAGCCGTCACGCTGTCTGCAGTTAACTCCGCAGTCGGAACCGGGAACTGCTGGCAGAGTTCGCCCACCTGGGCCCGAATCGTGCTGTGGAGCGCCTGGTCGTCGGGGCTCCTTAGCCCCCCGAGCATCCAGGCAGCAATCGTGCGCATCTCGGCAGGTCCCATCCCGCGGGTCGTCAACGCAGGCGTTCCCACACGGATACCGGAGGGATCCACCGGTTTGCGCTGGTCATAGGGAATCATGTTTTTGTTGACAGTGATAGCGCAATAATCGAGTACCTTTTCGGCGATTTTTCCACCAATGCCCAACGGGGTTACATCGACCAGCAGCAGGTGGTTGTCGGTACCCCCACTCACCAGCGACAAACCACCTGACAGGAGGGCGGCAGCCAGTTCCTGGGCATTGTTCATGACTTGCTGGCAATAGGTTTTGAACTCGGGGCGGAGCGCTTCGTCAAAACAGACGGCTTTGCCGGCGATGACGTGCATCAGCGGCCCTCCCTGGATGCCAGGAAAGACTTTGCTGTTGATCGCTTTGGCATATTCCTGTTTGGCAAGACAAATGCCACCGCGTGGGCCACGCAAAGTCTTGTGCGTGGTCGAAGTAACAAAGTCAGCCACCGGTACCGGGTCGTCATGCAATCCGGCAGCTACCAAACCAGCGTAGTGGGCCATATCGACGAGTAACTTGGCATCAACTTCGGCGGCGATTTCCGCAAATTTCGCGTGCGGGATCTCGCGTGGGTAGGCACTTGCACCCGCCACAATGAGTTTGGGTCGAAGTTCGCGGGCAAGCCGGGCAACCTGGTCAAAGTCGATTCGATGGGAATCGCGCGACACGCTGTAGCTATGGAAGTTGTAGAGCATGCCCGAAATGTTCAATTTCATGCCATGCGTGAGATGACCCCCATGGGCCAGATCCAGTCCCAAAACGGTATCACCGGGCGACAACACCGCCAGGTAGATCGCCGTGTTGGCTTGGGACCCTGAATGGGGTTGGACATTGGCGAACTCGGCACCAAACAACGCTTTGGCCCGATCGCGGGCCAAATCCTCGACGACGTCGACATATTCGCACCCACCGTAGTAGCGTCGCCCTGGATAACCCTCGGCATACTTGTTGGTCAACACGCTGCCGACCGCCTGCATCACGGCCGGGCTGGTGTAGTTCTCGCTGGCAATCATTTCCAACCCACTCTGCTGACGCTCAATTTCGTCGGCAATGGCGGACCACAGTTGGGAATCATGTTGAGCAAGATAATTCATTGGAAATGAGGGGCTCCAGGTGAAAACAGCAGGATGAAGGCTACCCTTCATTGTTGAATTGGGTCCGAGCAGTGTCAATCGGAGTGCCCGATCGCGATCGAGGTCACCGATCGTGTTGGATCGTCACGCGGAGTGTGCCGTCATTGTCGCCAAGGCGGCCTGGTGAATCATTCACACTTAGATAAAGCGTACCGTCATGCTGGGGGCGGACGGTTGTATCCAAACCGAGCACCCATGGTTCGAGAAAATGGGCAGCACGTGATGGTTTCCCGCCACCAGGGTCGATCGCGCCCAGCAACACCCCGAGCGGATTTCCGCGATGATACTCCAGCGACACTCCGCCAGGCTCACACCACCAGGGTCCCGCCTCGTCCGCGGAAATCTGGTACCGCCCGCTGGCCAGGATCCGGTAGGTTTCTCCCGATTTCAGCAGCAGTTGTGAGGACTGCCAACCCCGATCGACACGCAGGTCAACCGTCTCACTGCCAGCGATCGGCTTTCCGGGCTGAAAATCGATCGCCGTTCGCTGAATGTCGTGCCCGTGGTCAAGCGTGGCCACGAAGTTTTGCCACTCGATCGAAAGCTCATCCCAATCGTCAGCGAAGAGATTGCGAACCCGCGTGTTGAAAGCAGGATCTCGCACGTGGGCGAGTAAAGAGCGAAACCGCTCACGATAACGCGGATGATCGTCCAACAAGCGTGCGGCAGCCCAACACCATGCGTAAGCTTTGTTATCGAGAAATTTCCGGTTGTCGGTGGCCAGAACCGCAGGCAGCGTCATCGCCTGGTGGTCTGCAAAGGCATCTTGAACCAGCTTGATGCGGCCAAGCATGGGCACCTCGCTGCGCGAAGTTGGCAGGTGGCGAAGCACAAGTCTGCCACTTGCCCGATCCAACCGATGGGTTGCCAACAGCTCGGCCATGCCTTCCATGAACCAGCCAGGGCCACAACGCCCCAGCTGCGTTGCCATGAAAGCATGGGTCCCTTCGTGCAACAGCAAGTGGCGACGGTAGTACGGGGTCGGTTGCTCAACCAACCAGAGTTCATGACCCCGCGTAAATCCGTGGCGAAAACCGTCGTTCCCGGGCGGCATGAGACCAACCGCATCAAACCTGGCACGATCTTGAATCAAATACGCCCGCATCCGCCAATCGCTGGTTCTAGATCGGTCAACCCCGAGGGCATCGGCCCACTGGGGAACTGCTTGATCAAAAATGGCCGGGAGTTGATCCACCTCGGCATCGGCAGGGAGATCGGTGTAGAGCGTGAGATGCTGACTTTCGAGCTTGCGGATCCCGGCGGCACCGATGCGGGTTTCATCCACTCCAGGGACCTGGGCCAACAGCTGGGACGCGAGCAGAACCACGGTCCACAGGCTGACCCGGCAAGTTGAGAAAGTGCATTGAAAAGTCATTTGATTGCCCGCGGTCAGGATTTGGCTGCCACTCGGGAAGTGGCTGTCCTACGGACCGAACAGTTTCTGAAGCGCTTTGTTAAGCTCTCCGCCAAGTTCCTCGCCGAGCGCGCCGCCAGCCACTCCGCGGAGAAGCTGCGTGGAAAGCGCCATCACTGCGCTGGCATCGACAGCAGGACGTGAAAGCGTGCCGCGCACAGGGATCTTCACCACCTGACCGAGCAACCCGGCGAGCCACGGCACATCGGCCACCCAATTGTCGGGGATCGGAATCATAACTGTTAGATCAAGTGTTTGGTTCAAACCAACCGAGCCCTGTGAGCGCACAATCACGTCACCGACGTGGAACTCCAAACCTTCATGATACACACGTCCGCCGACAAGGCGGAATGGAACGGCGCAATCGCGGATTTCCAGCAGCTTCCTGGGAGGTCGATTCACCAAAGCCTGCGGATTTCGGTTCTTGAGCAGATCCTCGACAGTCTGAGCCAGGCCGACCCATTGTTCGGTCGACGACCCGGGCAAAACATCGATCGTATGAATCTCTAACGTACCCGCCACATCCGCTTGCTGGCCATCCACAAGTGGTAGACGAGCTGCCGCCAAATCCATCGAAAAAAGACCTTCGCTCTGGGTTGCATCCGCCAACACGGGTGCGATGTATTTGAGCATGACATCGCTCACTTCGGGTGAGACGTTGACGTTGGTGAACAACTTCCCGGGAGGCAAGGTCAGCTCACCAGGGGCGGGAGCGATTTTTAGCACCGGCGCCGTTGAAAAGCGTCCCTGTGCCACGGCAAAATCGAGCGGGGCAAATCGAATGCTGCCGCTGGCAAGTTCGCCTTGTACAACCCCGGGACCCAGTGTCAGACCAAACACCCGGGCACCCTGCCATGGCGCGGCAAACTTTGCGCGTAAGGCCTGGGCCCAGTGATCAGCGGACGTTGAGACAAGTCGTGCCGGAACTGCCGGATTCGAATTCACGCCAAGCAAAGGGCCAACCACATCGAATGTGGCCTGCTCGCGACCCTGGAACTCGACCGTGGTACCTACGTATGGCTTGATGAGCGCCGTAATCCGGGCCAGATCATAGTCCAGCGTGCCGCGAAGGTTGACATCACCGGTTGTTTGCAAACGAGCCACCGTCCCGCTGGTCGTCATCGTGAGGGTTTGCGAACTGATTTGCAGAGCATCGAGCGAAAGAAGTTCCACTTGTTTTTGGTACGTTGTCTGCCCAGTGACTGTAAGAACGGGTTCCTGCCAAATGGTTTCGTAGCCACCTCCCTGGGGTTGAAGCTGAGCTAGCGTTAAGTTGTCTCCCTGGAGATTGAGCTCGGCACGGACCTGCTTCTGGCTTCCCTCAAACCGCAGGTTGCCCGTCACCATGCCACTGGTTTTCCAGGCGGGACGCTGGCCTGGGATACTCCGCAGCGAGCCAAGTCTGGCCACATCGGCCCGCACTGTCAGCGTTCCCAAGGCCACGGGCAACCCCTCGTCGGGGAACACCACCTGCACGTCTCGGCCCGCAACCTCGGCAGTGCTACAAACGAATTGCAGCTCTCGGGAAACGAGTTGGCGCTGCCTGCCGTCCCAACGCAAATCGCCAGTCAGTGTGACGCGTGGCTCATCGATTTGCCAGCCTGACCCCACCCCGTGGAGATTGGTCACTACGAGTTTGCAACTCGAAACATCGAGCTGATCTGCCGCCAGGCGAAGCTCTGTGTTCAAATCGAGTTCACCATCCACTTGCCACGCAGTCGTGTTGACGATTGGGTGGGCCCGCGCGAGCCACCGTCCGACGTGTCCCTGGGCACGAATGGCTAAAGACCAGAGCGGAGACTCTTTCTTGAAGTCGATCACACCCTGTATCGTGGCGTCGAGCATGTCGTCTTCGGCACGCAGCTGCAACTCACCCGCATCCAATCGGACAAGCCGCCCTGTTTGATCGAGTGCTCCCTGGACCGTGGTGGTGATCTGCAGTTGCGGTTCCTCCCAAACCGTGGTGCCACCCGATTGAAGGGAAAAATGATCGAGGCGAAACGAACTGTCAGCCGCAAATTTCCCATCCGCAGTTTTCTGCCACACCAACTGCGCGGTGCCGGTACCGGCAGGTTGCCACGCGCCCAAATCAATAAACTGACCAAGCTGCCGGGCCAGCCGGCTGAGATCAAACTGAGCCTCTGCGCGAAGATTCTGCGCATCGCCCTGGGCGGTAATTCGGCAAAAGTCCGCCACGCATTCAAGCCGGTCGATGCGGAACTGGTGACCACCGAGCATGGTCTCGAAATCGATACGAATTGGCTGTTCCCACCGCAAGACTTGTCCGTGGCTCGTCGCTACGAGTTGGGCGGCGTCCAAGGAGCCCGAAAGCTGGTGCCCCCCCTCCAGCGGTTGGTTGCGAATCGCGAGGTTCAACGCTCCGGAAGTGATGGTTGTCCCTGGACGAATGTGGAGGGTGTTGGGAAGCATCTCGGCAAGCCTGGCCAGATCAAGATTGCCCTGCAAGGTAAAGTCTTGCGGAGCGATCACGTCGCGCGATGTTCCACCGGTCAGGGAGGCCCATTCGATGGTCCCTTGAGCGGTCAGAGTGCCAATTTCCGAGCGACAGGCAAGTTCGTTGATCAAAACCTCGCCGCCCTGCGTGTAGATATTCCAGGGGGCATCGACACGCCGCAAACGAAAACGGTCGGCGGCGAGGCTTCCGGCGGTAAAATCAAGCTCCTCGATCGTGAGATTGCCGCTCGAGGCAAACCGGTCCGGCAATATCCCGATCCCCGCCTTGAAAGCATGTCCAGCTGGCAAATCATGTCCAGCTGGCCAAGTGGCGAATCCTTCCACGGTAAGCCAGCCGAGCAACTGTGGCCGATCCGTCACATTTTGCAGCCAAGGGGTCAGCGGGCCCATCGGCACGCGATTACAACGGCAATCAAACCGGTTGCGCCCTTCGGGTGTCTGCCCCAGTCTAACGGCAAAGCAGCCTTCAGCGACGTTGCCTGCGGAATCGACCGGTGGCGTGGGGTTGACAGGGTCTTCTCCCGGAACAACCCGCCCGGCGGCTGTGAGGGCCATCAATCCCTGGTCAGATTGACCCGACCTGAATTCGGCATTGGTGTTTTCGATGCGCCAAGTTTGACCGGTCGCCGCATCCTGGACGACGACCGCTGCGTTGGTAACGCGGACCACCGCTTGAATCTCCGACGGCAACTCGAGGAAGGAGGACTGTTGCTCTGCGATCGGCTCATTGTGCGACTTCCGCAGGGCCTGGAGAACGTCTTGCCAGTTGCTTCCATCGGGGCGAACGCGAAGGTAGACCACGGGTGATTCGACGGAAACTGTCCCCAAGCTTCGCGGGTTTCCCAACAACGCCAGTGGTGAGCGATCGATCTTCACCACGCTGGCGGTGAACAACGGTTGACCGGCCGAATCGTTTAGCTGTAGGTCGTAGATGGCCGAGGGCGCAAACCAACTGATCGAAGCCCCGCCGCTTGTGAGGCGAAGTCCGTCGTGGGGAACCCATAGCTGTAAACATTGATTCCGCAAACTGGACTTGGCAATCAGCACCGGTAAAAGTGCGACGACGATCGCCAGCAACAGCAATACCGACAACACTCGGGGAAGGACTCTCCCAAGCCGATTCGTGGTGGCAAGTTTCGACATCAAGAAGATCCGTGGAGGTTTGTAGTGGTTACCGTGCGACCACCGGGAAATGCTCCCGGGGCAGCGGCTTGCAAGGACCGGCATTCTAGAAATTCAGGCCGTTTCAGGCCAGCAAGACTGGCCCCGCAAAGCCGGAAAAATTGCGGCATGCTAGCATGCAACCGGTTCTACAACTCGAAGTTAAACGTCCGAGTCAGGTAGCGCCAGAGACGCTGACCCAGCGTACGGGGTGCCGTCTTAATCCTCCCCTGGCCAACGAGCCCGACTCGGAGGATGTCATCGATGTCATCGTCTGGCAGGGGCGCAACCGCCTCGTAATAGGGCTTGAGGGGGCGATCGGTCCCGGTCTGATCCATCTGGCTGGGAATATTGCCGCCATGAAGCCCGGAGAGACGTCGGGGGGTTTCCTTGAGATTCTCCGCCGACTTCTGCTCGATCTGGCTGGTGTAGATGTGGTCCGCAGACTGATCGAGCATGATGTCAACTTCTTGCCCCTTTTCGACCAGGGCAATGTCGTTCTGATCAATCACCATGCGTGCTTCGAGACGGTGGGGGTCCCCAATCAGGCAGAGCTTGGTACTGGGTAACAATACGGCTCCGAGGTTTTCCGGATCCAAGGGCGATCCGGACCAGCTGGGCAAGCGACGGTCGTCATCAGGGGGTTCTGGCAGCCGCGGTGGAGCCATGACCACACCCGCTTCAGGCGCAAAGATGCGGAGCCGCTCTGCATCGAGTCTCAATTGCTCGAGGTTAGTTTCAACCGATTGCAACGCCTTGTTTGTTTGGGCAAATTCACCCGCGGAACGTCGCGAGTCTCCTCCGATCTTACGGAGGCTGGCAAGTCGTGTTTGATACCAGCGTCGCTCTCCTTCTTTTTCGGCAATTCCGAGCTCGTTGTCGATGTTCGAGAGCCAGGCCAGCAACTGCCCTTTTTCGACGACTTCACCAGGCTTTACGCGCACGTCTTCCAACACCCCGGGAACTTCAACATAAACAATAGCAGGATCACGGGGATGAATTTCCAGGCTGCAAAACACTCGGGCGGGGAGTGGAATGAACATCACTCCACTAATAACCACCGCGATTACCACGATCGTCGTCACCATGGGGGCACGTTTCACTTTTCCTAATCTCCCTGGTACTTTGAGAAACTTGTAAAGCTTCCAGAACGGCTGCACGATCAGACCGTAGAGTGCTGCAACGGCAATCAGCTGGCCGATGATTTTCAAACCGTAAGGCTCAAAAACCCTGTTCAGGAAAAACAAAATCGAGAGGACAATGACCCAGCGATAAATGGATGCCGCCACGGTGTAGAGGGCAAAGAGACCCTGCTTGCGTTTGGGCAGGAAGGGATCTTCCGGCTCTTCCAGGCCCAAACACCAGGAGCCGAGTTTACGGCTTAAGATCGCATTGGCTTTTTGGCGGAGATTGGGAATTTCGAGAATGTCGCTGAGGATGTAGTAACCGTCGTATCTGAGGAGTGGATTGGCATTGAACAGAATCGTACTCACCGAGCAGATGAACATCACGTTGAGCGCAAAATAATGCAGTGCACCTGGATTGGTAAACCACCAGATAAATGTACCAATCGAGGCGAGCACCAATTCGATGAATATTCCTGCCGCGCCAATAAATGCGCGATGCCAACGGTTTGGCAGCATCCACGAATCGGAAACGTTGCAATAAAGGCACGGCGTCAGCACGAGAAACATCACACCTATTTCATGACACTCACCGCCGAAATGTTTGCAGGAGAGCCCGTGACCAAACTCATGCACAATCTTGGTCACTGCCAGGGTCAACCCCAGCCAGAGCCAATTCTGGGCAGCGAAGAAGGATTGAAACGACGGCAATCGTGACTGGAACGTCTGAAATTGCACCAGCACAAGCGTCAACGCGCTCAACACCAACAGGCAACTAAAGAAGAAAGTAGACTTGCCAAAACACCAGCGAAAATAGGGATAAATGATGTTCAGAATCGGATCGGGGTCAAACCCCTTGAAACGAAACGCCAGGATGTTGGTCATATTAGCCAACCGCTGCTTCCCGGTACGTTCCTTGCCCCGCTTGCTGAGTTGGACACCTTGACCAGCCACCCCGGTGATCACCAACCCGCTACGGTGCAGCATGCCAATGAACTGTTGTAATTCGTCCGGTTGAATCGTCTGGGGGGGAAAGTCGTTGGCAAATTGCTCAGCAATTTCCTCCAGGCTTGATTGACCATCGAGCATTTGCAGGATGGAAAATTCTTCTTCTTCAAACCGAAAATACTGCAATCCGATCGGCTCTTTCACGACCCAGTAGGCACGGCCCTGATACCGGTGCTTTCTTGCGACCAAGTCAGGCCGTACGCGGATCGACAGCTTGCGGCTGGAACTCGGAACCAAACTTTCGGCCAGGGTTGCCATAGAAGCTTTCGAAGACTGCGAAGTTCCGAGGTACCACCTGTCGACCCGATCGGCAGGCTTCACGAGCATGGAAAATTTCCCGGCCAATCGCCAACTGCACACGAAAACTTGTCGCTGGAGCCGGCGCTACGGACGACTGGTCGGAAACACTATTTGACCCGGTCGCTGAGCAGAACTTTCTCTGCCGTACCGAGATGGATGGTCATGGTGGCCTGTACCCCAGGATGGATTTGCCAGTTACCGTCGACTAGTTCGTTGGTGACCTCAGCCCGAACTTTCCAGCAGTAGTCCTCACCACCGCGCCAGACAGCCACCGGATTGACCCAGACGATTTTTCCCTTGGCTTTTGCGGATCTGCCTCCACCAGCTGCCACGTCCACCGTCACCCCACAGCCAAGGATCTGGCTGGGCTCGAATTTTTTGACGCCGATCTCACCCTCAACATAGAGGGTATCGAGTTGCACCAGTCTCAAGATGGGGTCACCCGGGTTCACCCATTCCCCCTGTTGACGGAATATCTTGACGATCTCGCCTTTGCAGGGAGCAAGGATGGTCCGACGCTCAATCGCCATTTCCGCCGCTTCGAATTCGGTTCTTTTGGTCCAGTAATCGTATTTAGCCAGTTCGCGGTCGTTGCCGGCTTTTTCGATCGCCAGACCTGCCCGTTCGGCATCGAGCCTCAGACGCTCAAGTTCCACAAAGGGCACTGCCCCTTTGCGTTTGCGATCCAAATCCTGGTTGAGCTCATATTCTTTTTCGGCAACTTTGTGGGCTTTGGTGGCGTATCGGACGTCGATGTCGTCTTCGGCCTGTTTTTTCGCTTGCGCCATACCGTATTTGGCAGCGGTCTTTTGCATTTGAGCTTGCTGATCATCGACGCGGCCCAGTTCGGCGTTCTCTTCGACTCGACTACCTTCCTCAACGTCAAGCTTGATCAGCAAGCCTGGCTCAGAAGCCGAGACGCGGAGGTCTTTGGCAGGTTCGACGATGCACTCGGTAACCACCGGGTCTGCTGAACTGGACGGCTCTGTCGGCGCGGCCTCTTGGGCTCTCACCACGAGGTGGGTGGCGAGGATCAGACCAAACACAACCGGGAAATTCGATGTTTTCATATTCTTGATTCCGAGGATACATGCCCTGCGAAGGGTACTAGCCAGCGGTTTTGCCGCAATCAACTTCTTTTTCATCCGAACCGGAACAACACATGCCGTTTGAATGCGTCGATCAGCGAGTGAAAGATGACGTAACCAACCGGTTGTTCACCGCAATGGACCTTGGCCGTCGCCCCGGCATTCACTTTGGGATCGGCAACGATTTTACGGAGTTCATCCTGACCGAAGGTAACACGAATCAGGACGGCGTTACCGGCGTCGTCGTGAGGCTCGACAACTTCTTCAATCTCGACCACCTGGCCCGTCAAACGGTCTGAGGGGTGCGTCGCCAGAATGAATGTGACCTCTTGGTCACCACCACTCTGATCCCAGTATTTCTGAATATGTCGCATCCGCGACTCCGGCATACTGATTTCCAGTTCCCAGTCACCCGCCGGATCGGCAACGGTCATGAGTTGTTCACCGGGCGTGACGGTCCGCCCCAGCAGCTTTTCCTCAAGTTCCCACGTAATGACCTGCCCAGCAATGGGACTGTAAAGCTTCAGTTTTTCACTTTTCTGGCGGAGCAGGTCGAGACGCGTTTCCAAAGTTTCTTTTCGCACTCGAAGCCCGGCGAGAGCCGCCGCTTGCTCGTGTAGTTGCTGTTCATAACTGTCGCGCCCGTCGTCCGAATCGCGCTGCGTTGCCCGCATCTCTTCCAAAACTTCCTGATATTCCCCCTCGGTCTGCTTGATGTCAGTCTCCAAATCGATACTTTCCTGAATGACCAACAGCTGACCTTGATCGACCGGTTGATCGTTGGTGACCAGGACCTGACGGATTTCGCCATTGAGCGCAGCAAAGACTCGGGCCCGCTCGACCGGGCGCAACCGCGCATCACCTTGAGGGGCAAACTCGTACGGCACAAAGACCGCAACAGCCACCAAAATGGCCGCGGCTCCGATGACCAAAAGCGTTTTGGGCAACTTGCGGCCCCGAAACAAACCGGCCGCCTTGCCCAAGGTCTTCCAAACGGGCATTAAAAACAGCCCTTCATACTCGACTGCGTTGTTCAGAGCGGTCGAACTGTGACTGCGAACCACGTCGACACGGTGCGTAAAACCATCTGCAGGCCGGCTGTCAACCATCTGTTCCACGATCAAAGCGCCCAGGAGACGTGGCGGGGTTTGATCGGTACGGAGATCTTCTTCATCACGGGGTTCGAACAGTGGCAACACGGCCATCGCCTTGGTATGCGACTCGTCGACATACGTCTCGAGCGCCTGTTCGACCTGGGGGGCCATGTTGGACGTGTCGCCCGTGTACCACACATCTTCACCGGTACGGGTCACGGCGTGGGCCAGTTTGCCCAGCAGCACCGTCACGTTGGAGCGCTTGTCGAAGGCGTCCTGCCCACTGATGGCTTCAATCGGACACCGCTGACCACGCTGAATCGCGATACTGACACGGTCGCAACCGATCAAGCGCCGCCCCTCATTGGCGATGGTGTACGCAGTCTGGCGGACTTCCAGCTTTTCATGGGCCAGTCGCGTAAACGACTCAAGTTGTTCCCACAACAATTGCTTGTCCGAAAGATGTCGCAGCCGCCGCCCACGCAGGAAATCGCTGGCCAGTTCGCAAGCCTGCAAGAGAAAACGCAAATAACCGCGCTGCGTGGCAGCTCGAGCCCCCGGCCGTTGGAATACTTCCACCACACCCTGGGCCCCCTGGTCATTGTGGATCGGTCCCAACACCAAGAGGAACTCGGTCGGATTTGCCGCAGTCGACTCGTCGTCATCGCTTTCTCCCGCGTGACCCGAGTGCGGCGCAACGAGTGCCCCCTCCGTGCCCTCGAGCACCTGGTGGAGCAACCGGGCATGTTGCATTTGGGCAACTTGATTTTCGGCCAGCTCTGCGTGGCGGAAATTGATTTGATATACCAGCTGCAAGCCACCGTTGTCGGCGACCGTCCAGACAGCCCCCCCCACCGCTGCCAACGCCGTAACGACACGGTTCAACAGTGCGTCGTAGAAGGCTTCGGGAGTGACATCGGTTCGAGAGAGTTCGGCAATCTCCTGAATCAGGCCCTGAATCTCACGCTTGGCGCGAGCGACCGCCTCGGCATCGATCGTCGGGGCCCCGCCTGGAGAATCCGCCGGATTGGAATATTGGGGTGGGTTCACAATGTGGAAAAAATTTCGGTGGGTGGTGTGTAAAAGCTTAGGCGAGAGGAATGACTGCGGAATCACCCGGTTCACCTAACCACTGCGGCAATCTCTCTACCTTTAATGTATCGCAATCCAGTGCCAACGCAGACCTGATGTCTGGAGAACACCCCCTCGAATCCGGCAAACCCCGTCCCTCAACCGGCATAATCGGTCTGATCCCAAGGATTATTACCACTTCTGTGGCGTAGGCAAACCGGTTTTTGACCACTGCCGTCAACCTGCTTGGGGTGTCTCCATACAAGGATTGGGGTGTCTCCATACAAGGAAAAGGTCCCCTGCGCGCTCGAAATGGCGACCTGTTTTTCCCGCCTCTACCGACGCGTCGCACTGGACGACTCCGCTGCCAGGATGGTACGATTGTACATGGCTGGAGAGGTTTCAGCCCGCCCAGAGGACCGGCCATGCCGGTCAGGTGAATTCGGGACCGACCGCTCTGGGCGAGGAAAATTCATCGGCGGGGGCAGGCAGCCGATCCTTGAGTCCGTAGAGCCAATTCCAGCGGAGCAGCATTTCCATTCATGGCCAAGCAGAAAGAAGAAGCCCTCGAAGTCGAGGGCACCGTTGTGCAAGCCCTGGCGAATACACGATTTCGGGTTGAAATCGAAGGAGGCCACATCGTCTTGGCCCACGTCGCCGGGCGTATGCGCAAGCACTTTATCCGGATCGTACCCGGCGACCACGTCCGCGTAGAACTCTCTCCCTACGATTTGACCAAGGGTCGAATTGTCTACCGCGAACGATAGTTCTCCCCGAAAAACTTTCGGAAATTCTGACTGGCGGGCGCTTCGTCGCTTGGCGCGGCGCGGGAAAAGGGCCACGATTGTTGGGAACCATCCTCGCTTTGCAGGTGTATTCTAAGTTAGACACCTGTAGCCGTGCGGCCCATCCCCGCGACTGGATTAAAAGCAGCGACTGGATTAAAAGCAGAATGTCGTTTGATGGATAAGGCCCGAAGGATCTGGCAGGCAAAGCGTATTTGGCATTCGTTTGATTGTACTTTCCCAGCTTAGTCCGAAATTGTCATTGTTCCTGTAATACGGAGAATCGATTGTGATCCACCGCCGTACCGTTTTGTTGACCTACTTTTGTCTGCTAACGACCACCGCACTCTGCCCGCTCGCGACAGCCCAGCCCACGTTACAGCCAACAAAGGCCGCTTTCGCAGTTGTCGGCGAACACGAATCGGTCGCCACGATAGCCATTAACAGTTACGACAACCTGCTTGCCGATGCCAATTTCATCGGCAGCCTGGCAGGTTACCCTGAAATCGGCAATATGGTGGAAGGCTTCATCGCCTTGTTCACCCAGGGGAAAGGCCTGGTTGGCCTCGATAAGTCCAAACCGTGGGGAGTACTTATCACGACCGACGGTAAGGAGTTCATGCCGATTGGCTGTCTGCCAGTCCACGACTCGAAGGACCTGCTGCAGCTGCTGGCCGCCTTCCAAATCAAAGTCGATGAACGTGACGATCACCTCGTGGAAATCACTACCCCGAACGGTCCGCCGCTTTTTGTGGTCGAAAAAGATGGCTGGGCCTACATTTCCAACAAAAGCGAATACCTGGACCCGGTTCCTGCCAACCCCGAACAACACTTCAGGTCCCTGGTCAAAGATTACGATCTGGCAGTGCAAGCTTCCGTCCAGAAGATTCCGAGCGAATACCGCGATTTGGCGATTGATCAGCTTCGCGCTGGTCTGCAAGAAGGACTGAAAAAGGAAGCGGATGAGGATGACGAAACCTTCGAAACCCGTAAACGATGGTCCGAATCGCAGTTGCAAAACATCGTGACGGGTATTGACGAGATCGATCAGGTTGTCATCGGCTGGGCGATCGACTCCAGCAAACAAAACACCTACTTCGACTTTATCTACCGGGTCTTGCCAGAAAGCGATCTCAGTAAATTGCTGGCGTCGATCGCTGCAAATGTCCACTCCAACTATGCCGGATTCTATCAACCTGAATCGGCCGCGTGCCTCACCTTCATCGCCAAATCCGATCCTAAGTTCAACGAGCGTGGAATCGAGCAAATGAAGGCGACGATGTCGACCCTGCGGGAACAAATTGCCAACGGAATCGACAAAGAAGATGGGGATCTCCTGAAAAACGCAAAAACAAAAGCAGCTCTCAAAAAGGTCGTGTTTGGATTTCTCGACGCATTCGAAGAAACAGTAGCAACGGGTAAATCGGCAGGAGGGGCTGTGCTGGATCTCTCCCCAGATTGGTTGACAGTTGTAGTTGGCTGCTACGTGAAAGACCCCAGTAAGATTGATGAAAGTCTCCACGAACTGGCCAAAATAGCGGAAAAAGAGCCTGAGTTCCCGGGGGTAAACTGGAATGCCGACGAACATGAAGGAATCACGTTTCACACTATTCAGGTTCCCATCGGCGACGACGACGCGGGAGCCGACGATGACGACGAACAAGCAAAGAAACTCGAACAAGCAAAGAAACTCTTAGGCCCGACGGCCGACTTCTCGATCGGCGTTGGAAAAGAGTCGGTCTATTTTGGCTTCGGACGTGACAATTTGGGGAGAACCAAGGAAATTATCGACTCTTCCCTGGCTCAACCCAACAAACCCATGCCCATGGCCGAATGGATGATCTCGTTAGGGCCTATTATGGAGGTGGCTGCTGAATTCTCCGACGACGATGACCCGCAGCAAAAGAAGATTTTGCAAACCATTGTCCAGATGTTGCGAAATGAGTCCCAAGGTAAAGACCACGTTACCGCTGTCGCTACACCCATTGAGAACGGATTAAGATATCGCGTCATCGTTGAAGAGGGTGTTCTCCGAGCTTTGGGCAAAGCTGCCGCGGCTGCCAGCCAGGGCGCTGATGGGAGTGGTTCTTAACGAACCAAGGCGTGCACTCGGCGATCCTCTAGACCAGCAACCAGGGAGCTGGCTTTCATGCCGGTCGCGAAAGTTCGTAGGATGAGGGTACAGGAGGGCACAACCACGGGGCCCGTCCTGCTGGAAGCGTCCGTTCAAATCTCCCCGCTTTGATGCGGCATCAACCCACGAGCCAACAACCAGTGACTACATCCCCAACAGGGTTGGCACGAGAACCCCGCTGAACCGATGACCAAGATTGTTGAAAATACCGCTTTGCTGCTCACCGAAATTGCTGGCCAGCCGATTGCCGACCTGGTCTCGAAATACGGGACTCCCTGTTACGTCTACGACGCGGAAACGATGACCCGGCGGATTGCCGACCTGGCCCAATTCGACGTGATCCGCTACGCCATGAAAGCCTGTTCGAACCTCGCGGTGCTCGATCTGATGCGACGCCATGGAGTCGTTGTCGACACGGTAAGTCTTGGTGAAATCGAGCGTGCCCGTGCCAGTGGATACAAGACCCAACATCCCCAGGTACCGCCCATCGTCTACACAGCCGATATTTTCGATCGGGAATCGCTCGAATCGGTCGTCGCACAACAAATCGCGGTAAATTTGGGTTCGCCCGACATGATCGATCAATACGGCGAAGCGTATCAGGCCGCGACCCAAAACGGCAGCGAACTACCACGTCGCGAAATCACCTTGCGGATTAATCCTGGTTTCGGGCATGGACATAGCCAGAAAACAAATACGGGGGGGGAACAATCAAAACACGGCATCTGGCATGATCAACTTCAGCAATGTATCGACCAGGTACGCCGATACGATCTGGTGGTCACCGGTATGCACATGCATATTGGCTCGGGAACCGATCTTGCGCACCTCAGCCAGGTGTGCGACGCCATGGTCCAGGCCACCACCACCGTGGGACCCTCGGTGGAAATGATCAGTGCCGGCGGCGGGCTGCCCATCGTTTACCAGCAAGGTGAACAAGAAATTGATATCGCTGCCTATTACCAACTTTGGGACCAGGCCCGCCAGAAACTCGTCCAACAATTCGCGCACCCGGTCAGCCTCGAAATTGAACCGGGCCGTTTCCTGGTAGCCGAAAGTGGGTATCTCCTCGCCGAAATTCGGGCCGTCAAAACCATGGGTAACAATTGCTACTACCTGCTCGATGCCGGCTTCAATAATCTGGCACGCCCCATCCTCTACGGTTCTTACCATCCGATGGCCATTTGTCCGACCCAACAACCCGACCTCTCCAGACCGACCCGCGAGGTGGTGGTTGGGGGCCCGCTCTGCGAATCGGGTGACATCTTCACCCAAGAAGAAGGTGGTTTCGTCAACCGGCGGACTTTGCCGGAAGCGGGTGTCGGCGATTATCTGGTCATCGGTTGCGCGGGCGCTTACGGCGCGGTGATGGGCAGCAATTACAACTCCAAGCCGCTCGCCCCGGAAGTTTTGATCGAAAAGGGGACGCCCCACCTGGTCCGTGCCCGCCAAACTTTTGAGGATCTTGTCCGAGGGGAACAAATTCCAGGGAAGTAATGGTGTGGATCGACGCCCGCTTGACAAACCAGCTGTAGCTAGCTGGCGGCCTGTCCGCGAAACCGGCTGATTTCATCTCAGAACGGCTTGGCCCCTGCCCGATGAGGGGGTAAGATTGTGATATCTTTCACAAAGGATCGCGATTTCACAAAAGGCCACCCCACGAGCCTCAATTCCGCATGGCGAAAAAAGGTCCCCGCAAGAAAGTCCCCAAAGAACTGGCCGTGATCAATGCAGATAACTGCACTGGTTGCGAGTCGTGCCTGGAGGTCTGCCCGGTTGATTGCATTGAGATGAGATCTATCAATCACGGCATCATCAAGGGTAATCAACAGTGGTGTGAAATCGATCTGGAGCGATGCGTGGGATGTGAGATTTGTGTGCACATACCAGGAAAGAAGTCGAACCCGTATGAGCTTTTGGTCTGCCCCTGGGACGCCATCGAAATGGTCAAGACCGAAAACGTGGCTCAAGTGGTCGCCCAGGTTGGGGGGCCGCCCGAGTATATCCACGACAATTGGGACCGGCTTGTTGGCACGGCCCAACATCTGGCCGAACTCCGCGGTGCCACCGTCTGAGTTTCTTGGCCGTTGAGCTTGGGCATGTTGAACTTTGCTGTTCAAGGTCTGGTTGGCGATGGCGGATCGTAGCTCGATCGGCAGCGATCCACGGTAAAGTTTCCCACACGGCGATTCTGAGGGTGCGAGTCAGGACCGGGGCCATCGCGACTTGCTAGCTCACCAATAATGTTGGATATTAGATTGAACATTGCACGAAGCATGAGGATGTTGAATCAATGCCTCTTGAACCAGGGAAGATCTATCAAGGCGATTGCCTTGAACAGATGTGTGAAATCGCGGATGGCTCGATCGATCTTGTTTTTGCCGATCCGCCATTTAATATTGGCCACAAGTACGACAAGTATGACGATCGTCGGGACGACGGTGCTTATGTCGACTGGTCGAAAGCTTGGATCGAGTCCGTTTACCGCATACTGAAACCAAACGGCACGTTCTGGTTAGCCATTGGTGACGAATACGCGGCAGAACTGAAGGTCGCCGCCCAGCGGGAAACCCGATTTTGCACCCGCAGCTGGGTCGTGTGGTATTACACATTTGGTGTGAATTGCACGAAGAAATTCTCGCGTTCGCACGCACACCTTTTGCATTTCGTAAAAGACGAGAATGATTTCACCTTCAACGCCGACGATCCGGCACTTCGGATCCCTTCAGCGCGGGCTTTAGTCTACGGCGACAAGCGGGCCAACCCGAAGGGACGCCTGCCGGATGATACCTGGATCCTGCGGCCCCAGGATTTTCAGTCGGACCAATACGGCTACGATCCTCGGCAAGACACCTGGTATTTTGCCCGGGTTGCCGGCACTTTCAAAGAACGGCAAGGTTTTCACGGCTGCCAGATGCCTGAACAGCTTTTGGGGCGGATTGTTCGAACCAGCAGCAACTCGGGGGATCTCGTGCTGGACCCCTTCGCCGGCAGCGGAACGACGCTCGCGGTGGCGAAAAAACTGGGCCGTCGATGGCTGGGGTGTGAGCTTTCGGCAGACTATGTCCGTTACGCATCCGAGCGACTGGAAGCCGTCAAGCGGGGTGATCCACTGACTGGCCCGGCCGACCCCATCGCCAGCGCACCGACCACAGCCGCTGGTCGTCGCCTACCCGGGAATCCGGCAGCCGAAGCAGCCGTCCAAGCACAAGAATCGGTGGAATCGGCTCCCACAGCAGCGTCGGCAACGGCGGGCACCGATCAGGGTACCCAGACCATTAAGCCCGCTCCTGAAGAAAAACAAACGTCTGGCCAGGTCGATCGGACTGCGGCGGCAATTTTCACCAGGCCGAATGTCCGCAAGTTCATCCGTGATGTGCTCGTAGATGCCTTCTACGGCACGCATGACGGATACTCCTCCGACTGGCTCCTGGCCAACCCCGATTTGCAAAATGCCTTTCACGGCGCCTGCCGCCACCAGGGGCTCATTGGCAACCCAGCCGATTGGAATCATGAACTGATCCGCCTCCGCAAAGCGGGTCAATTCCCCAAACGAGGCAAAACGAGGTCGATCCCGGTAACGGCTGCAGAAATGGATGCCTACAACTTTGCCGCGGAAATCGCATGGCGACTGGCAAGCAATGAATTTAAGGACTCCTCGCTCGACGAGATTTTTTGTGATCCGGTAAAAGCAGCCAGTTTCGACCGCCGCGCGAAACGCTTCACACCAGGGTTCCATCCCAGCCAGTATCGCTGGGCAGCACTGCGGCTCCGAAAAGCGAGTCGGGAACTTGTCAAAGAAGTCAAAGCGTTTCACTATGTCTTTGAAACGCGGAACTTCACGCGATTTCAACGCTGGGACCGGTTGAACCACGACCGCTATGCGGGGATCCCGGGCGTTTATTTGTTGCGGGGCGAGGACAAGCAACCACTTTATATTGGAGAAACCTCCAACCTGGGTGAACGGCTGAGCCGCCATCGGGACTCTCCAGCGACAGCGCAGAGGGTTCGGCACATTGCCTGGATTTCTGATCGCCAGTTGCCGAGTCGTGAATATCGCCAGCCGCTCAAGGTCGCTTTGGTAGATCGGTATCAGCCCCTCTGGAATGTGAATCTGGTCGGCGTTTCCGAAGAAGTGACTGCGCCAGAAAATCACGTGGTGTGAATGCGGCTGACCGATCACCACCAGCAACCCTGCCAGGCGAGCCCAGCAGGCCACGCGAGCCGGTTTGTACCCGCCTAGCCGGATGGATCGGCAACTTCGGTCTGTTGGACCGTCCGGGCAATCTTGCGGTTCTCCTGTTGCACCAGTTGACCGCAGGCAGCAGCGATATCGGCCCCGAGCGAATAGCGGATGGTTGTTGTGTAGCCAGCCGATTTAAGAATGGTGGCAAACGCATCTCGGCCAACGCGTTCGGTACTTTTCAGATGGGGTGCCTCTCGGATGGGATTGAATGGAATCAAATTGACGTGCACGCGCAAGCCATTGAGCCACTCCACCAGTTTATGCGCATCGTCAGCTGAATCATTACGACCCGCCAACATGAGATATTCAATCATCACGCTGCATCGCTGAATCTGATTGATCCGCTCAAGCGCCATGTGCAGTTCCGCGAGGGAATACCTGGCTGCCAGGGGAATGATCTGCTGGCGAAACTCCTGGCATGCACTATGCAAACTGAGCGCCAGGTGGACTTCGGGAAACCGCCCCGCAGAGCGGATCATCGCAGCCGGAATTCCCACCGAAGATATCAAAATGCGCCCCGGTGTGTGGTGGAACAGCCGTGGGTCGAGTAACGCATTAACCGTTTCGTAGAGAGCCTGTTCATTGTGAAATGGCTCACCCATCCCCATAAATACAATATTGCGTACACGCCGGCCTTCTTCGGCAAGCAGTTCTCCGGCAACCACAATCTGATCCAGCATTTCGGCAGCAGAGAGATCGTGGGCAATCCCCATTTTTCCGGTCGCACAAAAGTCGCAGTTCGCAGCGCAGCCAACTTGAGACGAAACACAGAGTGACGTCCGTCCCGACCCTGATCGCAGCATGACTGTTTCGACCAAATAGCCCTGTGCAGTGCGGAAGAGAACCTTCGTTGCACCGTCCAGTTTCGAGTCGTATCGTCCCTCGACGGTCAGCGTGCGGAACTTGAGTTGTTGACGAACTGCTGGGCGCTGCTCCGTTGGAATTTCTGCCAGGGCTGCCTCGGGGCCCAACGATTTCTTGAAGAAAGCGGTGCGCAAACGGCGAATCCGTTGCGGTTCGATGCGGAACTCCGCTCGCAAGCGATCGACCGAAACGGAATCATAAATGCTGCAAGAAGCCATCACGCTGGATCCCGAATCTGCTAGTCTTGCCGGGCAATGTCACACGGAACTTTGCTTTTCGCGCCGGGAATCTCGACCACGAATTGGGGGACAGCATATCCCGGCAACCGCTCACGTAATTGCTTGAGAATAAACTGGCCCTGATGCGGGGGAACCTCAAAATGGGCCGCGCCCGACACCCGATCGAGCTGGTGCAGATAGTAGGGCATGACGCGAAGGTCGACGAGACGTTCGGCAAGCGCCAGTTGGGCCTCCACGGAATCGTTCACCCCCGCAAGCAAGACCGCCTGATTCAAAACCGGGATCCCCGCATCAATCAGCGCCCCAATGGCCGTCACGACATCTCCAGCCAGTTCCTGAGCATGATTCGCATGAATGACCATCACCGGCACCAGACGCGTGCCGGTCAACCACTCGATCAGTTCGGTGGTCACGCGTTCGGGGATGACAACGGGCAAGCGGCTATGAACCCGCAGGCGACGAACATGGGGGATGGCGGCCAGGCGGTCGGCCAGGGCGGCCAGGTGCTCGTCGACCAGTGTGAGAGGATCGCCACCACTGAAAATCACTTCGTGAATCGATCTGTCCGCGGCAATCGTGGCCAAAACCGGCTGCCAGCTGGCAAGCGAGTTGGGCGTTTGCTCGTATGGAAAATGCCTGCGAAAACAATAACGGCAATGGACAGCGCAGGCACCGGTCACCACCAACAACACGCGGCCGGGATATTTCTGGAGCAATCCGGGAGAAAGGGTCGCAGCCGCATCGCCAACGGGATCGGCAACAAATCCGGGCGAATCGTCCATTTCGGCCTGAACGGGCAGGACCTGACGGAGCAGCGGATCCGCCGGATCACCCGGCACCATCCGGCCAATGTAGCCCCGCGGGGCGAAAAGGGGGAAATCGCTACAGGCAGCCTTGGCACGCAGGGCAAATTCCTCCGGCAATTCGAGCAGTCCGCAGAGTTCAACCGGATCTCGCACCGCGTCCTTCATCGCCGCCTGCCACGACTCATAACCGGATTCTGCACTGCCGGGGCGGACAGATGCGGTTGGGCAGGTTAGAATTGGCATCCACCTGTCCTACCACATCTGCACTTCAAGGGAAAGCGAACGGGAACACGTATCGTGGCCAGCTACAGTACGAACGAATTCAGAAAAGGTCTGAAAATCCAAATTGACGGCGTGCCCTTCCAAATCGTGGAGATGAACTTTCGCAAGCCAGGAAAGGGGGCCGCGTTCTACGAATGCAAACTTAAAAACCTGATGCGAGGAACCGTTGTCGACAGGACCTATCGCGACGGGCAATCGCTCGAAGCTGCTGACATCTCCGAGTTCACCGCCGAGTACCTCTATCGCCAAGGCGAAGACTTCGTCTTCATGAATACCAGCGACTACGAACAGTATGAACTTTCAGCAGAACAGGTGGGAGATGATTGGAAATTCATGAAGGATAACATGGAGTGCACCATGATGGTATGGAATAACAATCCCATCTCGCTGACCCTGCCCAACCATGTTGTGCTCCGGGTTGAATACGCCGAGCCAACTGCCAAGGGCAATACAGCGACCAATGTGCAAAAGCCCGTCAAGTTGGAAACAGGGGCCGAGGTCGCAGCACCTCCTTTTATCAATACAGGTGACTACCTGCGGATCGATACCCGTACAGGTGAATACGTCGAACGAACCAAAGAACCAGGATCTTAAACGTCCCTGCGGCACGAGTTCCGCCAAGCTGTGACCGATCAACCCCAACACTAAAATTTACTGCATGTTCTGGTGTCCGGCCCCGTTGGTTGTCGGATGTCGGGCTGTTTTTCACTTGGCCCATGTGAGACCTGATACCATGTCTGCCATGTCTGCAATTTTGATAGCCCTGCTCGTGATTGGCGGAATCATTCTGCTTTTGATCATCCTCTTCATTAGCACCTACAACCGGTTGGTAACGCTCCGAAATCGTTTTCAAAATGGGTTTTCCCAGATAGAAGTGCAACTCAAACGCCGCTACGATCTCATCCCGAATCTCATTGAGACCGCAAAAGGCTACATGGCCCACGAGCGCGAAACGCTGGAAGCCGTCATCCAGGCACGCAATCAGGCGGCCGGAGGTCTGCAAACGGCGTCGGCCAACCCCGGTAATCCCCAGGCGATGCAGGCTCTCTCGGGAGCCGAGCAACTCCTCACCGGAGCACTCGGCAAATTTTTTGCCCTGTCCGAGGCCTACCCCGACCTAAAAGCCAATCAAAACATGATGCAACTCAGCGAAGAGATCACGACCACCGAAAATAAAGTCGCTTTTGCACGCCAGGCCTACAACGATGCGGTCACCAGCTACAACACCTACCGCCAGACCTTCCCGCCGATTGTAATCGCCGGCATGGTCGGGCACGGTCAAAATGCCGAACTGCTCGACTTTGACAGCGAACAGATTGCCGAGGCCCCCAAGGTTTCGTTCACCTAGCCCTCAAGACCACGCTTTACCCAACCGTAGAGTGGGCGTGGCCGGAAAAACAACTCCTCAAGCACTCTGGGGGAATTCCCCCTCGCCAGCACCATGTCGACCGACTTTTTCGAGCGTCAGGCCACAGCCCATCGCCACACCGGCCGACTGGTATGGCTTTTCTGCCTGGCAGTGATCGGTATTGTGGCCGCGTCCTGGCTGGTCGCTTTTCTGGCCGTCGACTACGTCGAGGCCAGCAATGCAGCCCATGGGCGGCCCAACCCACCTGGGCTCGCAATGGTACCGCTCTACGTCGCCATTGCCTCGGCCCTGTTGATCCTGCTGGGCACCCTGTACAAAATCGTCGAACTCCGAGGGGGGGGCTCGGTCGTCGCCGAACAGGTCGGAGGCCGCCTCCTGCACCACAACACCAGCAAAGCCGCCGAACGCCGATTGCTGAACGTCGTTGAAGAAATGGCACTTGCCTCCGGTGTACCCGTTCCCCCGGTCTATCTCCTTGAAAGCGAAGAGTCGATTAATGCGTTTGCCGCTGGCTATTCACCTAGCGATGCCGTCATTGGTGTCACCCGGGGAACTGTCGAAAAACTTTCCCGCGAACAACTCCAAGGAGTGATTGCCCACGAATTCAGCCATATTCTCAATGGCGATATGCGATTGAATATCAAGCTGATCGGAGTCTTGAACGGAATTCTGCTCCTGGGACTGATCGGGGCAATCCTGTTCCGAGTTGCCGCATTGTCCGGCAGTGGAAGTTCCAGAAAAAATGGCGGGGCAGGCCTGGTGTTGCTGTTGGTTGCCCTCGCCGTTTTCATCCTCGGTTACCTGGGCACCTTTATGGGTAGTCTCATCAAGGCGGCCGTCAGCCGGCAACGGGAATTTCTGGCAGACTCGTCGGCCGTGCAGTTCACCCGCAATCCAGCTGGGCTTGCCGGCGCGCTGAAAAATATTGGAGCCAAGCTGCAAGGCTCGCTCGTAAAACATCCCCATGCGGCAGAAGCAAGTCACATGTTCTTCGCCCAAGGAATCCAGGTTGGTTTCACCTCGCTGCTGGCGACGCATCCACCACTGAAACAACGAATCCTGGCAATCGATCCCGGGTGGGACGGCAAGTTCCCCACCACGGCCAGCAGCCAGGCCACGGCAACCGCCCCTGCCACGGCGACTGCCACCCCTGTGGCCGCCACGGCAGCCACTGCCGTGCCAGCCGCGATGGGACTGGTCGGCCAGCAGCAGGCCGCGGCTCCTGCACAACCGGTGGCTGACGTCGCCGGGGCACCCGGGCAGGTTGGTAATCCTACTCCCGATCACCATCTTTATGCGGCCCAGCTTATTCGTTCCCTTCCCGATCAACTTACCGCTGCGGCTCATGAGGCCTACGGAGCACGAGCCGTTATCTACAGCCTGCTTCTTGACCAGGACCCAAAAATCCGGGACCGTCAGCTGCAAACTCTTGACCAACACTCAACACCCGATGTCGTGAAGTTGACGCGTCAACTCATCCCTATCGTCGACGCGCTCGATATGCACACCCGCTTGCCTTTGGTCGACATGACGTTACCGGCCTTACGTTCGATGTCGACCGCCCAATACCGCACCTTTGTAAGTTGTTTCCAGGAACTGGTCGCGGCAGACGAACAGCTCGAATTGTTTGAATGGATTCTGCATCACATTCTGTTGCGGCACCTCAAGCCGCAGTTCGAGCGCGTGCGTCCGGCACGGGTCGTTTATTACGGACTGCAGCGACTGGGAGAACCTTGTTCGGTTTTATTTTCTTCGCTGGCCCAGGTCGGTCACACGGACGACCAGGCTGCCATCGCCTTTGCCGCTGCCAAGGGAGTCCTGGATGACGTTCCGTTACAGCTTCTTGACAGCAGCGACTGCGATCTCCCTCAATTGCAAAGTGCCCTCGACCAGTTGGCCCAAGTTGCGATCAAGCAAAAAGAGAGACTCATCAATGCTGCGGCTGCGTGTATCGCCGCCGACCAGGAAGTGAGCGTTCGCGAGGCCGAGCTCTTGAGGGCAATCTCGGATACACTCGACTGCCACATGCCCCCCTTGTTGCCTGGTGAATCGATCGCACCGGTCGCCGCCGCAGGTTCTGCCCAACCGGTCAAAACCAGCTAAATCCCGATGGAAATCCGGCATCGCAAAGCACGTAGTGATCTATTGCGTGGTGTGCGCGAGTTTTTCTTCAAAAGAAGCTTTGTAGAGGTCCATACCCCCTCGCTGGCCCCGGAAGTCATCCCCGAGTTGCACATCGATCCAATCCCGGTCGTCCAACCTGGTCGTCCGCAATCCCAGCAAGATCCGCTCTGGCTGCAGGCTTCGCCAGAACTGCACATGAAGCGACTGCTGGCCGACGGGGCTACCGCAATTTTCCAGATCACCCGGTCATTTCGGGCCAACGAACGGGGCCGGTTGCACCATCCCGAGTTCACCATCGTGGAGTGGTACCGGGTGGGGGACGACATGCCCGCCGGCATGTGGCTGCTCGATGAACTTTGCCAGGCACTCTTGGATACCCCCCCTGCGATCCAAACAAGTTATGCCGAGGTGTTTCAAAACTACCTCGGCATTTGCCCCCACACCTGCACTACCCAAGAGCTGGCCAGGCTGGTCACCTCGGGCCCGGCCAACGTCCGAGAAACCAACGACCGGCAGGACCGAGATACCTGGCTTAACTTGTTGTTGGGACAGCAAATTGAACCGCACCTTGGCCAGGCGGAACCCGAAATCGTCTATGATTTTCCGGCCAGCCAGGCCGCGTTGGCCAGGATCCGCCAGGCCCCGAACGAGCCGCCCGTTGCCGAGCGGTTTGAGCTCTACTATCGCGGGATCGAACTCGCCAACGGTTATCACGAACTGACCGATGCGGTCGAACTTCGCGGCCGACTGGAACAAGTCAACGCGGCCCGCACTCTTCGTGGAAAAACGATTTTGCCGATGCCCGAGAGCCTGCTGGCGGCCATGGAGCGTGGTTTGCCCGACTGCGCTGGCGTGGCACTTGGTTTCGACCGCCTCGTGATGCTCGCCGTGGGTGCCCCATCGATTCAAGAAGTGATCGACAGCGACTGACCCCGGGGCGGTTTGTTTTTGAAGGCCGGCTGTTGGCACTGGCGATCGCGAAAGCAACATGCGAGGTGATCATTAACCAGGCCCGCCGCCTGCATGTGCGCATACACAATCCTGCTGCCCACAAACTTGAACCCGCGTTGCTTGAGATCCTTGCTGAGCTTTTCCGATTCCAACGAACTGGCGGGCACATCGGCTTGCTTGCGCCACCGGTTCTGGAGGGGATGGCCGTCGGCAAATTGCCAGATGTAAGCATCAAAGCTGCCAAACTCCTCTTGAACCTTGAGAAACGCATGGGCATTGGTCACGGCTGCATTGATCTTCAGTCGATTGCGGACGACGGCACGATTGGCAATTAATCGCTCAACCCGTTGCCGGGTAAAACGGGCCACTTTTTGGGGATCGAAGCTGGCAAAGGCTTTGCGGTACCCTTCCCGCTTGTAGAGAATCGTGGTCCAACTCAACCCTGCCTGGGCACTTTCCAAAGTGAGAAACTCAAACTGCTTTTGATCATCATGAACGGGAACCCCCCATTCACGATCATGGTATGCCTGGTAGAGATCATTGCCGGCCATGGCCCAGGGACATCGTTTGAGCGGTTTTGCCACGATCCTCGATCCTCGTAAATGTCTGGAAGCTGTACGCGAACTGGTGCTTGTCGTCGGCTTCGTGACGCTCTGATTCAAGTAACTGCCAGTTGTCCCACGTGATTTCGGGCAAGCAGGTGTCGCCCTCGATCGTTGCATGCACGCGGGTCAGGTAAAGGCGCTGGACTCTCAAGAGGGCCTGGCGATAGACCTCCGCGCCACCAATCACAAAAACTTCTGTCTCGCCACGCATTTCTGCCACCCGCCACGCCTCGTCGAGATCAGGCACCACCTCGGCCCCTTCGACCCGGCAGTCCGCCTGGCGTGAGAGGACCACGATTTTGCGCCCTGGCAATGGCCGACCGATTGACCCCCAGGTTTTGCGGCCCATCACCAGGGTGTGCCCCATCGTGAGCGATTTGAACCGTCGCAAATCGGCCGAAAGGTGCCAGGGAAGATCGCCCCCGCGGCCGATGACACCATTCTCCGAAACAGCAACAATCATCGAGAGCATCATGGCACCAGTGACCGGTTGGAAGCGGGCGTTACCTTCTGCAAACCGTTTCGTGCGTTTTCCGCCGATCACCGACGGGCACAACGCCACTCAGACAGCAATCGGGGCAGCAATGTGTGGATGCGGATCATAATGCTCCAGCCGAAAGTCCTCGTAGCAGAAATCGGAAATCGACGTGACCTTCGGATTGAGCTCAATCACAGGCAACGGACGTGGGGTGCGCAAAAGTTGCTCCTGGGATTGCTGCAGGTGATTTTCATACAAATGTGCGTCGCCCAACGTGTGGATGAACTCCCCCGCTTTGAGCCCTGTCGCCTGGGCCATCATCAACGTCAAGAGCGCGTACGAAGCAATGTTGAACGGGACCCCCAGGAAGACATCGGCGCTCCGCTGGTAGAGCTGGCAGGAAAGCCGGTCCTCGGCAACGTAAAATTGAAACAACAGGTGGCAGGGAGGCAAGGCCATTTGCGGCAAATCAGCCACGTTCCAGGCACTAACAATCAACCGGCGGCTGTCGGGATCGGACTGAATTCGCGTGACAACCTCCGCAAGTTGATCAATCGTCTCGCCATTCGCCGCAGGCCAACAACGCCATTGACGACCATACACGGGACCCAATTCACCTTGTTCGTCGGCCCACTCATCCCAAATCGTCACGCCGTGCTCATGCAGGAACTGAAGATCCGTGTCACCGCGAATAAACCACAACAATTCACAAATGATCGACTTCAGATGAAGTTTCTTGGTGGTCAAAAGGGGAAACCCGTCTGCCAGGTCGAACCGCATTTGGTGTCCAAAAATACTCCGTGTTCCAGTGCCGGTGCGATCGGCTTTCTCGACCCCCGAGTCGAGCACCTTTCGCATGAGATCGAGATATTGTTGCATGGCAGTTCAGATGTCCCACAACTTTTGTTTTTCGGTTTGGATACATGCGTAGGTGGCGGTTTATTGTAACGTTGCGTGACCCGCCGTTCATCCCCACCAGCTGCCTGCCTGGCCATCGGTTCGTGGATCCCGAAAACCTCGCGAAAAGAGATCGTTTCTCAAGACAGCATCATTTCTCAAGACAGCACTGTGCGGACATTTCAAAAACGAGGCTGATCAACCAGCACCTCCACGCGATCATCGACACGTGGACAACGGCTGGTCGGATAAATGTTCAATTCTCGGAGCGGGTGAATCCCGGACAACTTCCGAAACCGCACAATGGCCAGAGCAGATTGCTGAGTCTGGCCCATTGACCGAAGCCGAGGCGGCGAACTTCAAATCGGGAACCGCGGACCGATTGTGCTCGACGGTGCTTACAGCCGCAGGTGGCTTGAACGCCGACGGTTTGTCACTCGACGCCAGCGATGCGACCATCTTCACACTCACTGTTGTTGGCAATAATCTGGTACTAAGCGTTCCCGAACCGAGATGCCTGATCTTGGCCATCTTGGGGTTTTTTGCACAACATGGCGTGCTGGTACGCTCTTGGCGTAGAAAATCGCAGCATTATGCTTAAACCCCATAGCCATGGCCCGTTTCCTACCCGCACAGGATGTGTCAGCCGACAGCTGTTCGCTGCGACCTGAGAAATAAGATCAATGAGGTCTCGTAACGCGGTTTGGTCGCCCCCTCCTCTGTGGCCAAACGCAGGTTGCTTGCCCACGCCGGTGTTCATGAGCGAGGCAGGCAACCGCAAGTGACTTCGTCCATTCGGTGGCGCACACCGACACATGTTAACGATTGTGTGCGAGTTAACGATTGTGTGCGAGGCGAGTCCGCCATCGACGGACAAAACCACAGGTTTACTGCTTGGCCATAAGTTCTTCGACCAGGCTGGCAAGCAATGCGGGGTCGTCCTGTTGGCGCAGATGTTCAATGCGGGTGGGGGGAATTTCCAGCTTTTGGAGGGCTCCCACGATATACTCCCACTGCTGCTCGCGTTGTTTTCCTTCGGCCAGGTAAAGCTCGGTGACCAGTTCGCTGAGCCGCTGCAGCGATATGGCCCCCCGATTCTGATAATAGTTTTTGATGACGCGTTGCTGATACTTGGAATGTTCTCGGGCCATAATGACCGGCTCCCCGTATTGAGTAGGTTCAATTACCAGACCAAGGTTAAACTTACGAAAATCGACGGCTGTCTGCAATCGGTCCAGGCGCCATCCGGGATTCCGCAGCAACCCTCCATGTGGCATACTTATAGCCTGATCCAATGGCAATTCCACGACGTGAATTGCTCTCATTCCAACACAATCCGGGTTGCCAAACCTCTGAGACTGTAGCGAGGGCTGCCATGCCAACTGTCAAGTTCATCAAGGAAAACAAGGAAATCGAAGTACCCGAGGGTGCCAATTTGCGATCCGAAGCCATCAAGGCTGGAATCAACATGCACCAGGGGTTCAACGGTATGGGAGCGAGTGTCAACAAGTTCCTCAATTGCAAGGGATGGGC
>CAUZEA010000002.1:0-127608 GCA_963578605.1 Planctomycetota bacterium
GTCAGTCAGCTATTTCCTCACATAGACATAGCACTCGAGTTCTTCGATGCTGGCGGTTCCCTCAGCCTTTGCTGCTGACGGCACGAGGTGAATGGTCAGTTGATTATCGCCAAAGATCAGCGGTTGTTTCCGTCCGGTCGTTTCCCAATTCATGTCGATCACGTACAGATGGAAGGGGTCCAACGGATCGCCCTCGTAGAGACTTTGCCCGTCTTTGTCATACACGCGCGTGATATAACCGGCGGGGACCTGCTTGTCGTTGATCTGGATCTCTAGCTTCTCGTCCTCAGCCAGGCCCAAAGCCTTGAACTGCATCGTGGTTCGCAGCTTGGGGTTGCTGAAATCTTCCGCCATGCGGAAGCGCCAACTTCCCTCCAAAACCGGCTTGGCCCGATCTAGGTAGATATCATTGTTGTGGGAAAAACTGGTGGGCGACTTGTGGGATTTTTTCCAGAGGGAATAAAACAGATAGTGACGGTCACGAGAAGTTATCTCCTCAAGATCGCGGATATCCCGCAACCAACCCAGCGCCGCAGGCCACATGTAGGCGGCATAGGCGGACGAACGATGAGCGTGGCCACGCCTTTCATAAGCGAACTGGTAGTTGTAGGGTGAGACTCCGTCGGCGCCAAATCTGTAGAAGTTCTGTGCCGCAGCGCGATAGTTCGCCAGCGTCATCAGACGATAGTGTTCGTTGGGCCCGTCCATAGAGATTCGATTGTGGATGGCCGGGTAGATCTTGCAGTTCGTGCCCTCGGCCAACTTCACAAAATCTTCGGTCTTCATGTTGGTGTCGGTGTGCATGAAGTCGGAGGGCACGATGTAATCCACCAGACCTTCGTTGATCCAGGTCTCCAGGTCAAAACCCAGGTAATCGCACTCTTCGATGCTTTGCGGCACCCGAACACCCAGGAGAAGACGGTTGCATCCTCGCCGCCCGGCCGCCGCGTCTAACTGCCTGCGGGTCTTTCTCATGAACTCGGTCAACAAGTGAGCGTTCTCTTTTCCCTCGCCTGGCTTGAACATGTGGCACCAACGCATGTAGTCGTACTCCAGGCCGTCCACTTCGTATTCGTCGAGCACCTCATCCACGAATGTCAGCACGAAGCCGCGGACCGGTTCGAAGGCATAGTCCATCGCGTTACCCATCCCCAACTGCCATTCAGGGTGTTCGCGGATGAACTGAGTCGGCGTGAAATCATGCCGGTCATTCATGCGAAGGCCGGCGATGAACTGCATGTTATGGTGGTGACAACGGTCCACCAGGATCTTTGGGAAATCGAGACCAATCTCTTCCAGCCCGCGCGGGATCAGTTCGGCTGGAAATCGTTCTGAACCCTTGGAGGACCGAATAAGATGCTTGAAACCGGCACCGAAAATCACCTGAACGACGGTGTCTACCTTCGCAGCCGCATGCTCATCGATGATCTCTTCAAGCAATTTCCTGGCCGCTTCGCCGCTCGGCTCAGATAGGCCTCTGGCCTTCAAGAGGGGAAACCAGAGATTCTCCTCGTCCCAGTTGATGATGATCCGCCACTCGCGCTCATCGCGAGGACTCACACTCGTCGTTGAAGTCTCTCTTTCGTCAGCTCTCAACGCTCCCTGGACCGAGACTAAACTTAGAACATGCACTATGCAGCAAGCTGCACACAGGCTGGTCTTTGAAACAACGACTCGCCTCATGATGGTGGTCTCGTATGTTAGGGAGTTGCCCCGATCCATGAACCCCTATGTGTAAATGGCCTGTGTTGTCTGGCGCAGGCTACTTCCTCACATAAACATAACACTCGAGTTTTTCGATGCACCGGCCAGTATGACCCGTCTTGAGTGCGGGGGCAAGTTTTGCTCTCGTGTGGGACTTGCACACAGAAAATTTGACCGCCGCCCGCAAGGTACCCTGGCTGTCTGCACGGTTCCCACAGCAATCGCAGACGACGTGGTGTGGGAACCGTCGCTTGGATACACTGAGAACTGCGGGCAAGGCTGTACAGCGAACTGCGGGCAAGGCTGTACAGCAACGGCTGTGGCTTGTTTGTTCCCCAGTCTGTCCTCCAATTATAATGGGGACTAGCTTAGTAATTGTCGAGAAGATGCGCACCATGGCCGAATACCTTCCGGATAGCAGCGTGGATGATGCGTTGGATGAGGAGATCCGGGGATTGCTGACCACCTGCTTTACCAAGCCTAAAGACGTGGTGTTCAAGGAACAGCGCTATTTCTTTGAGCCCTACTCCCATCGATGGGTCATCCGCGCCGGACAGGGTAACATGGTTGCCCATACGGGAGTGCACGAGAAGGAGATTGAGTCCGAAGGCACGACCTATCGCATTGGCGGTTTGGCGGAGGTATGTGTGCACCCCGATTACCGTGGCAAGGGCTATGTCAGGGACATGCTCCAGTGTATCCACGAATGGCTGCAACACCATGACTTCCCCTTCGCCATGCTGTTCGGTGATCCCGCGGTATACGTCTCCAGCGGCTACGCCTCGATCGACAACCTGGTTCACGGTGGAGGCCAGGAGGGTTGGCAAAAGACTCCGGGGATGATGAAGGAATTATCGGGTACTCCCTGGCCAACCGGCGAGGTCCATTTGCCCGGGTCGTTGTTTTAACATAATCTTTGTCCTGCTTGTCCACCTTTGGACAAAGATCAGGATGAGGATCAAGACAAAGACGTGAAGACACCTACAAGGTTCCTTCAAGGTAGGGAACGTTGGTTGGCACCAGGATCCAACGCAGACCACTATGCCAAGCCTCAAACCGAAAGCCGAAGGTTTCCGCCGCCGTACAAGCCGGCAACGATGCGCAGCGCCAAGGTAACCTGCTGTCGTGATCCTGAAGGGGTGATCGTCGAATTGGTACCGATCCTTAAAGAGGGAAGGCTCTGATAATTGAGTTAACCCAGCAGGCCGGCCATGCGGACTTTCCCCGCGCGGGGAACAAACCTGAACGCCTCGGCATACGTGCAGCCTGCCTGCAGACCGCGGGTTCTTGCCCGGATCCGTTCCAGGTCGATCATGTCATCCTCACTCGATCCCTTCGGAGGCAACTGGGAGGCATGACAGGCCAGGGCTTTCTCTTTCATTTCCATGCAATCCGAAACATCCACGTAAACATCCGGTTCAAAAGACACTAACCAGGCATCGCAATAATACAAACCGGGATTCTTCCTAATAGGTGCCTCCCCGCCGTCGTAAGCGGTATTTCCACAGAGGTATACGGCATTCAGCACACAACGGCTCACCTGCATATGATCGTTATGATAATCATGCGGCGGGTGGGTAATGATGACATCGGGTTCATGTTTCCGAATTTCAACCACCACTGCCCGGGTCGTATCTTCCGATTCGCGAAAGCAACCTTCATCAAAGCCAAGAAACACGGCGTCCATACCAAGCAGTTCCGCGGCAGCCAACGATTCCTGGTTGCGAATCTTTACATTCTCATCCGAGACCCCATCCTGCGAATATCGCCCATTGGTCACCACCACGGAAATAACACGCCAACCGGCCCCGGCGTGTTTCTGAATAGTACCGGCGTTAAGCTCGTTGTCGTCGTGGTGGGCGCCAACCAGCATCAGGGTTTTGAGATTACCAGCAGTCATGACCCGGGTTACCAATTACCTCACTTAGGTCCAAGCGGCTTCAGTTCCGGCCAGGAGGCGAATTCCTTGATGAACTTCACGATCTCCGCAGCGACCATGTATTCCCCTTTTTCCTGCATTTACGCGGATCGGTTCCCCATGGATCCGGAAGCCGTGACCCGATGATACTTTCGATAAACATCTACCTTGCCGCCGTAGTCAGTCCTACCAACCTTCAAATCACCATCGATCTCCCACGGGTCTGGGCACGATGTCGCCTGTTTCCAGTCTGAGCTCGCTGATCGCGATCCGAGAGCCTACTTCTTGGCGGGCATACTAGTGCCCTTCTTATAGAAAAATTCGATGGGCAGGACAATCATGGCCGGTCTCGTTTCGTTACCCTCGAGCGGCCGATTGCGGACTTCGTAATAGCTGATAATCACGCGACCTTTCGAGATGATAACTGCTGGATATATTGCCCAGCAATGGCTAGCCGGCAATCGAGGCGAGAAACGGGCGGATCGATAATACCGGACTGGAGAGGGCTCCACGTAGCTTCGGTCATCTTCGTCGATACAGACGATGTTTTTGTGCATCTTCCAACTGGCGCCGCCGTTCTGACTGATGGCCGCCGAAAGCCGGTGCCGCTGCAGGCCCCTCTGGATCTCATCCCCGGAAGCCTGGTTCCAGACCACTAGCAGATCGTCGCTCCCGGGGATACGCTTTAGGGCCGCCGGGGCCCTTGATGCTGACAGAGTTGACGGTCGCGGCAAGGTCCAATTCGTGCCGTCATCGGACGACCACGACTGGAACAGCCGGCCAAGCGGCGTTCGATAAAGCATCAGCAGATGTTCGGGCGCATACTCTACGGCCACAGGCTCCTCGGCGGAGAAGTTGCCGCCGGCTTCGTAGTCGAGAGTGACCATCATTTCGCCATTGGCGTTGCGATGCCAGGTTTGCCCCTCGTCATCCGAATAGTACACCCAACTCAACTCCGGGACTGGTTCAAAGTCGTGGCTGCCGACTCTCATCCACTCGTCGCCTTTAAGAGCCAGGTTTACGAAATGCTTTTGCTCGGGGACCATCTCACGTCGGCCTATTTGTCGATATACCGGCACCACAATTCGACCGCTGCTGGTGACGATAGCCGAGTCGTGCTGCCTTCCCGTATGAACGTGGGGCTCGGACATCTGAACCGGCTGGGACCAGGTTTTTCCCTCATCGTCGCTACGCGAGAATGTGATTTTGCGATCTCGGTCATCGATTACACCGATTGCCCCAGATTTCAATCGCAGCAGGTCTCCATAGCGTCGGGAACCTCCATCTATCCAGTTCTCCCCGCCGTCTGTGGTAAATAATCACTGCCCGTCCGTTGCACGCACCACTCGGCCGTCCTTGAGTTCCAGGAAGTTCCCTCCCAGGCCGCCTACGTGATGGCGAGCAATCGTCTCGGCAGGAAAGACCGGGACCTGAGCGGCGGCGAGGTTCGCCATCACCGCGAGCAGGAAGGGGGTCACCAGGACGCTGGACAGCAAAATTGGCCTGTTTTTTTCCGGTGATCTTCTGCTTTCGCTAAAGCTGACGATCTCTTTTTTCGCAGTTTTCATTGTTGTTCCTTCGATTTACTCCGTTTAGGTTTGCATTGGTTAGATTTGCGCCAATCAGCTTCACGTTACCCAAGTAGGAATCTGTGAAGTCCGCATCACTTAGATCAGCATTCGTAAAATTCGCCTCTCCAAGGCTTGTGACAGCTAAATGTGCACCGTTGAGCTTCGCATTTTGCAGGTCTGCGTCCGGAAAATATGCTCCATCAAGGTTAGCGCCCTCCAGCATCGCGTTTGGCCCAAGATCCGCTCCCTGGTAAAGTTGGTCACCACTGCCGGCAGCCCCTTTTTGAATCGGATCAACGATTGACCAATTGCCGAAAAAAATCCACAGCCTCATACGAGGCACCACCCACGGAAGATGTTGCCATGGCAGCGAGGAGAAACAAGTAGACTTGTACGGCGTCCAAGAACCTAGTAGACATCAGACCCCCTTTTGCAGAACTGCGTGAACCTGCATTGTAGCCCTGGCTGAGGGGGAATTCAAATGAAATCGAGATGCAACTTCCACGGGCACCACAAGTGCCCGTGTGGCATTTTGCCCGCGCCCCCCATAAGGGTCGCGAGGTACCTAGGATGCCTACAAAAAAGGGATGCCTGCAAAAAAGTGCGCCAAACTTCTGGCCCATTTGGAAGAAGGACGCCTTGGTTGCGTAGTCGGTTATGCGGCTAGGGACGCAACCAGATACTTTTGGAATTCGATGAATGTCTTGGTGATCACATCACCACTGCCCTTCAGAATCTCGTCCGGACTTGAACCGCGAGGCGACGGTTCCTAGCATTGGATTGTCCTGATTGCAGGCCTGATTGCAGGCCAGACAGTCACTCCTTGTTGAATTGCCTGATCTGGTAAATCTTTCACTTCATGATGATGGACCGTCGTTTGCGCCAGAATCTACCACTGGGGTGGTGAAGTGTCGACGGTCGTTCCACATCTCCGAGCCGGTGCCCTGCCATATCGGGCTACAGGTACTTGCAGACTCTCTGGCTCGGGTGGTGTCTCGTTCAGGGGAAGTGGCGTGATTTCTACCGACCCGATTCCGTGGGAGTGGTGGTATTGACATGAAGCGTGACGACAACGTCATTGCCGAGACACCGAGGCTGATTATTCGCAAGTTTCTCGAGACGGACCTGGACAACCTTGCGCGCCTCTTTGGTAATCCACAGGTCATGCAATTTATGGGAGATGAGGTCTTTTCACGCGAGCAATCAGAACAGGAGCTGGTCAAGTACCTTCGCCAGTACCAGGAGCGCGGCTGGGGATTGCAGGCGGCGGTTACCAGAAGCACCGACGACTTTGTCGGACGTTGTGGTCTGATGCAGTGGGAGCTTCCTGCCATCCAGGGCATCGAGGTGTCCTACGCCCTGCTATCGGAATTCTGGGACAAGGGCTTGGCAACCGAGGCGGCCAGTGCAGTACGGGATTATGCGTTTGATTCTCTTGAAATCAACAAGCTTATTTCGCTGGTCGACACGGGGAATGATAGATCCATAAAGGTGGCGCAGAAGGTCCATGATTCCCTGGAGAAGGAGATCATTTTTTTTGGTCAAGAGACTCTCGTCTATTCGACGATATCCCAAGGATAAGACCGCCAGGAGCCTGCACAATTCCCGCTACACGTCGTCTGCGACTGGCTTGGCAACACCGCGCCGGTCGCCCAAAAGCACTATCTCCAGGTGACTGAGCAACACTTTGCCGAGGCCATTGGGGGCGGCGCAAAATCAGGCGCACTTTCGGCTAAAAGGGGGGCGCAAAATCAGGCGCAGCACTCGGCGGCATCCTCTCGCAACCACCCGCTAAAAACAAAAACAGCCCGGAAAAACCGGGCTGTTTTGCCAATCGGTGCGATCTGCAGCGAGTTGCTGCAAACACACCTAGTACCCCGTAGGGGAGTCGAACCCCTGTCTCCGCCGTGAGAGGGCGGTGTCCTGGGCCACTAGACGAACGGGGCGTCGCGGCTGCCAGAGGTAACCTCCGACAGCAAAAGTGCAAGAGATTGAGTATCTAAAACACCACGCAATTTGGCAAGGGCCCGCAGCGTATTGCCCAAAAGGCACCATTCCCCTAAGCGGTAATTCCCTTGGTGAGTTCCATAAAGGCCGTCTCGAGATTGATTTCTTCTTCCCGAAACATGGTGAGCTTGTGCCCGGCCGTAATCAGGGCTGTCGCGAGTTGACTGTAGTCCGAGTCCCTGTCGGCCAGAATCACCTTGAGGTAGTCACCACCATCTTCCACGCGGCTCACGATCTCGTGCGATTGGAGCAATTTAGCAGCCGCATCCCGATCGCCAACGACGGCGATATCGATAATCGTGTGCTGGCGTACCCGGCGCATCACCTCGTCGACATTGGCATTCACGATCAGTTCGCCCCGTTCGATAATCCCGATTTTGTTGCAGATGTCAGCCAGCTCGGGAAGGATGTGACTGCTGACGATGATCGTCTTGCCCATATCGCGCAACCGCTTCAACAGGGCACGAATCTCGATACGGGCCCGCGGATCGAGGCCGCTGGCCGGCTCGTCGAGCAACAGCACCTGGGGATCGTGCAGCAGTACCCTCGCCAGGCCAAGTCGCTGGGTCATCCCGCGTGAGAGACTCGTCACCAGGGCCTGGCCCTTGTAGCCGAGGTCAACCAGGTCGAGTACCTCGGTACAAATCTTTTGCCGACTCGGTCCCTTGATACGATAGGCAGCGGCGAAAAATTCAAGATACTCGATAACTTTCATGTCGTCGTACACGCCAAAAAAATCAGGCATGTAGCCGATGATACGACGTATCTCTTTTGGCTTGGTGTAGATCGAATACCCAGCCACGTAAGCCTCACCCCAGGTCGGGTTGAGGAGCGTGGCAAGGATTCTCATGGTTGTGGTCTTACCGGCACCATTGGGACCGATGAAACCATACACATCGCCTTTCGACAGTTCGAGGTCGATTTGCTTGATCGCAAACAACTCGCCGTACTTCTTGGTTAAGTCACGGAGTTCAATCACGAAAATGGTACCAGGCTTTGGAAGGGAAAGGTGGCGGACAAAAGTTCAACGATAATCTGTGATGAGTTTCGCATTTTCGTTCCGTTTGCCTCGGGTTAAGATTCCCCGGATGCGACCGGAAGTACAAAACGATAGATGGTCCAGTGCTGATTGCCATCCTGGTGCATCGACCGGCCATCTCGGAGCAGTTCGCTCCCGGGTTGGCTGGAGCGCGCAATCAGGATCGCCCGGCCTTGTTTCAGCAGGTGGCTCAAATCCAAAAATGGTTGAAGCTGGTTGGAAAGGCGGACAAATCGTTTCCCGCCCACGGCATCGTAAAACATCATGAGGTCAATTAACTGGTCGACCGAAGCCTGGCCGACCACAAAAACCTCCTGGCCACCCGTGTCATTCAGCAATGCAGCGCTGCGGACTTCGCGAGTGAGGAGCGTCTTGACCTTGAGTGGATCGTGGCGATCATCAATCGCCACCTGGGCACTTTCGGCAAGGTCTCCTAACTGCCAGGCCCAAGTGCCAAACAATAAACGTGCATCGGTGAGTTCTGTGCCTGAGTCATTGGTAATAGTCCCTGTGAGCAACCCATCATTGGTCGGCACGAGGTCTGCAATTACGGGTGGCGTGGGGGGGAGCTGGGTATGCCACCGCGCAATGATGGTGCGGGTCGACCATTTTTTGATGGGCAATCCGATGAGGGTGTTCAGTGCCGGTCCGTACTGGTACATCAGCCGATTGAACCCCAACTCGGCACTGCCCGACTGCGCCGCACCAATCCCGACTCCGGGCAGTCCCAACCAGGAGACGAGCGCTGCCGGATCGTTGTCGAGCTGTTCATCGGGCCAACGAGCATGGAGCGACAAGTCGAACGTTTCTGCCTGGGGACTGTAGATCGTAGTCCAAAGGGTTCCCCGGGCAACCTGGCTGGAGAGGTCAAAATCGAGCAGTTCCGCCTGATTGATTCGCAGCGCACTTCCCTTGGTAGCCGTCGCGTACCAGCAGGCACCCCCGGTTACCAACAGAATTATGAGCGGGAAAGTCAGCCAACTCATTTCCATCCGGCGAAACACTTTTTTGACCAGCAAATAATCAAGCGGGCCAATCAATGCGAGGTAAGCCAGGACCACGATGGTCACCCAACTGAACGAGATCGTCCCCACTCCCAGAAAGGCGGTGCCGAGGTGGTGATTTAAGGCCCCAGCCAGGTCCCGGTACCCTCGTGTCATGAGGGTGGTCGCGTTCTGTGCCTTCGCTTTATTGGCCCTCTTTTCCAACTGGAGCAGGTTTCGTAGAAATGCCGGGCGGCCACTCCATCCTGCCAGGGGAGGATCGTGCAAGTCGACGGCTGCAAAGACAACTTCTCCAAACCCAACCGCCGTCCGAATCACCAGTGGCAAGTCGGCAGGACGCCTTCCCTCGAATGCTTCGATTTGTCCGCTCACATTTTCGAGTCGCGGTACAGGCAGTTCGAAACGTTGCCGCGGGGTTGCGATTGCAACATCCCAATCACTAAAAAGCTCAAAGGCCATGCCACGATCCAGCGGGACCATCTCCTGGAACTCACCTGGCAGCAACCCGCTTAAAGGCCCATCAGGGGCAAGGACATCGGTGGCAGCTGCTCCCGCCAAAAGTGTCAGCCGGCCCCCCAGCTCAACCCAACGTCGAATCGCCCTAAGGCGGGGATCTTCCGCCGACAGGTGGGCCAACCACTCAAGACCACCTGCGGCAATCACGAGGTTATCCACAGCATCGTAACCATACCAATCCGTCGGTAATGCGTCGGGGGTACGAACCGCAACCACTTTTCGGCTCGGCAAACCACGCTCGCTGTTTTGCGGCGGAAACGTTTCAGCCATTCCGATATCGTCTGTGCTTATTTCCACAAGAAGTTGGCATTCGGCCGGGAGCCCGCCTGGAATATCGGCCCGCCGACTGTTGGTTGCCACAGAAAATACCCGGGACACAACAACTTCATCGCCCTCCCGTAAATTCACGGTGAGATCGGTATCGCGGCTGCCAATTTTGGTGGTCAGGGCAACGGTGGTAACCGCTCCTGGCCGCAACTGCACCGCTTTACGAACCGCCGTGAGTACCCCATCGCGATCGGGTGCGACCAGTTCGACTTCTCCCTGGAACGGTTCTGCACCGCCCCGCAAATCAATCCACAGCGGGGTCCAAAACCCCACCTTGTAGGCCCCGGAGAGTCCCAGCTTGCAGGCGACGATCTGGAAGCTCGCAGCGGGTTGCTCGGCGCCGGCTCTCACGCTGAGGTCAAGACCGAAGCAGGAAAAGAACAACACGACGCTTCCCAATATTACCCGCAGCGACAAACCGCCTCGCGTCACAATCGGCCAGTTGGATGGCACGCGTGTCAAGTTCGAGATGCCCACAAGCATCCGCCTGTTCCTTACGGTTTTGTGGCCTTACGGCTTTTCGGCGTCATCGCAGGTGCAAATAAACTGACCACAACCAGGGCAACCGGAACCATATTTCCGCCTGATCGCGTCGTTCAAGTCAACTCCAACCACATTGGCAATGGTCGTCAGCCAGGCCAAGACATCGGCAAATTCTTCCAGTTGCTCTTCTTGGGAACCATCGCGAAGTGCTGCCGCCAATTCGCCCACCTCCTCCATGAGCCACATAAAGGTTCCATCAACTCCCCGAGCATGATCCTTCTCGAAATACATTTCGTGGATCAGTTGCTGGAACTCGGCAAACGAAATGTCTGGCTTGGAACCCATTGTGAGACCATGAAAAGGTCAGTTTTCCAATTTGAACTGCGACTACCGCACCACGAGTAATTCCGTTATCTTAACCTCCCAAAGGGTATCTGGTAACGGAGCCAAACGATCGAGTTTGGCCAGCATTTTCCTTGTTGATTTACGACGTTCAAATTCGATGTCGGAGTTTGTAAGTGTTGCCCGGGTCGGGGCAATTCCTGACGGCCAGGGGGCCACCTTCACGGTCGCCGGCCGACTTGTGGCCGTGTTTAATGATGGTGGAGAGTATTTTGCCATAGATGACCTCTGCCCGCATATGGGCGCTTCGCTGGGAGCTGGTGAGCTGGACGACCAGGGCAATGTCACCTGTCCCTGGCACGCCTGGCGATTCAAGGTGTGCGATGGCACCTGGACAGACAATCCGCGACTGAAAGTCGACTCGTTTGCCGTTCGCATCGAGGACGACGAAATTCAGGTGCGGGTACTGCCCCCCGAGGCCACAACACCCGACCGCGGGCAGGCCCCGGCTGCCGACCCCTAACGGGAACCACGCGCCAAACCGCTACCAGGGTCGCCCCAACCCAAGCTGGGTCACCCCTGAGGCTGCGTGTCGGGTTGGGCCGGTTCGGGTTGGTCAGGCTTGGGTTGGTCAGGCTTGGGTTGGTCAGGCTTGGGTTGGTCAGGCTTGGGTTGGTCAGGCTTGGGTTGGTCAGGCTTGGGTTGGTCAGGCTTGGGTTGGTCAGGCTTGGGTTGGGCAGGCTCGGGTTGGGCAGGTTCGGGTTGGGCAGGTTCGTTTTCAGCTGGCGGCACGAAGGTCATGTTAAACGATTGGTGGAGTTGGGCCGGTGTGTTGGTCTCGTTGCCATCAGAGGTCAGCTTTGTCGTGGCGGTCCATTGACTTGACTGGAGGTGGCCCTTGGTTTGGTTGAATCGGATTTCACCTGCTGACCCTTCGACCGTAATCAGGAGGGCCTTATCATCATTCTCGTTGATGACGATACGGGTCGTTTCAATCACAGCAAGAGTGTCGTCACCGGCTTGCTCCTCACGAACATAACGAAAAGTCCTTTGTACTTTCTGTCGGCCCAGGACTTCATTGCTGGTCTTGTTGGAAGTTGACCAGGTGACTCCTGGCTCCCAGGGAGTACCTTGAAACTGCACAATCCCCTCGAAAAACAAGTGTCGCAATCCCTCCTTCGAAGCAAACGGGGATAAGGGCGAAGCTAACGGTCCATGGACCATCGACGTGAGAACCTGCTCGGGAACTTGTAGATCGACGATTTCACCGTCAGGCGATAATCTGAAGGTAAGGGGGTGCTCCCTGAAGGCGCGGAAGATTGGTCCCATCAGCGCAGCAAGCCCGTGGGGATCCTCGTCTGTAGATGAATTGTACTCCAGGTTACCGAGGGGATCGTCGAGTTTCAAAACAATACGTTCGACGACCTGTTGAATTTGAGCCGTGCCATCATCGGCAATCTCTTTTACGGTCCAGGTCAAATTGAATTGCTGATCGAGCCGATAATCGGTCGGCGGCTGGCCCACCGAGAGCCGAACCGTATTTTCGACCTGGTAGTTCAAATCCTGGCCTTGGGAAAGCTGCCAGCGAGGCTGTTGGGCGACCAACAAGGACGACGCGGCCACAACGATGGTTGTTATCAGGGCAATACGAATAGGGAAGTAAATCAAGGGTTCGACTCCAAAGACTCAAAGTGTAAAAGTCCCGCCCGGCTCCAGGACAATCGGATCGGCACCGGAGTGGATGCGAACACGCCCGGCCCAATCTGCAACATTCTGCTCGATGGGCGGCCAGGTGTTGTAATGGCAGGGCGCAACGCGCTTCGGGTTGAGCAGTTTAATGGCTTCGAGCGAATCATCGGGACCCATTGTAAACTGATCACCAATGGGCAACACGGCCAGATCGAGCCCGGCTACGCCGATCAGTTTCATATCGAGAAAAAGGGCCGTATCGCAAGCGAAATAAATCCGCTTCCCTTCGAGTTCCAGCAAGAATCCTCCCGGATTGCCCCCGTAAGTTCCGTCGGGCAGAACCGAGCTGTGGTGGGCGATGGTCATTTTGACGGTACCGAATGGCAAGCGGATACCCCCTCCCAGGTTCAGGGGGATCACCATCTCTTCAGCCAGGCCAACTTTCTTAAACCATTCGGCGATTTCGAAATTGGTTATCACTTTTGAGGAATTTCGCGTGGCGATTTTGGCCGCATCGCCCACATGATCAAAATGGCCGTGCGATACCAGAATGTAGTCGGCCGACACCGCGTCGGACTTGACGGGTGCGGTTGGTGATTCATCGAAGAAGGGATCGAGCAAAATCGTCGTATCGCCGGTCTGGATAGACCAGGTGTTGTGCCCAAACCATTTAATTTCAATCGACACGTTCTTTACCCTCGAAGAATTGAGTTGATACTTTGGTTGGATGTATCAACCCCCGGTTGACCGTAGGGGTTGGTTCGGGCATGTGGTCGCCGTAACACCTCGGCGGGTTATTCTATCCGACCAACCGCCAGACGTCATGAGGTACCTCGGCTTGATCTTGCCATCGCCCGCCAGATCGCGACGATAGGAAGGGAGGCAATCGCCTCATGTCACTGCGTCGGGTTGGTCGCGTGAGGCCCACCGGAGAAAAGGAAAATCATGGATATTCACGATCTCACCCGCGATTTAAACACAAAAAACGACACTAAAATCGTGCTACTGGTGGCCGATGGGCTGGGAGGCTTGCCCCAGGAACCTGGCGGCCTGACAGAACTTGAAATCGCCCACACGCCTAATTTCGACGCCCTCGTGAAACAGGGCGTCTGCGGGCTCAGCCTGCCGGTGCTGCCGGGGATCAGTCCCGGCAGCGGACCAGGGCACCTTGGTCTGTTTGGCTACGATCCGGTCAAGTACCAGATTGGCCGGGGCGCCCTCGAGGCAACCGGGATTGGCTTCGAATTGACAAGTGGCGATGTGGCGATCCGCGGTAATTTTTGCACCCTCGATTTAGCCGGGAATATCACCGATCGCCGTGCAGGGCGGATTCCCACGGAAGAAAGTTCTCCCCTGGTCGAAAAGCTTCGCAACGTCGACATCCCTGGCGTCGAAATCTTTGTCGAACCGGTCAAAGAACACCGATTCGTGGTCGTCCTGCGGGGCGTGGGACTTGCCGGTCATGTCGATGACACCGATCCGCAACAAACAGGCGTGCCGCCGCTCGAACCGGTCGCCCGCGACGCTGCCAGTGAGCGAACGGCCGAAGTCTGCAGCGAGTTTGTAAAGCAGGCACGCGGGTTACTGGCCGATCAGCCGAAAGCCAATGGCTGTACTTTGCGGGGTGTTGCGGAAAAGCCCCAACTGCCGAGTTACCAGGAGGTTTACGGTCTGCGTGCAGCGGCCATTGCCGTGTATCCCATGTACAAGGGACTTGCCCGGCTGGTCGGCATGGATGTGGTTGGGGAGGCGAACACGCTCGACGAGCAGATGGATGTGCTAGCCGCCAACTGGTCGGCATACGACTTTTTCTTCATCCATTTCAAATATACCGACAGCACTGGCGAAGATGGTAACTTTGCCGCCAAGGTAGCCAAGACCGAGCAGTTGGACCAAAGTGTTCCCCGCATCCTTGCGTTGAACCCCGACGTGGTGATCGTTACCGGAGACCATAGCACACCCAGCATGTTGGCCAGTCACAGTTGGCACCCCGTACCGACCTTGTTGTCGGCCAGGAATTGCCGCACCGACCGCTGCGAAACGTTTGGCGAAACGCAATGCATCCAGGGGGGGTTAGGGCAGTTCGAAGCAAAATACCTCATGTCGCTGGCTTTGGCCAACGCGGGACGACTGGGAAAATACGGCGCGTGACGAACCGCTCAAAAAGCCGGTGCGGTGGTCTGCCTCCGACGCACAAGCCGTGCTACGCCCTGAACTCTGACATCGTGTGGCAGGATGCCATCGAACCGCGGCTGCTCGGCCACTTCACTTGACAAGCCGTGCGTCGAGCCAGTTGGCATGATCGAGTTCGTCGCCGCGGTCGGCATAGTCAACCACCAGCGCAAGGTGTTGGGCACCTTCCAGATCAACCGTAACGGGTTGCGGAGGGTCGCCGCCACGGAGAATTTTGCTCACAAATGCTTCCTGCAATTGGCCCTCGCGGACAAGATAAACGCGAAAGACGACGCTGCCCCGCCGACCCGCGGTATCATCCAGCGCCACCTCGGCTTCAAACCGTCGGAACCTGCCATCGAGCGGGTAAACCATTCGCGAGGCAGAATGGGCCGAAAGCCCCGCGAGATAGAACTTGCCGTTTGACTGCAACCTGCCGCCCAGCAAATTCTGGTCGCGGCCATACGGCCAGGGAATGTTGAGATAAGGCACATGTCGGTAGTCAGCTGGTTCTGTTTGCGACAGGTATTGAAACCGTGGGCCATGAAGCGCTTGCAGAAAAATAATCTTTTTGGGATCTCGGCCCTCAAGCCGGTTTCCCTCGCCTAGCACGATTTCGAACCGTTCACCACCAACTGTCAAATCGGTGGCGTAAAACAGCGAGCCATCTTGCAGTCCGACGGCCAACTTGGCTGCCCGCTTGCCCGACGGTTCGAGCAGCGACGGGTTGAACACCACCGACTCGACTTGCGGCACTGCAAACCTGCGGGTAGCCGATTGGGTCTGGAGGACAACTTCTTCGCCATTGAGTGTCATCACGGTTCCGCGCAAACGATCCCCGTTGTTGAGATAGAGGGTATCGGTACGGGTGTTGCCGGAACTGGGCACAGTGGGGCGTGACCCGCGGTTGATTGAATCGCCGTGCTGACTGAACCGGACGGCTTTCACCACCTGGCGTGGCAATTCGATCTCGTCGCAGCCTTCGGTAACAACCGTGAGCAAATTCCCGTCCATGCGAACCGACTCGTCACCCGTCCAATCTTCTACAGCAACGATCACGTCACCACGAGCCAGGAGCACCTGCGTTGATGCCCGCGGCGCAACCGGGTGTGACCAACGTACAAACTCATCGGCTGCGAGCGTGCGGTGTTGCTGCTTCTCTTCGAGCGGAAGAAACACGAATTGTTTGTTGTCGACCGAGGCAAGTCGTGCGGAAAAGGATGGCCCTTCCAGCGGCAAGACGTCTTCGGCATGAATGGGCGACTGGATCCCGGCCACACCTAGAGCGACTGAAAACAGAAGCGTCCAGGTGACGGGATGAAAAACAGGGCGGTGACAAGCGAAGAATCGGGGCATTATTTTTTAGCGATGGAAAATGGGCACCACATATTTTTTAGCGCTGGAAAATGGGCACCACATTGTTGGGCGTTTGCAAAACAATACACGCCATGGCGGTGGCGTACTGGGGACCAATCGAATCGTTCCACGAGCCATTCCCCTGTTGGATAGCGATCAAGACGTCCCGAATGGCTTTGTACCACGTTTGCCAGCGATCTCCTCCTGCCTGCCACATCGCCTGGACACCATAGTACTGGCCATAATAAAAATGGCCCCACTGGCCTTGGCGTCTATTCGAGGGGAGGAAGCCATCGAGGTAATCCAAGCCGTGCTCAATCTCACTTCCTTCATAAATTCCAGCGCTGTAGAGCGCCACAACTCCGGCGGCGGAACGAGGAAAACGGCTCCCAGGGGCTGGCAAGGTGTAACGAAATCCCCCATCGGCATTTTGACTCCGTTTGACATACTCGATGCAGAGATCGATGGTCTGATTGGGGACGTGAATTCCGGCATTTCGTGCGGCACGCAACGCCATGATCTGGCAGATCGTGACCGAAAGGTCAGCATCAGCCCGAACCGGTTCGTAGCGCCAGCCCCCCTCGGCATTTTGTGTCCGTACGATCAATTCGACAGCACTATCGAGCTTGTCGCCCAGGTCTTTTCGCTGCGACATCCCATACACTTCTGCCAGGAACAGTGTTGCGAATCCATGGCCGTACATTGGACCGTGCAGGCTTGCATCGGGAACATAAATAAACCCACTCGGCACGGTGTGCTCAAGCAGAAAATCAACCACCTGGTCAACCTGCTGACCGTAAGGCCCGCGTCCCGGGGTACTGCCACTGGTGAGCAAGGCCAATCCCCCCAATCCGCAGACCGCCGCGTTTCGGCCCGACCCACGGGTTGCGAAGGCACCATCCTCGACCTGCTGCGCTGCCAGGTAAGCAAGGCCGGCCTCGATGGCAGGTACCGCAGGCAATATCAAGTCAGCAGCTGACTGCTCGGGATCTGGCAAGGCGGGTTGAGCCCGCGCCGGGATCGACGCCAACCAACCAGTCAGCCAGACCACCACTGGGAAACAAAGCCAGCGACCGGCCGCAAAGATTTTGCAGGTTGCAAATACCGATGTCTGTTGAGAGCCGCGCATAGGGAACCGTTTTGTGTTGCTATCGAACGTTGTCATCTTGCCCATCCTCAGCCAGGCGGCGGAAATATTTTTGGATTTCAAGCTTGTATTTCGGGAGAAATTCATCGGCAGGAGCCTGGATCAACTGTTCGCGGACCCGCTCAGGAAGATGCCCCCAGAGATCCTTTAACAATTGCTGCCAATCGGGTGTGTCAGCCGACTCGGCCTGACCACCGTCGCCACGCGCCGTTGAATCTTGTGCAGCAGCCCCCCCTTTTCCAGCAGTCGATTTTTTCGCGCCAGCCGGTCTGCCAGGCCGCGGAGCCCGATCCTGGGAGCGACGACTGCCCACCTGCTCATGCGACCCGCTCTTCTGGGCCGACTGGCACTGCTTCTGCAGTTGGGCAATCAAGGCATCGAGGTCAGCTACCACCTGCACCTGGATTGGCACGGCCGGTTCCGTGGCATCGTGACGCGTGAGCAGTTCTTGCGCCCGACACATACCATCTCGCACGCGATGTAAGGGCGAATTTGCTTGCCCAATATCCTCTCCCTCATCCGCTGAAGATGTCCGCTTCGTCGGAACCGGCACCGTGGTTGCCGGATCGTTTTGATCCCGGGCCGGAATTGCAAACAGGTCTGGCCCCAGGTCCTCCAGCAAACCTGCACCAAGCGACTCGCTGACGGGCAGCTTGGCGGGTGTTTCTGCTGCCCACAGGGGAACGACCCCGACGAGGATGAAAACAGCCACAATGAAGAGCGCGTAGGGGGACGAAGTCAACGGGTTCATGATTGTTTGCCGAAAGTGTGACTGGATTAAGGTTCGAGCCATGTTTGGCGCTCCTCTGAAACAAGCTTTCCACAACAGGCAATAACGGTACGTCGGGCTCATCGAGCGGCATTTAGTCAGGCAGTTCCCGATCGAATTGCTCAAAGAGTTCCTGCCAGCCCTTCGTATCGTTATCACCATCCGGTGAGCTATTTTCATTATTTCGCGAAAGGATCTCCAAGACCAGCTGTGCGAGGTCGCCCTGCTCTTCGGCAAGTTGTTCGGGGGAGGCCCCGGCTACCTCGGTTCGCACGTTAAGGTCTGCTTGCATGGCCCGCAACAGTTTCAGTTCGGCCAACTGGAGCCGGGGCCCTTGCTGCGGGTTACCCGACTGGCCACCCGACTGGTCACCTCCCCCTGGATCGTCCTCGCTGGGAGCCGAAGGGTCGACCTGGAGTGCATTGGCCATTTGCTGTAGCCGATTCAGTGCCTTGCTTTCCGACACCTGGGTCGGGTTTGCGGTCTGTTGTTGCTTGAGCAGGTCGGTGGCCTGCTGAAGGTTGTCACCTGCTTTGGAGAGCACGAATTGAAACGCACCAAGATTCTTGACCAGCTCCCTCCACTGTTGAACCTGATCGACCAGCTGCGCTTCTTGACTGGCCAGCTGTCCGACTGCTTGGGTTTGCTCAAACGAGAGTTTTTCATCGGGATTGCGTTGCTGATCAAGCTGCCGGGTTTGGTCGAGCACGTGGGCTTGCCTTGCAACCGCCTCGCGAAGAGCTTCTTGCAGCGATTCGGTTTGTTGTTGAGCCAGTTCTCGTTCGGCCCGCCGTCGGGCATCGGCAAGTTGCCTGGCTGCCTCATCCAGATCTTGTTCGGCAGCCCGTGCCTGACGCCCCGAGGGGGGGCCCGTGGAAGTTTGCAACTGCCTGGCAGCCTGGTCTGCATTTTGGCCAGCCTGATCTGCCTGCAAGCGTTTTAACTGCCGTGCCAGTGTCTGGGTGCGCTGCTCAAGTTCTTGCGCTTCTCTGGTAAGTTTTTGCTTCTCTTGGCCTGGTTGAACGGCCTGCGAAGTTGGTTTGCCTGATTCAATCTTGGTCCGTAACTGCCCCAGCTGGTTTTGCAAATTGGCCAGTTTGCGCTCTGCCTCCCGCAGGCCTGCTACTCGTTTTTCCAAATCGTGCTCGCGGCGGTTACGAAGTTCCTCGAGCAACTGCTCGAGATCATCGGCCACTTGTTCTTGGAGTTCGGTCGCGAGCCCCACGTGGTTTTGACGAATCTGTCGGGTGGCATCCCGCAGCTTGACTCCCGTACCAAGCTGCCGTGCAACAGCCACAGTGTTTGCCATTGTTTCGGTAGCGGCCGATGGCGCTTCGGCCTCATCGCGACTCGCATTTTCGATATCGTGCATCAGTTTTTCAAACCGCCGGCTGAGCTCGGCCTGGCTTTCAGCGACCTGCGTACGCAGGTCACGGCTGGACCTGCTTTCGGTCTGTCCCTGTTGCAAATTATCGGTAATGGCGTTGTCGCGGGTACGATCCCGCAGTTCGAGCTGGCTGCTCCGGAGCTGGGCAACTTCGCGGGCAAAACGCTCGTAACCAGCCCAACGTGCCAGTTCATCGAGCAACTTTTCAAGCGTGTCGATCACCGCCGCTTGCCCAGCCGCCGCCGCGGTAAAATTGTCGCCAAGCTGACTGGTTTGGCTTTCTGGATTTTCAACAAATCGTCGCGCGGCAGTGAGGTTGTGACCAACCTGTGACAGCGGTCCAACCGTCAAGGCAGCCAACTCGGTTTCGACTGTTCGGACCCGCTGACGAATCTCCGAGGCTTCCAGTTGATTGATTTCCAATTCGCGGGTCAAAGCGGCTAAATTGGCCGGAACTCCTTCTCGAGAATCTCCAAGTTTCCGCGCAATGCGACGCTGATTGAACTCTGTGGCCTGTAGCGCAGCGTGGCTCGCTTCGGCCAGCTGGCCAGATGGATCGATTTGGATGGCAAGGCGACCGACACTTTCGCGTGTCGTGCGCTGAAGGTTAAGTGCTTGCTCAAGTCGACGGGCAATTTGCGCGAGGCGATCGGCGATACGTTGCTCCAACTCATCCTGCGTGATGATGGTGAGGCGTCGGGGTGTAGCCGCCTCCCCCCTGCCGGGGCGGTAATCCGAAGCACGGGCAAGCAGAGTGACTTGATCTCCAGGCTCCAGTTCAAGACTTTCCAGCGGCCAGTCGATCGCGGCGGTACGCACCTCGCCAGGCTGGTCCTGAAACGAGCCGGTCAGACCGGTGATACGATCGGGCCCATGGTACAAATCCATCACTTGCGCCTCCTCGGCCGTTTGCCCGGCACGAGAAAAGGCGACCTCGATACTGCGGATTCTTAAGTTGTCGGTCGCGTTGACCTGGACCGGCACAATCGCCTGGGGCACAACCCACAAATCCGTCATGGGACCTCCCCACGACACGAGCGGTGGCGAGTCGTTCACGACACGAAGCTGCCAACGTTCGCTCTTGCCGATCAGGCCACGGGTGTCTTTAAATTCGAGCCAGTACGATCCCGACTTGCTGGCCATCCAGTCAGATCCGCTCAAACGAAACTCCTGCAACTGCTCGTCATTTGCCGAAGAAGTCAACGGGATCGGCATCACCTCAGCGGCATCGAAACAAAGTCGAGACTGTTGGACGGCACGATCCACTCCAGCTGACAGTTCAATTTTAGTTCCTTCCAATAGATGCAGATTCTTTTCTGCGGCGAGCGTTGGCAACCCGGTATATGCCGGAGGAGTGATCAGAAGGTCCAGCGAAGCCATGCGTGGCGGCTCGACAACCTCGACAAAGTGCCATGGCATATTAAGATCATCGCCTCCGGTAGCACGAAACTCAAACGATTGTTGAACCGAGTCTCGGCGAGCTACCATCATATCGCCGATTTGCTGCATAGGAACGGACTCAAGACGGTGCCCGCGGTCCGTTTCATGGCGGTAATGGATTTTAACCTGCCCAGGAAGCTTGCGATGCTGATCCATCAACTCCACTTCGAAAGGCTGCCCTACCGCTAAACGCAGGGGGGGGTCTTGAAATCTGAGCTGGTGAACTCGAGGCCACTGTGTTGATCCCAGTGGCAGAACAAGACGATGCATTGCGGTACCCACACTTTCGAAGTCCACAACGATGGCCCCGAGGGTAACCACCAAGACCAACGCTACTCCGCCGGCAGCACGAAGAAGCGGCCGGCCATCGACAATCCGAGCCAATGGTAAATCTTCAACGACGGTGGAGGTCTCGGTCACAACGGCCCGACGGAGCGCCGGCGAACCAGCAGTCGGATCATTTTCAGCTTGTTGAAGAAAATCAAGGGAACTGGAAAGCCGATCGTTCAGTTGAGGAAAGGCGGACTCGATACGTTGTGAAACTGCCAGGGTGGAAATGGGACGTCGCCAGAAAGGGACCAGGAAACACCAGACCGACCAGATTGCGATACCAACCAGAATCGCGGTCGCCATCAACCGTAAACCTGGATCAAAATAGCGAAACAGGTAATCAGACAGCCCCAGCACACAGGCCGCAGCCAGGATCGCCGTAGCCATCCAGCAGACGCCGGTCGCAACACGATGCCACACCAGGCGGCGACGAATCGCATTGACGTTTTGGGCAATCGGATGGGGCATGGCGAGCGGAGTTCTATGCTAAAACGAACAACAACAACCTTGGTAAAGCAAGTTACGCACACATCTGGACATCGCTCCCTCTCACAAACCGTCAACCAACTGCATACCTCCGGCCGGAGGGGACATTGATGATTATCGCGGGTACGACCTCTTCTCTACAACATTCCTACTCTCCGTCTCACGATCCATTCGGTGATGATCAGGGCAAGCAACAGGGCCAAAACGGCAGGGTGGTTCCAGAGCGGGATAGGTGGCAAATTCTGGATGGCAATCCGCCGTCCGGCTGGCAATGCATCAAGCAGCGTATGGGCCATTTCGAACGTGAAGAACTGCCCATGGGTGGTATTGGCTGCGGTAGTTAGCGCGGCTCGATCCATCTGCAATTGGGCAAATTCACCCGGGGGGGTTTTGACGACAAATTGGGCAGTCGGGGTCCCTTGGGGCAAAACGGGCTCGACCAGCAGCAGCCGGTAGGTCCCGGGTGCGAGCCCGGTCAGTGTCCCCGAGTAGATATCGCGAGTTGGCTGATTTTGCTCAAGTGTCACCCGCTGCCTCGAGAGTCCCGGTGTTTCAAGGAGCAGGGTTGCGGTATCTTTGAGCGGCGCAGTTCGGTGATCACCAAAGCGAAGCTGTACTTCCACCGGCTGATCACGCGTGTATTCTCGCCGGTCGACCGCGAGTTCGACGTTACCGGATCCCTCAAGTTTTGACCGGGCAAGAAAGCGAATGGTTTGCACCCAGTAGCGGGCAAAAAACAGGTCGCCGATACGAAACCGCCACCGCCAGGTTGCGTCGGTCGCATGAAAGAGCACGCGCCCATTGCCAAAGTACTGAAAGCAAATCGCGGGAAGATTCTGGCCATTGGATCCGGTACGCGTGGGGTGTTCGGCGAGGACCTGGGCAGCGGGTTTCAATCGCCCGACCTCGGCTAACCAATAGATCGGCGGTAAATTGCGCCATATTTCACGAGTGGCCTCGAACGACTCTCCCAGTTGCATTGCCGAGCTGCGCAGGCCAAGAGGGGTAAGCTGGGGCGAAAATCCTGTCGTTGAGTCATGAGGGTCGTACCCATACCGGGCCGAACCGATCTCAACAGGCAGCAGCAGCGAAACGGCAGAAATACCGCTGTACAGCCACGGCATAAACCGAGGTCCTGCCAGGAATGCAATTCCCCCACCCTTCTCTTCAACGAGCGCCTGGATGTTTGGCCAGACGGACCTTGGCAGGAGTTGCGGATCGGTATCCCCGAATAGCACGACGTCGTATTCGAAAAGTGCGTCACGTCCTACGGGAAATGCCCTCAGAGCCACACGATCCTGCGCCGCATAATCGGCGTCAGCCTGTTGCAAGTAGGTCGATAACTCGATGGTCGGATCGCGGTCCAGGAGCGTCTTGAGATAGCGGAATTCGTAGCTGGGATAAGCCTGCACAAACAATACGCGGATTTTTTCGTCGCGCACGGTAATGGTGTGTTGCTGTCGGTTATTCTCCAGATTGATTTCATCATCTTGAGGCTCGATCTCAAGGACGTACTGGAATTCGCCCGGCCTGGTGGGGCGGTGCGTAAGTTGCACCGGTTCTGCTTGCCCGGAGGGTCCCAAACGGATCTGCTGTTCTGCGAGCACATCGGTCTGATCCGGATGCCGTAAAACGACACGGACCACTTCATTTGCGATTCCGTGGGCACGGATCGTGGCGTGAAAACTTACCCAGTCGTCGACAAAAACGATATCATCGACAAGCACATCCGCCAGTTCGAGATCACGGGGCGGTTGATCGCTCCCCAGGCCAACAGCATACAACGGGACTCCCCGGCGACGAGCAATCTGGGCAGCGTAGTCCAGAGATTTTCCAGCCGTATTGACACCATCGGTCAGCAGGATCATGGCTGCGGGAGGCCCATTTGGATAGTCGCCAATCGCGTGGACCACCGCATCTCCGAGTCGTGTTGTTTGCGCCGTTTCATTTTCGGTCGTGAGCCCGTCAATGGCTGCGACTTGCTGATTCAACTCTCCATCGATTCGCTCAATACCACTGGCAACCTGGTAGATGTGAAGTTGGTAATTTTCGGCAAGTTTTCGCAGCAACTCTCCATGGTCGCCAGTGATGATTTGCTTTGCGAGATTGATTCTCGTCGGCTCGTCGATTCCCAAGTCCAGCAGTTTCTGGTTCAGTTCCGGCTGGTACCTATCGGAAATCTGCATACTTGCCGACCGATCAACGAGAACAGCAATCCCCGGGGGGACGGTTCGTTTCAGTACGATGCCAACTTGGGCCAACATCAACAGCAGCAGGCCAATGACAGCAAGTCGCAACGTCGCTAACCCGACCCGCAGCACGCGACTCGCGCTACTGTTTTCTCGCGCGTAGAAAAATGCGACACAACCAACCACCACAAGGAGGGACAACAGAGTTGCCCAGGGTGGCCACGGCCAGGTCCACTGGAGTTCACCAGCAGCAGCGCCATTCGTGTCGCTGTACGGCCCACTCCACCAATCGGCAAGCCAGTTCGGTAAATGGTGTGTCATGCGGCCCCTTTCCGGAATGACCAGGCCAGGCCAACATCCAACAGTGCCAACAGGAGCGCCATGTAGAGGAGTGCATGTTGCAATCCAGCAATTTGCACCGGCTGGCGAGCGGTCGAGGCAGCCGCTGCCTGCCCATCTTTCTGGATGTGTAGTTCTGGGGGAAGCTCCTCTTGGCCAATTCGAGCCAGGTCCGATTCGGCAGGATCAACATTCAAGGCGAACTTTTGCACGGTGTTGTAAACCGTTACCGTATAAACCTCGCTCAGATCGGTTTGATCGTACATCCAATGAAGACCGCCAGGCGAATCGGATAAGGAAACGGCATCGACTTGTTTGTCAGGACGTTCAATACGGGCCTCTTGACCGAACGCCCCGTCCGGAACCGACGCCCCGATCGGTTCCCCAACACGTCGTGCCCCGAGTGCGTCGGCCGGCCCCATGGCGTAAAGCAGCATCTCGCGCACGATTGGCAGGAAGCTTGGCCAGGCGGGCATTGTCGACCACGGTTGGCCGGTTGCCGGATCTACCGAATCGAGGTCGCAGGCGGTCGCAACCAACACCGAGCGTCCTCGCCCGACTGGCGCAGTAACAATGAAAGGATCGCCATTCTCCAGCGCAACGGCTATTTGCGCATGCTTATGGTCCTCGGGAATTTCGAGCTGGTAATAGCAGGCAACTGGCGTTGTCAGCAAGCCAGCCCGTTCCTGCCCCTCGAAGACCTCTACGATCGGATGACGGTAGTCGCGCGGGTCAAGACCATAGCTGGGTCGGCTTGCCAAATCACCCAAGCGGGCTGGGAGCAAATATCCAGTCGCGCTGCCTTCACCCAACGTCTGATTGTACTGGTCGGGAAGAACCTGATCGCCGAGAAAGACGATCACCCCACCCCCTTTCCGCAGATATTTAACCAACTGGCTGGCTTCCGTCTTGGTAAGTTGGGGTACGTTGCAGAGTACAACGCAATCGAACTGGTCAAAATTTGCGTCAACGAGTTCACCATCGGAAATAACGACCGGATGCAGTGGGGAAAAACCTGCTGAGTCGGATGGAGAGGGGTTTAAAGCACGCGCCAGATAGGATGCGGCTCCCGGACGCCCTGCAACACAGAGCACCTGTAACTCTTCTTTAACCGGGAAGATGAGGGAGCGTGCATTGTCGATGGTGAGCCGATCGCCCGCAATTCGCAATGATACTTTGTGGTTGCCTGGCACCTGAAATCGGTGCGTAAAATCGACCGAGGCTTCGGCACGGGGAGCGACATCGACAGTTTTTTCGGCAACGACGACATCCTCTACCAAGAGTTGCACTGGCAAAGCTGTTTCGGCAACGCTGCTATAATTGGCTACCATGCCATAAAGCGAGGCAGCAGTCCTGGGCGTTGAAAAGGGTGCACGGCTTGCCAAACGGACAACGGCACGATTGGGCATATCAACCTGACCAACGTCCACAACAATCAATCTGGCGATGGCGGAGAGTTCGGCAATTTGTTGTCTGGCAGAAGACATTTCCGATTGATCGCCAGAGGATGTCGCCGGCCGGCCGGTGAGTTCTGGCAATTGCCAACTGGCCCTTCCCAAATCGGTGAAGAAATAGACCTCTTGTCGGTCGACTCCCGATCCTGAACCGCTATCACCATCCAAGGTTTTGCGAATCATCTGCAACGTGGCGGAAAGGTCGGCTCCCTGATGAGAGAGCTTCAGTGCAGAAATCTCCCGCACAACGGTTACTTTGTCAGGGCTTGGTCGCGGGTACACCAGGTCAGGTGGTTGCCCCATAACCACAAGTGTGAACGTATCGCCCACGCTGGCGTCTTCTACAAGTTCGCGTGCCAGCTGCCGTGCCCGCTCGAACAGGGACTGCTCATCGCTCTTAAAAGCCATTGAGAAAGAACCATCGATTACGATCACGCGATGCGTCGGCGCGCCCACGCCACGCGCCTGCCCGATCTTTTGGCTGGTAGGTTCGGCCAGGGCCAGGACCACCAATACGATCAACAGTGTGCGCAAGGCGATCAAGAGCCAATTCTGCAGCCGCAGGCGGCGGGCATTCTTTCGCACCGCTGCCCGCAGAAATTCAACCGCTGCCCAGGAAACTTGACGAAATCGACGTCGGCTCCAAAGGTGAATCAACAGTGGTGCGGCGGCGGCGGCCAGCCAACCAAGCATCGCCAGATTGGTGAAGCCAAATGCCAGTAACGGTTTTGTCAACAAGACCACGGCAACTCCACTCATGCAGTTCGTTTACGGCGTGTTGCCAAAAATCTGGAAAGTACCAGGTCGAGAGGCTGGTCGGTATACACCTGCAGGTAATCAGCTTGCTGGCTGCGACAACCGCTGCGGACATGGTTCAGGAACGTGTCGACTTCAGCCCGATACGCCTTGCGGAGATTCTGTGGCTCGGTAAGCACATTGCCTAGATCTTCGAAACCCTTGAACATGGTGGTTTGGCGAAACGGGAACTCAACTTCGGCGCGGTCAAGAATATGGAGCACGATCACATCGTGGCGGCAGTGGCGAAAGTGCTTCAAGCCCGTGAGCATTTTATCCACATCGTCAAAGAGATCACTGATCACGATAACGATTCCACGGCGCGTGAGACGCTCGGCCAGGTCATGAAAGATCGGACCCGTCCGTGTTTTTTGATCCGGCACGACGTCCCGGATCGTCTGCAACAACTTTTTGAGCTGGCTTGGATTGCTGTTCGGTCGAATGAAGTTTCGGACCGTGTTGTCGAATGTGACCAGGCCCACACTATCTCGCTGGTGTAACACCAAATAGGCAAGTGACGCGGCTACACATTGCCCATACTCGAGCTTCGACATCGGTGCCTCGGGGCTTTGATATCGCATACTCTCGCTAACATCCAAAAGCAGATAGCTGATAAGGTTTGTCTCTTCTTCGTACTGCTTGAGGTAAACCTTGTCGGTTTTTCCAAACACTTTCCAGTCAACGTAGCGAAGGTCATCGCCGGGGGTATATTCGCGATGCTCGGCGAACTCGACCGAAAAACCATGAAAGGGACTGCGATGCAATCCAGCGACGTAGCCTTCGACGACCCGTCGGGCGCGGAGTTCCAGCCCTTGGAGCCTGGCAAGCACCCGAGGGTCAAGAAAAGGCTGATCGGTGTTGGAAGCAAAAGCCATCACTTGGGGGAATCGTTTGGAAAGGCGGCTTGAAACGGCAAAACGCTGGCAACGCGTATCGGCCTGGCACTAAAACAAGTTCGCTTTTTGACACGAACCGCCATGTTTGTTTTCCGGGCCAGTGGTCACGCGCACAGTCAACCCGAATTTTGTTGGTGAAGTCGGTTATCCCACAGCAGCCTGGTCATCATCGGCAACGGGAATCGTGGCAGCCAGCTGGTCGACGATATCATCTGTCGACACACCCTCGGCCTCGGCGTTGAAGTTGGTAACCAGCCGATGCCGCAGAACGGGTGCGGCTACGGCTCGAATATCGTCACTACTGACATAGTACCGTCCATGGAGAACTGCCCGGGCCTTGGCTGCCAGGATCAAGTACTGGCTTGCCCGCGGGCCTGCTCCCCAATGAACATACCGGCGCACGATATCTGGCGCATCGCGATTGTCAGTTCGCGTCCGGCGGGTGAACTGAATCGCATACCTTGCCAGATGGTCAGCGACCGGCACCCGTTTGACAATGCGGGAAAGCTCCAGAATTTGGGCGGCAGAAAGTGTCGACGTAATACTGGGAACGATATCAGCGGTGGTTCGCTTGACGATTTCCAACTCCTCTTCTTCTCCAGGATAATCAACCAGGATCATGAACATGAACCTGTCGAGTTGAGCCTCTGGCAGCGAATACGTCCCTTCTTGCTCGATAGGATTCTGCGTGGCAAGGACAAAAAAGGGCTTCGGCAGTTCGTGCCGCTGGCCGCCAACGGTGACCTGCTGTTCTTGCATTGCTTCGAGCAAGGCAGCTTGAGTTTTGGGTGGTGTCCGATTAATCTCATCGGCCAGCACGATATTGGAAAAAACCGGCCCTGGTAAAAATCGGAATTCGCGTGTGCCGGAGGCTTTGTCTTCCTGGATCACTTCGGTACCCGTAATGTCGGCTGGCATCAAATCGGGTGTAAACTGAACGCGATTAAAATCAAGTGACAGCGCATCGGCCACGGTTCGCACGAGCAACGTCTTGGCCAGTCCTGGTACCCCCACCAGCAAACCATGGCCGCCGGCAAACAGACAGATCAGCAACTGCTCAACCACCTGCTCCTGGCCGACAATCCGCTTGCCGATTTCGACAGTCATTTGGCGATACGCCTCGCTAAGTCTTTCCACCGACTGAATGTCCTGGTTTTCGAGCATCGTATACTTTCCTGGAATCGTTGGCTGTGTTCTTGGGAGCGTTAACGGGTATCGTTTCTTGTGGTAGGTATCTGCAACAGCCGGCCGAGGGAAGGCTGGCTCCAGGAAGCCATCAAAAAACAGCGTTCCGGTTCCAACAGGCAAACGTTGGTGGCATGCCGAATTCAATGAACTGCATCGGTTCTTTGCCCTGGGGGGCCGAAGGAACTCAATTTGGGCGTGTTTGTAGTCAGCCGACGGTTGTGTGGTAAAACAAGCTTGAACTTTTCGGGGAAATTAGATTGCTGGACGACAGCCGAATTATCCGGCGCAAACGTCTGCTCGACTTGACCTGTGAGCGGTGAGTTCCCGGTTTCTGAATTCCCTTCCGCAGGTCCGTTTTGTTCTTGGCGCCGCGGGCCCAGCGCATTGAGGTCATCGGGACCGGCGAGCAAGAGGATACCCCCAGCTACCACCAGGTTGGCCCCCTCGGAATCAAGGTGCGTCAGATCGATTGGGGCTCGTGTCTGAGCTCCTGTTAGCGCATCGAGTCGATAGATTTGATCGCGGGTTGGCCAAAGGATTTCGCTGCCTGCGATGACTCCTCGGCCCAAGCCACGGATACCGGCCATCGTACTCTCTGGCCAAACGAAGTTTACGCGGCCTGTTTGCAAATCAAGGGACCAGACACGATCGCCCGTGGCGACGACCGCTCCGTGAACGATTCCCAACAAATGCGTTACATCGTCTGGTTTGTCGGTGACCCACGCTGGTTTTCCCGTGGTTGCGTCAATCGCGAAAATGAGTCTGGTGTCGGCTGGAGCAACAACGACCATTCCGGAATCATAAACACATGGCGAAATTTCGCGCCGCACGTTCCCGGCAAGCCGATCGACTGGTAACTTCGTGGCACGATCGTAGCGTCGCAGCCAGCGAATCTGACCATCGTCAGCCGAGAGAGCCGCCACCACTCCCAAATTGGTGTTGTAAAATATCGTGTCGCCAACGAGCGTGAGCAAACCATGCGTAATTTCTGCCCCCCGCCCACTGGCAAACGTATCGGCACTGCAGATTTGGGTTCGCCAACACCGCTGCCCGCTCCTGGCATCAAAACAGGTAACGTAGGCTCGAGGTTTAACATCGTTTTGCCGCATCGCGATAAAGACATTTCGAGCATTGCATACAGGTGCACCCTCGAATGACCAGGAGTTGTCATCGGGTGTAACCTTGAAGACGAGCAAGCCCTCGCGATGACGGTCAATTCCAACCAGGGCATGCCCGGCGGGAGCCGCGTCGCGAGATCGCCGATCCAAAGTCTGACTGGTGATCGCGTCGCCGATGCGGGCATAGATGCGACCGTCGTATTCGGTCATCGTGTGATGGCTAACACCGACTACAACCCTCGTTGCATTTGGACGAATAACGGCAGAGTCAGCGGATGGGTGCTCTTGTTGATATAAGACCCCGTCACTCGTGATGGCGGGTTCACCTGTAGCCAGGTCAGCAGCCTGAATCTTTCGCAAAGTGTTGTACAAGACCAGGTCATCCACAACGAGAGGATGGCAGCGGAGTGGGCGGTCTGGGTGGCGTTGCCCGGCGGTGACGGTGTGACGAACCTTGCTGGAGGAGGCATAGTAGCTGACGGGCTCGTTCCAGGCGGGAAGATTGACGGTTGGCGCTCTGGGGGCACCGCCCTGCCGATCGAAGCTGCCAGCAAAGGTGTGCCAGCCGTTCGACCCAACGGGATTGGGCCACGCGGCCGCCCCCTCCAGAATGCGGTCGAGGGCACTCACCAGCGACTGGCGTTTACCACCAAGCTGGCCGGTGGTTTGGGGATGTTGAAGGCGCAAGAAGCTCGCTTCCCACTTGGCACGCTGCAAATTTCCTTCACGCGCCGCAACGAGTGCCAATCTTGCCTGAACCTCAGCCGGGGAAAGATCGGTATCGGGGTAAGCCAGCCAGTCCCACGAGGATCGCCGCTCGTTCCAAATACGATTGATTTCGGCCTGATGCTGCCGCAAATCCAGGCCCCCCAGCGCAATCCAAGGGGGCTGGCCACCTGGCGAGGAAAGCGCAGGACTGATTCTCTGCCAGTGGAACCGGGCGGCGGCATAGTCTGCTTTTTCCAGTGCCAGTTCGCCGAGTGCCAGCAATGCGTCGTCGCCCCACGAGCTACAAAAGGTTTCGTCGACAACCCGGGCCAACAAAGCCTGATCCCGCGTTTCTACTCCTTGACGAAACCACGCTTCGGCAATGGTATCGACCCGGCTGCGATAAATATCCAAAGCCGCAGGTGGCAGCTGAGCAATTTTCAGGTGACAGTAATCACGCAGGTTCATGAAGCGGCCAGCTGCAACTTCCACGACTCCCGTGTTTTGTACTTCCATCAGTTGCGACAACGTATCGAGCACCTCATCCCACTGCTGATCTTGAACCAGGGCTGGAACATGCTCCAGTCGGGTCTGAATTGTGCTGGCAACCGTATCGATTTGCGCCTCGGTAAGTTCAATCGACGAGGCTCCTGGAGTGACGAGAAATCGAGGTCCGAGGCCACCTCGAAAGATAAGTTGGGCAGGCGCCGGTGGGAGACAGCAAGCCCACACCGTGATCCAGAAAAGGCTGGCGGTCCGCAGACCGAAAGACGGGCAGGAAAGCCAACGACGATTCATACACATTGTGCCGTATGCTCCCTTCCCTCTGAGCCTGGCGGTAGAGGATTTCGTCCTCAATCGATCCCCCTCCATGAATGCTGTTATTATAGGGGCGCTGCGAACCGGGGCAAAGTTGGGGACAAGAGAATTCAAACCATACTGCCGCGGGATCTCAACGGCCGCCCGCATACCGCTGCAGGAGATGACCGAGCGAAAAGAGGCAAATCGCCATCACAAGAAAACCGAGCATCTGCCCAAGCGAAATCGAGTGATTAAGCTCGGCAATGATTGCCAAAGGGGGCACTGTGAGCCCGGCCAGTTGCAAGAGGCGCGCTAGAGATGCCATGCGGGCCACGTTAACACCCTTTGCGGCATCGAGCAAGGAGGGAAAGAACCAGTCACCACCAGAGGCAAGACTGCCTGCTGCCGTGTTGATTAAGAGTCGGGTTGAGAGTCGCTGGTCTGTGCTTTGCGCAAGGAATAGTAGGCAAAACTGCCAAATGTGCCCAAAATCAGAAACGGCATCGACATCATGAAAAGGATGCTGTAATAGAAGCCGGCGGCATAGCTTTGCTGCGCCAAGTCGCCATGTTCCAGGCCGGCCTTGCAGGTGGGACAAGCCGAAGCAACATTGGCCAGCACAACGAGTGCGCCAATGGCCAAGCACATGATCCCGATCGTGAGCACCCAGTCTTTCAACCGACACTGCCGTTTGATTTGGTATTGTTTTTTAGTCACGGCATCGACCCGTTCAATGGTTTTCGAGTATATCCTGCCCTGGAATCGAGCCGCCAGGCTGACAACGACGCCCGCAGGCCTTATGCAAGTATAGATTACGGCGGCCCCGCTGGCCAGAGCTGGTAAAGCATCAAATAGACCACCACACCGGTAACCGATACATAGAGCCAAATTGGAAACGTCCAACGGGCCAGTTTGCGATGTTTGGCCCGAAATCGGGCCTCGGACGGGCCCGCCGAGCGGCCCTCTTGCGAGCCGCCACTGCAACAACCGGTCGCCCGGAAACCGAAATAGATCGTCACAATGGCAAGGAAAGGGACAGTCACCGCCAGAATCACATGGGAAGCCAAAATGATGAGATAAACAACCCGTATGGGTCCCGGGTGGGTAAACCGGACACTGCCAACCTGGAAGTGGTACCAAAGATAGCAGGCCAGAAATGCTATCGAGACACCAAAGGCGAGCAGCATGACCGTCTTGTGTGCCTGCTCGCGACGTTTTTTGATGAGCACCAGCCCGACCACCAATAAAACGGCCGCAATCGCATTAAGCGTCGCGTTGACGTGTACCAGCGGATGACCGGCAAGCAGGGCAGGAAACATGATCAGGGTCTCTCTGAATCGTCCTGGTTCGTGGCCACGGCATCTTGGCTATCGGTTTCCTGAGGGTTGCCGCCAGCTTTGTCATCTGCCGTACTAGCCGGGTCTTCTGCGAGACATTTCATCAATAACTTCTTCAACCGCTCAACGTCACTTTTACGTGTGGCATCGAACATCCCACGGATCTTTTCTTCTTTGCCAAACACAACGGCGAAATCCCTGTGCCCCCGCCGGAACACTGGCAACTTCATACCCAAGCCAATCTGCTTGATGTAATCGAGTTCACCACGACAAAACAACCAGCGTGCAGGATCGGCTTCCCAGCGGTCCGCGTAATTTTGGAGTGCCTCGAGGGTATCGGTATCAGGATCACACGTGACGCTCACCCAGACCACATCCTTCAACTCCAAAAGATTGTGCAAGAGCTTGATATTCTGGTTGAGCCGGATGCAGTTGCCCGGGCAAGTGGTAAAGAAATAGGTGACAACCCAGACTCTGCCTTTCATGTCGAGTGACCGGAATGGTTTACCACTACGTTCGGTCAGTTCAAACTCGGTAATTGGCGGATATTCGACATGCTCCTGAATGGCTTGCTGCCGTTGGGCCTGGGCCTTCCGGACCTGCCACAACTTGAACACTCCGTACAAGCCAACCAGCAAGATGATGCCGGCCAGGACAAAGGGAATCTTCGTACGTGTATCGACGGCCTGATTGGCTGGCGTTCTGGTTGGTGAATCTGGTTCTGACCGGTTCACAACAAGTCTCCAGTGGTACGAGTCCTGGCGATTTGGCAAGCAACCCCTGTCGTCAGCAGGGCAAACAGCAGAGTAATCATCCAGGAAAAAGTGAGCGTCGGTCCCGCGGCCACGTGTTCTGTTAAATAATATCGCAATCCTGTTACACCATAGGTCAATGGGTTGAAGGCAACCACCCAGGAAAGCCAGTCACCGCTGGCTGAGGGGAAAAATGCCCCCGAGAGGAGCCACATGGGAAACAGCAAGCAACTCATGATCGCGTGGTATCCCTGTACCGAATTCATGCGCCAGGCCAGGATGAAGCCCAGGGAGGTGAGGGCCAGTGCCACGACGGACATGAAGACGATTGCCAACAGCAGGTTGGACCAGGAAGGACTCACGTCGGTTACGAACAGCCAACCGAGCAAAAGAAAAACGAGTCCCTGGAGCATCGCAATTGTGGTTCCCCCGAGAACTTTGCCCAGCACCATGGCCCACCGCGGGACGGGAGCCACCAACACCCCTTGCAAGAAACCTTCGCGGCGATCCTCGATGATCGAAATCGTGGAAAAAATGGCGGTGAACAACAAAATCATCACCAACACACCTGGGAAAAAATGCGTGTACTCCAAGCCACTGGGTGCAAAACCTTCGCTGAACAACAGCCAGAAAATAATCGGCTGACCGAGCGCGCCAAAGACACGTTTGGATTCTCGAAAGAAGCGGACCAGTTCCCGGCTGGCCAGCGAAAACACCACGGGCCAGGCGGCAACCCCTGCTGCAGGAGAACTCGGGTTAGTTGCTGTCGCCATTATCTTTCCAAAATTGATGTCCTGTGCGGTCAATAAAGACATCTTCCAGTGTTGGCTTGCCGATGGTGATCGCATCGATCTCTTGACCGAAAGACTCAACAAGCCGAGGGACCCATTCGTGCCCTTGGGGTTGCTCGAGCCTTACCGTGCCATCAACAACCGAAACATCGCAATCGAACTGCTGGGAAATCGCCGAGCAGAGCTGCTTGGGTGCGGTGGTCTTGATGGTAATCGCGTCTCCCCCCACCGACGCCTGCAAGGTTGCAGGTGCATCGAGCGCAACCAGTTCACCGTTGTGCATGATACCAATGCGGTCGGCCCTCTCAGCCTCGTCCAACAGATGGGTCGTCAACACGACCGTCACCCCATCTTCCTGCCGAATCTGTTCCAGGTAATGCCAAACATCGCTCCGCGCACCTGGATCGAGTCCCGTCGAGGGCTCATCCATCAGGAGCATCCGTGGCTGGTGAAGCATTGCTTGGGCGAGTTCCACCCGTCTCCGCAAGCCACCCGAGAGCGTCTCCACATAATCGCGGGCCCGCTCGGCCAGGCCCAGGCGGTCGAGCATGTCGCCACACCGCGTTCTCAAGGTTTCACCGCCAAGACCGTAGAGACGCCCGTGATGGCGCAGGTTTTCATTGACGGTCAATTTTCGATCGATCCCCGGAGATTGAAACACGACTCCCATTTGTGCCTGGGCTTTTACGGGAGCGACGCTGAGATCGTGCCCGAACACGAATACCTGGCCTTGCTGGGCCGGCAGGAGCGTGGAGAGAACACGAAACAAGGTTGTCTTGCCGCTGCCGTTGGGTCCCAGCAAGGCAAAGATTTCGCCGACTGGAACGGTGAGTGTGAGGTTGCGGACCGCCAGCCGGTCACCGTAACGGTGGGCAAGCTTGTCAATCGATACGGCAGCGGGGCTCGACATGGAATTCAAACAGTTTTCCAGCAGTCCGGGTAAAACTCTACCTGCAGAACCTGATTCGCGTGCGCCGGCCGGTCACTTCCTGGCAGGCGAACCCGTGCACCTGGCAAAGTGGCAATCTGGATGACACGCGTCACCCGATTCGACAGCTTGTCATTTGGGGGAAACTCGTCCCGCCGAAAAGACCTCGCCTGCTCGCACAATGAGCCACTACCAGGGACAAGCTGCTTCACCTTTCGCGGCTCCTTTTGAAGAGGATACCATCGGCACGATATCGAGTCGCGGTCCAGTTCGACAGGAAATTTTATCGAGCTAAATTCGGGATGGTAGCTGTCAGTGAGCTTCCTGGGGATGATCGTCTTCACCACCTGTCGCGTGCTTGACATGTGCATGCTGTTGTTCAGCTTTGTCACCCGGCAACTCGGCCGAATGCATCAGCCGCTCGCGGGAATACCCGCCAAATCCATTAAAGATTCGCATACCCACATCAGGCACCAGGGCCAGCGTAAGCAGGACACACATAAAGCTGGCCGGCACGGTAAGAATCCATTTCCAGTTGGCTTCCCACTTGAGATGCATAAAAAAGATGATCACCAGCGAAGCTTTGAAGCAGGAGACGGCCATCATCCATAACCGCTTGATTTCCTTGCTTTCCCCAAATGGCCATAAATCGGTGAAGGTCCAATACGATGCGGTGGTTGCGATCACCAGTAGCACCGCGACCGTTAAAAACAGCCGGTAATTATTATGCACGTCATCGTGTTCGTGTGACGTCTCGTGTTCGTGTGACGTCTCGTGTTCCTGTGACGTCTCGTGTTCGGACATCGTTACTCCCGGTAAATCTTTCAGAACAAATACAACAAGGGAAACAAGAAAATCCAGACAATATCGACGAAGTGCCAATAGAGCCCAACGTTCTCGATAACGCCAGCCCGCGTCTTGTCGAGCACATAAATCATCAAGATAAGAAAAGCGATCAGGCCAACGAGCACATGAATGGCATGAAAACCAGTCAGCAGGAAGTAAGTGCTGGCCCACATGTTGCCACCCGGAATCACCATCGGCAACTTGAGCCAATGGTGCTGATCGTTGAAACCCTGGGCGTGACCGCTATGGCTGGAGCCTTCATCATGTTCGTGCGCCGCGAACCGGAACGGGCTTGCCCGCGGCACTATTTGAACATTGCCGGGAAGCGGTCCCGGCTCATAGGCGGGGTCTTTTTCCTGCTGTTCCTGTGGATCAGGCCTGGGAGGCTGGGCATGTAAATCCGCGGGTGGATAAATGGCGTGGGCGAGCTGGGTGAGCAAGATCCTCCCCTGGGGATCTTCGGGATGGTCCCGCACCATCAACTCAGCCGGCTCAACGTACTTGTGTTGAATTTCATCGACGACCGCGAGGTGCGCCTCATCTTCGGCAGTTCGTTCCGGTTTCTTCTCGATCGCTATTTTGAGTTCGTTTAATCGTTTTCGCACTGCTGCCGAATATACCAGGTCGGCCTTTTCGTAGATCCGGCCATGGGGATATTGGGGATAAATCCCGTGCGCAAACTTGGCACTGTATTCGTAGCCCTTGACCCCCATGAAGACACAACCAAACACGAGGGTCAGTAGCATCCATCCCTTTGCTTCCGCGGACCGGTTTCTTTTCGCCGCTTCCAAGCAGAGGACCACGGTCAAGCTCGAGGCGATTAATACCGCCGTATTGATTGCACCCCAATGCTCTGCCAAGTGGACATCGTGCGGCGAAGGCCAGGCAATCGAACCGAACCGCAGCACAATATAAGTACCGATCAACCCTGCGAAAAACATGATCTCGGTCGAAAGAAACAACCACACAAATGTCTTGCCGAGCCCGAGGGGCAGGCCAGGATGATATTCGAATTTCAGGCCGTGAGAATCAGACATGGTCTTCAAATTTGGGTTTCAAGTACGCGGATGACAGGTTGTTGAACAAAAAGGATTGGTTCCACGATTTTGTGGGATCATAAGTTGCCAGGTGACAGTTTTTCATAAAGCCACCATGACCAAAAGTAACATCCAGCAGGGCAAGTACAATAACGTTGATCGGAGCAGCCGACGCGCCGAAACATCATTGCGACTGGCCATGAAGCAAATCGCGGCCATCAACTGGGCGGTTCCCAGGATGATGGCCCAAACTCCGTATACCACCGGGCTGGCGCTTACCGAGTCCAATGCGGGCACGAGACTCACGGGAATCAGCAGCAGCGCGGCAACAACGGCCTGGGCCCCGGCACGAAGTCCGGTGGGATCGACGACAGTGAGCATGCGATGTCCTGCCCGGGCATAGTCATCCCGGTGCAGCCAGGCGATCGCCATGAAGTGGGGGAATTGCCAAAGGAACAGCACGCCAGCCATGGCCAGCGCACGGGAGTCGATCGGGGCACCGCTGGCGGTCCAACCTAACAGGACAGGCAAAGCGCCGGACACAGCCCCGACGGCGGTATTCAGCGGCGAGAGACTCTTGAGCGGGGTGTAAAGGACCACGTAAACGAGCCACGTGGCGAGTCCAAAACCAGCCGCGACGGGATTGACCAGGAGCGTCAATTGCAGCGTACCCAAAAGCAACGTAACGGCTCCAAACAACAAGACCGCGCTTGTCGACAAGCGACCTTGGGGAAGAGGTCGGTTGGCAGTGCGTTGCATGCGGCTATCGGTTTCGCGTTCAAGCCACTGGTTAATTGCGCCGGCGCTGGCTGCAACCAGCCCCGCTCCCACGAGTGTGTGAACGAGCAGCCACACGCTCAAATCGCGTGGGCTGGCGACATAGGCTGCCGCGGCGACGGTCACGAGTTCCAAGGCCACAATCCGCGGCTTGGCCAGTTCGATATAGTCTCTCAGCCGCGCACCCAGCCCGCTACGATCAGCCGAGATCGTGAGGGGACGGCTCTTAATCGTTGAGGTGCTCAGGCGGGTCATAAAGCCACCTCCAGGGCACCGACAGCTTGGGGGATATTTCTCGGGTGCGCGGTCGGTACCCATCGCAGTGTGTAAAGAACAAGTGCAACTGATGTGGCAAGCATTAACGATCCGACGGCCACATGCGCGGTAATGACATGGGTCTGCAACCAGCTACCTGCTTCGATCGTATAACTGGCCAACCAGGGGATATTGCTGGCCCACTGGGCAACGGAGTATTTAACCGCCCACGTACCGACGCCAAGTCCCAGTTGGATTGTGGTAAGTAACGCGAGCAGGAAACCAAGATTGCGCAGCAGGGGAACCCGACGCAGGTAGACTACCACAAGCCACGACAGTGCCCCCACGTCGAGGGCCAGCACGACCGCCAGTCCCACGTGAAACTGGGCAGCTGCCGCAAACGTCGAGGGCTCAGCCCCGACGGGCATATGTCGCAGCATGGCCCCCAATCCAAGCTGGACAAACACCAACAGGCAAGTCAAAACGACCAGGGCCCGTACCGTACCCAGTTGGTGCAGCAACCGATGATCGAACTTGCGTGATGTGGTTTTCAGGATTTCGCATGCGGACGCCCCGGTACCCCGCCATCCTTGGGAGGTAACCACCACCAGCGAGACGGTCACGGCAAAAAACAAAGGGCCGGTACAACCATGCAACATGGCCAGCAGTCGCTCGTCCAGGAGGACCCGCATACCGCCCAGCACACCCTGGGCAACCACCAAAAGCAAGGCAACGATTCCCAGTTGACGGACCCAGCGGCGTTGGTCACATCGCCACAACGCAACCAGCAGCAGGATCGTGAGCAACCCCACGGCAGCCCCCAGCAGGCGATGTCCATGCTCCACAAACAGATCCCAAGGGCCAAACAACCATGTTTTCCAAGGATAAAGAAAGAGGTTGTGCCCATAGGTGGAAGGCCAGTCTGGCACCGCCATTCCAGCATCGGTGGTAGTCACCAGACCGCCAACCCAAACGAGTGGGAAAGTAGCGCACGCCAAAACGAGGGCCCAGCGATGGGGCCAGGGAGAAACCGTGCTGTGAACCAAGTCGTCTTGCATCGGAAACCACTTTGGACATTCACGTGAAGCCCGCACCGGAAACGCCCTTTCGACAGGGTGGGAGTTTTTGCGGCTGCGGGCCTCTCCGGTCAGTCGTCTCCTTGCTTTTCGGGTGGAGGCTGTGTCTGGGGGTAGTAATCGGTTTCGACTTCTGGCGAACCATACTCGTACGGTCCGCGGTAAACGATCGGCTGGAAATCAAAATTGCCATGCCCGGGTGGGCTGGGTGCCATCCATTCAAGCGAATTTGCATGCCATGGATTACGCCCAACTTTTTTGCCCATGAATATGCTGGAAAAGAAATTAATCGCGAAGATAATTTGCGTAGCAAACATCCCGATTGCGCACCAGGTCATGAATTGATTGAGAGGCATGAGGTGGCGAAATGTCTCGTAGTGATAGGGATCGGCTAACCTGCGAGGAAACCCAACAAGGCCCAGAATGTGCATCGGATAAAACGTACAGTTCAGGAAAACAAAGGTGAGGAAGAAATGAACCTTGCCCCAGGGTTCATTCATCATCCGACCGAACATCTTGGGGAACCAGAAGTAAATGGCTCCCCACACGGCCATCGCCGTTCCGGCAAACAGGACATAATGGAAGTGGGCCACGATGAAATACGTATCGTGAATAAAAATATCGACTGGCGTCGCGGCCATAAAGATGCCACTCAAGCCACCAATGATAAACATGGAAACAAATGAGAGTGCAAACAACATGGGAGTTGTGAATTGAATCCGCCCACCCCAAACCGTACCAAGCCAGTTGAATGTTTTGATTGCACTCGGCAGCGCAATGAACATGGTGGAGACCATAAATGTCATGCCGAGCATCGGGTTCATTCCCGAGAGAAACATGTGGTGTCCCCAAACGATAAATCCGAGCCCCGCAATTGCGGCGATTGAGTAGACCATCGGTTTGTAGCCAAACAAAGGCTTGCGGGCGAAGCATGCAATAATGTCGCTGACCATACCCATGGCGGGCAGGATCATGATGTAAACGGCCGGATGGCTGTAGAACCAGAACAAGTGCTGCCACAAAAGAGGGTGCCCCCCACCGGCAGCCGGCAAGGCATTATTGGCCGCCACCCCTTCCGGGAGAAAGAACCCGGTACCAAGTTCCCGGTCGGCGAGTTGCATGAACCCGGCCGCCGTGAGCACTGGCAATGCAAAGGCTTGCAAGACAGCCGTGATGAACATGGCCCAAATCGTCATGGGCAGCCGAAACATGGTCATCCCGGGGGCCCGCATCTGAATGATCGTGGTGAGATAATTGATCGATCCCATCATTGACGACACACCGACACAGAGCACCCCAATGAGCCATAGTGATTGCCCGTTCACGCTCCCTGGGGAAGCGCTGTTGAGAACCGTGAGCGGTGGATACGAGGTCCACCCGGCCCCCGCAGCTCCCCCCTCGACAAAAAAGCTTGAGCCGAAGGCCAGAAAGGCTGGCCACATGAACCAGTAGCTGAGCATGTTGAGCGTGGGAAAGGCCATATCGTCGGCACCAATCATCAGCGGGATGAGGTAGTTCCCGAAGGCACCGGCCAGGATCGGAATAATGACCAGGAAGATCATCACCGTGGCATGCATCGTAAACAACACGGTGTAAAATTCGGGGGAAATCTGCCCCCCTTCGGCCGCGAAGAGCAACTTTCCGAAGACTGGCATGTCGGACCAGGGATAGGCCAATTGCCAACGAACACCCATTGCAAGCAAACCGCCAACCACAAACCACAACAGGGTGCTGAACAGAAACTGCAGACCAATGATCTTGTGATCACGAGAAAATACATACGTGGAAAGAAACCCGCCTACGTGCGCATGGTCGTCGGCATGTTCATGCGCGTGGGTATCAGCCGTCACGGTACTCATTTTCAATTACCTCAGTCGTCTGGTATTTTCTCTCATCGTCTATTCAGTCAGAGACCGCCTATTGGTCCACCGTAGCCACCTTCATGGCCTGCTCAGCTTTGTAGGTTTCTGCAAGCCATTTATCGAACTCGCTTCGCGTTTGAAGCGTCAGGCGGGCCTTCATCTTGTAATGCCCCCAACCACACAGTTCGGCACATACAACGTCAAATTTTCCGGTATCCTTGGCATAGAACCACATGGCCTGCTCCATGCCAGGAATCACGTCTTGCTTGAGCCGTAGATTCGGCAGGAAGAAACTGTGGAGTACGTCTTGGCTCTTGATCACAAGCAGGACGTCTTCCCCCATCGGCAGATGGATATTGCCGTCGTAACGAACTATGTCGTCGAGTGTATGAAGTTGTTGGTCGGCCCCGGGATAGCGCACATCCCAATTGAACTGCCGCCCCGCGATTTCCGCCGTTGGGCGAATATTGGGTTTGCGCATCTTGGCAGCGGCCCAGGCATCCATTTGATAAATGGCAATAAACAACAGGATCACGGCTGGCACGATCGTCCAAACCACCTCCAGTGTATGCTCACCATGCGAGAATTTGACAGGTTCGGGGTTGCGCTCGGCATCATATTTCCAGGTGAACTGAAACAGGGCCCACTCGGTACCGATAAACAAGATCCCGGTGAGCCAGAGAATGAACATGAACAGATTGTCGATTGTGACTCCATGCGTGGAGACATCCCGTGGGAACCATATGTTGTAGTAGGGAGCCACAATAAAAGTGGCAACCCCCAGGATCGGCACGAGCAAAAAAACGATACACCAAAAACGGTTCACAGCAGCATCCTCACCTGGCGGGACATTGAGTTTTGGATTTTCCGGCGTTCGGATCCAGCGGCTTCCATAAAACAAAGACCTGCCTTCCTGTCGGGCCCTCAGTTCAACACGTCGTAATTAATACGCAACCTCGTCGGTTGGCTGGCTGGTTCAAACGGCAACGACCGCACGTAATCAACAAGCTGCCAGATCTCCTCGTCACTAAGTGTTCCCTTCGCACCGGGTGTCACAGGTCCGCCACCCGGCATCGGGGTCCCGGCAATGCCAGTATACACTTTGCGATAAATGTCGAGCGGCCGTCGCCCACCACGAAACATCCCCTGGCGCAAATTGCGGGGGATCGCGTTGCGGGGCGGAAGCAGTTCCTCCAGGACCTCACGGTGATCGGTCAGGCTGCGGTGCAGCAATACCAGATCCTCTTTCGTGGCAACCGTTTGCTCCTTGTCCATCTTCTTCATACTGGCGCGGGTCGTCTTGATTTGATTAGGCAGTGAGTCGGTAGCTTCTTCAAACGTCATCACGGCCTTATTCCAGATGTTGTAATCGTCCTGCTGTCCATCCCCTAATCCAGTCGGGCCATGGCATTTAACACAGTTGGCTTTTGTCCCGTAGAACAGCGTCCGCCCCTTATCAACGGACGCTGCCCATTGCGCTGAGGATTTGTCAACTGGAATGGCGTCGGGATCAGGATGGATCACCTGTTCTGGGGCCTCTTCCCAACCGGTCACAATGTCCCCCAGCAGTTCGTCAACGATCACGTTGCGCTGCTCAGAATCGTTGACCGGATCAAGTGGAATAAGGTTGCCATCGTCTCCCTCACCAAGTTCGTCGAAGACGTACCCAATGAGTGCGGTTTCCATTTGACCCCGCATGCTGAGATATTTCACATACTCCACCAGCGCAGCCACCTCGGCAGGCGGCAACAGAGCAAACGAAGGCATCGCCGTACCAGGAACCCCATTCATCAGCGTGCGGTGCAAATCGTTGGTGGTTGGCCGGGCCGGATTGTAGGTCGACTTGAATTTAAAGACGGCCGGGCGATAGTCGCGCGGATAGGGGTCCAAAAAGAGCGCCGTCGGGCCCCGCCCGTCGCCATTGATCCCGTGACAGTGGGCACAATGTTTCCGGTACAGTCCATGCCTCCTGCCCGCCTGGTCATCCCAGACAGGACCGGCAGCGAATTTGAGGTGCTTGATGTCGAGCTTCATCTCGGGCATGACGGAAGGTCCATCGGGAGTGCCAAACATCGCCTCGATCACATTGACAATTTGCTGTTGATATTGCGGCTCAATTTGATTCGAAACCACTTCCCGCATGTTGAGTCGGAAAACGACTTGCTCCGATTGGCCACATCCGCCAACCACCAGTAGCACGGCCACTAGCGCAATCCATTCAGAAGTTGGATGATGTTTTGTCATCGACTTTTGTATTTTCGTTTATTTTTCTACAGAACAATTCTGGCGAATGCTAGTTCGTTCAATCCATTTGGGAGCAAAATATCAACTCCGAAATGCTGTTTCAGGCACGTTCAGGTCAATCTCTTTCGTTTTGTCTGGCTCAAGCTTGACCTTGAACCGGCCCTTCTTCGACCACTTGTATTCTTTCGCTTCGGGTGTCGAAAGCACAACTCCGCCTCCCGGACCGGTGCCCCTTTCGTGCCAGACTTGAATCTCCAGGTCTTCACCTGCCGGAAGATGCGGGATTTCAAAGGTGCCATCTTCCGCCGTCACGGCATAGTAGCCGTTCTCGCGCGGCAGCATGTAGGCACTCATCCAGGGGTGAATACTACAATTCATCGGTGCCGGTAAGGCCTCCTCCTTTTGCGGAGTAAACGGCACCGATGCCCCTGCCGGGATCGTTTGGTTGAACGTGTTTTTTTTACCCCTGATGTTCGTGTTGTGGCCCACGTTATCGCTGTTCTTCAGTTGCAGCGACTGCCCTACGGTCAAGGGCAACACATGGGTCACGAAAACGCATTCCTTCTGGTCAAAGATGATCGGTTCTTTACTTGGCCCGGCCGACTCGTGGACCCGTGGGGCATTGCGAACAAAAACGACAATGTTCTTGATCCCTTTCGTAGCGCTGTCGACCAGCAAAGTTTGTTGCAAGGGGGGTTTACCATCCAAGGTGCAAGTCGCCAGATCTTTCGTTACGTCGTAGGGGGCCATCGTGGGTGGTGCGGCGTCGAACGTAAAACGGCCCCGCAAGGTTCCCCAGCCGGTACCACTTGAGGCCACGCCTGCAGTCGCTCCCTCACCCGCCGAACCGGAAAACGTGTCGAGCGCTTTGCGAATTTCAATCGCAGTGTGGCTGTTCGCTACGGGACCCAGGTAGCCACGCTCGCCACACCCGGACGCCAACCACACAACGCAGGGTACCAGCCATAAACCGCAAGTCTTGCTTTGCTTTATCATACGTTTTCTCGATTTGCCCCCGACGACCTCACATTCCAAAGCCGGTGCGCATTGACCGAACAGCAGCTGCTTACTTGATCAAACTGACGGGCACTTCGATCTCGCCGAGGTCAAGCTTCTCGCCATCTTGAATATCCAACTTGACCCGCCCACGACGATTGAGTTGACCGCCGTCGTATTTGCAGTCCTTCAAATACCCTATTCTTTCCTGCCAGAACTGAAACTCATGGGTTCCAGCCGGAATATCGGTTATTTCAAACGCGCCGGTCTCATCGGTCACCGTCATGTAGGGATCATCGCGAACGAGCATATACCCCTTCATAAACGGATGCACGTTGCACTGAACCGGCAATGGTAAGCTCTCAGCTTTGGAGAGAGTCATATTTTGCGACTGGCTGGCTGCGATAAGCACGTTGAAAGCGCCGTTCTTGGCTAGCGATGCGTTGGTATTGTGTCCGGTCGGATCGGAGTTCCTGACGACCAGCGGCTGACCGGTCCGGACCAATGCGATGTGCGGCACAAACCGACAGCCCTTGTTGTCAAGCACAACCTCTTGTTCTAACTGCACATCATAGTCGGGATGGATATCGAGCGATTGGCCCCGTTTGACCCGAATGTAAATGACCACGTTCGCCAATCCGCCATCTTTACCCACCAGCAACGTTTCATTGGGAGGCCCGATACTCATGCAGAACTGGTCTTTCGTCGGATTGATCGGTTGGGATTCGGGCGGCTCACCATCGAGAACTACACGGCCCGAAAGCGATCCCCACTCGACAGCCAAAAGGCAATCAACCTCCGCAAGTAAAAAAACTGCAATCACAGCTGACAGCAAAAAGTAAGGAATGGCTTTCATCAAGGATCTCATTTCAGCGGGGTTGTCATCGTAAAGCGGGAGCGGGTAAGTCGCTCGCCGATTGATCCGGCCGTGGCTCGGGAGCCTCGGCCGCCTGTTCTCCACCTTCGGCCGGTGAAGATTCCTTGACCATGGATTTGATAGTCGTTTGTCGAGCCGTGTAATCGTCGTAGTTCATGAGGAGGTCGACCAACCCATCGAGCTGATCCACACTGGTACCTGGAAACAGGGCCTGGTTAACACCACCCAAATGGGGAGCATTGGGGTCGAAGGGAATGTTCACAGGCATCCCGGTGTAGGGGAGAATGTGGCTTGGACTGGCAGTCCAATTCCGCATATAGGTCGGCCGCAACCGCTGGTAGACGTTGGCCAGTTGGGGTCCCTGGGTTTTGATGGCACCTTTCGGGAAAAAATCGCCGACCGCATGGCATTTGGTGCAGTAGTTGCTATCGGTCAAGATTTTCATGGCGTTGTCCATCCACTCGGGATGGGCCTGATCGAGTTGGGTCAGGTAAGCATCGCGGCGGCGCTCACTGTATTCGTACGGCCAATCGGCATTGTCTTTCGCGGCAAAATAATTGACCAGTGCGCTGGCTTCATCCGAAGACATGTGGAAGTTGGGCATCCGCAACACAACCGCGGGACGAATCGCCGTCGGATCCATCAGAAAACCGTGCAGCCACTCGGTACGAACTTTTTTACCTTCACCAATCAAAGGTGGCGGCAACCATCCCCACGCTTCGGAACCCTTCGCCTGCGGGTTGGTCTTGTGCTCCTGGGCGATGACTCGGGGGAACAAGTAGCGGGCAAGATCGCCACCGTTGGCGGGAAATTCACGGCCATTTTTCGGGCCACCGCCCGCATGGGCGGCCGGAATCAAGAGGTTTTGCACGCCGACCTTCCGCTCATAACCAGCCACAACCGTATTACGATACAGCGTAAATTCGTAGAATGGTTCGGACTCGTCATCGTCGGGTTCGATCGGCACCCCATCTTCATCCACCAGGTTGGGTTGACCGGTTTCTTCACTCATGACCGGCATCCCATGCAAGGTCACGTTGAGCAAACCACGGTGATCAAGTTCCAGTGATTTGGCAATTTCTTCACCCGACGGTTCCGAATGCAGGAACGGAAACTCTGGTTTGATGGGCGGTTCTTCAAACCAGTCTGGTTCAATGCCAAATTGCCAGCGTTCCATGTCGAGCACGTGGCAACCGCCACAATTGTATTTGTGCAGCACATGTCGTCCTTGCATGATAGCTTCCTGGCGAATGTCCGGGAGATAGACGAATTTTTCAGCCGGAGCTTCATTGACCAGGCCCAGAACGAACGTGATGACCGCCTCCCGCTCTTCGATGTCGAGCGGGAACAAAGGCATCCGGAGCCGTTCGTCATACCGCTTGTTGCGGGTCTTCTGATAATCATAGGAGCGTGGCTGTCGAAGTTTCTGCCAGATGAAACCTTGCCGGTGGTGTCCGTTGAGGGCCTGCAAGTAATACCCTGTGTCGTCGTCGTAATCGAGCGGATCGACCCCATGATGCCCGTTGCCGGCATGGGCACCCGAGGCATGATCTTCGCCAGCGTGTTCGTTGACAGCTTGTTCATCCAGTTGCTCGGTGACATCGTCCACCCCATGGGTGGAGAGAAACTTCGTGATGTTTTCGAAGGCAAGCTTGGAGGGTTCTTTGCGGCCCCATTCGGTTAGCGCTGTACCGATCGGTTTCGCAGCTTCCTGGCCGGGAACGTCGTGGCAACCAAAACAGCCATAACGGCTGATCGATCGCCGGGCAACATAGTCCAGTTGTTTGGCCACACGGTTTTCATCGTTCAGGTCGACCAACATACGTTCATCACCTTTGATGTTGGCTGCTTGGGCTGCGGGAATCCCCTCGTTGGCATACCGTTCGGCCCGTTTGCGGGGAAAAGATGCCGAGAGCCACTCTGCTGCCAGGTCTTTAAGGGCCAGCTTTTCATCGGCGGTCAAGGTCTCGGCGGGAACGTCGTGCGGTTTCCAATCGGAGGGCACGCCCATCAAGTAAGCCACGAGATCGGCAACCGGGTCGGTAACGACCCCGGTCGGCTGGCCGGTGGGATCGGTTTCGACAATGGGATTGAGATACAGATCAGGCATCACGGTCCGCGGGTGATAACGGTGTGGTTGCTTGATCCAACTGTAGAGCCAACGTCGCCCTGATTCAGAATCGAATTTCGCGGAGACTTCCGAGAGGTTGGGACCTTGGGTTGACGCGATCCCGGGAAACTCACGGTGAGAATGACAGGCCAGGCAGCCGCGCGATTCGAAGAGCCACTTTCCCCGCTCCGGGCTGGGCTCGGTGGTCACTTCCGCAGGCGGGTTCAGGTAATCAAACTTGCTACTGTTGTTCAGCAGAAACCGTGCCAAGGCAAGAATTTCGATCCGTTCAAAGCGGCGCGTGTACTCCAGTTCGGTCAGGCCGGCCGGATTCCCCTGACCGTCGGGAAACGCTTTGATATGTTTTTCCAGGTGCTCGTGGAGCCCAAAGAATTGCGGCATGCGTGTACTGGAGCGGAAATCCGACGGTTTGCGAATCCAGCTGTAGAGCCACGGATACTGCACTTTTGAAGCAATGTACCTGAGGCTGGGGCCCGCCTTACGAAGTCGTCCTGGTGTCTCGACATCCTTGAGCAGGTCCGCCAGCTTGTGACTTGCAGCCGAAAGGCGCGGCTGGCCATCTGCATTGCCGGCTTCGGCAAGCTCGGCATCGCGTCGGATCGCCTGGTAGAGCTCATGACGAATGGAATTCACCTCTGGACTATGGACAAGTGTCGCCGCCGATTCACGTTCATCGTCCGTGAGCCCGTTGTCGCGCAACACGGCGGCGGCAACTTCGTGATAGTTTGGTTCCAGCCGCATGTCGGGGCCGATGCGTTTGGTTGGCCCGTCGTAACCGTTGACGTCATGACAGCCGAAGCAGCCATATTGGCGGATCAGGTGATACCCTTTGACGAGCTTGGGTGCTGGTGGCTCCGGAAAGCGTTCGCTCGGTTCGAGTTCCGCAACTTCGTGATGGCATTTCAGGCAATTGCTCTCAATGAAGCGGTCGGGCGTCATCGGGAAGATCCAATGGTGGTTATCGAACCAGCCATGCTTTTTGGACCATTCGTCGGCTTCTTTCGGGTTATCGGGAGTATGGGAAGCCCACTTGAAATCGGTTGCGCTACCCTGTCCGTCGTGGCAAATCGTACAACCCATATCGTTTTTTTTGTGGGGACTCATGCTGCCGACGTAGAGATCGAGCCGGGGATGGGACGTGTAGGGACTCCCCAGCCCACGGCGAATGGTTAACTTCAGGGACTCACCCCAATGGGCATTGTCGAGTAAATACTGCTCGACATCGTCATTGGAATAAACGCGTCCGCCATTGATTTCACGAATGATGTCACCCAACTGCAGCCCGGCCGCAGCAGCCAGTGATTTGGCCGTGACATACTGGACCGTGACGGCGTAATGGTCGATCTGGCCGCTGCCGGCAATGGTCAGGCCGTAGACCGATTCGAGTGTGGGAACCTGAACGACACCCTCATCGCTCACGGCGATCTCTGGTTCTTTTGAAGGCGTTGCCAATTCGACCACGCGCTGCCGCTGTTTGTCCTTCAGGGCGGGAAAGGCGGGTTCCACGGGGGAGCCGGGTGCGGTTTTGTCAATCGATCGATGGCACGTGATACAGCGGTCGTACCGGGGCACCTCGCTAAAGTTGTAATTGATTTTGATGTCGGGCAACCAGGTTTGCTCGATCCGAATATTGCCATCGTAAAGCGCGTTGAGAATGGGGCGGCGGGCAAGCCATTCTCCAACATTCCAGCTGTTTTTGTCGCGATTGTCGGCAATGCGGTTCAATTCCGCTTGCACGGCAGCAAGTTCCTTCTCAATTTCGGTGGTGCCCTTTTCGATTTCGCGGCGAACCGTTTCAACACGCACACGATAATCCTTTGCATTGCCGACCTGGTCATCCAGGTCGGTCATCTTCTGGGCAAGCGAATCAATCTCTACCTGGATTTTGTCGATTTGCTCAGCTGGCAAACCCTCTCCAACTGCAATGCCGTGCTCACTCACTCGGGCCGTGTGGTCGGCTGCGACAAATTTCTTTTGGACCGTGAAAGCATCTTCTCGACGTTTTGCCTCACCAATGATTTTGTTCATGGCGGCAAGCAGTTGTTTGCGGCCACGGCCTGCATTTTGTTCGGCCTTATCGCGCTGCTGGACTTTTTGCTGCAACTCGTGCAGGCGTGATTTCGAATCCTGCGTGAGTTTTGGCAACGCATCACGTTGGGCCGGATCCTTTTGGGCTGCCAGCTTGGTGTTGACAGCGTCATGGGCCGATTTTTTGGCCGCTGTCACCGCTTCGCGGGCAGCGGCGGCCTCGTCGGCCAGGGGTTCGAGATCAGCGAGTTCCTTTTCGATGGTGGCCAGACTGGCCTCGGCGGACTTCGGAGGTGCCCCCTGGCCAGCAAGGCGCGCGTCTTCTGCCTGGACAAAATCTTTTACCTGTTGGATGAGTGCGTGGTCGATTCTGGAACTGCTGGCCTCTGCCAACTGCCGCTTGAGGCCCTTTAACGCAGCGTGGGACTGGGCACTCGTTTCCGCCAGCCGGGAAGCGTGCTGCCAGCGTTCTTTGCCACGATCCTTCATTTGCCACCGGCGCCATTCACGGTTGTGATCCTTTTCGAGCATCCACACCGTGGAAATCAACATGATCAACGACGACACGCCGAAGACGACATGCATCCATTTTTGATCTCGCCAGGTTTTTTCGGTTGCAGGCATAGGTCAGCGTTGAGTAGGAAGTGTGTCGGGAGTGGTGAGTCTGTTGATGATCTCGAGGGGATCAGAAATTGAGGAAATATTCCGGGATGGCGACGATGTACTTCAGGTTAAACGTCCAGCGCAACACCATTTTCAGCGGGAGGGAGGCCATAAACAAAATCAGCATGGCCAGTGTCATGTAACGCACGAATCCCATCCGTTTGTAAAAACCGCGCAACACGGTCACAGCCATAATGGGAGGCAGGGCAATGAAGTACCCAAGCACCAGCAAGATACCAAGCCATTCCCGCGCCAGGATGTAGCCAACCGCAACTCCCTGGCCGCTGCCGACCGGCGCTCTGGGGAGGCTCATCCCCAACAGCCACTGCCAGAAGTATTCGGACACGTTGACATTGTTGAGGGCCTGGACTTTGTGGGCATCCCAGAATTCATAGGGTCCGAAGAAGTTCCAGTTCGGCCCGCGGAGCAAGGTCCCCAACACGATCAAGGTGACCCACAATTCAAGAAAGCCAAGCTGAAAAATGAGGTAAGCAAACTTGCGTTCCTTAATGGTGTAGTAGCCACTACCCGACTTGTTGAAATCGATATAGGGGATGGCCATGAGCCCTACGATAATGAAAGTGGGGAGCACGACACCCGCCATCCAGGGATCGTAGTAGACCAGCATTTCCTGCAATCCCAGGAAATACCATGGGGCCTTGGAAGGATTGGGCGTGTTGACACTACTGGCCGGCTCTTCCAGCGGGGCTTGCAACAGAATCGCCCAGAGAATGAGCACTGCCGTCAACGCAATCATGCAAACCATTTCGGTATAAACGAGGTCGGGCCAGACCAGGATTTTCTCATCGTTCTCTTTTTCGACTGGCGGCAGCCCTTCTTCCTTGCGACGGTCGTTCACAACTGACTGGGCAGTTGCGACCCAGTTAAAGAAAGCAAGCAAGAACACCATCGCCACAATGGGTACATTGTCAGGCTTGGCAACGATGGCATAAAAGTCGCTATCTGGCATCGAGAGGCCAAGAAACAGGAACATCAAATTCCAGATAGTCCAGGCAACCAACGGCTTTACGAAGAAAGCGCGGAAGAAATAGAGCACCACCAGCACGGCCGTCGTACCCAATGTGTAAATGACCGGCCCCGTACTTTGATTCACGAATTCGCAAAACCAGTGTGGAAACTGGGGGATCAACGAGAGGTTGCCACCGTTCCCCGCCCCGACGGTGGCGGCAGCCAACAACACGTACAGTGAGGCGACAACCAACCAAACCCAGGCACTCGTTACCGCCAGGGGCACGCTCCCCAGTTTGAACCGACAGATCGCGTGTTGCTCTGGTTTTTTCCAGAGATAGAACGCCATCACGCTGTTCATCAAAGCCAGCGCAATGTAATACGGGCCAAGGAATATAGCGACCTGTACGGCGAATTGTTCGGGACTTACGCCATGCATTGATGTCTGGGGGGATGCAGGTCTACAGGTTGGGGTGGCTTAGGGGGAGCGGGGCGGGAAAACGGGCGGCAGCCAGTTCTCCTGCGGTTTACAAGTTCTTCCGCGGTTTACAATGGTCCGCTGATACCTCCATCCTTGCGCACGCGCCAGAAGTGAATGGCTATCAGCAACGCCGCTCCGAGCGGAATCGCAATGCAGTGCAGGATGTAAAATCGATTCAGTGTCTCCTCGCCCACGTTCCGCGCACCCAAAAGCGCAAAGCGGGCATCCGAGGCGTTGGTGATCATGTCGATGCCACCCAGGGTCAGCAGTTGCTGCCCAGGGCCTTCGTGCCCCAGAACGGGGGTTGCCCGGGCCATGTTCGACCCTACCGTGATCGCCCACACAGCCAACTGGTCCCAAGGCAGCAGGTAACCGGTAAACGACAAGAGCAAAGTCAACACCAGCAGAATGACCCCCACCACCCAGTTGAATTCTCGCGGGGGCTTGTAGCTGCCGGTCAAAAAGACGCGATACATATGCAACCACACCGTGATCACCATCGCGTGGGCTCCCCAGCGGTGGATTTCGCGGAGGATCCCCAGCGAGTAAACATCTCGCAGCGCGAGGATGTCGTTGTACGCCCATTCCAGGGTCGGGCGATAATAGAACATCAACAGCACACCGGTGACGGTTTCGACCAGGAACAGGAAGAAGGTCACTCCCCCCATACACCAAGTGTACGAAAGGGCAATCCCCTGTTTCTTAATCGAGACCGGATGCAGGTGCAGATAAAAGTTGGTGAGCATCACGACAATCCGGTTCCGACGATCAACCGGCATCGGATGACGAAAGACGCTTTTCCAAATCTGCGATTCGTAGATGATTTCGCTAAGGTTGGGCATGAATAAAATCGTCAATGCTTGCTATTGGCATAAGGCCTACACGGAAATGAAACTTTGGACCTCGGCCCACTGACCCATTTCCTCCTGAAACACGGCGCTCTTGTCGATCTCGATCTGACCATCGTCGGCAACCGCGATCGCGTACCGTTCCAGGGGACGTGGCGCAGGCCCCTCAAAGTTAACGCCATCTTTATAAAATCCGCTACCGTGGCAGGGACATTTAAACTTCTGCTCGGCTTCCAGCCAGTTTGGCGTGCACCCCAAATGGGTGCAAACCGACTTGAGTGCGAAAATCTGCTGTTCCCCGTGGTAAGCGGTATTCACAACCCACACCCCAAACTGGGCCTTGAATTTTGTTTGCACCTGACCGGCAGGAAACTGGTCGGGAAAGCCAACCTTAAATCGGCTGGGTGGTTCACGCAAAATGTTGGGGAACATAAACCGAACTGTCCCCATCACAAACAAAAAGCTGGTCACCGCCAGGGCCGTAAACCCGGTCGCTAAAGCACTCAACCCAAACAAAAACGCCCGCCGTTCGGCAACTTGCTCCTTGGTCCGCTCCGACTTGACTTTGGCATACTCTGGCTTGACCGGCATCGGAGGAACGATAATCTCCTCCTTCGGCTTTTTCACCTTGGGTGCAACCGGCTTGCCTTGGGCAATTGCCTCAGCCTTGGTCATCGGGCCTGGCCGCTCGGCTTGCGATTTCCTGGCCGCAGCCAAAATACTCTGCGTATCGAGAGGTGCTTGCTTTGCCGCTGGTGCCGCTTTCTTCTTGGGAGTTGGTTTCGCCGCCGGTTTCGCCGCCGGCTTTGCAGCAGGCTGTTCCTTGGCCGCCGCTGGCGGGCCCCCCGCTTGCTTTTCACCGCGGGCCATCGCCAACATTCCAGCAACGCTCGGACGCCCCGAGCCCGACTTCGGTGTGCTCGCCGGTGGAGCCGCCTCTTCCTCAACCGAAGTGCTTTCAGCAGGTTCCGGTGCTGGTTGATCGTCGGCCGGTGGCGAACTGTCACCCGAAACGTCGTCGCTATCCGCTTTCCGCGCGGCCGCGAGAATCTCTGCCACCGACATTTTGCTCTTATCTGCCATCGTTGACCAACTCCCGTGCATTCATGAACCGCACGTCAACAACTTCAACCTTGTTTCTACCCATGCCCCCACCCACCAAACCGGGATACGACCCGACCTTCGGCAGAAGCCTCGTGCAAAACCGTGAGGCCCTGGGACGCAAACGTTCGGACTGCCCAGAGGGACTTCAAGAACGGTGAGCAATCCTTTGCTTAGCGACAATTTAAAGCGATGCCACGGCGCGGGGAATGGGGGATTGTGACTTTTTTCACAATCTTCCACCAAATTAAAAACCACCCGACCTGAACTGTCAACCGTCGTTTTTCAGATCAACCTTGGTTCAACCGACAGCATCGCGGAAACACCATGGTCACTTTGGGGCCGTGGTCACCTTTGGGCCACGCAACTGGGCCACGCAACTGGGCCACGCAACTGGGCCACGCAACTGGGCCACGCAACTGGGCCACGCAACTGGGCCACGCAACTGGGCCACGCAACGCCGGGCTTACCGCCGGGCTTACCTCGCCGCAGCGGCCAGCCGCCCACAGCAGGTTGCCAAAACTGTGGCATTTTCAAACTGCAAAACCGTACGAGTCGGGCTGCGGTCCTGTCATACAATATCTCCAACCCGCCTACCACCACCTGCTGTTGGCTGTTAGACAGTTGGGTTGGATCGAAGAGGGGCCTGGGAACCCCGTCATGCGTGGTCAACTGCCGGCCTGAGACAGACATAATTGTTCAGCACCGCTGGGGGCAGAGACTTCCACCACCGCACCAAGGAACGTAGAATCACCCCGGATAAGGAAGTTCACAAAAACGTTTTTCATGGATTTTTCGGAGTTCTACCATGAAAGTACTCGTCGTGGGCAGCGGTGGTCGGGAACACGCCCTGGCCTGGAAGATTGCCCAAAGCAGCCGCGTTGATCGTGTATGGATTGCGCCGGGCAATGGCGGCACCGAGGAGGAAGGCGAAAACGTCGATATCGCGGCCGATGACATTCCGCGGCTGCTGGAATTCGCCCGCCAAAACGAAATCGATCTCACGGTGGTTGGTCCCGAAGCCCCGCTGGCGGCAGGCATCGTCGATGCCTTCGGCGAATCGAAGTTACGCGCATTCGGTCCTGGCAAGACCGCTGCCGAGTTGGAAGGCAGCAAAGTCTTCTGCAAAAACCTGCTTCGCCATGCAGACGTGCCGACCTCCGATTTTCACACGTTTGATGACGCCAACTCGGCCATCATGTTCCTGAAAGAGCGCGAAGACATACCGATTGTCGTTAAGGCCGACGGCCTCGCCGCTGGTAAAGGCGTCATCGTGTGTGATAACCGGGAGCAAGCGCTCGAGGCAGTCGAGCGGATTACTGGTGCCAAGGAATTCGGCGCTGCAGGCAACCAACTGGTGATGGAAGAACGGCTCGAAGGTCACGAAGCTAGTGTGTTAGCAATTACCGATGGTCGTACAATTCTGACGCTGCCAGCCTGCCAGGACCACAAACCGGCATACGACGGCGACTTGGGACCGAACACAGGCGGCATGGGGGCCTACTGCCCAACCGCCTTGGTCACGGACGACATGCTTGCCAAAATTGAAGAGACGGTCCTGGTTCCGACCGTCCATCAACTCAAACGATCGCGGCGACCGTTCAAGGGTGTGCTCTACGCCGGACTGATGGTCACCGCCCAGGGAATTCGGGTTTTGGAGTACAACGTTCGCTTTGGCGACCCGGAATGCCAACCCCTGTTAATGCGACTCAAAAGCGACCTGGTCGACCTGCTGGAAGCAACCATCGATGGTCGCCTTGATGAGCTCGGCCCGCTCCAATGGGATCCGAGACCCGCCGTCTGCGTCGTGATGGCAAGCGAGGGCTATCCGGGTAGTTACCCGCGGGGGGTTCCCATTCGCGGGCTGGCGGAGGCGGCGAAAATGAGCGATGTCAAGGTCTTTCATGCTGGTACGGCAACCAGCAATGGCAACATTGTAACCAATGGGGGAAGGGTCCTTGGCATCACCGCACTGGGCCGCTCGATTTCGGTTGCGAAGTTGAAGGCGTATTCGGCGGTCAAGGCGATCCGTTTCAGCGGTGGCTGGTGCCGCAAGGATATTTCCGACCGGGCACTCAGCTATATGTAGCCCCGCCCAGAAGCCGCCACAGCCCAGAAGCCGCCAAAGTAAGGGCCCCAGGGACTTCATGCGATCAAGTTTGACCCATCCTGTAATTGTTACGTAAAATAAGAAGGGGAGGTTACCAGGAGAGTGCCAGAGAGGTTGGACATGTTCTTCCCCGCCGTAGTTTGCAACGTCTTGCGAAGTGCTATTTGGCTTGCAACCATTGGCTCTGTTCTGCCGCCGTCGCAGGTCTTCGGTTGTGATTGTGGCAACTGCAGCGTCGAGTTTGTCGACAGCTGCAGCTGGACTTGTTGCGGCAGCCATGAAATGGCTGACCAAGCGACCTACTGCCAGCTGGCCACCGAATGCAGAGCCACCGAATGCAGAGACGGAGCCCCGGCATGGCTGGATCAAGCTTCCAACACTTGTTCGATAACCTGTAATTGCTCCGAATGTGAATGCAGTCGTGGCAAACCGGCTCCCCAAACCACTCCCACCACGTCGAGCCGTTTCCCGGGACGGGATGACCAGACTGATAAGGCGACCGTTGACCAACCGAATTTGCCGTCACCGGCCAATCTGCCGCTGGCAGCCTACCTGTCGGAAACCACCGGTAGCCCACTCCCCTCCTCTGCTCCCCTGCGAGTTCTCTACTGTGTTTGGCTGAACTAAAGACGGGGCGACCCGAACAGGCTCCGCCCTGGAAAACGGGTCGCACCATCGTTCGATCTGACGTTCACCTTACCAACCGAGTTTCTCTTTATCTGGAGAGCAATACGATGTCTTTATTTGTAAAACTTTTTGGCGTGATTGCCGTCGGCGCGATTGGCCTGTACGGGTTCCAGACCTTGGCGAACCAATCTTCCACCGCGACGGCAGCTCAATGCTGTTGTGGTGACACCTGCCCGTGTGACGTGTGCGATTGCAGTGGCACGACCTGCACGAATTGCGAGTGCGTGGCGTGTGACTGTCCCAATTGCGAGTGCGATCACTGCACGCCCGAAGCTTGCTGCAAGCGGCAGGATTGTTGCGACAAGAAGTCGGCCAATGAACTGGCCGGGTGACGAATGGACTGAACCGACAAGCCCTCCCGGCCCAAACCAAGGTCGGGGGGGCTTTCGGGAAATTAGCTGCCCAGAGTCCAACGCATGGCCCTCTCTTGGCAGTCGGGGGCAACCTCGATTAAAGTCCACGATGGGCGTTTTTTTTAGCCGTCGTTATATCCGTCCCCAAGTCGACCCCACCACTTGCTTGCCGTGTGACATCTTTCCAATTCATCCGTGCGAGTTTACGCCATCACTGGCGGACCTCTCTGGCCGTGATGTTGGGGGTGTGCGTCGCCACCGCGGTTCTCACCGGGGCATTGCTGGTGGGCGATTCGGTGCGCGGCAGCCTGCGGAGCCTTACGCTCAATCGCTTGGGGCAGATTGATGCAGTCTTAATCGCACCGCGGATGTTCAGCAGCCGGTTTTTCACCACGGCAGCCGGCGATTCGGCGGACACCCGCAAATGGGAAGCTGCCGTGCCGACGATCCTCGTGCCAGGAACCCTTGAAACCCATCGGGGTCAGGACATCGCTCGTGCCAATCGGATCTCGGTCATCGGAGTCGCCTCGAACGAGCGTTTCTGGAGCCTGGACGGGCGGGCTCCCCCGGTCGAACTCCGTGGTCGCTGTATCGCGCTGACCGAGGCAGTCGCCGACGAACTTAGCGTGCAGCCGGGAGACGAGGTCTTGCTACGGCTGGCGCTAACTCTGGACGTTCCGGGCGACAGTCCGCTCGGCGAAAAACAAGATACCTCCATCTCGCGACGTCTGCGGGTTGCTGGCATCCTCGCCCCGCAAGGTCTTGCCCGCTTCAGCCTGACTCCCACTCAGCGTCAACCGCGAAACGCTTTCGTTCCGTTAACGGTTCTACAAGACATGCTGGCACAACCCGACCGGGTGAACACCGTGCTTTTAGCGCTTGGTCAACAGCCACCCGGGGCGGGCGATGGCGTCGGGCTGACGAACCAAACAGGATTCCGTCCCAGCCTGGACGACTACGGACTGCGAGTCGAAGCACCAGCGGGCCGTCACTATGTACAAATCAGTTCCGTCAACCTGGTCCTGCCCGACGCGGTGGTGCGATCGGCCGGGCAACTGTTCGGGGAGGGAGCGATCCAGCCGGTTATTACCTACCTTGCCAACACCATTCGTAGTGGTACCCGTCAAATCCCGTATTCCACAATCACGGGTGTCGACTCGAATGCGTCACTCGGACCGCTCTGGGACGAGTTCGGCCAACCGCTCGTACTGGCAAACGACGAGATCGTGTTAAACCGTTGGGCTGCCGAAGATCTGGATGTTGAGCCAGGCGACCCAATCACGATCACCTTCTACGAGCCCCAGAGCACGCACGGGCAACTCCGGGAACAGCCACCGGTCACGTTCCGCCTGAGGGCGATTGCCGACCTGACCGATGCAGTCGGCCAGTCGACCGAGGCGGCTGATCCCCATTTCACACCTGAACTGAAGGGTGTCACCGATCAAGAATCGATAAACGATTGGGATCTTCCCTTTGAGCTGGTCGAGCCGATTCGGGCACAAGACGAAACCTATTGGGATGATCACACAACGACACCCAAGGCGTTCATATCCCTGGCAACCGCCCGGCGATTGTGGCAGACCCGGTGGGGAACGATCAGTGCCATACGTTTGCCCGTGGATGGCGGGCAGGAGGCACGTGAAATCGGCGTTGCGCTTCAGCAGGCACTCGATCCCTCCGAACTGGGCTTCCAGATCGTTCCGGTAAGAAAACAAGGTCTTGCGGCATCGGCGGGAACCACACCGTTCGATGGTCTGTTTTTGGGATTCAGCGGCTTCCTCATTGCGTCGGCCATCATGCTGATCGTACTCTTGTTCCAACTCGGCATCGAAAATCGGGCGCGTGAAATCGGCACGCTTGCAGCCTGCGGCGTTCCAAGCCGCACGATCGGTCGACTCCTTGGCTGGGAAGGGCTCATCGTCACGATGGCAGGGGCCACCCTCGGTTCAGGTCTGGCCATCGGGTATGCGTGGCTGATGATCACCGGCCTGAAGACGATTTGGCTGGCTGCGATTGCGACCCCCTTTATTGACTTGCACCTCACACTCAAGTCGTTCCTGGTCGGATGGCTTGCCAGCGTCGCCGCGACCTGGATCACGATCACCTGGTCGCTGCGAAAATTCGTACAACAACCACCACGACGGTTGCTCGCCGGGGGTCCAGGAACAACTTTTCATCCTGCCGGCCGGAACAGGTCACCGTGGCGGTGGGCCAAGCTCCTGCTGGTGGCCGGGGCATTGGCGCTTGGTTTTTGGGGCCGTGATTTGTACGGCGAGGCTCAGGCAGGGACTTTTTTTGCGGCAGGTGCCGCCGTACTGGTCGCATTGTTACTCCACACGCGCGACATCTTACGACGCTCCGGGCCAGGCAGTCACGCGCAGCGGGGTTGGTCCCTGGCCGGTTTGGCGGTGGCCAATGCAGCCCGGCATCCCGGCCGCAGTACCGTCGTTATCGGGTTGGTTGCGGCCGCCTGTTTTCTGATCATCTCGATCCGTGCTTTTCGGATTCAGCCCAGCGACGAAGGTACGGGAGGATTTGCACTTTTGGGGTCCAGCGACCAGCCGATCCATTTCGATTTCAACTCTGGGGACGGCCGGTGGGAACTTGGATTCTCAGACCCACAAAGCGACCAACTTGATCAATGGAAGATCGAACCCGTGCGGGTCCACGCTGGCGAGGACGCCAGTTGTCTGAGCCTGTACCGCCCGCGGCAACCGCGTGTGCTGGGCATCCCGGGCTGGACAGCCAACGAGGCGCCCTTTGCCTGGGCAGCTGTGGGCGAAGGGCTCAGCGATCCCTGGTCAGCCCTGGATGAAGATCTCGGCACCGACCAGCAAGGCAAGGGCATCATCCCCGTGGTGCTTGATATGAATACTGCGATTTACAGTCTGCACCTCTACGGTGGCGTGGGATCGCGACTTGGGATTAAGGATAGTTTTGGCCAGCCGGTGACGCTCGAAGTGGCCGGGTTGCTCAAAAACAGCGTGTTGCAGGGAGATGTACTCATGAGCGAGGCAAACTTCCTGCGTATTTTCCCCCAAACCGCCGGATACCAGCTTTTCCTGTTCCGACCGGTACCGTCCGCAGGCTCGCCACCCGGAACGATGGGCGAAATCACGACCCTGTTGGAGTCGACGTTGAGTGATTACGGTCTCGACGTGGTCGACACCCAACAACGGCTGGCGGGTTTTCTGGCCATCCAGAACACCTATCTTTCGACCTTTCAGATGCTCGGTGCGTTAGGATTACTATTGGGAACGGCGGGGTTGGCTGTTGTTGAATTGCGAAGTGTGCTGGAGCGGCGGGGCGAGATGGCACTGATGCGGGCAAGCGGTTTTGGTGTGAATCGGCTGGTATGGCTCGTGTTACTCGAAAATCTCCTGCTTTTGGGAGCTGGGCTGGCCATCGGCTCTGTCGCGGCCTTGGTGAGCTTGCTGCCACACGTGGCACCGCAAGGGGCGGGCGTCCCCTGGAGAACCATTTGCTGGCTGCTCGGGTTGATTACGGCAGTTGGCGTCGCGGCAGCCTGGCTGGCCACGCGTCGAGCACTGGCTGCCCCCCTGGTACCGGCCCTGCGCGGTGAGTGACAAAGCGGATTATGCTTCGCCAAAGTTGGCACACTGCCGATCACCGTCTGTGAGCAATCACCGATCTGCAGAGACAGCCCGCCTGTAGAATGGTACAGTATCGGGGCGTTGTTCTAAGCTACGTTCTGCTTCAATTCGATGCCCCGCTCGCCATGCGTAATTTATTATTCATCACTGCCTCGTTCGGTTTGACGATTCTCTGCTGGGGCATTTATGGCCCGGTCTTGCACTGGGGCCAGGCGGATATGGCAACAACCGCTGGTCAATATGCCCGGCTGCGCCCCTTCGTTTGTGTGGGCCTGGCCTATTTTTTGATCGGTGTGGTCATCCCGATCGTTTGGCTGGTAACACGGGGCGAAAAAGGCCACTGGACCACCAGTGGAACTCTGCTGAGCCTGGCCGCCGGCATCCTGGGAGCCATAGGCGCTTTGGGAATCATTTTGGCATTCAATTCTGGGGGCAGACCGGTTTACGTCATGCCCTTGGTTTTTGGAGGGGCACCTGTCGTAAACGCTTTCCTGACGATTTATCTCGTCCACAAGCTCAAAGAAATTGGGCCTTTGTTCCTGGCAGGCCTGATCATGGTCGCTCTAGGCGCTGTGATTGTGCTCGTCTTCGCACCGACCACGCAGAGTGCGGAGTGGACAAGCAACCCTGTCAAATGGGCAATCCAACTGGCCTCGATTGCCCTGGTGATCGTTTGCTGGGGGTCCTACGGCCCCATCCTTCACAAGGGACAAGCAAGCATGCAGCAGAGCCGCCTTCGTCCACTGCTGTGCGTGGGACTGGCCTACTTTGCGATCGCGGTTGTTGTACCCAACATGCTGTTACCCGTTTGGCCGGAAGAGAGTGAGTATAACTTGGGGGGCTCCTTCTGGAGCCTTGCGGCTGGCACTGCAGGTGCGGTAGGCGCGCTGGGGGTCATCCTGACTTTTAATCTTGGTGGCAAGCCAATCTACGTCATGCCGCTTATTTTTGGCGGCGCACCGGTGGTGAATACGATTTTCAGCGCAGCTGCCCGAGGGGACCTGCACCATCTCAAACCGACATTTCTGGCAGGGCTGATACTCGTCATCGCGGGTGCCGCGGTTGTGCTGGTGTTTGCACCGCGGGGCGGGCCACCCCCCAAGACAGAAACAAAAGCTGAACCTGCGGTGACCCCGCAAGAACCTGCCGCAAATCAGTGATTGAGGCTTGCTGAATGTCACCTCTGGAAACCATGCAAAGACTCGACGCCTTGTTGACGCATGTCTGGATGGTACGGACCTTTATCAAGCATTCTGAAGAAGCCGAGGAAGACGATGAGCTGAAGGAAATTCAGCGTGTTTTGTACGACTACATGCTGGCCCTTGGCACGGCATGGAAGAACCAAGACACCGATGCCTACCTCCACCAGGCACACAAAAAACTGACCCGACTGGTGCGGGCAACCGAACAGTTCGCCGAAATTCAACCCGAAGTGTCGTCGCACATGAATTACCAAATGGCGGTCCGCTCGCTCCAAGCGGCCGTGGGCGAAATCGGCGAAATCCTGGGCGAATCACGTTAATCGTTCGCCGGCAGCCTTGGTCGTCACGATTGCTCATGTCCTCCGCAGGGGCCCGAACCACTCAATCTGTTTGCGAGGACAAAAGACAAATCCCCGTCGTTGACAATCAGGTTCTAGCCATGTGGTGCGTTCCTGGAGTTCTCCTGGTTCGACACCCTGCGGCATCATGAGGATCCGCGCGGGATCGAGCGTTGGAAACTCGCGCAGGAGTTGCTCGATTTCTTCCAAATCCGCCGGTCTGTCGACGACAAACTTGAGTTGATAATCGAATTCATCGATCAGTCGTCGTAAAACCTCCAGCTCGATTCGCTCTCGTTGGTGCCGCCGGCTCCAGTAGGGATGCTCCGACAGGGAGGGAGCCGAACTCTGCAGTTTTGGGCTGATCGACATCATGTCGCAAACGACGGGCAGATAGAGGGTACCGGATGTCTCGATCGTAATGTGGTAGCCTGCGGAACGGAACCATTTGCTGAGCGGAATCAATTCGGCGAATAACATCGGTTCACCACCGGTGAGCACGACGTGGCGGCAGTCCCATTCCTGGACCTGGGCGATAATTTCGTCAACGGCCATGTCGCTGCCTTCGGGGTGCCACGATGTATAGGGCGTATCGCAGAACCAGCAGCGGAGGTTACAGCCACTTGCCCGGACAAAAACGCTGGGCGTACCGGTGAGCAACCCCTCACCCTGGACCGACCGGTAGATTTCTGAAATTTTCATTGGTACGCAATGGGGTCGACAAGACCCGCCTCCCGGAACCCTTTCAAACGTAACAAGCAGGCATCACAACGCCCACACGATACCCCTTTTTCGTTTGGCGTGTAGCAGGTGTGCGAGAGGCTATAGTCAACGTTCAACTCCGTTCCCCAACGTATGATTTCTGCTTTGGAACAACGAATCAAGGGGGTATGAATGCGAAAGGTCGAACTCCCCTCCACCCCTGCTTTTGTGGCCAGATTTGCCGTCCGCTCGAAGGCTGCGATGAACTCCGGACGGCAATCCGGGTAACCCGAATAATCAACCGCGTTCACGCCCATGAAAAGGTCCGCCGCACCAATCACCTCCGCACAGCCAAGCGCCAAGGACAAGAAGACTGTATTCCGAGCCGGAACATACGTGACGGGAATACCCGTGGCGATCTCGTCATCGCCGCGATCCTGGGGTACCTCGATTTCGTCGGTCAGGGCGCTGCCGCCTAAACTGCCGAGACCTACCGAAACGGTCACGTGGTGCTTGATCCCCAGCGAAGCCGCAATCCGCCTGGCCGCGGTCAGTTCAAAACGATGCCTTTGCCCGTAGTCAATCGACAGCGCATGGAGATGAAATCCTTCTGCCAGCGCCACCGCAGCCGTCGTCGCCGAGTCAAGCCCTCCGGAGAGCAGCACGACCGCACGGCGTTCGTCATGGTGGGTCAATTTTGTGTCGTTCATTCCGCGGAGCTGACTATGGACGACGGGCGGGGAATTATGGGAAGATCAGCCCTACGTTTTCTATCCTGTCCTCCCCTGCACCCTTTGTCTATACCATCCCCCGCCATGACTGCTTTTCGTGATTTACTTGAGACCTTTGAAAATCAATTCCCGGATCGCGACTACAAGATCGAAATTGAGTATCCGGAATTCACTTCGGTCTGCCCCAAAACTGGTCAACCCGATTTTGGAACGCTGACCATCACCTACACCCCACGCAATAAATGTGTAGAACTGAAAAGCCTCAAGTTGTATCTGCAAAGCTTTCGCAACGAGGGGATCTTCTACGAACACGTTACCAACTCAATCCTTGATGACCTGGTTGCCGTGATCGAGCCACCCTGGATTCGCATCGAGGCAGCGTTTCGGCCACGTGGCGGAATGACCGAAACTGTTTCCGCCCAATACACGGCTGCGATCTAGCCTCACTAACTCTGGCAAATGCTGAAATCACCAGCAATTGGGTTCGCAGCAGCCAACTTTCCGCCGCCAGGGAGACGGGCTCCTGCGGTAATCCCAACCCAATCCCCCGAGCCATAACTGCCGCCGTCGACATGCCGATATGGATACCTTTGGTTTACGGCGTGTGACCATGTCCTTCCCCAAATATCCTGGTATATTGTGACCCGTCCTACGGTCTAACACCCCCTCACCGGTTCTATCGCCCACACTATCATGCCTTCCGACACCGACGTCATTCTGTCAGGTTTTGCCGACGAAGCCGCAAATCACAAAACAGCCGTTCAACAGTTTTCCGCCTTCGCGGCTCTCGGGCTACAATATTACAGCCTCCGTTTTGTCGACGTAGGGGGTGGCGTCAAAAACGTCATGCAACTGACGAAAAAGGAAATCACGCACCTCCGCCATCTGGAAGACGAATACGGGATGAACGTTGCCTCGATCGGCTCGCCTATCGGAAAAATTAAACTCCGCAATGTCGAGGACGGGACATCGAATCGATTCGTTCCCTTCAAAAAGTATCTGGATAAAGAAGTCAAGAAATCGTGTGATTTGGCGCACACATTCGAAACCAAACTCATACGCGGCTTTTCGTTCTACCATCCCAAAGGTTCGGATCCCTGGGAACACACGGCACAAGCTGCAGATCAGCTGGGGCAAATTGCCGACATCTGCCATCGGAGTGATTTGACCTTTGGCCTGGAAATCGAAGGCAATCTGGTGGGTCAATCGGGTGAACTCATGGCTGAGCTACACCGCCAGGTCAACCATCCGGCCATGGTGACGATTTTTGATGGTGGAAATATCGTCAGCCAGGGATACAGCATGGTAGAAACTTTCCAACAATACCTGGCTATGAAAGCTTCGATTGGCTGGTTTCACATCAAAGACTACCGGGAACCGGGAATGAAACGGTCCGATCACGTCGACGAAAATCTGCTGAAGAACTTCGTGCCGGCAGATCGGGGCGATAGCGGACATGCCGAAATCTTCCGTGACTTCCGAGAGGTCATTCCCAAACTTGCCCGCAAATTGAAACGGCGCGGGATTCCCGGTGTCATTGTCGATCTGGAACCCCATCTCAAGGGGGGTGGTCAATTTGGCGGGTTTAGCGGGCCGGATGGCATGGGAGTCGCGCTCCGCAGCCTCTGCCGAGTCCTGGACTATGCGGAAATTGGTTACCATCTCCGCGATTTTGACGACGTGCGGGTCGCCCGAGGCTTCTGAGCCCTCATCGACCTGCTGGTGGCAAGCAACCTTCCATTCCACCAGCGGCATCGGTGCTGCAGCTACAAACTAGCTAATTCGACTGATCGGAATGTGACGGGTTTGTCGATTACCGTTCTGAGAAGCGGGGTACCGTTCTGAGAAGCGGGGTACAGGTCTGAGAAGCGGGGTACAGGTCTGAGAAGCGGGGTACAGGCGGATTCAGGACCCCCACCTAAACAATGTGCCCCGGTCTACGCTTGTCCCGGTGGGGACGCATTCAACGCAACTTGCTTTTTGACATGCACTTAAGGACTTTGGTGCAGATTTGACTTGAATTGAACTGGAGAAATTTCGCGTTAAGACCCACTTAGGTTCTCTTGCGTACTATAGTTAGTTTGCCCAGTGGGGGGGATTCCTCCCATAAGAATAGTGGCACTTGCATTGCTAATTTGGTGCTTTTGACCAGGAAATAGAGCACAAAAATAGTCGGAATCATGAGGACACTAGAGAAGAGGGTCGAACCGTCCCGTGCAGCGTAAGGTGGAAGCACCAGCTTTCGAACGCACGGGGAGTTTGATCGGCCCCTAAGGCAGGGTAAAAAACCATGGCTCGGAACGACTCGATTAAAAAGATTCAGAGTTTACTTCTCACTCGACGTGACGCCCTCCGCAAGGCGCTGGCGGGTGACCTGAGCATGTTGAAGCAGCTCCGCGAGCAGACGGGCGGTGACGTCGTTGACGCAGCGCTCGACGCAGCGCAAAACGAGATCAGTTCACAACTTGCCGAAGTTGAAAGTCGCGAGTTGGGCAGCATCGAAAAAGCACTGGAACGTGTCAAAGACGGTTCCTACGGCAAATGCGAGATTTGCGGCGGTAAGATCAACCTCACGCGTCTGAAGGCTCTCCCCTACGCTACCAACTGCATTGAATGCCAGCGGGCTGCTGAAACGGGGGTTGGCGGGGCAGGCTACGGAGGAGACTGGAGTCGCGTATTCGACACCAACGTCGGTGACGACGTGACACTCCGCGACTTGGAAATGCGCTAGGTCAGTTCGTATCGGGCGCCAAGATCAAAAGGTATAATTCACCCGGCGTTGACCTTTCGTCTTCTGCCGGGTTTTCATTGCGCCACTTTCCCTGACGGTTTGGACTCCACTCCTATTCGACGAAGTGACTTTGCATGAACCGCCCTATGAGAAAGCATCCCGGTTGCCGCGCAACGTGTCAGTTTATCGCGATGAGTTGCCTGTTATTCACACCATCTACGCTGGCCTGGGGAGAACCGGGTGAGTACTCCGAATCGAATGGTACCAGCATAGCACCCTCCCCTTGGAGCACCGGCGCTGAACGAGAAACGCAATACGCAGCCCTCTCCCGTGATGTCGATGCGCTGCAACGGCAACTCGGCATCGTCAAGCGGGTTGTACGCCTGGTAACGCCTACAGTGGTTCACGTCGAAGCACGTCCGCCCTCAAACTCAACACCTCAACTGCGCCTTGAAGAAGAGGGCTCGGGGGTTATCGTCCGCTTCGGTAGCAACGACTACGTACTGACCAACCGTCACGTCATCCACCGCTCGACAAAGAATCGAATTCGCATCCACTTTGCGGATGGGCAGATGGTCCAACCCACGCAAATCTGGGGGGATCCCGACACCGACGTCGCCGTGATGGCAATCGATCACCCGCGACTCATTGCGGCGCGGTTGGGTGACAGCGATCGTCTGGAAATCGGCGAGTTCGTCCTGGCAATTGGAAGTCCCTTCGGCTTGAGTCAAAGTGTCACGCGCGGCATCGTGAGCGCCAAAGGGCGCCACGACTTGGATCTGGGTAACGGCGAACTAAAATTCATGAACTTCATTCAAACCGATGCGGCAATCAATCCTGGAAATAGTGGCGGCCCCCTTGTCAACTTGCGCGGAGAAGTCGTGGGATTGAATACCGCCATTGCCAGCAGCGGTGGGGGCAATGAAGGTGTTGGATTTACCATCCCCATCAACGTGGTCGTCCAAATCGCCCGAGACCTTGTCCAGGACCTGGAGCCACCGCGCGGGTTCCTGGGAGTCAAACTTGACAGCCAATTCACCGCGGACAGGGCTCGGTCGCTGGGGCTTCCCGGTTTAATCGGCACCCGCGTGACCTCCGTCGTAAAGGATTCACCAGCGGAGTTGGTGGATGTTCACGTGGACGACGTCATCATTGCTTACGATGGCGTACGTATCGAAAGAGACCTCCACCTGATCAGTCTCGTCAAATTGACCAAGATTGGTGGGGAAGTCTCCCTGGTCGTGTTTCGCGATGGTCAATCTCTCCAAAAGCAGGTAACGATTGGTGACTTGCGCATTGCGCAATAGGTCCATTTCCGCCCGGTAGCGACGCCCCCTGGATATGCGATGCCAGGCAATCGCTGCTGGCAGGGACCCCAAGGGGTCGTAGCGAGTTGTCAGGCAACGGACCCGCTTCCCCGGCTTGAATCGTTACCCAGCACGATCCAGTATCCGCAGAATGCAATCGACCACGCCCGCGGCATCGACATCCACTGCGACGGCCATATTCGGCTGTTCTTCAGGGCGATGCCGCTGGTCAAAGACGGTGACTCCATGTGTCAACTCCCCCTCGGTCTCGACGTCGCCATGCAACATTCTTGTGGTGAACAACTCGGGCTGAAGGGCGGCGACGACTGCGACAACGTCATGAACATAAATCCCTTCCAACCCCATCCGCTGCCGGTGCGCTAAAAACGCGCCGGGTAGAATCTGACGCAGTAAAGCGCCCGTGCGCGACGCACCCCCTGGTAATCGGTTCATCAAGTCGTAGTCGAAGACGACTTTGCCGGAGACATCGATCGGAATTACGGTCTTGGTAACTGGTGACCGGAATACCTGTCGAGCCGATTCAGCGTCACAATAGACATTGAATTCGGCAGCGGGGGTAACATTACCCGGTCCACGGAGCGTACCACCAAGCACTATCAAATGGCCGATTTGCGATGCGATATTCGGATCGCGCTTGAGCGTCGCGGCAATGTTGGTTAACGGAGCGGTGGCAATAATCGTGACTTCCTCCGGCGCCTTGGTTACCTCGTCGTAAATCACTTTGACCGAGGGATGACGATGATGCAGTTCGGCCACGGCGAAATCGACACCACAGAAACCGTCGACGCCATAGAAGTACCCGGCGTCAACACGAAGAACCTGGTCGGATGAAGCGGATCCCGTCCGTGGCCAGCGGGAAGGGTCCAGTTGCTCTACAACGGTTTGGACATTGCGCGTCGCCTGACCTGGAGCCACATTGCCCCCGCCTGCGGTAACCGCAACAACTTCCAGCCCGGGTTCGGCAAGCGCCAGGCAAATTGCCATCGCATCGTCGACGCCCGGGTCCACATCAAGAATGACTCGTCGGGCCATGGCCAGCAGTGAACCCTCACACAGCTCAGCAAAGTAAGCACTCGGTCAGCGTGGCATTCTAAAGGTGACAACCTGACAAAACAAGTTGAACGTTCCCCGCCAAACCAAGTAGGCAAAGGCCCCTGGATCCGACGCCAACCCACCTCGGGCCACGGGTCCCCTCCGGGCGAATTCCCAACCCATTGGTTGACGAAACTACAATTGAGTTGCATTGAGCAGCCCGCCGAAAGGTATCGACTTGACCGTTATTTGGGCCTATCGTCTGGAATCCGCTGAGAACCACCATTTACAGATTTTTTGCTGGTTACCCTCCAACTGGAGTTGATCCCGATGTCTGATCCCACCGCACCGTTGTTGGGGCGTCTTTCCTCTGGAGAGGATCTCTCGTTTGACGAAACAAGTCAGGCGATGGACCAAATCATGGCAGGAACCTGGAGGGAAGAACAAATCGCACTTTTGCTGACAGGGCTGCACGCCAAGGGGGAAACGGCTGACGAAGTGGCTGGGGCGGCCGCCTCATTACGACGCCACATGACCCCGGTTCGCTCAAGTCATGCTACGCTGCTGGACACCTGCGGAACCGGCGGCGGGGGATCGACAACTTTTAACATCAGCACCACAGCGGCTATCGTCGCCGCCGCCGCAGGCGTGCCCGTAGCAAAACATGGCAACAGGAGTATCACCAGCAAGAGTGGTTCAGCCGATGTCCTCGCTGAACTGGGCGTCAATATCGAAGCGACGGTGCCACAGGTCGAAGCCTGCCTCAACGGTGCGGGAATCTGTTTTTGCTTCGCCCCCCTGATGCACCCGGCGATGAAACATGTCGCAGCAGTGAGAAAGAAACTTGGAATTCGTACAATTTTTAACATCCTCGGCCCACTGGCCAATCCAGCCTCAGCCAGATTCCAACTGCTTGGGGCAGGCCGCCCTGAACTGCGCCCCTTGCTCTCCGGTGCCTTGGCCAGGCTTGGCACAGACCGAACCCTCATCGTGTGCGGGGAAGACGGGCTTGGCGACGTCACGCTGGCGGGCGTCACTAACGTAACCGAAGTCACGAAAGACAAAGTGCGAGAATTCAACTGGTGCCCGGAAGATTTCGGGATTGCCACCCAACCGCTCGACGGTATTCATGTCACTTCCCCTGCTAAAAGCGCCGAAGTGATTCACGGCGTGCTGGCGGGAAAGCCTGGGCCAGCTCGTGATATCGTGGTGCTCAATGCGGCGGCTGCTCTTTACTGCGTAGGGCTCGCTGACAATCCGCGCCAGGCCGCGTCGGAAACAATCAATGCCATCGAAGGGGGAGCAGCCCGACGCTCGCTCGAACGTCTCGTAACGCTCTCCCATACCGAGATCTAGCGGCAGCGAATTCCGCCGGCGGTCTCATGGTCATCAGCTTGAGTGGTGGGAGGCCACAACGGGTTGATTTGCACGGGGAAAACAGGGGCACAACCCTCCGGATTGAGCGGGACCACCAACCTGGCCGCCGGCACCTCTACGCAATGACTTGGTGACAATGGGCTGGTGACACTCTAAAGTGAAAGTTATGGGGAATCGCAAATCACCTGGCGGAATCATCCATACGTACCAGCGCTATGATCCAGTACGCTTTCCCAGTCCGTCGCAACCTCCCCCCGACGTGGTTTCGCCCGCGTTTGAACACCTGTTGATGTTTGGCGAGCGACGTGAGTTGACCGCGGAAGAACTTGCCCGCGCGATTCGGATCGATCCAAGTCAAATTGCCGGGCTTGGTCCCAGCCTCGAGGCGCTGATTGCGATGCTACTCGAGCGGAAAAGGAAGATTCTCGAGCGGTACGAAACCGATACGGTGCAAAAGGAAGCCAGCCGGTTGTTTTACGCCCAAGCCGCCGAGATTGACCCTCCCCCCGACTTGGGTCACCAATACTTCGCAGCGGTCCAAACCGAACAAATCCGTGATTTGCAACACCTGTGGTATGCCGCCGGAGATGATCATTCGCCATTTGCCCGCGGACTGGTCCAGTTACTCGAACGTCTTGGGGACAAATACGAAATCGACGAACTCGCGGCAAAATACACCTTTACCGGGCGGGAATCGATGTCGCCTCCCCAGGCCGTGGCGATTAAGGAAGAACTGGAAAACATCGATGAACTTCTGAAGCAATTGGAGCAGGCACGAGAGACGGCACACATTGGCATCATTGACCTGGAGGCACTCTCGGAATTCGCGGAACCAGAAGATATCCAACAGCTCAGTGCACTTCAACAACAAGTGCACGATTACCTTCGCGAAATCGCCGAGCGACAAGGAATGGAAGAATCGGCCGGCAGCTACCAGATGACCCCCAAGGCATACCGGCTCTTTCAGGGCAAATTGCTGGAAAAGCTGTTTAGCGAATTGCAGCCTTCACGAACCGGCCGTCACCAGGGTCCCGTCGTGGGCGAAGGTGCCGTGGAAATCGAGGCCACAAAGTCTTATGAATTTGGCGACTCGATCGCCAACCTGGATATCCCGGGTACATTCATCAACGCGCTAATTCGCCAGGGACCGGGCATACCGGTAAGGGTACGGCCAGACGATATTCAAGTTCACCGTACCCGAAATACGCCTAAATGCGCCACGTGTGTGCTGATGGATATGAGCGGATCGATGCGGTACGACGGTCAGTACATGAATGTGAAACGCATGGGACTCGCCCTGGAAGGGCTCATTCATAGCCAATACCCGGGTGATTGGCTGCGGTTCATTGAAATCTACAGCTTCGCCAAGTTGGTAGAACAAGGAAAAATCGTAAACCTGATGCCCAAGCCCGTTGTGATCTATGACCCGATAGTTCAGTTGAAGGCCGACATGAGTCGTGAAGATATCAGCGAGTATCAGGTGCCTCCCCACTTCACGAACATTCAACATGGCCTCTCATTAGCACGGCAACTCCTGGCGACACAAGATACGCCAAATCGTCAAATCGTGATTATTACCGATGGTTTGCCAACGGCGCACTTTGAAGGAGAAATGCTCTACTTGCTGTATCCGCCCGATCCTCGAACCGAGTCAGCAACGCTCCGCGAGGGCCAACGATGTCACCGGGAAAACATCACGATCAATTTGTTCCTATTGCCGAGTTGGTCTCAAACCGAAGAGGACGTTCGTTTTGCTTACCGGCTGGCAGAATCGACCACCGGCCGTGTCTTTTTTACGGCAGGACACGACTTGGACCGTTATGTGGTTTGGGATTACGTAAGTCGTCGGAGAGAGATTGTAGCCTGACTGGTGGGTCGTTTTGATGACCAGCCGCCGAACCCCACGGGGCCTTGCGGGAGGCAGCCAACAGGTACCTGGGCCAAGGTTTCCTTCTTCTCCCTATCCTTTACGCCCGTTACAATATCGCTATATTGCGCAGAGTGATAATCCGGTCAAACGGTGCAAACCTGTCATCCATGGCCCCTCGACGAGGACGTTTCGTAGGTTCTGGGAAACCTCTGCCATGGGTCAGCTAGCAAACGCGGTCTCGCCAGCGAATTGTCCGATAAGAGCAAGTGTCCGACAAGAGACAGAGGCACCTGGCCGCAATCCGTAGTGAAAGGGCCGCGTTCAGCCTGCCAAGATCCTGCCCCCCTCCCCCCTTGGAGCGAGACCCTTGTTCCACAATCCAACGTTGTTCCGCCGCCCGATCATGTTGTCCAGTGCGTTTTGCCTGGCCGTGAATCTGACTTTGTCGCAGTTTGCCACTGCTGCCAGGCCCAGTGACACCTTCCTGCCCCCCTCGACCAGAGGCTTCGTATCGATTGCTCATTTTGCCAGCTTTGAGAAGAAGGTTGGGCAAACCGAGTTTGGTCAATTGGTGAATGACCCGAGCATGGAATGGTTTGTCAAAAATTTCAGCGCGCAATTGAAATCGGAGGTTTCAATTTTCCGTGACAAACTGGGCTTCAATCTCGACGATCTTCAAGGCATTTCCGAGGGTGAAGTCAGCCTGGCGCTGATTGACCGCCCCAACCAAGAGGCGGTGATTGCCATAGTCATCGATACGACGGGGCACAAGGACCAGGCGAAAGAGCTGATGAAGAAGGTAACCGAGACCTTTGCGGCTCGCGGTGCCAAAAAACAGGAACTGACGATCGACACCGATAAGCTTCTGGTATTCGAGGTTCCGGACGGGACTGGAGAAATATCGCAGCAAACGGTTTATTTCCAGAAGGATGGTATGCTGTGCGGCATTGATGACCAATCAGAAGCCGTAGCGATGCTCAAGCGTTTTTCCAAATCGGGGACTCCGGCCCTGAGGTCCGTTCCCACCTATGTCACCACGATGAAACGCTGCCAGCAGGCGGCGGGAAAGTTAGCTCCAGAACTACGTTGGTTTGTCAACCCGTTTGCATTCCTGTCCGCATTGCGAACACTTGAACGCGAACCCCTGGCTCTCGACAGGGACATCGTCGCCATCTTGCGGGACAACGGTTTCGATGCCATCCAGGGAATTGGTGGATATGTCAATCTGCTGGTCAAACCCCACCTGGAAGTAATACATCGTAGTTTTGTCTACGCACCGCCGGTCACGGGCAAGGAAGGGGACCCCCTTCGCTGGAACCTCTCGATGCAGATGCTCCAGCTCCACAATACGAAGAATTTAACGCCCGAGTCATGGGTACCGAGAAGGTGCGCCAATTACACCACGGTCAACCTCGACATTGCCAATGCGTTCAATCATGTTGCCCCGATCTTCGATGCAATCGCCGGTTATGACGATGCGTTCGAAACCACGATGGAAGGATACGAGAACGACCCGTATGGGCCGCAAGTCAACATTCACGACGAGTTTGTTTCATACTTAGGCAACCGGTTCTCGACGATTACCGATTATCTAACTCCGATAACTCCTCACAGTGAACAGTTCATTTACGCGATCGAAGCAAGCGATCCGGCAGCGCTCTCAAAAACGCTTGACAAAATTATGGAGAACGATCCGGACGCAAAGCAACGCGAGTTGGGAAGCGTCAAAATTTGGGAAGTCATCGAACCACAATATGACTTGGACGATCTGGAACTCGATGCCCCCGCCTTGGATCCACTTGACGTCGATGATTTCGGATCGGCCTCGAAGGAAGAGGGCAATGTCCTGCCAAATTCCGGGATTTGCGTCGCTGAAGGGTATCTGATCATCGCGTCAGACGTGAATTACATCCGTGAGATACTGGCTGCCAACGAACGGAGCGAGCGTCTGATCCAGAGTGGCGCCTATGCGCGGGTCGAAAGGACTATGAACGAGCTTGCTCCGGGCCCCCGCTGTGGTTTCTCATTTGCCAGACTGGACGAGTCGATACGCCCCGACTACGAATTGATCCGAGCAGGTAAAATGCCCGAATCGGAAACCACTGTTGGCCGCCTGCTGAACGAGTTGCTCACCACCGAGATTGAAGAACAAGAAGGAATTTTGCGACGACAACGGATCGATGGGGAAAAGCTGCCTAGTTTCGAAATGGTGCGACGCTACTTCGGCATGGCCGGCCGGGTAATACGTAGCGAGGAGGATGGCTGGATGATCACCGGTGCAATCCTCAACAAATACGGGCCGTAACCCGGGGGAAAAGGGCCACCAGGCCGCCACCGGCGGTGGCGGATGCCAGGTGAACGCTCACGGCCGGCTGAGGCAACGAGCCGGTTCACTGCAATACGCCTGGCACCTGCTCAGTACGGATTTACGGTCTATTTTTGCCCGCTGTCTACTTTGGCCCAGAAAGGGTGGTTTCGATCACCCCGCGTACGCACATCTTCCAAAAGCACGGCGACCTCGGGCTTCACAAATCGTTCCCGCCCAGTGATCCGGCGCCCATTCACCTCCACTCTTAAGTGCCGATCGAAATCGACCATCTCGGGCGAAAGCCAGACCGTGGTCCGCTGCGCCTGACCGAATACGGACAGTTTGTTGTTTTCTCCAACTTTACCCCGCAATTGCGCTGGTCGGGCTCCGCGTGGAGGAGGCCAGGCGGCCGGTTCGACCATCGTTTTTGGCGGTAATCCCTCGACTTCCAGCCACCAGAAGTAGTTATCCCAAGGACGCATGGTGGCACATCGAAACTCCTTGGGAATTGCCCGCCGCTTTCGCCGGTTCATCCAATCAAACAGGTTCTGGATTTCATCATGAAATGCTTCGTACCCCCGTCCCTGGAATTCAACAATCGTGGCATCGAATTTTGGCCGCAAATAACGATCAAATTCGCGCGCATTGCGGGCCATTTTATTGCCATCTTTTTCACCCACCACAAAGTACCAGGAGGTGAACTCGGCATTCATCCAGTAACGCGAGCAGTAGCGGTCGGCTGCGGCCAGGATTGGAACCACACCCGCCCAAAGGTCAGGATGAGCTAGCGCAATGTCCCACGCAGCATCGCCACCAATGCCATGCCCGCTGAGAAAGACCCGGTCAGTATCGATCGAAAAATGTCGCAAGGCATCCCGCAAGGCAGTCAGTACGGCGTGATGTTCACGGGCCGAGTATTGGTATTTTAACTGGTGTTCTTCTTGCCACTGGACGGCAATGGCGACGTATCCGTGCCGCATGGCCTGCCCGGCCCGCGAAGCATTTTCACGCGGGGCACCTGCCCAGAAGTCAAGCTCTTGTTGCGAGGAATAACCTTGCCCGTTGAGCATCACGATGGCCGGATAATTACGGAGTGGGTGGTATTCAAGCGGGACCTGAACGGCGTACTTTACGTCGGCAGCACCGGTCATTCCGGGAGCCGCAAGTTCGTAGTACCCGTAACCTTGGTGGGCTCCGTCTGACAGCTCTTTGGGAGGCGCGAGTCGTTTGAGCAAATCGGTAATGCGCTCGACCGTAGCCCCTTCCACATCGCGAAGTTCAGCCAGGACTTCGGCGCGATGCACTGGTTGGTCCGAACGGAGGTATTCCAACACGAGGTCGCGCACCTCGGTTAATGAAAGGGCAACTGCAAAGTTGTCTGTCGCATTGTTCGATCCAACCAGCCAGCCGCTTAACGCCAAGGCAACCTTTTGTCCGGGTGTCAGAGTCGAGCCGTCGACAAGTCGCGCGAAAGAATTGAATCGCGAGACAGTATCGGAATTCAACCCCGCGGAGATCTCCTGGAGAAATTTGGCCGTCAATTCGGCATGAATCGGATCACTAATCTGACCAGCCAGATCGTTAAGCTGTGTCAGCAGAGCGGCCTGGCGAGCTTCATTCGACTCATGCTGCTTCACCAGTTCACGAACTTGTTGCAGCGTTTCGCCGTCGACTTCTTCAGTGGAAAATTGGTCAAGCATTGTCCGCACAAGCTGGTGTTGCCCGGCGCGTGTGCGGAGTTTCAACTCTTCGAGAATCGACCGTGCCCCCATCTGACGTAATTGCCGGATTTCCTGCTGACGATCTTCCAAACCGGGAAAGTCGGTGATGATTTTCTCCAACTCCAGACGGGCATCGCGGTACCGCTTTCCTTGCAAGTAAAGCCGGACAACCTGCAGTCTGTTATCGAGATCCTGCTGAGGCACTGCCCGCACAAGAATCGTGTTGAGCGTTTCCCGCGGGATCGAACTGGTTGCGATCCGCATGTCCCAGACATAAGACCTGGGATCGACCCGAAGGCCCTGAACACGCGTGTAGACAGGAGTGATTTCCGTAATCCCTTGCACCACCGGAAGAGGACCGTCACGACTCACCAACTCGTAAATCCGGCGGCCATATTCATCGAAAGGATCAACTCGCATGCTACGGCCAACGTGGGCGATGGGAGCACCCTTTTTGGCAACATTTTGCCATAACCGGATGCGAATTTTTTTTCGGTTAGTTTGCTCCAGGATTTGATGCACTTGTGATTTGTGGATGTATACCCGATGGAGTCCATCGTCCAGCAGCAGGATCGGGGTTACCGCGATTTCGCCGGCTGGGATTTTCGGCCGGGTGGGATCTTCGGCAACGCCACTGACTTCAACCACTTTTCCTTCCAGGGTCCGCCCGTCTTTCAACATGATGACGGCACCACCGCTCGTCGCGGGACAGGCGAAAGCAAACAAAACCAGAAGTGAGTACCGCGTGCTCATCCACACCAATCTGAGTTAAAAACCGGGCCATTGGCCCGCAGCAGCTAAAGGCAGCAGGCCGCCTGCCTCTTTCATTTTCCCCCGTGGATCGGGCTGGTCAACCAAAAGCGTAAACCAGCGGGGGGGGGGGGCAACCGGTCGTGACGCCTGTGCTGAGTACAACGGTCCTGCCTGTGACGCCCCGTAGCGGGTCGACCGACCGAAGAAAGCCCCTCCCCTTGCTTGGCATGCCTGGCCCCCGCCACAATGACCCCATGGACGACTTTCAACGAGAGAGCCTCTGTTTTGATCCGATCCACGGTTACATCCCCTTCGTCTCGGCGGTTAACGACAGTGAAACGGCCGAGCGAGATCTGCTGGACAATCCCTGGCTGCAACGGCTGAGGCAAATCCACCAATTGCAAACCGCCTGGTGGGTTTATCCGACGGCCGAACACACCCGTTTTCAACACGTGATTGGCTCGATGCACATGGCAAGCCGGGCCGTCGCGCGGTTGTTTCCGAGCTTGAAGGAAGTTTGCCAGGGCGATCTCCCTAGCGCAGGTTATGTGGAATGTCTCATGCGAAGTGCCGCCCTTTTGCACGACGTCGGACATGGACCTTTTGGACATTTCTTTGACGCGCATTTTCTGGCCAACTACGGGCTCACTCACGAAACACTGGGAGCCGAAATTATCCGCAGCGAACTGGGAGAGCTGCTGCGCGGTCTGCGCGAGTGCCCCAGTTCCCGTCTCGAGGAACATGAAGCATTGGATCCAGAGCAGATTGCCTTCCTCATCACGAGACCAAAATCGGGTGACCAGCACGACATGCCCCGCTGGCTCCTGATGCTCCGCACCTTGTTCTGCGGGCTGTACACGGTCGACAACATGGATTTCGTACTTCGCGACGCCTATATGTCCGGCTATAGTGGGCGGGCTTACGATCTTGACCGGTTGCTTCGCTACAGTTTTTTCAGCGAGCGCGGGCTGACGATCCATAGCCGCGGGATCAACGTGCTGCTGAAATTCATGCAGACCAAGAGTGAACTGTTCCGCGCAGTTTATTTCCACCGTACGGTTCGTGCAATTGACAAAACCCTGGAGGGTTTGTTTCGGGAGAGTATGCAATACTTATTTCCCGGGAACCCACTGGAAAACCTGAAAGCTTACCGTGATTTTACGGAGTGGTCGTTGCTGGTCGATGTGGCCCGCTGGCCATCAAGCGACGATTCTGCCTTGCGGAAACTAGGCCAGCAATGGCAATGTCTCCTCCGTCGACAGGTCGACTGGATAGCCGTTGATGAACGCAACTTGACGTTCAAGGAGAATGAGTCAGAGCAGGCAAGTATATTCAGTGATGTCGATTTGGTCGAACAGGCCATACGGAGCAAATTGCCGGATGGCTTCGCCGATTTGCGGCTCCAAATCGATTTGCCGCGACACATTTATCGGCCACACGCACTGGCCCCCTCAGCCGGGCAAAACTTCCTCTTTAACCCGGCCACAAACAAGACCTACCCGCTTACCGATGATCAGTTGTTCCATCAAATGCCGATCGCCCACCGTATCTGTCGAGTCTACCTGAAAAGGAATCATACTCCGGATCAAGCTCGGGCAGTGGGGGCAGCACTTGACGCGATCATTGGCAGCCGAAGTGAGGACGATTTGACCAACATGTAACAGCTAACCGTGGTAACTTGCACCGGCCTGAAGGGGCATCCAATATCCACCGAGCAGGCATGTCGATACCGTTGAACTTCGCGACCCCATTTTTTCGCAACCTCAACTTGAAGCAGCATTGAATCTCATCCGCAGAAATAGAAGACCGCCAGCAAAGCACAACCACTTTCGACGAAGTTGAACAGGTCGCAATGCGACGTGAGGTGAAACCCAATCACGGCAGGAAAGTTGGAGGAAGTCGAAAAAATCTTTGGCTTAGGAAATCGGGCCGATGCTCACGGAAAACACTTGAAACCTGACAGGTCAGTACGTCGACGCGTACACCTATCCCTCCGTCCCCCTTGCACTTACAAACACCATGTCCCACAACGTCTATGAAAACCCGCTGATCACACGCTATGCGTCACAAGAGATGGCAACCCATTGGAGTGCACAGAAAAAGCACAGTACCTGGCGGAGGCTGTGGGTCGCCCTGGCTGAAGCCGAGGCCGACGTGGGCCTGCCAATCACACCGGAGCAGATTCTGGAGTTGCGGGCAGGTGTGGACAATATCGACTTCGCCAGTGCCAACGCGTATGAGCGCAAGCTAAGACACGACGTGATGGCACACGTCCACGCGTATGGTGATCAGTGCCCCACCGCCCGGCCAATCATTCACTTGGGAGCCACGAGTTGCTTTGTTACGGACAACACCGACTTAATGCTGTTGCGCGAGGGGCTGGACTTGATCGCCAGACGGATCGCCAGCGTCATTCTCGCGCTTAGCAAATTCGCTGCCGAGTATGCCCATACACCGACCTTGGGTTTTACCCACTTGCAACCAGCTCAACCCACAACCGTTGGCCGGCGGGCCTGCCTGTGGGCTTACGATCTGGTGCTCGACCTGCAGGAAGTTGAATACCGACGCGACACTCTCAAAGCACGCAGTACGAAAGGGACCACGGGCACTCAGGCAAGTTTCCTGCACCTGCTCGATGGGGACCATCAAAAGGTTCGAAAGCTTGAAAGCCTGGTCGCGAAGAAAATGGGCTTTGACGAAACCTATTGCGTCACCGGCCAGACCTATTCGCGAAAAATCGACCACCAGGTGTTGGCCACGCTCGCCGGAATTGCCGCCAGCCTGAACAAAATGGCTACGGACATACGACTCCTGGCCCACCGTCAAGAAATTGAAGAGCCCTTCGAAAAAGAACAGATTGGCTCATCGGCTATGGCCTACAAGCGCAACCCCATGCGTTGCGAACGGATTTGCAGCCTGGCTCGGTTCTTGATGCACTTACCAGGCATGGCGGGCGAAACTCATGCCAACCAATGGATGGAGCGAACCCTTGATGACAGTGCCTGTCGCAGAATAATACTGCCTCAGGCATTCCTCGCCACCGACGCGATTCTGATTCTGGCCGAAAACGTGACGAGTGGCCTCGTCGTGTATCCCCAAGTCATCGAGAAACACCTGCAGGCTGAATTGCCGTTCATGGTTGCGGAAAACATCCTCATGGAAGCAGTCGCCGCCGGTGGCGACCGGCAAGAACTTCACGAAAAAATTCGCCAACACAGCCAGGCGGCTGCCGCCGTTGTCAAGCAACAGGGTGGTGACAATGATCTTCTCGACCGACTGAAATCTGACCACGCCTTCGACCAGGTTGATCTCTCGGGCGCCATGAATCCTGCTGGATTGATTGGTCGCAGCCAGCAGCAGGTTGAGGAGTTCCTGGCCGAAGTGATCGAACCAGTGCGTCAACGGTACCCAGCAGGGACAACCAGTGAAGAAGTCTCGGTTTGAACCAAAGCTCAGAGTATGTTTACCTGCCTTAGTGCTTCCGGCAGCACCCCTCTGACATTGACGTCGGAAAAATTGTTGCAGTTGCTGGTACGCTCCGCAAAGCAATTCACTCACCGCAGACGGTTAAATCAGGTCATGCGGGGACTGCTGCCGGTGTCGCTTGCGGCTACATTCAAAGCAAATACCCGTGATGGTGAAGCGGTGACCCGTCACGCGGAAGTTATGCTCCCGGGCAACCGCATCTCGAATAGCAGCCAGTTCCTCGCTGTGAAATTCGATCAACTCGCCGCAGATCTGGCAGTGCAAATGATCGTGTTGCGGATATCCGTAATCATGTTCATAAACGGCTCGACCCTTGAGGTCCATCTTTCGCAACAAGCCAGCCTTCACCAACTCTTCGAGGGTGCGATAAACGGTTGCTCGACCAATCTTTTCCAGACCGTCTTCGGAAAGATTCTCAATGAGGTCGTCGACATCAAAATGGTCATGACGCCGGAAAATATGATCGACCAGCGCACGCCGGGGTTTGGTAATCCGTTTGCCGCGGCTCTGAAGGTATTCCTCGAACCGCTCCTGTGGGGAGAGCGATACCTGAACTTCGCCAAGTGAAAATTCGTTCGCCATAGACTCTCGGGCAGTCAGCCGCCTGTATCTTTGCACGACCCCTGGGACTGGAGATTCGCCAAGTACACAAATCGGAACCGGGCGTTTGATGACGCTTGATCGCCCATCTTCATCTTAAAACACGGAGAGCCGCTCGACAAGCCAACGCAAGTCCTCAAATTCCTGAGGGTTCCGGCTGAGCCCCACCTGGAATCCCACCATGGCTGCCGGTCAGGCCAACTCGTCGAGCACGCGATCGATCGCCTGGTCAAGCTTTCCAGCAGTCTCGTAGGTGCCGTCTGCAATCTCCGAGCGGATGCGGGCAACCAGATCATGTCGCACTTCGCCCACCTCGGCCGCCTCAATCGCCGCCAAAGCGGCGGGTGAAATCTCAAGCTGATCGCTGGTTGACGATGCAGTCGAGTCGACATTGGTGGGACGATCCGCTTGCAAATAATGCGGCGGATTAATGTCATGTGGACGATGGAGATGAGATGTACCGTGAATTTGCATGGGAGGGCCTCCTCTAGAGGGCGAACGAGCGAATGCTCCGAAAATTACCTCGCGATAGCGAGAAGTTGACAAGCATTCACAAGATCGACACTTTGGGCTATCCGCGCCCCAAAAAAACTCGAATGGACAGTCAGCACTAACGCAGCTCTTATGACGGGTTTAGCGATACTACCCCACCCGAAAAAGTGGCTCGTGCGACTTGTATCTTGTAAAGCAGCAACGACCGAGGCCGTGCCACAACGACCAACTCCGGAAACTCGCAGCATGGAAAACCGTCAACACCCTTATCACAGCTCGACTGAACTGATCCTGCGGGCCGTAACGCCCTGAACGGTCTCTAATACGCCCCTTTGGCTACCAACGTTCATTCTCAACGTTCATTCTTAAGCATTCTCAAGCAAAAATCGGACTTACAGGAATGATAGGCAGGATCGTCCACCCCCGTCAAGATCGCCCTTTCCCTCCCAAGTCAAAAAGCAGCAAGCAGTTAGGCCTGATGCCAGCATGGTTAAAACTGACCAGCATAGTCAAACAGGCGGTTGGTGGCGGAACTTCCGGGTTCACCAAGGGTTTTATCTGGAAGACCGTTTAATGGTTCACGGTTACAATCAGGGTTCGCAGTCACCCACCCTGACCTGCCATCGGTGATCATCCCCCCGCAGCAAGAGTTACCCATGCATCTCCCCTGGTTTTATAGAATCCTGGTAACAGCTCCCGTTGTCACCTCCTCGATTTGTCCCGCCTGCCTTGCCATCGAGTCGGCCGCCTCGACCACACTGTTCGAACAGCTCGACAGCAATGGTGATGGGCTGCTAAACCCTGTAGAAATCAACTCAAAGCATCAACGATTGTTCGACCGGATAGTCCGCCAGGCAGATAGCGACAGAAACGGGGCGCTCTCATTGGCGGAATTTCTCGCCGGACTGACGCCGCGACGCCCTGAAAAACCACTCGAACAGAAGCCGTTGGATCGGCTCCCGGGTGCTGACGCTGTCCGGTTGCTGCTACTTACAATGGATACGAATCGTGATTCGATTCTCGAAGAAGATGAGGTGCCAGTGGAATTGCTCGATGTTTTTGATCAACTGATCGAGACTGCTGATCGTAATAGTGACGATCGCCTTAACAGCAGGGAACTGACGGCGTCTAACGCACAGCTCTCGCGTATAAGCCGCCGAATTGTCAGCCGGCTGGAAATTAACGTCGAACGGGAACTGGCTCGACTGCAACGAAAGGAGGGTGACAAGTTTAACCGCTTCGATAAGCAGCCCAAATCCCCCCAGCTGTTTGGGGATGCGGCCAGCGCCGCGGAGGTTTTCGGCCGACTGGATGCCGACGGCAATGGCCAGCTCGAATTCTCGGAAGTACCCGAGCGATTCGGGCCCCTCTTCCAACGGCTCTTGCGACAGGCAGACCAGGACCGCGATAAAAACCTTTCCAGGCGGGAATTCATGCAGGGTATTGGCCGTCTGAAATCTTTTCTCCAGATGACCGAGAACCCGCAATCTGCTGCCTGTAAGGAGAATTTCTTTTCTGGGCGAACCAAGAACCAAAAGCCCCTGTCTTACGTAACACAAGAGACGCTGCCTTACGTGCCAAGAACAGGCAGTCGATAGAGTGTTTTGAACAGTTACCCCGCGGGCCTGATGGGGTTCGGAACGCAAAAAGACAGAGAGGTGGTTCTCCATGCACGCAATTCTTCCTGAACGTCAGAATCTTTACCTCCCTCCATTGAAGCTGCCTCTGAAAAAATATCTGGAACTAAGCCAGTCTTTTTCAGAGGCTCTGGAGGAACTCGAAGCCCGTTACCCCCAAGGGCGAAGATTGTCGTTAAAAGATTGCAGGCACTCTCTTTTGAAGCAGCAGCCTCGCTAGCGCTGGAAGTTTTTCGCCGCCCGGCATGCAGTCCCGAACCGGGTTGTCGTGCCACGCAGCGGTAGCATGCTTGGCGGCCGATCGGCTATGATGGACCACATGAAAGTCCTTCTGGCTAGTCCCCGTGGTTTTTGTGCCGGTGTCAACATGGCTATCGAATCGCTGGAGCTTGCGCTTGAGGCGTTCGGTGCCCCATTGTATGTCTACCACGAAATTGTTCACAACAAGTACGTTGTCTCGCACTTCTGCAATTGTGGTGTACGTTTTGTCGACAAACTGGCTGAGGTTCCAGAGGGATCGACGTTGCTCTTTTCGGCACACGGTGTATCTCCCGAAGTTCGCCGTGTTGCCCGCCAGCGACGGTTGCAGGCAATCGATGCCACTTGCCCACTGGTTACCAAGGTCCACCTGGAAGCAATCAAGTACGCGCGGCAGGGATATACGATTCTGTTGATTGGTCATGAAGGGCATGACGAAGTCATCGGCACCATGGGAGAAGCTCCCGAGGCAATCGTGCTAGTGGAAGAAGCCGACGACGTTAACTCGCTGCAAGTCGCTGATGAAAGCAAGGTCGCGTATCTGACTCAAACAACCCTCAGCGTCGACGACGCAAATCGCATTATTGATCGGCTCAAGGTACGCTTTCCTGCAATCGTCACTCCACCGAAAGAAGATATTTGTTACGCCACGCAAAACCGTCAGGAAGCGGTATCCTTGCTGGCTGGCGAAGCTCAATTAGCACTCGTGGTCGGTAGCCAGAACAGCTCCAATAGCCAGCGTCTGGCTGAATTGGCTCATCAACGGGGAATTGCTGCACACCTCATCGACGGTACCGACGATATGAATCCTGAATGGTTCGCGGGGGTGGAAACGGTACTCATCACAGCAGGTGCCAGCGCGCCGGAAGTGGTGGTGGAAGAATGTCTCGATTGGCTCCGTGACCGTTTTGCGGCCAGGGTCGAATTGCGATCTCTACGTGAAGAGAAGGTTTCCTTTCCTTTGCCCAAGGACTTGCGAATTGCGAAGGCATAATTACCGGGAGCAGGGAGGGAACATTGGTTTATCAACGTCGGTTGACCATCGAAACCAGGGGCCACCGTGACATGCACGATCTGACCGCGGATGTCGCGGCGATCGTATCGGCCAGCAAAATCGTGACCGGCACCATCCAGGTCTTTAATGTTGGTAGCACCGGAGCGGTTGGAGTGATTGAATTCGAGCCGGGATTGGAACGCGATCTGCCGGAATTGCTCGATCGCCTGATCCCACCCCGTCGCGACTACGGCCATGAACAGGCCTGGCACGATGGCAACGGGCATTCTCACCTGCAAGCCAGCTGGCTGGGAATGTCGCTTAGCGTTCCGGTAGCCGAGGGGCAATTGCTGTTGGGTACGTGGCAACAAATCTTTCATCTCGAGTGCGACACGAAACCACGGGAGCGTACCATCGTCGTAACCGTTCAGGGAGAATGAACGGTTCCTGCCTGCCAGGCTCAACTACTCGCACTCCGATAGCTTTTGAGTGCTCTTTGAAAGACGCGGCGGCTGGCCCAGAAACTGACGGCCGTTGCCACCACGGCGAACAGTGCCAGGTACCAGTAATCCGGATCGAACGGCTTGGCAAGTAATCCAGCTGGCACGTTGATCACGATGAGGATCGGAATCGCAAAGGTAAAAACTTGTCGCAGTGGGGTGCCCCACTGACCATCGTAAATTCCCATCGGGTAACGCGAAAAGTTGGTGATGTAAAACCAAAAGTCATACAGTGACTGGTTTCGTCCCAACCAAATGCTGGTGGCTGCAAGCGCAATCATCACGCTGTAGAGAATGATGGCCCCCGTAAACACGTAGACCGGATAGAGCAGCAACCCAATCCAGGAAGGGGCCCCTGCGGAGAGGTGTCCCAACGAATAAAAAAGCAGGATCAGGGCCACGCCAAAATTACCCAGCGACGGCCAACTGACTTTCTGCAACGAGATCAGGAACTGGGTGTCGATCGGCTTGAGCAAGGCAAAATCGAGGCCCCCCGTGCGAATCAGCTCACTGAACTCTTGTACGTTTGGCATGAAGAAAGCCTGTACTATGCTGTTGACGAGCATCGTTGTGGCGATGAAGACAAAGAACTCGAATTTACTCCAGCCGGCAATGGAATTCGTGTACTGGTAAATCAAAAGATAAAAACCGAGGTTCATGATCACGAACGAAGTCGACGAAATCAGTTGAATGATGAAATCGACACGAAATGTCATATCGCGGATGAGACTGTTGCGGGCAAAGGTCCAAAACACTTGAAAATATTTTGCCCAGGAACTTGAACAGGTCTCTCCTCGAATCTCGTTATCACGAACCGTTGTTGTCCCACGCTGCATCGTCTTATCCACCATAACCACTGTAGCGATTGAATCCGTTTCTCATCGCAAAACGAGAGCTGATGATAAACAACATGACCCAAGCTGCTTCGACGAGCAGGCCCCAGACCAACTCAGGTCCACTCACCTTTCCCAGAAAAATCGCTGCGGGGAAGTACGCGAGATACTTGAGCGGGAGGTAATCGACCAGGGTGAACCACGGTTCGGGTAGAATATCGAGCGGAAACATGTGCCCAGAAAAAAAGAAGTTGAACAACATGTAAATGAACAACAGAGAACTGACTTCCAGGGACCAAAAACCGATCATCCCGATAGTAGCTTCCAGAAAAAATCCTAGTAGAAACCCTAACACCAGTGATATTACAAATGCGGCGATGACTCCTGGCTCGGGCCAGCCAGAAAAATAATTGCGGCAAAAAAAGAATACGAGTGCGAACGGAGCAGCCGCCACCAGGTAATAAACCATTTTGTGGGCAACCCGCCCCAGCAACAAGAACGTGATCAAGTCGATCGGCTGAATAAGGAACTTTTTGATCTCCCCATTGCGGATTTGCAAGGTAACCCCGGAGGCCAGCCCAGGCATGCTCGAAAAGGCTCTGGCTAACATCACCAGCAAATAATAGGCAACCATTTCGTTGCGTGTATAACCTTTGATCGAACCGGTCCCGGCAGCTGCAAAAATGGCGGTCCACAAGAAAATTTGCGTAACGATCGGCAAAAAACGCATTAACGTGCCAAGTGCGAAATCGCCCCGATAAACAATCCGCTCCTCGATACAGATGCGAAGAATCGTCCACCACGTGAGGATTTGTGCGGTCATAGGGAACGGGGGGCAAATGGCAGGGACGAGCCTGCAGAACGATGATTTACCTGTTGTGGGCGGCGGTTGTGGGGAGCGAAGTACCAGAGACTGTTAACGAAGCTATTTACCTGTCGGCTTAACTGTGGCCGCTTCCATGGTTGCGCTGATTGCCTGTGCCTCGGCACCCGTTTGTGCAAATACCTCAGCAATGACATCTTCCAAGGGGGGATCTTCCACACTCACGTCGTCGATGGTGTGATTGGCCAACACCGACGACAAAACGTCGGCAATCACGTTCCGCTCGACGCGCAACTTCGCTTTAGGCTCAGCGATTTCAACAATATCGCCATAACGGGCAAGGTCGCTAGGCATTTCGCCATCGCCAAACTGCAGTGTCAGGACCTTGTGGCTACTGAACTGGTCTACAATCCCCAACAGTGAACCATCATACATGATCCGGCCCTGGTTGATGATCACCACGCGTTTGCAGAGGGCAGCGACGTCCTTCATGTAATGGCTGGTCAACAAGATAGTAACCCGACGAAGTTCCTGGTAATGTTTGAGAAAATTCTGAATATTGCGTTGCGCCACAACGTCCAGACCAATTGTTGGTTCATCGAGGAAAAGGACTTCCGGCGAATGCAACAGGGCTGCGGTAAGTTCCATCTTCATCCGCTCCCCCAGCGACAGCTCCCGCACCGGTTGATTCAGGACGTGACGGACTTCGAGCAAGTCTGTTAATTCGTCTCGCACCGCCTGAAATTTAGCCGGATCGATGGCATAGATCTGCTGATGGAGGCGAAACGACTCGGCAGCTGGCAAATCCCACCAGAGTTGATTCTTCTGCCCCATCACCAGGGCAAATCGCCTGCGATATGTGTTTTCGCGCTGCCATGGCACAAACCCCATCACGCTGGCCTGGCCCGCAGTAGGATTGATCACGCCCGAAAGGAGCTTTAGCGTAGTCGTTTTGCCGGCCCCGTTTGGACCCAGAAAGGCGACAAATTCACCTTCGGCAACATCCAAGTCAATCCCACGAACCGCCCGCACGTCGCGGTATTTGCGATTGAAGAGGCCCCGTACTGCAGCCAGCAGGCCTTCCTGCTTTTGATAGACGCGGTACGTTTTTTCAAGCCCGCGGATTTCGATTACAGCCATTTCGCCCCGATTATAGTGCCGCCAACGGGTCGAGGACAGGGGACAACACGGTAGTCAGCAAAGTGGCAACCTGCGATACTTTGCCGAATTGGAATTCTCTCCCCTATCCTGCCCCAGCCAAAAATGTCCCTGATCTCTCGTTTGGAGTCGAAGTTCGGCCGGTATTCCCCGCCAAACGTCACGTTAGTCCTGGTCGCGGGGCAGGTGATCTGTTACTTGGCGGGGCGTCTCCCGCTGAATGATGGTCGCGGCGGGCTACTACAAAGTATTCAGTTGGTTCCCGACCAGGTGGCCTCGGGAGAGGTTTGGCGGGTCGTGACTTATTTATTTGAGCCCCCGTCCATAAACCCTCTGTTTGCGTTTTTTTTCTGGTACCTGTTCTACTTGTTCGGCACCACGCTCGAATCAACCTGGAATACCTTTCGATACAATGTTTACTTGTTAATAGGCTATCTTGCCTCGCTTGTTTTTGCCTTCATCGGCTGGTGGTTATTCAATGCCGGAGGAGTACCCGCGCCAAACTCATTTCTTTACGGGAGCGTCTTTCTGGCCTTTGCCCGCCTTTATCCTGATTTTACACTCAATCTGTTTTTTATCCTTCCCGTTAAAGTCAAGTGGTTGGCACTGGTAACGTGGATCATCTATGCCTACACACTAATCACGGATCCTTGGTTATCGAAGCTCATGATCGTAGCCGCCGTGCTGAATTATCTGTTATTCTTCGGGCGCGATATCCTGCGGGATATGAAACAAGGACATCAGCGGATGCAACACCAACCCAAAACGCTGCACTCACCCAAACGGTTGATCCACCGCTGCAGGATATGTGATCTTTCCATCGAAGACGCACCCCGCACACCGTTCCGGTACTGTACACAATGCGCAAGCCAATGCTGCTACTGCCCTGAGCATATCAACAACCACGAGCATGTCGTTGCCGAGCCTGTCGAGGAGACTCCACCCTAACTCCGTTTGCTAGGCGGCCCTCAGGGGAGCCATTTGTAGCGTCACGGTAAGCAAATCGACAGTCTTCTGGGTAGCACCAAGTTGACTTGCCACGAGCCTCTGGGCATTTTGACCGAGTCGTTGGGCGAAGGACGGATCCCGCAGACAGCGCCGCACAAAATCTTGAAGTTCGCCGAAATCGCGTGCTACGTGGGCCCCTTGGGCGTCCAGCAGTGCATTCACGATATCGCGAAAGTTCCTGGTATGAGGGCCGAACGAGACGGCTGCGCCGTAGGCAGCCGGCTCGAGCATATTCTGTCCGCCACGTTTGCCGAAGCTACCACCGACGAGGGCAATCTGTGCCAGCCCCCACCACGCTCCCAGTTCCCCAATCGTGTCGACCAGGAGGATTCTCGCTGCGGAGTGCTGGCCTCTGGCCCCAGCCGCCGGAAGTTCCGAGCGGCGGTTCCAGGCAACTCCTGACCGCTCAAGCAGATTGGCCACTTCGTCAAATCGTTCGCGATGGCGGGGAACCAGAACAAGCCGAAGCTGCGGATATTCGCCAACCAGGGCCTGATAAATGTTAAGGGCGTACTCTTCTTCAGGGTATTGGGTACTTCCAGCCATGAACACGATATCACTTTCCTGGATATCAGCGATCGCCTGGAGTTGGTTCGTTTTTGGATTCGCGCGATTCGTTTCGGCGCCGTCGTATTTTAGGGAACCGGTCACGTGGACCACTGCCGGGCGGGCACTCAACTCACGAAATCGGGCAGCCGTTCTCTCGTCCTGCACTGCAACGAGATCGACTTGCTGCAGGATGCGGGCGACCAGCCACCGAATGCGGCGATAACCGCGATAGCTCCGATCGCTCAACCGGCCATTGATAATCGCCACGCAGGCCCCTTGATCTCTTGCTGCCTGAATCAGATTGGGCCACAGTTCCAGTTCAGCCAACACGAGTAGGCCAGGCTGAATACGGTGGATCGCACGGCGTACCGCCCAACTGAAATCTAACGGGCAATAAAACACGTGGTGATCGCTGTATTTGCGGCAGGCCAAATCAAAGCCTGTTTGAGTCGTCGTCGATATTACAATCTCCGATTCCGGAGACTGGTTACGAAACTGGGCGATCGTTTTGGCGAGCAAATTGACCTCGCCAACGCTCACTGCATGGAACCAGGCACAAGGTCGCTGGTGATCCCGCTGGGCTACCCATCCGAAGAACTTCTCTGCGTAGCCCTCCCGATACTTACCTTTTCGCAGCATTGCCCACAGGATCCAGGGAGAACCGAAGATGAGCACCGCCAGATAAACGAGATTCAAACACCAGCAAACGATGCGTGGCACTAGGAATTCCTTTCCCGGATTGATCGGCGATTGGAGAGCCCCCGGCGGGACCCGATTATTGCCCTAAGTCCCCAGCCATGTTGACACAAATCGCATGTATCATGCTGCCCCCACATTACGCATACAACAATTCTTGAACTTCTTGCCGCTTCCACAAGGACAAGGCGCGTTGCGCGGAACGCGCCGCTGTCGGTTGCGGATCGGCTCGAGTTTTCGATCGGCTTCGGTACCGGCAATTGCAGACTGCTGCTGTCGTTCGATTTCGCTTGCTGGAGTCGCATCTTCGTGAATCGCTTCGGATCCGGTCCAGGTACTACCGACGAAATTCTCGTCGAGCTGTTCCATTTTGAAGATCAGGTCGGTGACCGAATTCCCCACTGAAATCCACATTGTGTCGAAAAGTCGCATACCTTCGCGTTTATATTCGACCTTTGGATCTACCTGAGCGTACCCTCGCAACCCAACACTGGAGCGGAGGTGATCCATCGCCAGCAAGTGCTCTTTCCAGTAGCTGTCGAGGATTTGCAGTAGCAGGGCCCGTTCCATGCGTCGCATTTCGGGGCGATAGCGATCCTCCACGAATTGTGAGATCCGCAACCAGGCCTGATCATGATCGAGTTCGCCAAGTTCTTCCGCTTTGATTTGAACATCACAGGTTTGGAAAAGCCAGTCGGCCAGATTGTTAAGCTGGCCATTGCTACCGGTGACAGCTATCAGGGTTGAAGCGTGAGGCGATCCGTCAAAGAGTTCATCGAGCTTGCGGCGTGCCTCGACAGCAACTTCGTTTGCCCTGGCGTTCGTCTGCCGACCGTGTTCGACCAGCAACTTACGGATTTCATCACGTTGCTTGTTTTTGAAATCGTCAACACTCAGTTCAACGCCAAAGCGTTTTTTAGCCCACTTAACAAGCTCTTCTCGCCGGAACCCCTGTGCTTGTGTCCCAGCAGCACGATGCGAGAACTGTAGCAGGGCAACAAGCACAGGATATTCAGACTCGCGGTGGTCATAGGATGCAATGGCCTGCCGATGCGCAAAATCAATAAACTGCTCAGGCTCCAGGTCGGCGATATCCGCCAGCGAGATTTCAATGCCAAATTTCTCGTTGAGCCACATGCAAGCGGTGTGCCGGTTGAAATCTGGAGTCAGGAAACGTTGACATTCTGAGAGATCGATCTTGCCGATTGCTTCGCGCACCTTTTCAATCAACATTTCCGCCACACCGTCACGCCCAACCCGCTTCAAATCGCGATCACGAAGATTGGTCCCCCAACGACTGTTACACCACTTCGCGAGGGCATCCCAATTCCATTCACTCTGTTCTTCCTCGCTGGGCAAATTCTCTTCGATGGCATCCAGCACTTGCGACTCGGCCATCCGGTAAGCTTCATCGTGGGCAATTCGCTCGGCTTCTGAAAAGGGGCAATTACGGTAGTCGCGAGCTGCCAGTTGTGTGTTCAGCAAGCGGCCTGCCGATGCGGCAAAAACCTCCTGCCCGTAATTGGGGCCGAGATAGTTGGTAAGGTGTTCTGTTATCTGCCCACCGATCATTTCAGTAATGAGGTCACGGCAGTTGATGCCGTCGAGGATACGTTGACGGTAGGAGTAGACGCGCTTCCGCTGTTCGTCCATCACTTCGTCGTATTCGAGCAGATTCTTGCGCACCTCAAAGTTGCGTTCTTCGACTTTCTTCTGGGCCCCTTCGATACGACGACTGACCATTTTGCTTTCGATGGCCTCGCCTTCCTGCATGCCAAGCCGTGTGAGCATATTCTTGACCCATTCGCCGGCAAAGATCCTCATCAGGTCATCTTCCAGCGAGAGATAGAAGCGGCTACTCCCAGGATCCCCTTGCCGCCCACAACGGCCACGGAGTTGAAGATCAATCCGTCGCGCCTCGTGCCGTTCGGTGCCGATGATGTGCAGGCCCCCCAGCTGCTTGACCTCCTCGCCCTGTGTTTTCATCTCTTCGCGGTACTCAATCTCAGCAACAAGTTCTTCCCACTCTTGCCTGGGAACATCCAGCCGTGTCTCGTACTTATCCTGGAGTTGGGCCCAGGCCATCGTTTCGGGATTACCGCCAAGTACAATATCGGTTCCACGCCCCGCCATATTTGTGGCAATGGTCACTGCGGACTTGCGGCCTGCCTGGGCAACAATCTCGGCTTCCCGTTTATGATGTTTGGCATTCAGTACTTCGTGCGGAATGCCTCGTTTGTTGAGCAGATCTGAAATCCGTTCACTTTTTTCGATAGAAACCGTGCCAACCAGAACAGGACGCCCGGGGTTTTGAATATGGGCCATTTTGTTGCGCGGGACTACCTCGGTCTGCTTGCCTTCGGGTAGTTGGATCTCGATCGACTCGGTGTCTTCGCTACAAATCTTCCCCACGATCAAGGTGCCATTGCTTAACTCGACGGAGGTCCACTTGTTGAGTCTCTCAATCTCGTCGGCGATCGCCACGTATTTTTCAGGCTCTGACCGGTAGATCACATCCGCGAATTCAAGTCGTCGCATCGGTCGGTTGGTGGGAATGCCAATTACATCGAGTGCGTAGATCTTCCAAAATTCACCCGCTTCAGTCATTGCCGTTCCGGTCATCCCTGCAATCTTGGTATAGAGCTTGAAGAAGTTCTGCAGGGTAATGGTTGCCAGGGTTTGATTCTCTTCTTTGATCGGCACCCCTTCTTTGGCCTCCACCGCCTGGTGCAGTCCATCGCTCCAATGCCTGCCTGGCATGAGCCGCCCGGTAAACTCGTCAACGATGACGACTTCGCTCCCCTGAACAACATAATTGACGTCCTGCTTGTAGAGAAAATGTCCCTTCAGGGCGTTATCGATGAGGTGGGGCCATTGCATATTGCCAGCCGTGTAGAAGCTCTCGACACCAGCTAACTTTTCCGCTTCGCGGACTCCCTCGTCGGTAAGATTTGCCGAATGCTCCTTCTCCTTAACCTCGAAATGAAGGTCTCGCTTGAGCTGCCGGGCAACCTTGTCAGCCCGCTGGTATTTGGTGATGTCGTCCTCGGCCGGTCCCGAAATGATGAGTGGCGTGCGGGCTTCATCAATGAGGATATTGTCGACTTCGTCGACAATCGCATAATTCAGCCGACCTTGGGATTGTTGTTCCCGACTCGGATAACGATCGTCTCCCTCGGCCGCAATCCGCATGTTGTCGCGGAGGTAATCGAAACCAAACTCGTTGTTCGTGCCGTAAGTAATATCACACGCATAGACACGCTGCCGCTCCCCCGACTCCATGCCGCTTTGAATCGTACCAACGGTAATCCCCAAGCTGTGAAAAAGTGGCCCCATCCATTCCATGTCGCGGCGTGCCAGGTAATCATTAACGGTAATGATGTGGACACCCTTGCCCGACAAAGCGTTAAGGTAGGCAGACAGGGTAGCTACCAGGGTCTTACCTTCGCCGGTCACCATCTCTGCGATGCTACCTTTGTGGAGAATTATCCCGCCCATCAGTTGCACATCATAATGGCGCATACCCAGGACGCGGCATCCTGCTTCGCGGCACACGGCAAACGCCTCGACCAACAGATCATCGAGTGTTTCACCAGTAGCCAAACGACGACGAAAGTCCACCGTCTGACTACGCAGTTCCTCATCATTCATAGCCTGATATTTCGGTTCGAGCGCATTGATCGCTTCGACCTTAGGCTGCAATCGCTTGAGATACCGCACATTGGCCGATCCAAAAAGCGACGTGATAGACCGCTCGAGTCGGCCCAAAAGGCTGTTGCCAATGGCCGACAAAAACTCCCAAATGCGTTCGAGGATTTCCATGGTGGCTTCGAATTCGGGTTGCGGCGATCGGGACCCGCTATCTCATCATGGCGACAACGAGACCCAGCAGGCAGAGAACAGTTAGAAAATGCCACGTATGTGCACAATTTGCACAGGCAAAAAATTTTATTGCGATTGGCATAATGGGTCAAGTCAAGCGAAACGCTGCCATAAGCGGGAGCAGGCCCCAGGTTGCCCACCACACCTGTGGTTTCTACCTCCCCGGCAAAACCATTGAAATTGCATTATACCGGGTCTTATTGGCAGAATTCCAAGATCAATCGGAGCCGTGCTCCACCACAACCGCAAAGACTTGCTGAAGCAAGCATAAATCGTGTGCCGTGTTACCATGTAGCTAGGCTCCCTGGCCTTGTATCCCAACCATCTTTCCGCCCCTTCCGTCATGCCTGGCAAACCCTACACCACAGACATCCGCGGCCGAATGATCCTGTTGGGCACGGGAACGAGCGTTGGAGTGCCTGCGATTGGTTGTGGCTGTGAAGTTTGCACCAGCGAGAATCCACGGAACCACCGTACGCGTTGTAGCGCCCTGGTCGGCCTTCCGGACGGAAATCTACTGATCGACACACCACCCGATCTGCGGCAGCAGCTGCTCAGAGAACGAGTGGGGATTGTTCACGCGGTGGTCTACACACACGAACACGCCGATCATCTGTTCGGCCTGGATGATCTTCGACTGATGCAATTCTATTTAGGGGGGCCAGTCCCGCTCTACTGCGAACCCCAGGTCGAAGCACGAATTTGGAAGTCTTTTGACTATGCGTTTGCCGCCCCCAAGGACCTGCATAGGGGAGGTGTACCCCAGCTACAATTTCGGCAGATCTCAACCGAACCGTTCGAACTGTTGGGCGGGCGCGTAATACCGATTCGCCTGAAGCATGGCAAATATTTCGATGTACTTGGATTTCGGATTGGGAATGTCGCCTATTGCACAGACGTCAACGCAATTCCGCCCGAAAGCATCCGCCAACTTCAGGGGCTTGATGTGCTCGTACTCGACGCCCTGAGACTTGAGGGGCATTCGACCCACTTCTCTTTAGACGAAGCCGTGGAGGTTGCAAAGCAATTGGGAACGAAGCAAACGTTCTTTACCCATATTTCACACGACTTGGAACACGACGCCACGACTTCCGGTTTGCCAGAAAACATGGCTTTAGCATACGACGGGCTCAGCATTCCACTGACTTGAGCCGTCGAGCATCTGGACGGCAAGATCAGGGACTTGACCATTGCAGGTTTGCGCCTACGGCACACTTTCGACCTGGCTGGTCTCACCGTGGGCAACGACTATTTTTTCACCGCGGAGAACGCGGAGGTAATCGGTGGTCACGTCGAGTGCCTCGGTGCTGTACTCATCGATTTCAAATACGGGACGTGTGTTATCGCTGAGTTTTTCAAACGTTTCTTTTTCTTCCTTCTCCGCATCAAGTTCCTCACGTTCGGCCTGGTACTTTTTGCGATTCAACGTAACCTTTTCACGATTCTTTTGTTCTTCGTATTTTGCAATTCGATGATTTTCTTTCGCGAAATAATCGGAGGCATTGACCCGCGCAGCAGACTGTTTCTGCAAGTCGGCAATGATCTGAGGGCTGACCATGTGGAATTGATCGTGGGTAAGGGATTTCACCTGATCAAATTCCATGGCGTAATCCAGATCGGATTCACCAATCTCCAGGTGGGTAAACAGCGAAGGAAATTCGATATCGGCAACGACACCACGGTTTTGAGTGCTGTCGCCACTGGGGCGATAGAACTGCTGGATTGTCATTTTCAGCGCACCCCACTTCTTCCGATTTGCAAACTGAAAAAGCATGTTGCCAACATCAAATAGTTGCTGGACCGTTCCTTTCCCATGGGTGGCATGGTCACCTACCACGATTCCCCGCCCATAGTCCTGAACGGCTCCCGCAAAGATCTCACTTGCGCTGGCGCTAAACTTGTTCGTCAAAACCACGAGTGGACCCTCCCAGACCATGCCCGCTTCGGGATCGTCATAGGGCTGAGTGCGGCCATCGAGGCCCTTCACCTGCACCACAGGGCCGCGATCAATGAACAAACCGGTCATGCTGACTGCTTCGGTAAGCGATCCACCACCATTGAAGCGGAGATCCATCAAAACCACATCTACGTCTCCACGATTGAACTCTTCGAGCAGTCGCCGCACATCACGCGTCGTACTTTTGTAGTCTGGCAAACCCAGTCGAGCCCCCTTCATATCCATATAAAAACTTGGCAAGTGGATCACCCCGATGTGAAATGGCGTGCCATCTGGTTTCTGGCTGTAGTCAATGACCTCGCTGCGGGCCTCCTGGTTTTTGAGTTCGATTTCATCGCGCTCGATGTCATAAACAACCCGTTCCTTCGGATTGTCGACCGGATTGACCTCCAGGCGGACAATCGTGCCACGCTTGCCACGAATCTTCTTGACGACGTCGTTCAATTTTATATCGACAATATCTTCGATCTCGCCATCGGTTCCCTGACCCACACCAATGATGCGATCCCCTTTCCGAAGGCGGCTATCTTCATCCGCAGCTCCCCCGGAAATGATTTCGTGCACTTCGGTGTAACCATCCTCAGACCGCAACGAAGCACCAATCCCTTCCAACTTTAATCCCATGAGAATCTCAAAATTCTCGAGGGTACTGGGCGACATGTAGCTGCTGTGCGGATCGAAACCTGATGTCATCGCTGTGAGATAAAGTTCCAACAACTCGTCGTTATCGGTCTGTTCCCAGCGTTTGCGCAGGCTTGTATAGCGCTTGCGGAGTTTTTCAACCGCTTCTTCCAACGAGACGTCTTCGGTCGTTTCCCGCAAGAGATCGAACTTTACGCGTTTGCGCCAGCGGTCTGCTGCCTCTTCGGGAGTACGCGGGTAGGTAGAGGCATCGTATTCGATAACCATTTCCTCGTCCGCAGTAAAATCATGCTCCTGGTCCAACATCGCCTGGGCGGTTTGAATGCGTTCTTCAATGCGGGTCAGAAAACGGCTAAACACGGTATGGGCAAATTGAATGTCACCCCGTTTGAAAAGATCGTCGAGACGATCCTGACTGGTCAGAAATTGATCGACATCGCTCCGGTAGAAAAACAGCTTTTTGGGGTCGAGCCTTCTGAGAAACTTCTTCATGCACCGTCGCGCCATCTCATCGTCCAACGATCGCCGCGAGAGGTGCTGCGCTTGCATCAATTTTGACACCGTCAAGGCGATCCGCCGATCGGTATTACTCGGACCAGTAGGACGGGCCTCCAGCATGGCCATCGGCACCAACAGGCCAACTGCGCACAGTCCCAGAATTTGGGCTCGAATGGTTCGACGGCGAAGTTCTGTGCGTAAGGCGGAGAACAAGTACATCATGACGAATTTTCCTGGGGGAGGGGGTGGGCCGATTGCTCGGCTGGCTTGCACCTGGGTGCCTCAAATTCACCGCTGCCGTCACCGGTCCATCGCTGCCGTCACCGGCCCTAAAACGCTGCCGTCACCGGCCCTAAGTCAATTGTATTCCGTGACTTGCTGAAAGGTACCGCGCCATTTCATAACGGGCAAGATTGGCAAACCTTAGCGATTTCTGCTCAATTGGTCTATCCTGGTCCCCAACTATCGATCTCCAGGTCGGCAACTTCACGTCCCGGAGGCTAGTTGAGGTACGGGCCCGCCCACGGATGGGTTCGCCCGTCCGAAAGCCACCCGGGCATCTCGGCAACAAGCCAAGCGATTTTTAGCCCCAATGCGGCAGTCCGGAGCATGCTCGCACAGGTTTTCAGGACCGGCTGCGGGAGTCTCCCGGCAGCCAGACTGCCTGTCAGTGAGGCTCGTGTGCGGTCCCGGTGACCGTATCGGAAACTGGGGAAACTTCATCAAGCAGTACGTCAACCAGGTGCTGGTCGTGCTTCGGATGGACGGTCCTGAGGTCCAGCAGCAATGCTCCCTCGGTCTGGCGACCTACTACGGGGGGATTGGCCGACGTGAGACGGGCAAGCACCACAGCCAGATCGTGGTTTCGAGGGCCAATCAAGACACCCCAGGAAGCAAACTCGCTCCGCCCATTCAAATCACTTGGGGGAATCTCGACCGGATCCGCCGAATCGACGACCGGGCTGGCGGCTAGTTGCACAGCCAATCTTTCGGATCGATAACGCAGATTCTCCAGCGGGGTATTCACCAATTGGTGAATTGGAAGGTCAGACATAACGCGATCCGTGAGATTTTTGGTCCTTCGTAGGGTCTCCCCAAGTGCTGCGAGGCGCAGGGGATCAATCCGCCAGGCCGCATGGAGCGGGTGGTTGGTGATGCATTCGACCCATTCGCGCCGCCCGAGAATGATGCCGCACGAAGGCCCCCCCACCAGTCCGTCGCCGCGTACCAGAGCGAGGTCAGCCCCGCTTGTCAAACTCGCTTTGGCCGATGCACGATCGTCAAGGCCCACATGGTCCGCCAAAGCAGCTGGAGAATCTCCCGACAACGGGGTGCCATCCAAGGCCTCGACGAAAATGACTTCGTGGTCCCGGCACAGCATGACAAGCTGTTCCCGGCAAGCCGATTCGACTTGGCCAACCACCTGATAGGCGTCTGACCGGGCATGGAACAAAACAGCGGTGGCGGCTGAAACGGCCTGTTGATAGTCGCCGTCACCCACGGCGTTCGCAGCGCCAACCTCTCTAAGAATCGCGCCGCTTGAGGCAACCAGGTCTGCTAGTTTAACGCCACCGGATTGGTCAACCTGCCCACGGGCGACGAGGACCTCGCGGCCAGAGGCCAAAGAAGACAAACAGAGCCAGAGAGCCCCCTCGTAGCTGTGCAGGACGGTGGCCGCTTCGGCAGTTGTACTTCGACACAACAGTTTGCTGACCGAGGCGTATTCATCCGCGATGCCACTTCCCCGGTAGGTATAGCCACCGGCAGCCTCGAGGATGGCTTGCTGAGCTTTGTCGGACAGAGGAATTGACGACCAATCGTGACCAAACAAATCACCCGTGGCATTGATGACCGACCGACAACCGACTCGGCTGTTGAGGCCAATGACGTAGCGGGCTGCCCGCTCTGCCAGTTCGCCAGGTGTAGGGAATGACGATTCACCAAGCCGCTGCTGTAGTTCTTCTCCCAGCTTGAGCAAATAGGAATGCACACCTTGCGCAACAGTTGTTTGATTGAGCTGCCTGACCAGCATCTTCACCTGGGGTTTTTCGAGCAATTCGCTCACAGACGGCAGACGCGGCAGCAGATCGGGGGAGGAACCGGACATCGTAAGCGCTCCTTGGTGGGAGGGAAAAACTCTCCTGGCGCGCATTCTTGCAGATGGGCAGTCGATGTCCAGCCCCCTGCGTCGACGACGGTAGGTTTCCTGGCGAGGCAGCCGTCGGCAAGAAGCTTACGGCTCGATCCGGTCTTGGGACATCCACTCGTTAATGGTGAGTGGCCCCTCGGGTTCGATTTGATCCGACTGGAACATGCGGGTAAACCAACTCCCCCGTTTTTTCGGACGGGACTTGGTTGACACTTGGTTTCCGCTTTTGAACAGGTTCAAGCTCCTGTTCCAGGCCTGGCGGGTTTGATTGCCGACCCGCTGTCGCGTGTTGGCCAGCCTCTCAAACGTGTTGGCCAGCCTCTCAAACAAGGTAGCGCGATTCTGCCCCAAGAAACGGGGTCGATCGGGATCGCGCAAGTTGGGGAAGATTTCGTTGCGTGTCCATTCAACTTTCGGCCATACAATCCATCCCAGTGTCCCCCGCAAGAAGCCGCGCCTCTGATGGTTCTGCTGCACGTCAAATACGTTCTCGGTCAACTTGAAACTGGTGACCTTGTCATCTGGATGGGCCACTTCTTCCTGGTTTTCGGGCGAAGGACGCAATGTTTGTTCTGCGGCCATTGCAGTCCCCGAGACCATTAGCAGCAAAATAATCGCCAGAATGCCTGACATCAGTGATAAAATTCTGCGCATCACGTAAGCCTCCGTTGGAAATCGGTGTGGGTTCGTTACGCGTCCCGGCGACGGCAACCCACAACAGGGTGGCGGAGCTTCGCAAAATTCCCGCCACGCGCCCAGGCGAGTTCCGCCGCCAGGTCATTCTGAGCTAGCATCGTTGTCTCCTTTCGGTAATTGTCATACCATGCTAAAAGTAAGCTGTGCAGACCGTATAAAAGCAGGCTGTGCAGACCGTAACGGCAAGACCATCATCGCCAAGGCACAAGTCATGTAGGGTGGAGCGCGAGCGGAATGCTGACAACGCAAGTTGGTTTCATTGGCGCCGGTCGAATGGCGACTGCTTTGGGGCGGGGTCTGGTGAAAGCCGAATTAGTCTCCAGCAGCGCGATTGTGGCATGTGATCCAAGCCCTGCAGCCGCCGAGCGGTTCGAATCGGCCATCCCTGGGGCGACGGTTCTGGAAAACAACTGTCAACTGGCGGCTGAAGTGGGCGTGGTTGTTCTGGCGGTGAAACCTCAACATATGGATCTGGTCTTGGCTGAACTGGCCGACGGCGCTGAACGGGCCAACGGCGGAATGGGAGACCCCTTGGTTGTCTCGATCGCAGCGGGCGTGCCTCTGGCCCGGTTGGCGGCGGGCCTGCCCGACGGGACACGGCTCGTGCGGGTCATGCCGAACACGCCCTGCCTGATTGGCCGCGGGGCGAGTGCTTACAGCCTGGGTGCAACCGCCACAGCCGCCGATGGTAAAACGGTTCACCAGATGCTAACAGCCGTGGGCACTGCCCGTGAGGTTCCGGAAAAATTTCTGGACGCGGTCACGGGACTTTCAGGATCCGGGCCCGCATTCGTTTATACTGTGATCGAGTCACTGAGCGATGGTGGGGTCTTGATGGGACTCCCGCGCGATTTGGCTTTAGCCTTGGCGACGCAAACGGTCGCGGGTGCCGCAGACATGGTCCTCACAACCGGTGAACACCCAGCCCAGTTGCGGGAAGAAGTCACCAGTCCCGGAGGGACGACGGTTGCTGGCCTCGAAGCGTTGGAAAAAGAGGGGATGCGTGCCGCGCTGTTGGCAGCGGTACGGGCCGCCACATGCCGGTCCCAAGAGTTGGGTGGCCAGAATTAACCAAGGGGAGGGATCCATGTCGATCTTTTGTGTTATTGACGACAAACACGTTCCTGTTTTTCGCATCATGTGGATTGCTGTCACACCACATTTTTGCGGGGAGGAAGATTGTGTTCGCGAAGGCTACTACGAAGTTCGCCTGGAACAAGGCGAGTCGGTGTGGGCCAATGCAAAAGAAAGAAACCATGTGCTAGAACAAATCGAGTCGTGGCAAGGAATCGATCCTGCCGGAGAAGAAGAAGAAGAAGAAGAGGAAGAGAAAGAGGAAGAAGAAGGAGAATGGTAAGGAGCCTCGAAAATGAATTCTGACGATTGGAATGGTGACTCGCAATCGGTTGAAATCGAATGGCGGGATACCTACTTCATTTTTTTTAGCCAGTCGGCGCGCCCCACGTTGACCCAGGTGGAAGCAACCATCTCGGATGCTGCGCATCGTGTAACCACCCAAAACCTCATAGCAAACGACGACGGTATGTTCGAGTCGCTCCTGGTTCACGCACCCGAAGATAACGCGGCTCTGGAGATCAGTTACGAGATGAGTGAAGCGGTCATCGAACAGTGTGCAGAACTCGCCATACAGTTGCAAAAGGACGACACCGACCCAAAACAACTCGACACCCTCATGAAGGCCGATGCCCGACTCGACATAATGCACTTTGAACGCGTGTCGAACGATCCCTTTGGTTCCGATGAAGACGAAGACTTCACCAATGATTTGCTCGATCCGACAAGTTTACTTGTCATCATCGAGGCACTTGCCAACTTGACCGGAGGCGTGCCCATTGATCCCGGTTCCGGGGTGATCATGGGCTGAGAAGACATCCACGGTAGCCGTTTTCGCAAGAGATCTCACGATCCTGTATTCGCTGGCTGCGACCCTCACTCTCGATTTCACCTCACGCAATTCAAAATTTCCCATGATTGCCAAAGACATCAAACCGGGTGGTGTTGTCAACCACGGCGGTGCTCCACACATCATCGAAAGCGTCGCCGTCCAGACTCCATCTGCGCGTGGCGGCGCCACGCTCTACAAGTTTCGAAGCCGCAATCTGGTAACACGCCAAAAGGCAGATATCACTCTCAAAGGGACTGAAAGCCTCGAATATGCCGATTTTCAACGCCGCGAAGTTACGTTCATGTACGCCGATGGCGACACAATTCACTTTCTCGACTCGGGCGATTACAACCAATATTCCATTGCCCGCGACGATGTTGCCAACGAAATGCAATACGTAACCGAAGATCTGCAGGGAATCGTCACGCTGATCTACAACAACGAGTGCGTCGGTATCCAGGTCCCTCCCTCGGTAGTACTCAAAATCACCCAATGTGACCCGGCCGTGAAGGGGAACTCGGCAACCAGCCGGAACAAACCGGCTACTTTGGAAACCGGTCTGACCGTCCAGGTACCCGAGTACCTGAAAGAGGGCGAAGTCATTAAAGTCGACACCCGTTCGGGTGAATATCTTTCCCGGGCCTGAAAAATAGGGCTACGTGAGCTTGAACCGGACGACTTTGAGTGGGCTCAAGCTATTTTTTGCGTGTCGACTTTTTGGCCTTTGCCTTTTTGGGAGCCGCTTTTTTCTTTTTTGTCGACTTTCTGGCAGTGGCTTTCTTTTTCGTTAATTTCTTGCCAGCCGATTTCTTGGTAGCCACTTTCTTTTTCGTTGACTTCTTGGCGGTGGCCTTCTTTTTCTTGTTCTTGGCTCCAAAAACCGCACTCCAGTTTTCAGAGAATTGCTGACTTGCTCCGGTACGTAAAATAGTCATGTTTGTAAGTCTCCTGTAAGAATCTCCCTGATACCAACGGCTCTTCGCAGTTCAAGGGTATCGGGGTAATCACGTCTTCTGTAATTTTTTATAACGAAAATGGCGCGGGATGTCAGCATCTTCGCCCAAACGGTCACGTCGCTCACGGTCGTAGGTCTCAAAATTACCCTCGCACCAATGGACATAGCCATCGCCTTCAAACGCCAGGATGTGGGTCGCCAGGCGATCCAGAAACCAGCGGTCATGGCTGACAACAACAGCACAGCCAACAAAATTGGCAATCGCTTCCTCCAACGCTCGCAAGGTATCGACATCAAGATCATTGGTCGGTTCGTCTAATAACAACACATTGCTACCTCGACGGAGCAATTTCGCCAGGTGGACACGGTTCCGCTCGCCGCCGGAGAGCACACCCACCTTTTTTTGCTGATCAGACCCGCGGAAATTGAATCGGGAGACATAAGCCCGTGCGTTTACCTTCCGCCCGGCCATATCCAAGGTCTCATGTCCTCCCGAGATTTCTTCATACACCGTGTTGTCGGCCTCTAGGTCATCGCGGCTTTGGTCAACATAGCCGAGTTCAACGGTCGGCCCTACACGAAGTTCCCCCCGATCGGGGGTCTCCTGCCCCATCAACATCCTCAGCAGGGTCGTTTTTCCCGCCCCGTTGGGACCTACCATACCCACAATTCCCCCGGGAGGAAGACGGAAATTGACCTTTTCAAAGAGCACACGATCCCCATACCACTTGGCCAACTGATCTGCCTCAACGACTACTTCTCCCAGCCGCGGTCCAGGTGGAATCTGAATTTCAAGCTCATCCGGGCGGTCCTGGAACTGTTCGCCAGCCATCGATTCGTATGCCTTCAGCCGGGCTTTGCTCTTCGCCTGCCTGGCGCGAGGTGCCATACGAACCCAGTCCAACTCGCGCTGGAGCGTCCGCTGCCGCGCCGTGGCTTGTTTTTCCTCAACTTCTAACTGCTTCCGCTTTTGTTCCAACCAGGACGTGTAATTGCCTTCCCAGGGAATACCCTGCCCTCGATCGAGTTCTAATATCCAGCCAGCAACATTGTCCAGGAAATAGCGATCATGGGTCACCGCAACGACCGTCCCGGAATACTCCGCCAGGTGCCGCTCCAACCAGGCCACACTTTCTGCATCCAGGTGATTGGTGGGCTCATCGAGGAGCAAAAGATCTGGCTTTTCCAGCAAAATGCGGCAGAGGGCCACCCGCCGCCGCTCACCGCCGGAAAGCCGGTCAACCTCGGCGTCACCCGGTGGGAGGTTCATGGCGGTCATGGCAACCTCCACATGACGATCAATCTCCCAGGCGTCCGCGGCATCGATTTGATCCTGCAGCGCGGCCTGCCTGGCCATCAACTTTTCCATGGCCTCCGGATTGTCGGCAACCTCGGCGTACTTCTCCCCTAACTGCTCAAATTCAGCCACCAATTTGCGGGTCGATGCAACCGCCTCCTCGACGTTTCCCAAAACATCCTTCTCGGGATTGAGCCACGGTTCCTGCTCCAGCAAGCCAACGGTAAAGCCGTCGGTGAGTCGGGCTTCACCGTCAAAGTCGGTGTCGAGACCCGCCATGATCCGCAGCAGCGAACTCTTCCCCGAACCATTGCGACCCAGGACGCCAATTTTGGCACCCGGGTAAAAGGCAAGCCAAATCCCCTTGAGTACCTCGCGCTGGCCGATTTTCCTGGTCAGGTTCGCAATTTGATAGATGTATTTCTTGGACATTTTCCCACGTGTCAGGCAGTGAAATTATCAACCCTGCAAATCTTGTCGCGTTTTCCTTGTGTGCACAGCGGCTGACCTCCAAGCGGGATCACTCCCATTCGATCGTGGCTGGTGGCTTGCTGCTGATATCGTAGACCACACGGTTGACCCCAGCTACTTCGTTAATAATACGGGTCGAGAGCCGGGCCAGGAGGTCGTACGGCAAGTGGCTCCAATCGGCGGTCATGAAATCATCGGTATTGACCGACCGCACAGCGATCGTGTCTTGATAAGTCCGCGAATCACCCATCACACCCACACTCTGTACAGGCAGCAGTACGGCAAACGCCTGCGATGTTTGCCGGTAAAGGCCAGCTTCCTTGATCTCGCTCACAACGATCCAATCTGCTTGCCGAAGCGTATCGAGCCGTTCCTTGGCGACCTCCCCTAAACAACGAACTGCCAGGCCTGGCCCGGGAAATGGATGTCGCCACACGACTTCTTCAGGTAACCCCAACTGCTGACCTAATCGACGCACTTCGTCCTTGAAGAGATCTCGCAACGGTTCAATGAGTTCGAAGCCAAGTTCTTCAGGCAAGCCGCCAACGTTATGGTGCAGTTTGATGGTATCGGCAGGACCATCGGCCGCGGCACCGCTTTCAATCACGTCAGGATAAAGCGTACCTTGGGCAAGAAATGTCGCCCCCTCGATCTTCTCCGCTTCCGCAGCAAAACAGGCGATGAACTCATGGCCAATCCGCCGGCGTTTCTCCTGAGGTTCGACGATTCCCGCCAGGGTCGACAGAAACCGGTCTTCTGCCTGTACAACATGCAGGTCGGTATGAAAGTGCCCGCTGAATTCCTCAATGACCGCTTCTGCCTCGCCTTTGCGCAACAGGCCGTTATCGACCAGAATGCAGGAAAGCTGCGGGCCAATTGCCTTGGCCAGGAGCGCTGCCACAACCGAGGAATCAACACCGCCCGACAATCCGCAAATCACGCGTTGGTCACCAACTTGATTGCGGACACGGTCGATCATCTCGGTCACAAAATCACCCAAATGCCAGGTACCGGTACACCCACAAATCGTGTGTAAAAAGTTAGCCAGGATCGTCCCGCCCTCGGGGGTATGTGTTACTTCGGGATGGAATTGCAGGCCGTAGATGGGAAGCGTGCGATGCTTGACTGCCGCAAACGGGCAGGTCTCGGTCGTCGCAAGGGCAAGAAAATCCGCAGAAACGCTGGCCACCTGATCGCCGTGACTCATCCAGACGGGGGTTGGCGACGATACATTCGCAAAAAGATCACCCGCCTGCAAAATGGTGCAATGTGCCCGTCCATATTCGCGCGAGGGCGTATTTCTGACATCGCCACCTGACGCCTGACAGGCAAGCTGCATGCCATAGCAAATGCCCAAGACGGGGATACCCGTGCGGAAAATCTCCGGATCGCACTGGGGTGCACCCGCTTCGTAGACACTCGAGGGCCCTCCGGAAAGGATAATCCCCCGCGGGGCCAATTCTCGAATGCGCGCTGCCGTGATGTCATGGCGAACGATTTCGCAGAAAACCTGCTGCTCGCGCACACGACGGGTGATCAATTGCGCATACTGCGAACCAAAATCAAGTACAAGTACTCGCTCGGCAGTAACCTGTGAAGGAACCATCAGAACAGCCATCTTTTGCGTGTGATCACTCGTTACCAAACGTAAACAGCGGATTATAGAATTCGCGCCCGGCACTAACTAGTGGCCCCTGAGAAGATTGCACTCGACCGATAGCACGAAGGGGGCGGATACCAAGGTCTCAACGCACCCACCAGCAGTCTAAAAGCGCTCGGCAGTTCCCCCTTGGGTGGGGTCAAGCCGGTTGCGTGACAGCCAATGAGGCCATTTTCCTGTTCGATCGGAGTTGTCACTCGCACCAATCTCCTGCCACCAGCAGCGCCGCTTTCTCCCGATGGCGGGTCGCCAAAACAGAACCGTGTGGCAACCAGACAACATGTAACTTGAACGAATGGGTCCGCAGGTGCCGGGAAAGATCAGCCAGCGGAGGTCTCCCCTGACCGGCACCCACGCCCGTAAATCATGTGAGAATAACAGTTTACATTGGGACTCGTTGATCCCGTTGGAGTTCCCACCTATAGTGGGAATTTCCGTGGGTACGCAGCTCCCAGTTTGCTTGATCCGAAAGATTTCCGACCACGTGCAAATCCTGTTGACCAACGATGATGGTATTTTTGCCCCTGGCCTGATCGCCCTTAAGCAGGCACTTGCGCCGCTGGGCGACGTTTGCGTGGTGGCACCGGCCACCGAACAAAGTGGCGTTGGCCACTCAATCACCTACTTGAGCCCCCTGACCGCTAAAGAGGTTTTTGACGGTACCGAGCGACGTGGCTGGGCTGTTGAGGGCAGTCCCGCCGACTGTGTAAAACTGGCACTCGGCGAATTCTGCCCGCAAACTCCCGATTTGATTGTCAGTGGTATCAATGGAGGATTGAATCTCGGCATCAATGTGCTCTATTCGGGGACCATTGCCGCGGCAACCGAAGGGGCACTCAACCATATCACCAGCGTGGCGATCTCGCTGGAATACGACGATCACCCGAATTTCCCGCGGGCTGCAGAAATTGCCGTGAGCTTGATTGGGCAAATCCTCGCACAACCGAATGCCAATAAACACCAACTCTATTCGATCAACATCCCCACCTCGGCAACCCGGCAACCAGCCGAAGTTCGCGTGGTCCCAATGGCCGTTCAGGGCTGGACCTCCGAGTTCGATAAGCGCAGTGACCCCAAAGGTCGTCAATACTTTTGGGCATCGGGAACACCGCCCAGCGGTACCGAAACGACCGATGTCCAGCAATTGGCCAAAGGCTACATCACGCTCACACCGCTAACGGTGGACCGCACCAATCACACGATGCTCGATACCATGCACAACTGGAAACTCCTGCCGTGAGGGGCCAAAACAGGATGAATGGAAAAATGATGATCTCCATGGACCGAACCATAACCGGCTGCCTGGTTTTGTTGTTCGTGGTGTTGTTGGCCGGCTGCAGCAGCGAAAGTGAGAATCGTGGATCACAAAGTATGGATGACCTGGCTGCGCTATTGGACAACAACGCTGGCTCGGCGACTGCCCCCAGCGATACGTCGCCCACGGCAACCACACAGTTGGCAACACCCGCCGCTGCTGCAGAACCCCAGGTCGTGACGGCCAAGACTCCCAAGAAAGGTCGTACTCTACACGACCAGGGATCCTACCTGAGCGCCGTGGGAAGTGCCCGCTTTCGGGCAGAGCACCAGATGATTTTGCACCAGGTCACGCACGCGCTCAACCTTTACTGGGGGGAACATGGCTATTATCCCAAATCGCACGAAGAATTCATGGTCAAGATCGTGGAACCGAATTTGATCGTTTTGCCAGAACTTGAAGAAGGCTACGAATACTGGTACGACGCGAGCGACCACCTATTGAAATTTCGCCCGGTCAGCGCGAAACAGGCTGAATAGCCACTTTTTTGCATCTCCTCACGACCCGCCGCCGTGGTCAACTGCGGTCACAGAATCTTGCGACACATCGCCACCCGCAAGCGTCGGGGTGAGTACGGGCAGGCAGGCAGGCAGTGTGCGAGGCTGGTCGATGAGTTGAGACTGTTAACTCCCTCATCGAACACTCCCTCATCGAACACCCCCGTCCTTGAGACGCTTCACCCCCTCGCGCCACGATTTCACGGGTCGATACGCGACAATCTTCCACTGGTCCCCTTCCAGCTGGAACGTGATGACCAGGTCGTCGAAGTAGCCTCCTTTCATGCCAGTCCGTCTATCGATGACCTCAACAAAAGCGCGAAACTCAGCAGTTGCTTTGGTATTTCCGTCAAGCTTGATGACAGGCGTATCGGTCACGCCGGCGCGAATTACCTCCAGTCGCGGCATGAGCGTTTCGGCATCGCTGCGGACCTCAACCGCCGTGGCACTGATGGTCGAAAGGGTCGCTGGCAGGTCGTTGGCTTCGATCGCTGCGATGACTTCGCGCAATGTTTGCCCGACAGCCTCGCGAGGGGTCACGAGGATCTGCTCCAACAGAGTGAATCCTCCTGGCAGCACCACCACCACCGCCATCGCCAGCAGCGACCACCTTTGGCGGGTTTGCAAGTAAATAATCAGGACGGCCGTAAAGAGTACAGCGGCTGAGAGCCAGATCATCAGCGGATCTTCGGCAAACCATGTCATCGAAGATCCGATTCGTCAGCAACCGCATTCGCTATTCGCTGCCGGGCGAGCATGAACCCGGAAAACACGCTCAAACTGAGCGTTATGACCGCCAGCGGCCAGAGCGGAATAAGTGTCGAGTTGCTCTGGGAATAGGCCTGTGGCGACGGACCGTCGGAGGTCGCTTCCGCTCGAGTCGTCAAACCGTTCTCCTGCTGCAAACGCTGGCGGGCCTGGTATTTTCGTTCGATGGTTGACTGCCGGCGACCATACTTTCCGCCCATGGCCAGCACCGCGATGGTTGCACACAGCGCGAACAAAAGCGTCCAGAACCATGGAGAATCGGTCAATACCCACCGGGAACCGACTGGAAAATTGGACATGGCAGCCTCTGTGCTCTTTCGGAGGGCGTTCGGTCCGTGGCTAACGCGAGGCCAGCTGGAATAACGGACCACCGTATCGTGCCTCGTCGCCAAGTTGCTCTTCAATCCGCAGAAGCTGGTTGTACTTGGCCATTCGATCGCTGCGGGACGCGCTTCCGGTCTTGATCTGACCGGTTGAAAGTGCCACAGCCAGATCGGCAATGGTGGCATCTTCGGTTTCGCCGCTGCGGTGGCTTGTCACGCTGGTGTAGCCGTTCCGCGCGGCCAGTTCCACCGCATCGATGGTCTCGGACAAGGTGCCGATTTGATTCACTTTGATGAGAATGCTGTTCGCAATTCCTTCGTCAATCCCGCGCTGAAGCCGCTCGACATTGGTAACGAACAGATCATCTCCCACCAACTGGCACCGGTCACCGAGCTTGGCGGTGAGCATCTTCCAACCTTCCCAGTCGTCTTCGTCACAGCCATCCTCGATCGAACAGATCGGATGTTTCGATAGCCAGTCCGACAGCAAATCGACCATTCCCGTGGAGTCGAGCTCTTTGCCATCAATCTTGTAGACGCCCTTTTTCGCGTCGTAAAACTCGGAGCTTGCAGCATCAATGGCAATCCAAACCTGCTCACCCGGCTTGTACCCGGCATTCTCAACCGCTTCGAGGATCACATCGAAGGCTTGGGCGTTTGCACTCAGATCGGGTGCAAAACCCCCTTCATCACCGACGGCCGTGTTCAAACCCTTATCACTCAGAACTTTTTTGAGATGATGGAATACCTCGCAGCCACAACGAAGTGCGTCGCTAAACGTGTCGAATCCAAGCGGCATGATCATAAACTCCTGGATGTCGACCGAGTTGTCGGCATGTTCGCCACCATTGAGGATGTTCATCATGGGAGCCGGCAACAGCCGCGCATTCGATCCCCCTAAATAGCGATAGAGTGGCAACTCGCACGAAATTGCAGCCGCACGGGCCGTGGCCAGCGAAACACCAAGAATAGCGTTCGCCCCCAGGTTCTTCTTGTTGGGGGTGCCATCGAGATCCAGCATCTGCCGATCGATGCCAATCTGGTCCAGCGCGTTCATTCCCACCAGCTCCTCGGCAATCTTTTCATGGATATTGGCAACGGCTTGGGTGACTCCTTTTCCCAAATAGACCGATGGGTCACCGTCTCGAAGTTCCCATGCCTCGTGCTGACCGGTACTGGCTCCGCTTGGTACGGCCGCAGTGCCGATCGAGCCGTCGTCCAGCACAACATCCACCTCGACAGTAGGGTTTCCACGGCTGTCGAGAATTTGCCGTCCGAGAATATCGATGATCGTGCTCATAGCCGTTTACCCAGAGGGGTCTTCAAGGGCGGGAGGAAGGATTCGCTGCCATTGTAGACCCGATCATGTCGTTGTCGAGCGGTCCATCCAAAGACAACCCGACCGACCACATACTTTCGACCCATGCCTGATCAAGCCCCGCGCCAACGGTTGAGCCGGCTATCTTGATCTGCCAGTTGGCAACCAAGCTAGCGGTTTTGCAGGGAGCGACAACCTGGATCCCACAGAGAATGGCCAACTCCATCAGGATCAGGCTGTGTGCGGCAGCCCATGTGTGCGGCAACCCACAAGTGTCGCAACCGTGATCAGCACAACGAGGCTCAAGGCCGCGGGTTCCGGGACGGCAGCCGAGTCGCCACTGCCAGGGAGGGTGCTGCCAAAATTGTTCTTCCACAGCAGGTAGTCCGCCTGGTCAATGCCGCCACTGCCGTCGCCGTTGCCGCTGAGGGCCGATTCGTCGGCTTCACCCAGGTTGTCACGCCAGACCACGTAATCGGCGGCGTCGACCACGTCGTTGCCGTTGTAGTCCCCGGCCAGGCTCGAGGGTTCGGAGATAACACGAATGTTGTCGACGTAAATGTCAGCATCGATAATGGCCCCCCGAATATCCACGGCCCCATTGTGGAGAACTCGAAATTCCTCCACATCAGCCAGCGCGGCATGGATATCGGTACCACCGGCAGAAACAAAATCTGCAGCGGTTGCGCCGAAACTGACCGAATGCCAGCTGTTGTCGCCAGGAATTGTCACAGCTGGGGTCACGAAGACTTCGCCCGTTCCAAAACTTTGGACTCCACCCGGCCCACCAATACCTAACCGAATGGAGAGATCCATCGTTTCGGGGTTGTATAGGTCCATCGCAATGGCACTGACTCCACTGGCGGTCCAATCACCCTTCCATTGTGATCGGTTGTAGGTGATTAAACGCGAACCTGGGCCTCCCCCTCCTTGGGCCGATACATGCAGTGCATAATCCCCTGGCCCGCCGGGACCGCTGTCAGCATCATTCGTTGGCGATACCCCACTCCAACCGAGCGTCGTACCGCCCTGAAAATCATCAACCCAATTTGGCGTGATCGCCCCGACTGGACTGGCAAAAATCACAGTTGCCAGGAAAAACAAGGCCGGGTTCCGCAGGTGTACATGCTGTGCCATAAGTTCGCTGTTCTTCAAAATTGTTCGATGTGCTTGTCTCGTATACCCGTCCACTACGACTATCAAAGCTAGTCCTGACCGCGTTCGAAACCGTAGGCTGACAACCTATAGAACAGCCGCCAATGATGGGAACCCGTTGCGTAGATCGGTAAAAGACAACCACTTCAGATCTATTGTACTTGAATATGTTGCCCAGTACACATCCGGCTGTTACACAATTTTTCACTTTCAGACGTGCCTGGTTTACCAGTCGCCGCAGGTTCCCGTAATTGAAAATCACTCGCTGTCGAGATATTGCAGACGGTGACGGAGGGCCTGGCCGCCACGTGAACTTCTGACCCATCGCTAACCGCCAGGCTGAGCTGATTTCAAGTCGATAATGTCTGGCGGACCCGCTCAAGCCATGGGTCGGTAGGCACTCCGTAAGGCCGGAACTTCTCGGTCGTGCCGAGTTCATCAGAATAAAACAGCCCACGGTGTGTGACCAGATTTGTCGCTGCAGGCGAGTCGATCAAGTTACTGGAATCGGCCGCACTCATCTGGAAGACCACTCGCATTTCAAATTCGCGCAAGGTCATGCGATCGAACAACCGCGCCACATTGTTATAGGAGTCACACCAGATCAAGGTATGGATGCCAAAGGCTGGACCGTTGCGGAGGATCTCGGCAAGTTGTTTGTCGGGGGCTGGTGGCTTGTCGCGGTCGGTCGAAAAGCTGAAATCGTCCTCCTTGCGCCTGAGTTCCCGAAAACGCCCTGCGTTGTGGATGACCAAAAATAGTGGCGGCTGCTCCTCGCTCAAACTTTCCCGACGCTCTAATTCGTCCTTGACTGCATTGAGGGACCCTGTTCCATCGCGCAGACCAACGAGCTGCGCTGGAACCGGAAGTGCCTGAACCACTTTTTGCCACATTCCGACTTCTGGTGATTCGGGTCGGGTTCCATCCAAAATCACAAACCGGCTATGCAGCGGAAGCCCGCTTTGACTTTCTTGATCGTCTCCTACTTGCTGTCGGTCACCATCAGGGTCCGCAGTCTCCACCTTGCCTTGCACCGCCAGGCTAACCACTGCCGACGTCAACACTCCCAGCGCTGCCTCCTCACGATGTCCAACGACCAGCAAATTACTTCCTGCATGCCGCGCGAATGTCGCGGACGTCGGATCCTTGATCGCGACCGCGGCACCCAACCAGGCTTTTTGCACAAGCAGTGGGGGACCACCTGGAGGAGCATCGAGTAGGTCACAAAGCAATTCGTTGTCGGCGGGATCGGCCGGGGTATTACCCTCGAATACAATTGGCGGAATCATCGACTGGCCAAGTTGCTCTTGCAATTCTGTAACCTCAGCAAGGCGATCGAGCCGTTGCTGTTCACCAAGCCACACCACCTGGAAGGGATGGTTTCCCGTCACGAGGCCATTCTGATCGTTGTAGATTGCCTCGCCAGGACGGCTCAGGTATCGAGCTGCCACATTTCTGTCGTCGTTGAGGATGAGATGGGCGTCGGCCTCGCTGCACTGTAAGGCAATCCGCACAGCCATTTGTCCCATCGTGCTGCGGGCTAAGGAATAGGCACCACTGAGCGTCTGAGACCCCAGCAGGACGTGCATTCCAAATGCCCGCCCCTGGCGAACCAGGCGATCTAACAACAGGGCAGCTTCCTGTGAGAGCCTATCGTCCTCGACAAACAACTCTTGAAACTCGTCGACAATTAACAGCACGCGGGGCATTGCCTGATCGGGACACGCGGCACGAAAACTGGACAGATCTTGTGCACCAGCCGAACGATATAAATCGCCACGGCGGCGCAGCTCCAGATCAAGCCGCTCCAGAACGCTCAACCCAAATTCCCTTTCACTTTCAATAGCAATCACCCTGGCGTGGGGCAACTGCCCCGTTGCATAAGCTTTGAATTCCACTCCCTTTTTGAAGTCAATCAAGTAGAGTTCCACTTCGTTGGGCGAGTAGTGCAATGCCGCGTTCGTGATCAACGCATGTAAAAAGGTCGACTTCCCCGAACCGGTCTTACCGCAAATCAAGACATGCTGAGAAGTGCCTTTGCCCAGGCGAACTGATTGCAGTCGTGTTGCACCAGCACGCCCGACCGGCACCACAAATTCGGAACTGCAATCGTGATGCCAGCGCTGATTCTCCGCGGGGGCAACGACATCAAATGGAACTTCCACTCGAATCGCATGTTTGGCAGCCTGACCTGCTGCCCGCACAACTTCCACAAACTTTTCCCTGGGCGGCAGCGGATCAATCGTTAACTGCAATTTCTCCAGTGCCGGATAGAGCCACCGAAACCGCTGCTGCTCACCCTGCCACTGGAGATGTACGGCATTGGCCAGCAGGTCCTTCCGGGGAAAATCGTTTGGCAGTTGTTGGTTACCATCAATTCCCACCAAGGTGTAGACACCGCATCTCGGGCCGCTGGTGGCGATGCTGACAAGACGGCGGGCAGACTCTTCCGTGAAATTGGCTGGAAAATTCGCGGCGACCAGAACCTGGAACGGTTCAGCGACTTCATCCGCCTGCAGATTGTAGTCGTGAATCGTGGCGAACTCGTTACGCAAGTATTTTTGCAGAATCGTTTCCATGTGTGATGTGAGCCGTATTAGTTGATCACTGATCTGCTTGGTCTCGGTCCAGATTCGACTCGCAATCAGGCGTTCGTCAAAATCGGCCAGGTGCATGAACGACGAAAAATGCTCGCCCAGGCCAACGGGATCGAGAATGGTGAAGCGAATCTTGCCTGCTGGCATACCGGTCAACATTCGTAGCATTACGAGCTGCAGGAGATCGATTGCGTGTTGCCGACCTGGACCCTCGGCTTCGATCACCATGACAGGATGCTGCTCGAGAGCCATCAACGCTGGCAGGTGAAAGACGGGGTTTGGAGGCATGAGCCTTGGGTCGGTTGGCTGACCATTCTTGATATGTGCCAGCGGAAGCTCGATTTCGCCAAACCGAATGGCTTCGGGTGGCGTTTCGGGCATGGTCCAAGAATCAAACCTGGTGTTCGCCCAGGTGGGAAAGAAACGTTGGCAAGTGGCCTCCATCTCCCGCCACGATCCGCCAATGCGGTCAAGCCCGGCAAACCAGCGTTCCTCCACCGCTTGCCATGTCGTGCGATTCTCGCACTCCAGGTCTTCACGTTGCCGATCGAATTGCTCCTGGTTCGTACGGTGCGCCACGTCGCGTTTTCCTGAGATCGTGGCCAGGGTTTCCTGGTACTTTTGTTCGGTCAAGGCAACTTGATTTTGCAAGGTGCTGCGCAGCTTAACCAGGCGGGCAGGATAAAGTTCGTTTGCCTGGCCAAGTTCCACTGTTTTCCATTGATCCTTGCCGACTGTCTTTGTCGCAAGCCGGTGGTCCGCATCGGCGAGCTCCGCATCTCTTAACTTGACCATCGCCTCGGACTCACGTGCTCCACGTGCCCGGGCAGCCATTTCGGCAACTTGAATCGCATGCCGGGCATCGCTCAGAGATTGCTGAACGAGGGCAAACTGGGTGATCGCCATCTGCCTGGCACGTGGGTAGAGCAGCGCCAGGAACAAGATTCCGCCAACTAACGCAATGCTACCGCCGAGAACAACAACCCACATAGGATCGCTGCTACGCCCGATCAGCCAACCTACCAGTGCCCCAACGGCAATGAAGAGTCCAAGGATCGCGGCCGGATGCCAGCTCTCGAACAAACGAGGAACTTTCTGTCGATAGAGTGCCATAGTTATCTCACGCGACGCCGTTACCCGTTCCATCACTCGCCGAACGGCTAATTCGACATCGGCGTCGCCCGCTGAAGGAGATGCGGGCCCGGGGGGCTGGGCTCCGTTAACGGCCGTTTGCGCAAGACCCGGTGGCCGAACCCGACGATTCCGCATGATAGTGGCTGCGTCCCGCTCCAGTATTTTCAGTTCCGATGTGCTTCGTCTCAAACGTCTGGCCGCCTGTTGGAATCGCTCGCGGGGCCCACCCTTGGACACCTCAAACATGGTCAATGCCTGCCAGGCCGATTCTTGTTTTTCTTTTTGGGCGGTTTCGGTTTCTTGGGAGTGCTCTAATTCGACTTCCGAGCGAATCCCCTTGTATTCATGTTGGGTGGCCTGGAGTTCTTCCTGGTACGCCTCTTCGGCAGTGGTTCGTTGTCGATCATGCTCGGTTTCGGCCACAGCCCGTGCTGCCTCCCACTGTGCGTCGATCTGCTCCCGCTCGGCAGAAAACTTCTGCCGGACTTCAGCCAAACCCTGATCCAAAGCATCCCGCAGGAGCGTTTCCTCCGCGGCGCGCTCGTCAGCCAATCGCTGCAAATCCCGCATCAACTCTAACTGGCGAATGGTGGAAAGAGGTTCGCGAGACATCGGCCTGGTCTGTTGGGGGCTACTGCTCAAGATCGCGCTGCACCTCATTCAGCAACAGCTGCATACGAGAAATGGCATCCAGAGAAAGTTTGATTTCGGGAACAAGCGGTTCCAAATATTGCTCTCGAAACCTTTCACTCACCACATCATTCCATTGATCCGCAGCTTCCTCCCATGTCTCCTGGACAAGCTCCAGGCCCTTGCGGATTTGAGTGGAACCGGTATGAAGGTCGGGGTTTCGCATCGAATATTTGCTGGGGATCGGGGTGAAATGGAACAGGAGCGGAGCTAAGTGGCTGGCGGCTTCTCTTCGGGTGGCTGGAATAACTCTTCGATTAAACCCGCGCTGTCGCCAGGACCTGCTGCCCCCGAACCGATGGCCTGATATTCTTCCAATCGACGAATGAGTTTGGCAAGCACGCTCACTGCCTGAGGAACATCCACCTCGACCGTCTGGCGAAGGTGACTGATCCGCCCTTCAAAAGTGAATTGTTCCTTGCGCACCTCACGAACCCAATGCTTGAGTCGTTCTGTTTTCTCCTGACAATATGCCAAACGTGCCCGAGCACGGTTCACCTGATCCCGCTCCTCGTGACATGAAGGACGTTCGTCAGCAACAGGAAACATCAAACAGCGGTGGAGTGCTGCCTGCGACTCGGCGAGTTCTTCATGGGCTTGGTGCATTTGCGCTCTCCAGTGACGGGGGCGATCGTGCTCTATCCAGTCGATCACGCGTCGAATCTCATTCTCCAAGACCGTTGTTGCCTGCTCGACCGCATCGCTGAACCTCAGCAGCGCAAGCCGCATACTTTCAATCGCTGCGACAGACTGGACGTTGGCAGATGCGGACATGAAAAAAACCCGGAGACTTGTCCCTCTTGAATAAATTGGATTGCCAACCGCCTGACTGCCCACAACACCTGTCACAGCGATGTGGTCAATCTGGCCAATACCACGCAGTCGTTACCTGTTTCTACCGTTGTTGCAAGTACTCTTCGATTCGGTCCGCTTTGCGGAGCAGGAAGGGGGCATGTTCGTTGGTCGCCTCGATGTATCGGGCAATCACCTTCATGTGCTGTTCAAAATCCTCGGTAAACTTTTTGTGCTCCTGGTCGCGCCAAGTGACACTCAGAGAATTGAGCTGTGCTACCAGGGACGACAGCTGCTCCTCCAACTCCTCGTTGAATTTCTTCAAGTTTTGCGCAAATCGCCGCAATTCAACAGGGTCAACGATAGCCTGCGACATGGTTCGTGCTCCGATGCCGACCGCGGTCGGCCACTTGAGATTGGAGGTTTCACTGAAAAACAGGGGAAATCTGCTTGTACACGTCGGGCAAGGCAGTCCCCCGACAATTATAAAACGCTGTGGGCACAACGGAAAGGTTTTGCCCCCGGGTGACCTGAGGTCAAAATGGAGAATTCCAGGGCAAGGCCCGTTTACGACCCCCCGCAGCCCGCTGGCCCGGGAATAAAAGACCTCTCGTCGGACAAACCGCGCTAACCGGCGCGAGCGGAAAAATCGGAACTAAACCAATCCGCTGCAAAAATCGGCGCTATGCCTGAGCGACACTTTTCTCTAGAATGTGGGAGATTAGCGGTCACGAATGCCTGACCGCACGTTTGACTCACACCCTAGAAATCTGGTTGGAGGATCCTAGCTTTGTTGACCGAGCAAGAGGTATCGCGTAGCTGGAGTCATATTTTTCGATCCAAAGATTTTAGCGACGAAACGTTCGAACATGCCGAAACTTTGATTAACGAACTCCGTCTTGAAAGTCCTTTACGGCATCGGCTGACGCGAGAACTCGGGGAACTGCGGACCATCCACGGGAAGGTCGCTAGCACAAATAGTTAAGCTCTGCCGCATAAGTCAGGGCGACTCGTGAACCTCAGGTCCTGGACGATGGCCGGGTTTCTTTCAGAAATTTACTTCGGTCAGGCCCCGTTCAACTGGAAGCTGGCTAATTCACACCTGGAATCGGCCGCGATATGATCTAGTGGCCCGTCTCCTAGTAATTGACTTCGAAACCAAAGTTGGCTCCGTGGACCAACGTGGCTTCCCGGTTTCCCTCCTTGAACCCCATCATGGGCAAGTAGTACTTTACACCTGAATGAGCACGTCGGATATTGCCGACATAGAATCCGCTCCAGCCAAGTCGAAGGGCGACCGCCTTGGAAATCCGGTAGCTGGCATCCACCCGCAACTCTGCCAGCGGTGATAAGTCACCACGGCTCTGCCCGTGTTCGAACGTGGTTGGATTGAGGTAAAGTGGTTGGTTGTAATGCCCTCGAACCAGGTTCAGGCCAATCCCGCCGTGCTGTTTCCAGTTGCTGATGTTCCAGCCCAACATCCCCCGTCCCTGCACGTTGGTGCTCCAGCGACCCCGTTGGTTTTGCCAGCGCAAACTAATCTGGGGCCCGATCACGTTGTTGACGATCGATGTATACCAATGGCTGTAACCCAGGATGCCACCAGATCCGTCGACATTAAACTCGTCGCTGAACCGCAGGTAACGTGCACCGTAGGCTAGAAAGAGCTGGTTGTTCTGCTTTTCAGCCATGTAGCGGCGGTTACTCAAAATGTGCGTTCGCATTAATTCCAGGCCGTCGATGTCAACATAACTGCGAACGGTCAGCAGTGCAAAGTTCGTTGGTAGCTCGACCAAATCGTCGTAGTCGGGAATGAGGTTGCTATAAATTTCGCCAACTTCCGGCTCATCAACGACATAAGGCACGTCGGGAAAACCTGGCATTTCTGGCAGTAAACCCGCGCCCGGGACACCGATTGGGCCCTCCCAGTCTTCTGCAAATCCGTCAGGGCCGAACTGCCCGTCCCCGTCGATGTCGTCGGCCATGCCATCGCCGTCAATAATCCCATCGCCGTCGGTGTCGGTAAGTCCCACTCCCCTTGAAGCCCCGTCCTCTCCCTGCGCACCTTCACCCGAACCCAGCACGTCGACAAACCCATGCATCAGACCCGGGGCGTAATCGAACGACACAAAGATGTCACCAAAAGGGGTTCGTAAGGGCGGAATTTCAATCGCAAAATCCGGAGGATGGTAAAAGATATGCCAATTCCCCAAGATACTTCCATCTGCTATGCCGGTCTCCCATTGTAGTTTTCGCGAGTCCTCTTCCTCCTCCTGTTCATCGACTTCCTCGGTGTCCTCAGGTTGGATTTCATAAACGTCGTTGAAGGTGCCGTAGTTCCGCGAGCGGTCAAACTTCGGCCCGTCCAGCAAGCTGAGCGTCCACCCCCGGCCCTTGGCCACGAAACCAAGTTCATACCTGTCACCACCACCAAATGTGATCTTCGGCAGCGAGTCGCGAATAGTCGACATCTGGTTCGGAGGTTGGATGTATTCAGCCGGATACGTATTGGGAATTTTCGGTAAACCTCTTTTCAGGTCGGGATCCGGGTCGGTAACGAGGATATCGTCTACCGGCCAGGCAGACGCCCCGCCAGTTTCGAGGGTGGTGGCTCCGGTGATCGGGTTAAGCTCGTAATCACCTCGATTGTTACCGAACCAAATCGGAAACATTTCATGTTGGTTGTCATCTGCATTTTGAGGCCGACCAACGACCGTCCGACCGGCGGTTGCTCCCCACAGGAGTTTGTCGTAATTGAAGAAATAACCGTCGGTCGGTGGCTGGGGCGTGTTGCCGAAACCCAATTCGACCGGCGCAAATGGTTGAAAATTGTGATAATAGTCAATCGGCCCCAAAGGCTGAAAAAACTGTGCTTGGACCGGAGCAGCCAGAGTTACCAAGGTAAACCCCAAAACGGCCAGTTTGATCTTGTTGTAAAGGCTCATCTTTCTCAACTACCACTGGAGGCGCAATGGACGCGGACCGGCTCTGACCGACAGACAGATACCGACAAATCTTCCTTGCCGGTAGTATCGGTCCAGGCGGCAATACCAGTTGAGTAACATTGGCAAGATACAGTGAGATTTCCGGTAGTCCGGGAGGTACAGCCACCGTTGCCCACAAACCTCCCCCGGCAACAGCCCCATTGGGGCTAATCAGGTACCCCCACCCGGGAGTTGACAGCAAAGCAAGCCTGTCGCTGCCCAGGGTGATTGTCCGCCCATGGACCTTTTGGTCGGCAGGGGTCTCCAAACCAACTACCCCAGGGGCTGTTGCCGGGGGAGGGTGATTTGTTCGGCTCTGGCCAAACGCGTATACTTGTGACATAGCGAGCCACCGCTCGCCAGCGTCCCGGTGAGCCCTGCATTCGGCAAACCCTCCATTCAGAAAATAATATGTCTGTAATGAAATTTTCCCTTGGTTCACTTCCCGGTTGCTGGTCTTCTGCTCGTGTTGGCCGCTCCCTCAAACAAATCTTCAGTACGGTTCCCCTGCTGGCCACGCTGATACTGGCTTGCCAGCATTGCGAGCTGGTGGTTGCCCAGTCTCAAGAAGCGGACTTGCCGGGAAAAAACGTCGAAGCTGACGCCACGCCGCCAGAAATCGGCGCAAAATGGGTCCGCTTGGAGCGGGACGAAAACGACGATTTAGTCGGACTCCAAACCGCAATTGTCCGCTACGTACCCGCAGCCAAAATCAAAGACCAAAAGACCAGCGACCAACAGGATACTGCCGATAGCACAGACCAGCCGTTCGTCGACCTGGTGGGTGCCATCCACGTGGGCGACAAAAGGTACTACGACGAGCTCAACACCCATTTCAAGCAATATGATGCCCTGCTCTACGAGTTGGTCGCCCCAGACGGATCAGTCGTGACTCGGGGGCGAGGCACCTCGAATCGTCACCCGGTCGGCATGTTACAAAACGGGATGAAACAAATGCTTGAGTTGGAACACCAGCTTGAGCAAATTGACTACACAAAGCCCAATTTTGTCCACGCAGACATGTCACCCGACCAATTTTCCGAATCGATGCGGAATCGTGGTGAAAGCTTCCTGCAGTTGTACTTTCGGCTCATCGGCCAATCGATCGGGCACCAGAGCCGTCAGGCGAACAAGGGCCAATCGATAGATGTCCAGTTGCTCACGGCCCTGTTCTCCCGTGACCGATCTCGACAGCTCAAGAAAGTAATGGCGACGCAGCTTACCGAGATGGAATCGCTCTTTTTAGGCCTGGGCGGAGAAGAAGGGACAACCTTGATTGCCGAACGCAATAAAGTCGCCCTGCAGGTCCTGAAAAAACAGCTGGCAGCGGGCAAATCGCAATTAGGGGTATTCTACGGGGCCGGGCATCTCGTCGATATGGACGGGAGACTGCGGAAAGACTTCGGTCTGCAGCCGGTGAGTGTGAAGTGGGTCACGGCCTGGGATTTAACCAAATGAGACCCCCCAACCGGGTCGGGCAAATTGAAAGCCTCGACAATCAAGGTCTATTTGGAAACTGTAATCGCGCTGGATCCAGGAGCAAACGTACTGGGAATAAACAGCTGATTGCTCAGATCGCTGATTTCACCCCAGACCGACAGTTGATTCCCCCCACTGGAATGGATCACACTCCACTGTCGGCCAACTTTAATCGGTCTTCCCGCCAGGCTTTTTTCGGGTAAACCATCAGCGACCTTCATTGTGGTCTGGCAGCGGAAAACGTCGATCGTTCTCTCGAGAATGGTTGACTCTAACCTGTCGGCGAGAAATTGTGGCTCTTCGTCACGATTCCCTTCCCCTTCGTAACCGCCTTGAATAACGTTATCTACGACTTTGGGTACAGGGCTCCGTGTGCGCCTGATCGTGTATTGTTTGCCACCGTTTCCCCAGATGATATTGCCTGTAACCGTCGACAGGGGAACATTCTCAACCCGCAGATCCACGTAAACACCATCTCCTGAATTGTTGACGATGGTGTTGTGCGTCAAGGTCATGACCGAACTGCTATTTCCCACGGCTGAGCGCTGACCGGTAAAAAGATTGCCAAGAATCGTAGCGCGCCCGCCCTTGCTCAAGAAAATTGCTTCATCGAAGTCGTCTCGTTTGCGACCGATGTGATACACGCGATTGCCGGCAAATATATTGCCTTCGATCAAAGGTCCATTCCCCTTGGGCGACGTGTTATCCGGCAAACCCCGTACATAGATGGCACCGCCGTCGTCGGAAGTTGTATTGCCAACTAACCAGTTGCCCTGAATGTGGGGTGTGGCCTCGAACTCGACATAAATCCCACCGCCGTCGCTTGTGTTGAGGCTCTTATTCAGGACGATGATGTTGGCGCTGATCTCCGGTGCGCAGGAATCACTCACGCTGATGCCCGCCCCATTCGAGCTGCGCGACCCAACTTTCCCGTCGTACATCGTGGTATCGGTCAGCCCGGTGAGATTACCAACGATTACGTTTCTCGAGATTTTCGGTTTCGACCTGCCGCGGACCGCGATGCCGCCGCCATCTCCCACGTCGGTTCGGTTGTCATAGATCAAATTGTTTTCGATCCTCGCGGTCGAACCACCGAGAACTGCGATTGCCCCTCCTTCGTGGCCGACAGTGTGCAGGGTCTCTAACTCGACAGACGGGGAGTGAATTGTGCAATTGCCCGTGATGAAGTTGTTGGAGATGACGGGGGCAACGCCGTTACAAATGATGGCCCCTCCCGAGCCATCGTGCTTTCCTCCCGTTACCTGAAAACCATCTAGACGAGATCGGTCGGCACCAATCACGACCGGGCCGTCTCCAGTGGCATCGAGTACCGAGGAGTTTTGATAGAGGTCACGTTGCTCCCAATGATCTGCCGCGAAACTTCCATACAAATCTACGTATGATTTCATGCCCAGGCGGATCACGCGATAGCGGCCTTCCGAGACGAAGACAGCAACTCGATTGGTTGGGCTTGCGTCGCCGATTTTTGCCAACGCCGTTTCCAGTGTTTTCAACGGTTGTGTGGCCGAGCCCTCAGAATCGTCGGAACCGGCGGTAGACGAGACGTACAGCACATGAGCATACTCTTCGCCAGCGACGTTTTCGAGGCGAGGGCCGATCTGACCAACCTTGGTCATGGAGTCTGGCGTCGGCGATTCGCCGAACACGCCAGTTTCGCAGACCAACATGAATGAAAGAAAACTTATCGCCATCGTCCAAAAACGACAGTTACTGTGCTGAGAGTTCATATCAAGTCGATCCAGTGGGTGAGTAAAGCGAATGGTGCTACGGTGGTGAAATTCAGGCAGGATTCAAAAAACTGCGCTTACGTCGACTGATTCACAGTGACCACAGCCGGATTATGTTCAAACAGATTCTAACGCTGAAAATAACATCCTGTCAAAAAATGCCTGGTGCCGCTTACGACACGCAACCCGTTGCTGCTCTATCGTCCGGGCGGTGCAACCCCTGCCAGCGGGTCGCTCACTGGGGCACCGTATAGGTGATGTCGTCCCAATAGATGTTCTGGGAGTTGCCGTCGATCCACGAAGTTACAATACCAAAGCGGTCGAAAGTGGTTCCTGCCGACCTGTCGCCTTCCTCCAAATCGAACGTACGGGAGTCGCCATCAAACACCATGGTAATCTCTCCTTTGCCGCTGGCGCCTAGCGGATCGTAATCGAGCGACCAATGATGATCCTTGCCGTCGGGATAAATATGATTGAACCTGCGGGCCGCAGAGATGTGGCTCTGCCCCCTCTTTGGTCCGATAGACGGGATAGAAGCAAAAGCCCTCGCTGCTGGGGCCTTCGATGTGGATTCCGAGACAATTTTCGGGAATCGCATCATTCTGCGAGTCGTTGACTCGCATGCTTTCTTTGGAATTGCAAAAGCCAAACAGTGTGGTGCTGTCGGTAACGCCACGGGGCATCGCTATTTTCCCCGACGCATGAATCGGCTTGTCGAGAGTTAGCGGTCCCAGTTTGTCGCCGTAACTGGCCATCCTTTCCACGTAGCGACAATCACCGCGAAAAGCTTGTCCCCCCAATTCACCTGTTGATTTCCCGCGGGGAAAATTCGATGGGCTAAAGCCAAAATCAAACCAGGGTCGAACAAGGGTCGACTGCCAGCTACGGCGGTTGTTTCTTCCATCCTATTCGGGATCTTTGTCGAACGATTCGCTTTGACCTTCGACGGTAATGTTGTCGAAGTAAACCTGGGTGCCTGTATCGGCGATTTTCATGACGTTAAGAATACCAAACCGATTGAACGTGGCACCGTCGAGTTTGTGCCCTTCGTCAAGAGTGCTAATTGCAGTATCGCCGTTGAGCGTGGCAGTAACGACTCCCTTGCCGTCGTTGCCTTGTGGGTCATAGGCAAGCGACCATTCGAAGACTCTCCGGCCACTGAGATAGCCTAGCAATTTCCAGCGGCCAGTTTCCGGGTCGGTGATGGCAGGGAACGGAATCGAGTCGCCGCCGGCGCGCCACTTGGAAGTACAATATTCGACAAAGGCAAAAAAATGGTCGCCACGGCCGTTGATGCGCATGGTGATGGTGTTGGGTGTCCGCCATTCATTGACCGTATCGGCGTGGAAAAATCCCAGCAGAAGATGAGTTTCGCCTGGTTCAAGAAACAAGGTGCCCGAGGCGGCGAGCGGTCGAGCGAGCGTAGTCGGGTCGATTTTCTTCCCCTAAAAAGCGCTCTCGCCGGCCGGCATGATATAGCCACCCAACTCACCAACATTGCCGCCGGCATGAGACGTCTTGCTGTACCCAAAGTCCTGCCTGATCGTCACCGGTGGATGGTTCCGGGCCGAGCGGTTGTTCACCCTAATCCACCCGGGATTTTTTTCGAACGTTTCTGTCTTGGTCGTGCCCGCACAGTACGCCGACCCAACCAGCAACAACAACACCAGTGAGTTTGTCAAGGCAAGTCTCATGATCACCGTGTTCATTGTTTTCCTCCTGGTTGCATTGTCAAACGAATCGTTTCGGGCAATCCACTCATGTTCGACAGATCGAAACTTCCACCGATCATTCATAGAAACCCTTGAAGTGAGACGACCAACTCCGGCTCAACCCGTTCGGTGCGGGACATGGTTGTGTTCACAATTACGCAAGCCCGCAGATAAACAAATTCTCTGTGAAGCACGCTCAGAAAGGCGATAAGCCTGTCAAAAAGATCTCGCTCCTGCAGGATATGGGACTTTTGTGATCTCTTGTCGGACCTTGGAGTTATTGCGATTTTGCGCCACGGTGTAGTCGAGGTCATCCAGGTAAAGTGTCACCCATTTCCCACCCTGACGGGGGCTTGTAATTCCCAGGAAGTCAAATGTGGCACCTGCGTCGCGTTGCTGCCTGGTCAGGTCCATTGTAAAAACCTCCTCATCAAGCTTCGCAATCACCCGGCCTGCGTCGCCCGCTTGGGGATCATAATCAAAACTAATGGTGTGCAAACCGCCGTCGGGACGAATGAGCGGGCCACGGACTCTAGCGGCGGCGACCGCGGGAACACAAGCAAGTGACAAGCGATAACCCTCCACGGTACTTCCGCCAATCGTAAATCCAAAGTAGCCCGGCAGCAGACTTCCCCGCTGGTCGAAACCAAGGTGGACCTTGCTTCGTTCGCCAAGTTGCTGAGCAATATCGGGATCGTAAACACGATTCCCACCACTAAACTCCTGGGTTCGTTGCCGCTGGTTGAAGTACCCGATGTAGGCATCCCCGTCGGTAGCGCCGTTCACAAAAGCAAGCTTGCCGGAAAAAAAAATGGGGTCGTCCAACGTAAGGATTCCCACGGGATCGGCGTAGAAGCTGTGCAGCGGGTCGATGGCTTCGTTGCGCCAAATACAACCGCCTATTTCTCCCACTTCCTCTCCGCCAGCCCAATGGGTTTGGGAATAACCAAAGTCATGACGCCCATGGAAATCGTTGTCGACAAAGGTCATGTGATTTCCCCGTCCTTCCCACTTGGGATCGTGAGTCAATTCGATTCGCTCGCCGTTTACAACAAGATTACCAAGGAAGCACTCACTCTCCACGCCGCTGCTTTCATTGTCGTAGAATTCCCAGTGACGTCCGTAGAGTTGAAAGTTGAAAATGCCAAAACGATCGAAACTGGCGGGCGAAGCACGATGTTCTTCCAACAAAAAGAGAGCATGAACCCGGCCTTCATCCAACTGAAACGTAACTTTCCCTCGCAGGCTTTCTGGATGTGCTTGCTTCCACCAATAGAACTCCGTCCCCATGTTCTTGCTGCCGACCAGCCCCTGATCTTGCGATGCTTCCAGCAAGGCACGGAGCATCTCAGCGTTGATATTGGAATCTATTGATTTCACGAGCTCGAGGATTGTGGATTCGGGAGTGGGTCGGTCGGGAAGGACCTGGGCCAGGTGCTTCGACTTCCAATTTAGGTCGGGTGTTGCATCGGGGTCGTACTCGAGCCGCCAGCGATGGGGCTCACCATCTCCTGGCAGCAGGTCTGGCAGCCGAAGTCCGTTGGCCATCCAATTGGCGGCCATGTAGTCCAGATGAACTTCTCCGTGTTGAGGATAGTCGCCAATGCGCCAAACAATGGCGTTCCATGGTCGCCATTCTTGATGCTGATGATTAAAAAAACCGATATACGCACCCCCTTGTTTCTCTCGCGGCATCAGCGTCACCGTTCCTTCCGCGGACAAGTGGTCGTCAAAGGAAAAGGGTTGGCCCAAAGGCATGGCATAGTAAGCCATCTTGCGAGAGCGATGGATTCGGCCGCCAATTTTTCCTTCGGAGCCACCTGCCTGGGCAGGGGGACTCCAGCCGAAGTCCTGCGTCACGGTGGGAGGGTTACTCGGCACGATTCTGTTGTGAAAGCCTTTCCATCCCGGGTCACTCCCAAAGGTCTCCCGCACTCGCTCGACGCGAGAGAGTTTTGGAAACAGCTCCACATTCCAGAAGTAGACCGAGGTGTCCCCTCCCCCGCCGCCGTGTACGAGAAGCTTGCTGTCGGGAGAGAATTCCAGGGATTCGATGCGACCTGGATTGCCTGAAATCACGCGAACCAGCTGCAAATCTTTTGTATTGTAGATGCGGATATTCTTGTCTTTGGAACCTCCCGCCAACCACTTGCCGTCAGAGCTGAAAGTGACGGAATCAGCCTCCAACTTGTTGTCCTTGTCGAGAATCTTGAGGAGCTTCTGCTGCCCGACGTCCCAAACAGCGACGGGGCCAGCCGACGAACTTCCCGCTATCTTGTTGCCGTCTGGTGCAAATGCAAACGACTCGAAATGTCCCAAGGGATTCTCCAGTTCACCGATGGCCGTGCCATTCTTAGGATCCCACAAGCGAACCCCGTCGCCACAGCTAGCCAGGAGTTTTCCGTTGGCAGAGAACGCTACGCATTGTGTTCGTGCGTTGTGCCCACGCATCACGTGCTTTTGTTTGCCAGTCTCTACGTCCCAAAGACGTACGGTCAAATCGACTCCGCAACTCGCCAATGTTTTTCCGTCGGGGGAAAATGTTACCCAGCGGACAATATCCTCATGTTTGTCATAGGTCTTGAGCAATTCCAGAGAATCCGCATCCCACAAGCAGACAAGCTTGTCAGCACTGGCTGTAGCAAGGAGACGTCCGTCTGGAGAATAACATACTCCGTAAACGTCATCGGTGTGATGCACCAGTTCGCGAATGAACTTCCCAGTCGAAACATCCCAGAAACGCACCATGTCGTCGCGGCTGGAGCTGGCCAACGTCTTACCGTCGGGTGCAAAGGACAAGCACATGATCGAGCCTTTGTGTCCCTCCAGCACCCGCAATTTGAGGACGTCGTGCTGGCCATGTACGTGGCCTGCAGCACCAAGAAACAATACAACAGTAAGCTGAACTAGTGCGACTCTGATATGCATGGTGTTCATTTCCTTCCAGGCAACCGTATCAAGGACCTTGATCACCCTTCATGGTAACCGAAGACAAGTGGAAAATCTGTACAATGGGAAGATATTTTTGGCCAATTTGCGCAGCGGGACGACATACGTGCGAACTCCGCCTTTCGCCGACAAACCGATTAGATGTTGGAAAACTTTAGACCACCACTGCGGCGTTTCGCAGAGCCGTTGATCCAGACCTGGGGCAGATCACCTGCCGCTGGTCGCAACCAATTTTTTGAACATACCCACGCTAAGGTACCAGGTCACCAGTCTTCGATCCTGGCGAACGTGCGCGATAAACTGCCGAACGAGTTCATTTTTTGCGGGGAAATGAGCTGCCAGGGTTACGAATCAAGGAATGAAGCTCAGGTCATTCAAATGACCAAGTCCTATGACGACGCAAATGACGCCAAAGACTGCAGCCCCGCTCAGCCTGTGATAGCGATGAACCCCCGGATGATATCGCTCTTCTCGGATCGTTGCAAAACGACCGAACATGCCAGAGCCTGCGACTGTACAATTTCAACGGTTTCCCGATAACCGGCATCAAGTTGTTCGGCTATAATGAGTGGACCAACGCGTTGGGTTCAAGGACGATGCTGCCAGGCCGATCTGTGCGAATCGCTTCTGGTTGCTCAAACCGTCTATGCTGTCTTCGATGTTTGTTTATACTGTTTTCGATCACTACTGTCCGGTTAGAAGTCGAATAGTGGAAACTGGTTAGGGAAAGGGGTATCTGGAAAACGGTACGCCGAGTTGGTGAGGAGCTGTAAAATCAGGTGTTTTCTCGAAGGGGTTGACACTCAGAATTTGGAGGATTTCGGAGAGGCTTCGTTCGATCTTTTAGTTCTTTCTTGACAATGGCAACGAGCACGTAAACGCAGATGGCGATCCAGACTTGGGTCCGTACGGCGCAGGGCGACGTGCCATAAAAGGCTTTGATTCGCAGATGTTGTTTGATCCATTTGA
>CAUZEA010000003.1:0-114963 GCA_963578605.1 Planctomycetota bacterium
CCTCAAGTTCGTGGAACTCGTTAAACCGCACGTCGACAAAGTCCTGGTATTGGACTATTGGACCCGGTAGGCGCGTTTTGGCGCAACTGGGAAATCAATCAGTCCCGCACATTCAAAGGCAGCGGGACAGACTAAGAATCCTTGTTGACGTCTTCGGGTGGCTCGTGCAGTTCGGGACTCACACTACTCGGTAAAGGATCGAGCCAGACACTTGCGATGTCTTTGGCATGTCGCTCGAGGAAATCGATGTGTTGCAGGACCAACGAATCGACCAGTTCCTCCGAGGCCAAGCTGGCAATAGATTCCACTTCGTCAGTCGCCTCGGCTAAGGTTGCCGCAACATCGGTAAAAGATATGGAGGTTTGGGATGGGGCTTGCTCCGCTGGCGGCAAAGCCAGCGGTGACGGGGTAACAACTATCACCACACATACAATCAAAAGAGCAGTTGTCGCAACGCAACAGGTTGATAATGGCGAGAACGTCGGCGCGAAGCACTGCCTGGACTTACCCGCCAGACAGACCAGACGTTGACCAATCGTTGCCCGCAAGATTCGTCGGTGCAGTGCTCCGGAGAATTCAACCTCTTTGGCCCGGGCTGCGCGATTCAATTGCTGACCGAAACAATCCAAGCCAGGTGGTTCATATTCACTCATCATAACTTGTCTCACTGTTGCCATGGACCAGCCCAACCGCATTTTCCCTGAGTCCAAAACTTTGTTCGTCATCACCATAAGTGGTTTGGAAAAGGACCCCAGCCAGCTTGCGCCTGGCTCGGTGCAAGAGAGCCTTGATTGCTCCTCGGGAAGACCCCAGAACATGCCTGACTTCTTCGACCGAAAGCTGTTCGACATAGTAAAGCCGCAGACCTGACCACTGTGATTCGGTCAAGGTAGCCGCTGCCACGTCCCACAACTGTTGCCGATTTTTCCGCATAGCCATCCGGTGGGACGGTTCATATCTCAAGTCGGCAGCCACAACCAGTGGTTGCCGTGATTGTTTACGGCGGCGATGGTGATTGATGCTCAACCGACGTACGATGGTGAACAACCATGCCCTAAACTTCCCTTTCTGAACCTGGTAACGATGCAGGTTTTCGTAGGCACGCACAAAAATATCCTGGGCCAGATCTTTCGCATCCTCCAGTGAGGCAGTACGGTGCCTCAGATATCGAACCACCGGCACTTGCCAACGGACGACAATCTCGGCAAAGCTGTCGGTACTGCCATGCTGGGCCTGGACGGCTAGTACTTCGTCGCAGGGATCAAATTGCCTCAGTGCTTCTCGCGCCACTTTTTGTGCCAACCCTCTTTGTGCCAGCCTCCTTTGTGCTTCTTGTGCTTTGCAACCATAACTTTGATGCTTTCAAGCACTGTTGTTTCGTCGGCTGACCATGTAGCAGAAATTGTTTCACCTTCAGTCGAAACTTCAAGGTTCGAGAGGAGCTGTTTCAGGTTTTCTTTCCCGCGTTTCAAGCTGATCAACGCCCGAAAACCATCAATGACTCCTTTCGCATTGCTGGCAACCTCGTCGCTATTGGTGTCAATCGTCATATTCATAAATGACTTTCCTGCATTTGCCCCGGTCTCAAGTTCAAACCAGTTGCTTTCCTTGAGCACCGGGCACTTGAGTACTGACCTGGCATCAGCAAGATCGATTCCACGCATCAGGAGAGTCGTACCTGCGGGGGTTGATGCCGCCAGCGGCGAATCGCTACTCAGTGCCGGATTCTTGCCATTGAGAACATCGAGGACTTCTGTAACCTGAAGCACGTCTCGCGAAAAAATCATCAGCCGATTGTCGTAGAGCGTTCCACACACGGTATGCTTCTGTTTCCCCCCTTTCGTCCAAAGATAGAGCCTGGCGTCTTCAAATTCAACCATCCGGTTATCAGGTTCCTTTTCGTTGAGCCGGGCTAACAACTTCTGGCCGTCGGCATTCTGCACGGTGATCATCAACACGCCATGATGCTTTTCATACTTCGTGCCATAGAGCGTTGCGGAGAGAATGTCTTCGCTGGGATCCATCCCGATTTCTTCGCGCACCTTGTCAAGGTGGGCTTGCACCTTTTCCTTGGCAAGCCAATGCTCACGCATCGCTTTTCCGATAACCGACGCGCGGATCGCTTCCAAATCGACATGGGCAACCCACTTGGCATCCGCTGGTATGTGACTGGAATTAAAGGGGGCTGCAAATCCGACCAACGGGGTTAAAACGGCCAGGGTCAAACTAAAAAGGAACCTGTTCATGATGTGACCTTTCGAGTGGAATGCTGTTTTTTCGCACCCCGGTTTTCCCGTAGTCCTTGCCGAGATCTGCGGCCTGCAAGGATTTCGGGCGGTTCAGCCTGATCGAAAAATGGCGTTTCTCTGCAAAAATCAGAGAGCTTGGTGGCTTAACTCTGGACCGGTTTCTGCCGACACCAGACCTGAGGTCAAGCCCTCTAACTATGAGGACATAACTCGACTCCAAGCGGTAACGGTAAATTCGACAGTTTTTTGGAATTTCAACCGTGGCTGAAAAAAGCACCATGCCCCCGAGGACCAAAATGGTCCCCGTTGGCATGGCGCTGCTTAGTCTTTAAAAACGGTGCCGTCGTCGGTTGCATCGCGCTCGATCATAGTGAGTCTCTGGAAGACGGTCCGGATATCTCGCACTCCGCCTATGATGAACCATACCATGGCGGGAATACCCACCCCGATCTGAACATAGATCCAGACATGCCAGAACTTACTCCACCACGCGTTTTCGATTGGGGTGACTAAATAATGCGTGACGGTGACCACGACAAAGACCGAGATCCAAATCGTGTTCCAAAGCACCAGCGCGAGTGCCATGAGTTGATCAAACCGGGAAAATTCTTCGGTAATACCAATTACTTTCAGCCACACAGTTCTCCACGCATTGGTCACTTTTTGGTGGTCGCCTTTATCATCATATTTACCTCGGTGCAACATTTTATCCAGGTTGAAAGGCTCTCGCAAGAAGATGAGCGATAAGAGGATGTAAACGACAATGCAAATTATCATAATTCCAAACCAGATAATCTGGCTCGTCACCTGCGTGTTGAAGTAATCAACCACGCTCAACAGTTTTCCTTTGTTGGGAATTGCTGCAATCTGTTCTGTAAACTGCTGTAACACGATGCGGGTAATCGACAATATCGCCCCGATCGAAACTGCGACGTAGGAGGCCATTGCTCCTCCGTACTTCCAATACAACCCACCAATGATCGCGCATCCCAATCCGCTGAATACGGCGCCGGTGATCGCAAAGTACATCTGAATAAACTCGCTTGGTTCGTAAAAGCTGGCAAACAGAATAGCAAAGACTGCCACTCCAAAAATAGATCGCCGCAACCAGCGGACATGTTGTTCCGGGGAAAGCCGTTTTTGAAGTAACGGTAACAGGATATCTTGCACAAAAATACTTCCCCAGGAATGCATGTAAGTATCCTGGGTGGTGATCAGGAGAAAGACCATCGATACACAGAAGAGACCACGCAACCCGGTGGGCAACATATACGAGAGCGCTACCGGCACACGTTGTTGTATGGCCAGTTGAGGAACACCACTCTCACGCATTTCTGCCAACACTTCATTCGCTTCGGCCGCTTGAGCCACATAGTTAGGATGATTCAAGAACGTCATCGCGGTCACGGTCAACAGCATCAAGCCCACCAGTCGGATGGCGTAAACCCAGGGAAAAATAATCTGGCCCATCTTTTGTTCGTGCGGACTGAACCCGGAACTCTGGTAGGCCTGGCTTCCTTGCCAGGAAAGCGCTCCATAGAACTGGTTGAAAACCATGATCAGAAAGAAAGTCAGGCCGAAGTGCTTGATCCGTCCGGTATCGAAGGGATTCAACATCGATTTTCCAGACGCCTCGTCGCGAAGTTGATCTGGATCTTCGATCTTGGCAAGGAGGCTCTCGTATTCGAGTCGGCGTTCCTGGGCAACATCGGCCATCCCCTGGCGAATGGCTTCGTCGAACGCCAGCTTTTTCAGATCTGCTTCGCGAGTGAGTTCCTCCCTGGTCGATTCCGTGGGGGCTGCCTGCATCGACTCGATAACGTCTTTCCATGGATACTGGCTTAGCAAAAACACCGAAAGCGTAAGCAGTATCACCCCGCAAAAAAACCCTTGGATACAGTCGGTCAGCATCACCGTAATCTGGCCACCAAGCGTGGTGTAGAGCAATGCCATTCCGGTGGTTGCAACCATGATCGGCCAGTAGGTCGGCAACTGGAGGCCCATGACCGGCAAACTGTCGGGCAAACCACAGAAGTAGACAAAGAAGTTCGCCGCCACATAGGGAAAGATGCCGAAATTCAGTAGCCCGCTCAACCAGACGATCATACCCGCGAAGATGCGAAAGCGACGGCTGTACCGCACTTCGAAGAATTGGGCCAATGTCAGGCAACGAGTTTCTCGAAACCGGTAGTAAACCCAACCGGTCAACGTAATGACCAACCCGGCCGGTACCGTCAGCCACATCCACCAAATCGTCGGAAAACCGGCTGCATAATATTGTTCGAAGTAGGAGACAGCTGAAATCGCCCCCAAACCGGTGGCGCTTGCCGCCATGGTTAACACGTAACGCCCGGCGGTTCGGTTACCGGCAAGAAAGTCGGCAACGCCCTTCATGTACCTGGCTGTGTAGATGCTGAACCAGGTGAGCGCAGCAACACAAGCGAAGACAATCGCCCAATCGATGGTGTGCATTGTCATTGTAGTATCTTCCCATCAGTGGATAAGTACAGCGTGGTTAACTCTTCCCTAGAGATTGGTAGCTTGCCATGCTCGTTCAACTCGATTCTTGTTTGTCGATTGGCCTGATTGAGGTCGGGGTCCCCAAAAAATATGGCCTGATGTAACACCAAGAGAATAAAGCCTGCCTGCTTCTTTGCCCAGAGAAATTCCCAACACCTATGATAGACCCGTGGCCCCTTAACCACCCGCCGCAGCAGGGCGGTTTCATTGCAACCCAACACGTGTATAATATGGCTGGTTGGGGAATTATCCGCTAACCCCGGGTGACAATACACAACTCTCAGCACGCATCCCCCAAAAAGGTTTATCTGCCATGAATCCCGATTACTTTCGTCAAGTAGCTGCGGCCACCGGCACGCAAGTGTGGGTCAACAACCCGAGTTCCTCCGACTTGAAGATGGCAATCGAAGCTGGAGCCGTCAATGGAACAACCAACCCGGCGTACGGATCCAAGCTGCTCAAGACCGAACCAGAGTACGCGCAAACGGTTATCGATGGCGTCATCAACCGGGTAACCGACGACAATCAGGCCGCTGATGAAATCTATCAGATTGTGAGTCGCCGATTCATGGAAGGATTTTTACCTCTGTACGAATCGAGCGAAGGCCGGTGTGGAATGGTGACGATGCAGGACGACCCACGGCGGGATGAAGATCCCGATTTGATCATTGAGTCGACGCTGCGTCATGCTAAAGTCGCGCCGAACTACATGGCCAAGATTCCCGTTATTGAATCTGGCATCGAAGCGATGACGCGGCTGGTTGAAATGGATATCCCCCTGTGCGCGACTGAAATATTTTCAATTACGCAAGCAACCGCAATGTGCGATGCCTATATTTCGGCGTCGGAGAAATGCGGGAAGGCTCCCCCCTTCTACCTGACACACATCACGGGAATCTACGATGAAGAGATCCAAGCTCAGGTTGCTGCACAGGGGATTGAGGTTGATGCCAATTTGCTGCAGATGGCCGGCACCTACGTGATGCGCAAGCAATACCGCGTGGTTAAAGAACGTGGTTACCCCACCATCATGCTGGGAGGGGGAGCACGTGGGCCACACCACTTTACCGAATGGGTCGGAGGCGACGCCCACATCACGATCAATTGGAGTACTTTTGCAGAATTGATCGAAGCCAACCCGCCCATTGAGGATCGGATCCACGCCACCGATGCCGAAGATGCAATCGCTGAATTGCGCGACAAGATCCCCGATTTTCGCCGCGCCTACGACGATGACGGACTGGCACCAGAAGAGTTTGCCAGCTACGCACCCCTGTTGCGGTTCCGTAAAAACTTTACCGATGGATGTGACGCGGTACTACAACAAATAGCCCAACGCAGAACCTCGGTGGCACCGGTTTGAATCCAAGTCCCTGCGTACGCTGGTAACTATTTTTGTTAAACTGCCTGACGTGTGGTCTTACAACCATCCTTGCTACTTTGTCATCCGCCGGGCTTCAGCGGATTCGCTTGATTGTCGGTACATTGAGCGTTAAATGTGCAGTTTGAACCGGATGCACCTGCCGCTCTCGGACCGCCTTTAGACCAACGCCTTATCCCTGCTCTGAGTGTTTGCGATCCTTGCGTTTTGACCACCACTCACTGCCGCGTTGCATCACGACGTAAAAGGTCGGCACAAACAAGACCGCCAAAAAGGTGGAGGTAATCATCCCACCCAGGACGGTCGACCCGAGAGAAATCCGGCTCGACGCCCCTGCGCCTGTCGAAAACACCAACGGAAGCACACCCAAAATGAAGGCAAAGGAGGTCATCAGAATGGGGCGGAATCGCATTCGGGCGGCCTCGACGGCCGACTCGGCAATCGGGCGCCCCTGGGCGTGCAAGTCGCGGGCAAACTCCACGATCAGGATTGCATTTTTGCTGGCGAGCGCGATGACCAGGATCAAGCCGATTTGGGCGTAGATGTCGATTCCAAACGGAAGAATCGCAATCGCTGCAGCCGAACCCAGCAGGGCGAGCGGTACGACCAGGATCACCGCCATGGGGCTTGTCCAACTCTCATATTGAGCCGCCAACACAAGGTAAACCAGTAGCACCGCCAGGCCGAAGACGATCACCGCCTCGTTTCCCATGTGGGCTTCTTGATACGACACGCCAGTCCACTGGTAACTCATGCCGTAGGGCAGATTTTCGTCAGCCAGGCGTTCGAGTACTTGCATGGCCTGGCCGGAACTATATCCTTTTTCTGCCATCCCCATGACCATCGCCGATGGGTACAAGTTGTAGCGACTAACGACTTGTGGCCCGAACGATTCCTGAACATTGATCAACGTCCCCAGTGGCACCATATTACCCTGGCTGTTGCGGACCTCCAAGGCTCTGAGCCCGGCCAGCTTGAGCCGAAACTGATGATCTGCCTGAATCCGGACCTGGTAAGTCTGATTGAATTTATTGAAATCATTTGCGTAAAAAGAACCGAGATACCCCTGCATGGTGCCAAAAACATCGTTGAGTGGAATACCCAGCGTTGCTGCTTTCACGCGATCGACCTCAACAAACATTTGTGGAACGCCTGCTCGGAAGGTTGTTTGCACATTGCTAAGTTCTGGCTCCTGGTTCCCTGCATCCACAATTGCCTCAGCGGCCTTTTGCAATGCGTCTAATTCCTGCTGAAGATTTCCACCTACCTCGGAAAGCAATTGCAGATTGGACCCACCACTGATTCCCAACCCGGGAATCGACGGCGGAGGAACCACGAATACGTGCGCTGCTTGCAGCTCCTGGAACTTGCTGGCCAAATTCTTGAAGATGGCCGCCATCTGGAGTTCTGGCGTGTCCCTTTTCGACCAGTTCTCAAGAACCACATAAATGGTGGCTGCGTTCGACGAGCTTGTCTGGTCGATCAGCGCGTGACCGCCAATGATCACCGTGTTCTCTACACCCGGAGTTTTTTCCAGAATTTGTTGGACCTCGTCGGTCACTTTGTGCGTACGTTCCAGTGATGCCGCGGCGGGTAATTCTACTCCCACGATCAAATACCCTTGGTCCTCAAGGGGTAGAAAACCTGTCGGGATCGATTTGAACCACCAGACCGTCGCAAAAAACAGGACTCCAAAAACCACCATGGTAATCGGTGTCCAGCGGACTAGCACACGCACAAAACCAACGTACAAAGACTCGCAACGGTCGTAACACCAGTTGAAGCCGCGGGCGAACAATCCTGGCTTCTTTTTGGCTGATCGAAGATAGACAGCGCACTGAGCCGGCTTGAGTGTCAACGCATTGATCGCGCTAATTAACGCAGTGGCTGCAATGGTGAGGGCAAACTGCCGGTAGAGTTGACCCGTAATTCCACCCAGAAATGTGGATGGCAGAAAAACGGCCATCAGAACCAATGTGACACCAATGATCGGGCCAAACAGTTCGGCCATTGCCTGAATGGTAGCGTTTTTTGGGGTCTGCCCCTGATCAATGTGATGGGCAGAATTTTCGACGATTACAATCGCATCATCCACCACGATGCCGATCGCAAGAATCAAGCCAAACAGAGTCAGCATGTTGATTGAAAAACCAAATGCTCCAAAGAAGATAAAGGCCCCGATGATTGTGACCGGTACCGTGGTAGCCGGAACGAGTACTGCGCGCCAATCCTGCAAAAAAACAAGAATCACGATCAGCACCAGAATACCGGCCTCGAAAAGTGTTTTGTAAACCTCCTCAATCGATGCCTTGACAAATTCGGTCGTATCAAAAGGCACGTCGTACTCTAAACCGGTAGGAAAGGCCTGGCTGAGCGATTTCATTTCCTCACGAATCCGCTCTGCTAATTGGAGGGCATTCGCACCCGGCAATTGATAAATGGCAACGCCAGCGCAAGGACGGCCATTCTTTTCGCAGTAGATATCATAATTCTGACTGCCGAGGGAAACGCGTCCCACATCCTTCAGATAAGTAAGGCTGCCGTTTTTGCCGACTTTAAGAATGATATTTTCGAATTCCTGGACATCGACGAGCCGGCCACGCACATTGAGCGTGTATTGAAAATTGGTGTCCGTTGGCGCGGGAGGGGCGCCGAGTTGTCCGGCTGCGACCTGTACATTTTGTCCCTGTACTGCCTGCAAAACGTCCTGAACGGTCAGGTTGCGCGACTTGAGTTGCTGCGGATCCAGCCAAATCCGCATGGCGTAGTCACCGCTACCAAAGACGGTAATACTGCCAACCCCGGGAATACGCGACAATTCTTCCTGGATGTTGACGGTTGCATAATTGCTCAATGCGAGGTCACTAATCGCATCGGTGGTCGACGTTAAGGCCACGATCATGACAATCTCCGTCGATTGTTTTTGGGTGACCACCCCCTGTTGCTTCACCTCCTGGGGCAACTGTGGCTCAGCAATCGCGACACGATTCTCTACGAGAATTTGTGCCGTATCGAGATCGGTGCCAATATCGAACGTTACCGTTAGCGTATAGACCCCATTACTTGAACAGGTCGACGACATGTAAAGCATGCCTTCAACACCATTGACCTGTTGTTCGATCGGCTGGGCAACGGTTTCGGCCAATACCTTGGCATTGGCACCCGGATAGGTCGTGGTGACCTGCACCGTCGGTGGCGTGATTGGGGGATACTGCTGGACCGGTAACCGCAACATGGTCGCGATTCCCAGAATCACCGTAATCACGGCAATCACGTTCGCAAAAATCGGTCGTTCGATAAAAAATCGTGAAAACATACGATTGGCTGGAACGCAGTGCGAAAAAAAGGCGGTGCCAAAAAGGGGAACCGGCGGGAAACTACTTTCCTGGTTTGGGTGTCGACTCCGAAGCAGTGGAAGCAGGGTCTTCCGTTGTGGGAGCTGTGTCCGAGGCAGCACCCTTTCCTGGTTGCTCCACAGTTACCTTGACCTTGGCTCCGGGTCGCGCATTGTGAATCCCGTCGACGACGACCAGGTCCTCGGTTGTCAATCCTTTTACAATCACCTGCATCCCGTCGACCACGGGGCCTGTTTCAATATACCGGTACTGGGCAATCTGTTTGTCATCAACCACCACCACAAAAGTTCCAACCACATCCTGGCCGACTGCATTTTCACTGATCAAGAGGGTATCACTAGATGGACGGGGAACACGAAGTTTTGCAAACTGGCCCGGCGCCAAAACGCGAGAACCAACTTTGGGTTGCGGATTTTCGAAAACACCCCGAACCTGAAGCGTCCCCGTGTCGGTTGTGTACTGGTTTTCAACGAAGTCGATCTTGCCCTTGTGTGGATATTCGTCGCCGTCGATCGGTAGACCCAATTCCACCGGGATTTCCTTGGAAGGAAGCGGCGGTATTTGTCCTTCCCGAACCATTTTTTGAAAACGTTCGATGCTGCGTTCATCCACATTGCAATAGGCGTAGATAGGATCCACCGAAACAATCGTGGTCAGCAGCGTTGCCTGGGAAGTTCCTCCGGTAATCAAATTGCCTTCGCTCACATAGTTACGACTGATGTGCCCGGAAATGGGCGACTTAATCGTACAGTAGTCCAAATTCACCTGGGCTTCTTCCAGGGCAGCCTGGGCTTCAAGGACATTGGCATCCTGGACTCCCACGTTGGCGAGCGCACGATCGAGCGTCACCTGCGCAATGGCTCCAGCATCCTGTTTCTGAATTTGCTGGTCACGCTGATACTCAACATGTGCTAGAGTTCGTTGAGCTTTCGCCTGGGCCACATTCGCTTTCGCTCGGTCGACCTGCGCTTTAAAAGAGCTCTGATCGATGATAAATAACACGTCGCCTTTTTCGACATCACTACCACTTGTAAATTCGATGTTTTCCAGGTAGCCGGTAATGTGCGCTTCCACATCTACCGAATCGATCGCCTGCACGGTACCTGTGAAGTCTACGTAGAGTGTCACGTCCTGCTTGACTGGATGCGCAACCGTAACTGGTGGAACAAAAATGTTTTTCTTGGTCTCTTGTTTGCACCCTGCGGAGACAACAATCGACATCAACATCAAACTGACTATCTGCGGGAAGAAGTTTCGTGAAGAACGCATGACTACCCCAAAAAATGAACAACAAGGTGAGGCCAGATCCATGAACTTTGGTTCCTGTTCCGCTCCCATGGCAGGAAGCTCGAGCCCATTCCCATGAGGTGGCTGTGTCGTGAGAATAACCTCATGTCTACTGGTGCAATTCTACGACGCCAAGCACGATTTTTCAGGACAATTAGAAGGCTGCCTCGCTGTGTGCGAAGACGGGATAAACTACGAACCAACCATGCGGCGGCCCGCTGAAGTTCTTGCAAGGGAACCTTCTGGACCTGAAAAATCGTCGCCTGGACCGCCGCCCTCCGGCAGCAAGTGCCACTTGTCTCGGTGAGCTTCAGATTAAGAGCGGGAGACGGGATTCGAACCCGCGACGTCCAGCTTGGGAAGCTAGCACTCTACCACTGAGTTACTCCCGCATGATGACCAAGCACATCCCCAATTCGAGGCTGCCACTGCCTACAGTAGTCTATCGCAGTCGTCGCCCAATTCGCAAGCAGACCGGGCTCTTTGCAAGGTGAAAACTGCCTTCACCGCAACGGTCCTAGCAACTGCAACGTATGGAACGCCTTGAACGGTGGTAGCCACGCGGGAATGACTCCCATTTGGGTCTTGCCGTCGTGAGTCGTCGCCCGCTACGATTCCCGTCCTTTTGGCCCCCCCTCTGGCGAGACCGGCTCCCGAAACCACGGCAAGCACCAACGGCCATTTTCTGAGAGTCCAAAAATACCTGCTTGTTAAGCCACATGCACCTTGCACTTTGTACACCGTTGATTTCTCTTCTGATCGCGGTCGTTCCCGATACGCTGGTAGTCTGCCCCCAGCAGTTCCGCCAAGCCTTGCAGGCGTGGCACTCGTATCGTTCGGCCCAAGGGCACACCATTCAAGTGGTCGAGCCTCCGGGAAACGCAGATGATTTGCAGCGCACTATTCGCACTATCGCCCAATCGGGGCATCTTCAGACCATCGTGCTGATAGGAGACGTACCTCACCGTGATTCAGCTATCCATTCCTGCGGAGTTCCGACGAACTATATCAGGGCACATGTCAACGTGCGGTGGGGATCCGAACCTCAAATTGCAACCGACGTCAGTTACGCCGATACCGACGATGACGGATTGCCCGACGTTGCCTTGGGAAGAATTCCTGTCGACAGCGCTGCCGAGCTAACACGGGTGATCGAGAAAACGGTTCGATATGAAAGCACACTCGCCCCGGACACGACACCACAGGAGATCAATGTTTTTGCTGGGGTTGGTGGCTTTGGTTCGATGATCGACCGCGTGATCGAGTCCGCAGCACACCAGCTGGCCGTACAATTCGTTCCCAAGGTTCACCGTGTGCATCTTTTGCGGGCTGACAAAAATACTCCGCTCAAGGTCATGTCGACTCAAATACGCGACCAGTTCAAGCGGGAATCAGAAGCGTGGATCTACCTGGGACACGGAGACCGGCAAGCGTTGATTGCTTACACAACCAGCGCTGGAGCCGTTCCGATATTGACGGCGGGTGGGCTGGCGAGAAGACCGCTCAAATCTGGCAGCAGAGGTACACCGCTGGCTATCCTGCTCGCCTGCCATTTAGGTGCCTTCGATGCCCGACACGACTGTTTCGCCGAGGAATTGCTCATTCAGCCTGGGGGGCCGGTGGGCGTGTTGGCAGCCACCCGGGTATCGATGCCGTACGGCAATACCGTCCTTGGTTGTGAACTTATGAGAGCCCGTTTTGTCGATCGCAGTCAAACGCTAGGGCAATGGTTGCTGACAGCCCAAACGCGGATGCTCGCTGCTTCAGAAGAAGACCCTTGCCGCAAGGCACTCGACCAGGTGGCAACAGGCCTGGCACCTCCACCGGTCGATCTTGTCGGGGAGCGCCGTGAACACGTGGCGATGTATCACCTGTTGGGCGACCCGCTCACCCGAATCGTCAGCTCGTCGGCTGACAGCGCAAAGCATCGCGAGGTCAGAATTGCCGCAGAGTCGGACGGCAGGAAGCAACAATAATCCTGTCTTCCCGAATGTTGGGCCCCTTGGGGACCATCTTCTTGCCCAGCAGGGATTTGCCGTGGCAACTCAGCATGGGGCTGCCACAAACATCACCTGGCTTACGATCTCCACGACCGCCACATCATCCCTAGCGACGCTAGTGCGAAAATCGCCAGAGTCCCACAGGATGGTTCGGGAATGGTCTGACTCACCACGTAGGCCGAGTTGATCATGACGAGATTCCCTGCGGGTGTTAGCGGCATATCACTATAAGCCAGACCGGATCCGTATCGTAAAGGGCCATCCGCAAAATCTGGGGCGGCAAAGATGGCGTTGATTGTGGTCATATCCGGTACGGTACCAAATACCGTGAAGTCCGCATCCAGCCACGAGTTGTCTTTGCCGTTCACAAAGAAACTACTGGTACCGCCATCTTGGTTTGTTCCGAACATCGTACCTGGCAACGCCAGGGCCACGGTGCCGACCGTGTTGGAGAGTCCGGTTTCCTGTGCAGGTTCGCCTTGTACGGGCGGATCCGCTGCAATTGGAAAAAATCCTGAGGTATCTGCCGGGGGTTCGGGCGTTGCGGAAGAAAAAGTTCCCATCTGGACGACGAAATCATCCTGGGCTCGATTGATCACCGTATTGTCATACCGGCCAGTCGTCACATAACTCAATATGTTGTCGACATTTAAAGGTGCATAACCAGGAATTAACTCGACGTCAAAGTTGCCGAGCGAGGTTTCGAACCTAACGGTTTGGGCGTAGCCAGGTGTGACGACAATCAGTCCCAAAACAAACAAGAAAAGTTGCAAAATTTTCATATCTGTGGAAGTCCGTGGGTGAATAATTCTAAAGTCGAAAACGGGTTCAAGGGTGTTCACAGAAAATACAAAATGGGTTTTCGGGAAGAAACTTGGAATGAACTCCGAGTGAGTAGGTCAGACTCACTCGGAGTTTCATCCGAGGGTGTTGAGCCAGTTTTTCACGACTGGCCCAGGCAACTCGCTTTCCCCGAGTTGATCGATTTTATCCAGTGAGTTAAATACGTAATGTTTGTTGGTCGTGGTCAGTTGCAAGCGGGACGCCATCCAGCCAATTTCGGTCAATCCTGTATTGATCACCCCCAGCCTTGGAAAGAGGCTGAATTCGCATGGCAGTCTAGGAGGTGCAGTCTAGGAGGTGCAGTCTAGGAGGTGCAGTCTAGGAGGTGCAGTCTAGGAGGTGTGGTTCCGTCGGATCATGCCACACATCGCTACACCCAACAGCCACAACACCGTCGCGTTGGGCTCGGGAATAATTGGGTCCACAGCAGACTGGGAAAACGTTTGGTCCACAAAGGACATCGTACCGCTGCCTTCAAACACAATTGCGCCAATGTCTTTCTGTACCGAGATGTGCGAGTAACCACCGCCGAAGTCGACCGTGTCCATCAGCTGAATCCCAGCAAGGGTATCGTCGAAGATTTCACCTGTGTACTCTCCACTAGCTCCGAGTGGGAGAAAGGTCTCTGAAACGTTAATCGACCCCGTCGTTGAACCGAGAAGATTCGGATTCCCAGCGAGAATAGCACCCGTGATGCGGAAATTCGGGTCGGTAACGTCAACATCGTAACTCAAAAGGGCGTCAGACCCACCCGAAGTTCCATCATTGGTAAGGGCGGTGTCTGAAAAATATCCCGTCATTCTGAAACCTGGGTTTCCATCGTCGTCAATTAAAGTCACAACATTAACATTACTTGCGGGCGGCATGTCGCCAGTCCAGCTGTACTGAAAATTGGAGAATCGCTTGTCTTCAACCTCGAAAGCACCCATCGTGTCGATGAGCTCCTGCAAATTGAACGTGTCTTCAGCCATTGCCGTCCCGGAGGAGTTAGCCATTACCAGGCTAAAGGCAACTATGATAAAGCCGATCGTGTTTTTGGTGGAAAATGTTGTCATGATGAAAATCCCTTAAGAAATGTGTGTGTTGGAAAACAAAGGCTGAAACTGTTGACAATTTGTGTTGTGTGTTAGCTGCTTGATCACCCAAGGCCATGGTTAAAACGAACGTTTCCAGCAGATGTCCGAGCAATAGCGAGGCGTTGGTACCGGGCAGCCGAATCGCTGCCTGATTGGTGTGTTGACCATTCCCAACGCTGCTGGCAGATAGTCGATATTGCACGCAAGTCGAGTCTGAAGCGGCCTGTCGACGGATATGGAAAACTGACTGGTTGGTTTTCGTTGAACGAGAGGTTCAACGGAGGATTCTCTGGATTGATCGTGGCTGCCTGAGGGAAGATCAATGGCAGTCCAAGATCAAGGGTGAAGTCCATGGACCCAAGGTTGAGTGAACAACCATGATCACAACTTTTCTTCGCACGCAGTGCCATCAGATCGTCGGAGATCGACTTGCTTGCTCGGTTTCCGAGCAGCACCGGACCGATGTTGTGTCTCAAGAAACCGCCCAACACCTTTCCGCCGGCGTGGACACCAGGCAGGATGTTGTTGCTCTCTTTCTCAGTGCGCGGCGAGACGCAATCCAATCGGGACTGCATAACGGTCAATAGACTAGAATCCATTGCATATTCATACCCGCAACCTTCCGTGACACTGTCGGTAAACGCGTTTTCAAAGATTGCGTTAGCGAATGTGGTGTCGGTATCTAACAGTTGAGTATTGACCATACCGGCATTCGCCACGAGCGGTGATCCCAGGACCAGTGGTACCGTCATGACCAGCCAACAAAGTCTTTGAAAACTCGAAATCCAAAGTCTTTGAAAACTCGAAACCATGGTGTTTACACCCTTTCGATATCTGTACTTCTCTGCGCGTACCGCGAGCGCCAACCACACATCGGGGTACACTTCAACAGAGTGGGGAAAGCTTTTTTGGCTCGGTTACCGGTTTGTACGACACCCGAACCTGACCTGGATTTTCCGGCAACAGCTCCCTCTGTCGCCACGTTGTACGACTGTCTATTACCAGCTCATCAGCTTGTTGCGGCGCTGGTGTATTCCGCGTTTCGCGGTCTCGTTGCTTGAAGAGCGTTTCACTTTGAACCTTTGATGCACTTGTGGTTTCTTCCTGATGCTATACTCCATTCTTCGCTGCATTGGACGCGAGACTGGTTCACCATCCCGTTCGTCGTGATTGTTAGCATTTCTCATCGAAACCCCTTTCGTTGTTTGCTCTGTTATGTAATACACAACCTTTGTCTGAAAATCCGTTTTGTGCAGGTTGCGTTCGCCAACCCGCACTCCCAACCTCCCAAACCATGGAAGATTCCAATCGAAATCTCTTTCAATTACCCTTCGTTGGACGCCTTTGGGCATCGTTTATCACAGTTCCTGTAACCGAGACCAACTCGCCACGAACTCTGCAGCTAATCGTTCACAGCTTCCGGAGCAACTCGGTGTTGACCAGGGTTATTGTTCTTTCAAAACCGGTTGGCCTTTAAGTTTCTCGACCACATTTCTTGCTTCGCCACATAACATGGCGACATCACTTTGGTCATCGACACCAGGCAGGTACATCCAAATACCGAGTTGGCGTGACCAAATCTCTCCCGCGGGATCCTCTTCTGGTCCACAAACGACCAACAAGGGGATTCCATCTGCGTTATCTGCGTTGTCAACGATCTGTTCCACGAGCTGCCGATAGGGTTCCTGGTTGGAACTCTGCACACTCTCAAGATCGACAACCACGAGCCCGATACGATTCTTCACAGCCTGTTGAGCCGCGGTCTCCGCATCGGCGACCACGATCGTTTCCCACCCTTGTGCAACAGCGGCATTCTGAAAAAATGCCGCCCGCTGATTGCTTGGCGAAACCACCATGCATTGGTACACCGAAGGAGGTGCTGGTTTTTTTGTAGCCGCCAAATGGCGTGTCGTAGACACGTTCGTTATGGCCGTTAATGCCATTTCATTTTGACTCATAATTGATAACTCACTCTTTCGGGACAAATTCGGATTGTGTTTGCGATGCCGTTGACTGCCCAATGCCTACACAGCAATGCAATCAGCATCTAACCTCTACCTCTTTAACCACGTTGCAGCAGATCGTTGTTTGATCCACCACTGTTTCATCAGTGTCTGGCTACTGCTGACCTGAGTTGTCTCTTCCGTCGCGAAATCTGCCCACAACTTCCCGGCAGACCATCGCCCTGGAACTCATCTTGGCAAACGCCAACCTGCCTTTTCCTTCTAGCAAATACCGGCTCCTGCTGTTCACATCACGGGTTAGCACACGGACGGAAGTTCGGCTTTGCTTGTCGCCGCACGGCTGCAGAATTACAGTACGAACTCGGCGACTCCCAAAACCTGACCCGCGATCTACCAGTTCATCTTCCGTTTCCGTCGCCGGTGGATGCCGTTAAACGATTGCGGACTTTTGTTCCGTCGACGACCTGCAGGTGCCCGACGTTCCTTACGGCATACGAAACGTTCCTCTCGATGGAACGTTTCTCCGCCATACTCAGGGTCCGCAACTTGGTAAAGTTGGTTGTTACTCATAATCAATTCCTCCAGTAACACGAGAGATAAGGGTGGAGGCTCGACCCTTCGGGTAAACCTCCCACTGGCTGGCCTGATCGGCTCTCTGTCCACCAGCGATGTCTAACGCCGGGGACTAAATGCGACTGCCGTGCCGAACAGACAAGGAATTTTTTAATTCTCTATAAGTTGCTCTACAGCCAGAATTTACAGAAATTCAGTCGCTCCCAACGTCAGACCTCCCGAAGTCCGTCTATTCACATCCATGGTGAGGTCCTGGCCGGATTTAGTAGCGCAACATATTACTGAAACACAACTTGTGAACTTATTCACCGTTTTAATGAACCGTCACAAGGAACGTGACGGTCCAAGGAAATGTACGAGTGTCATAAAAATAGGTTTATGTTCTTGTGTTAACTTTCGGCCTGGACTCCGATGGGTAATCACGCTCGATTCATAACGTGTTTGGTAAACGTATGTTGCATATTCTCCTGTCCCCTCCTTCAGGAGCCAACTTGACTAAAGCTGGAAAGGTCAACGGCATTAGAGGCCAAAGTATTGGCACCACCAAGAATCTGGCGCAGCTCCCAGATCGATCAAGCCAGAATTTTCGTAAGCCACATTTATAACAGGACTTGTGATTCTTATCGGGAATAAACCCGAATGATTGGCACAAAGATTGCAGACAGGATGACCGTTAGTCGGTTGGCATCAACAGCAGGGCGGAAAAACAGTGGGCGAGTCAATCACAGCAGCTCATACACCAATAGGGGGGAAGTTCAATGCAACGCAGATTGAACATTGCGGTAGGGTTTGTAACGACAGTCGTGTTGGCAAGTGGAACGATTCAAGCCGGGTCGCTTTTCTTTGCCCTTGAAATGGCGGCGTACAAGGACGAATTGGTAGTCCCTTTCGGACCCAATGATCCTGTTCAGCACAAGCCGGTCGATGGGCTGAAGCAGGACTCCAGCGGGTCTGGAGGAAACCTGGTCAAGCCAAATCATCAGATGCAACAAGCAAAACGCTTGCAAGACCTTCTCCAAATATCTGAAATGGCCAAGCGTTTCGAGGTTGCAGCGGCAACATTTCTCAGTTCTTTTCCAAAGGAGTCCTTCTCCAGGGACGTACCAGTACGTGACGAGATTACAGGCGTAGCTTTGGACTGGGAACCTCGTTTCACCGTGGGCGAAACAAACAACCAGGTTGATGGCCGGGTGCTGTCAATTGAAACTAGCTACAAAACGTTGATTCAATCACGTCATGTGGGCTCGACGTCGACCATCCTTGATTTCCTTGTTTTCCCGCAAACGCTGGACGAGTCAACGTTATTGTTGGGGGAGCCACACGCGATCGGTTACGAGAAGATGACGCGACGCAACAAACTGGACCTGGGATTGCTGGTAGCACAGCTCTAAAAGGCAGTTACCGGATCAAGGTCGTTGGGGCACCTGGCAAAGCAGCCTTCTGAATGACGCACGGATTTCAAATAATTGCGAGACTGTAGGGGATGGCAACCTGGCAAGATCAACCTGTCTAAGGCGTGTTAGCTCGACTGGATGGATAGCGCAAGTCGCGGTTGACAAAAAAAGTGCGCCGCACTTTTCGGAGGACTTCTGGTATGCCCTTTGCGACCTTTGCGAGACGTTCAGAACTGGACCACACTCAAGGACTCGACTCACCAGGTTCAAGTACTGCTGTCACCAGGTCCTGGTTACCCAAAGCGGTCGGGCAAGCCGCGTTGGCCCTGTCTCACAAGCCGATTCTGCCGTAGCTGGGGATTGTTCTATGCCCGCCAAGTTTTCCACCACCGGCTTGACCTACGACGACGTGCTCATTCGCCCGCGGCACAGCGATATGATTCCTGCGGATGTTGATATGAGGACTTCCCTCACGTAGTGAATTCCCGTGAATCTGTCGGTGTTAAGCTCCCCGATGGATACCGTGACCGAAGTGCAGATGGCGATCGCACTGGCCCAGGAAGGCGGCTTGGGCGTGACTCACAAGAACATGTCGATCGAATCGCACAAGTCCTGTGGTCTCGACGTCGATCGGCGTTGATTTCTTTGTTTCCCCACCAACGGCGGACGAATCAACGTTGTTGTTGGGAGAGCCACCCGTGATCGGTTACGAGAAGATGGCGCGACGCAACAAACCGGACCTGGGATTGCTGGTAGCACAGCTCTAAAAGGCAATTACCGGATCAAGGTCGTTGGGGGCACTTGTATGCGTTGCACCGGGCAAAAGATAGGGAACTGGGGGGTTCGGATGATGACTGAAAAGGGCTACCCACGGAAAAGAAGGGCTTCTTGTACGGGTCAAGTCCAAGTCAGCCTGAGTCGACTTCCATTATTCATCGTCACCACCCTAGAATCTGTAGAGTGGTGGTAGTTCATTGTCCCTCGATTATGCGTCTAACATGCCTCCGACAATCTCACTCGGACCGTTTCAGTTCACGTCGGTTGGCGTACAAATTTCTGGTCGACCCCAACTCGATCAATGGAAGGGCCCACTGCAATTTGCCCTGTGGTGCCAGCGGGCCGGGCCATGGTGGATTGGCGATCTGCTAAACCACGGCGAAGACCATTTTGGTGAGTCGTTTTCGCAAATGTGCGAAGGGGTGGTATCCACAGAGCAACTCAGCCGTTACGCTTCCGTGGCTCGAAGGGTGCCGATGGAAAACCGATCTGCTTCGCTTTCCTGGTCAGCCCACGCAGTCGTTGCCCGACTTCCTCATGATCAACAGCGAAACATGCTGCGCGAGGCCGAAAATCGCGGCTGGACCAGCGAGGAACTCCGCAAAGCGGTTCAAGAACGGCAGCGCCATGCCAACTAAGAGAATTGCGAAAAGTCGCCTCGACCCTTGGGATCGGCATCACGGGGGCAATCCACAGTTCAATGCAAGCAACCTGTGGCAGGCCATCGATGGGCAGGTACTCACCGGGTCACGTTCGGCGGTTGAAACCGGGGTTGTGACCTGACAATCGGTGCGTTGCAGCGTGCGAGACGGATGTTGGAGCTAGTGGCAGAAGTTTTCCGGTCGGGACGCTGCTACGAGCTTAATCCGAAAGCCTGGGCGAATACACCGTGTGCACGAAAAACACCCGTAGAAACCCCTTGAGCAACGTGGGCTATTGGGGAGGCTTGGCTTGATCCGCTTCTTTACCCATGTCCTCTTCACGAATCTGGGCCAACAAACGGGTCATCGTATTGGCGTGCACGCCCAGCAGTTTTGCGGCACGACCTTTGTGACCCTGTGTGGAACGCATTGCCTGGCGGACTGCGGCAGACCTCAGTTGGGCAAGATCGGTGTAAGGCAGGGTCGAGTCGGCGCGTGCCACTGTTTTATTGGGTAGTTTTGGCTCACAGTCCAATACATAGGCCTGCTCGATCACGTGCCCCAGTTGGCGAATGTTGCCGGGCCAGGGATACGCGGAGAACTGCCCCAGCAACTCGTCACTGGGCCACCACAGATCGCGACTGTACTTGGCTGCAAATCGGCGCGAAAAGAACTCGATAAACAAGGGGATGTCATCGATCCGATTCCGGAGCGCGGGAATCTCCAGTTCAACCATGTTGAGCCGATAGTAAAGATCTTCGCGGAAGCTACCTTTGTCCACCTCCACGTCCAACTGGCGGTTCGTCGCGGCAACCACCATCACGTCGACCTGTTCGGGATGCGAAGAACCAACAGGTGTCACTTCCGATTCCTGCAACGCGCGAAGCAGTTTGGGCTGCAATTCAATTGGCATTTCGCCGACTTCGTCCAGAAATACCACACCACCATGGGCGGCACGGAACACACCTAAACTCCGACCAGCGGCACCGGTGAATGCGCCCTTCTCGTGACCGAACAACTGGCTTTCGGCCAGGGTTGCCGTCAGCGCAGCACAATTGACCGGCACGAGCGGCTTGTTCCATCGTGGGCTAAGCTTATGCAGCAAACGAGCCCAAATTTCCTTACCTGTACCCGTTTCACCGGTTAAAAGTACGGTACATTGGACGTGCGCAGCACGTTCCACGTGACGGGCAATACGACCGACTTGCGGGTTATTGCCCAACACCCAGCTGTCTGCCTCTTCGGGACGCTGACGAAGCAACGTGTCTAGGGAGGGAGCGATTTCCTTTGTCATGCCTTTTTAGGGAACCATTTTGGCAGTAGGCCGACGCCTCCTTTTCCGCCGATGCCTACGCGGACAACACGATCCTTGAGCGAAATCTTGGTCGCTAAGGTCATTGGATCAGTTCTCATTGTTGATGATGACTGATCCAATCATTCGCTGGAAAACGGAACCAGCTCAAACCGAAACATCCTCGATTACGGTTTGGCCACCCGTCATATGACTCACATGATGTTCATTGTAATCTGACTCGGGGATTACACAAGAATATGAATGGGGGAAATCGGGTTCATGGGTAAACTTGACCGGTTTACAGTGATTCACGGAATTCTAAGCACCCCCAGCCGCCACAGTTACACCACAAAAAAAATCGTAACTTATTGTATTATAACATGTTGCGACAAAAATAAATATAATTATTGTCTCTATATATTAATATTGTTACACAAACAAAAAAGTGGGATCCGAGCGATCCCTCCTCCGTGGGGACTACCGTTTTTTCGAGCGGCGTCACTGGCAACCCCGGTTTAGCGCGGGAAGGGTTTCCACGCTTGAAGTTGCACTTCGGGCAAGGGCGAATCATCGCGGGCGAAGTTCAAAACGTGCTGCCATGGCAACTCGTGGAATTGCCCTACCAGTTTGAACCCGTTGGCCGGCAACTCGCGCATGATTTGGGCCTGGCTCATCTTGTGCAGAGGCTTGATCGGCACGGTTGGATCTTCACTCCGAAACTCGACCAGGACCAGCCGTCCGGTCGGCTTGAGTGAGCTTCGCAGGGCGGCCAACATCTCCTCCGGATAGGCAAATTCATGATAGACATCCACGGCTAGAATCAGATCGAGCGAGGCATTCGGCAAGCGGGGATCGACAGGCGTCCCCAAGACGGGAAGAATGTTGGTGACTTGTCGCGCTTTGGACCGTTCCACCAACATGTTGAGCATTTCTTGCTGAATATCGCTAGCGTACACTCTACCGTCGGGTCCCACTCGCCCGGCCAAACGCAAAGTGTGATACCCGTTACCACAACCGATATCGCAAACCGAATCACCCAACTTGAGCGGCAGTGCCGTGAGCAGTTTTTTGCAATTCTCTTCGCGTTTCCGCGACTCACGGACAAGCCACGGAGCACCCAGGAAGTGCATGGTCTGGGCGATCTCTCGACCCATGTAGTGTATTTTCGGTTCGGGCAATTCCAGGGCCTTATCTGGCCTGGAACCGTCAACAGAGCTGACCACAGGGGGATCTCCCCGCGCAGGATCGGCGGTACCAGGTAACCCGAGTAGAATCAGCAACCAGCAAGAACAACCGGCCAGGAACATCCTGGGGTGATCTCTGTTTGTTTTGGTTGCTTCCGTTGGCTGAACGTGCGGAAGTCGCTTTTGCAGGTTCACGTGGATGGGTATTGAATCGCTGAAACAAGCCATGATGGTCAGCCGAGTTGTGGAAACAATGCCAGTTTGTTGGTCAGATGTTAGAATCAATATCGATATCTACAATGAGGGGACGGTGATCGGAACCGTCACCGCGGCCCTCAACAATTGCAAGACATTGTACCTGATCCGAGAGCAAAGCGTGATCGATGCGAATGGGAGGAATCATAGACCTTCTGTTCGGCCAAGTCACAGCACTGCCGCGTCCGCGATCAACATGCGCTCCCCGCAAATCACCCGATGTGAGCTGTTCGTAAGCTGCAGAGAACTGTGTCGCATTAAAATCTCCAATAACAACAAGCGGTCGAGGAAGTTCCGAGATTACTTCCTGGCAGCGGCGCCAGAACCTGAAATAAGGTTCCGTCGATGAAAAAACTGGGCGGGGCGCGTGCAACCCCAACAAGTGCAGGGTCTCGCCGCCAACCTCCACATCGACCGCGATTGCGCGGGGCAACTGGGCATCGATTGATTCGCGATGCTCCAGCGGAAATCGAGAAAAGATGCCGTTAACGTTTCCCCCATAGCCGCCGCTCTTGCATGAATAGGGATACTTCTTCATGAATTCAGCCCGACCAGTAGCCCGCTGCCACGGATAGGAAAATTCAACGAGCACGATGATGTCGGGGTCCGCCTCAGCAATTTCTTCCAGTATGGGATCGATCTGCTTGTTCACTGCGAGGACGTTGGCATAAAAAATCCGGACTCTTGCCGGTTCCAGGTTCTTGGTAGCCTGACCAGCTGCTGTTGTCTGCCGCAGAGCATCACCTGGCGTGAACAATTCAGGAAGAACGAGCCAAGCCTGGCAGACAATAGGGACCAGGCTGACCGCCGCCAACACAGGACGCCGAAACTTCCAGGCCCACAGCAAGCAGGCATAGGCAGGCAGATACGCATATAATGTAAACGCATTGAAATAAATAAGAAAAAGAGCACCGTCGAACCAGAAGATCCGTAAAAAGACCATGGTCGCCAGGAAGAGTGCCATGCCCCAGGCCGCGGAGTGTCCGATCACAAGCAACAGACTGTGGCATCGCGCAGCGAATTGGCTAGTGACGCCTGACCGCAGCTGTAACCAATTGCCTGGTTGGTCTTCATGATCCATGGAGTGGATACGGAATTACCCGCCTGGAGTAAAATCGAAAATCTTCGTTCGCCCGGGTCATGCAAGGACTGCACCTTCCCTCGAGCGTTTTACGCCGCAGCACTGGAATTGGTTCGATCAGGTAGTGCCAGAATAGAAAGACGATATTTGCGTGCAAACGCGCGGAACTTGATGTCGTCAAGGAGAATGGTCCGGCCGCCCTCAATGGCCAGCACACGCGCACCTGCTGCAACCATCGTCCGCAAGGTCCCTACACCCACTGTGGGTACGTCGAACCTCATATCTTGCTGCGGTTTGGCCACCTTGACGACGACGAAACCGCCCTGGGGGCAGAGTTGACCAGCACGCTCGATACAGAGGTCGGTACCCTCGATCGCTTCGACAGCCAAGACCGCGCGCTCTTTGACACATACGCTTTGCCCGATGTCAAGCCGGCCCATCTCCTTGGCAACGTTCCAACCGAATTCAATATCGGTCTGTTGCACCCGCGTGGGAGGCTTGCCGGCCACAGTTCCGGGTGGCACAAGCAAATTGGGAACGAAGTCGGTAGCGGGCTGAAATATGACGCCCTTTCGAGCAAAAGCATCCGTCAAAACGCCCAACAAAGTGTCATCTTTGCGATCACCTTTGTGAGCAATGAAGTGGGGCCAAAAGGCCTTGACCGTGGTCCAGTCGGGAATGAATCGCGGCCACAACCAGGGACGATACAGAAACACCTTGTGGAATTTCCCAGCCATCGTCGCCTGCTTCACACCATGTTTTCGAAACCAGCGCGTTGCTTCACCAAGGCGAGCCATTCCCAGCCAGTGAAAGTCGTCGCAGATGTCTCTCAGGACCGGATCGGCGTGGTATTTGATAGCCAGGCAGCAAACACGATAGCCATTCCGTTTAAGCACTTCAGCTACCAGGATGGGAAACCGTCCCCACGCTGCAACCAGCCCAATCGGGGTTGCGGAACCTTGTTGGATGTGAATCTGAGTCATGCCACCTTTTTCACGTCATCGTTTGACACTCTATCCTCCGGCCGGGCGAGGTTACGGCAAATGATTTTGAACTCTTTCCGCATGGCAGGCAGCTTGGCAAGAGCTGCTTGTTTCTGCCTTTGCTCGCGCGCTGTCGTGGCGGGAATTCCCATCATCTCGGCACCAGCAGGAACGTTGTTCGAAATGCCAGCCATGGCGCTCAAAATTGCCCCAGCCCCCACGTGAACGTGATCGCGAATCCCGGCTTGCCCGCCCACAACAACGTAGTCTCCGGTGGTCGTGCTTCCAGCAATTCCGACCTGGGAACAAATCAGATTATGCCGGCCAATTTGACAATTGTGGGCAATCTGTACCAGGTTGTCGATCTTCGTGCCATCACCAATGCGGGTCGTGCCGTATGTACCTCGATCGACTGTCACATTCGCGCCAATCTCCACGTCCTCCCCAATTACGACATAACCAAGTTGGGCGGTGAGAACATGTCGACCATCGACCTGCCGGTAACCGAATCCAGGAGCTCCTATGACCGTCCCGGCATAGATCATCGACCGGGCACCAACAATGGTGTTCTCATACAGCACGACACCGGGACCGATGGTCACACCTTCGCCCAGACGGCAACCAGGCAACAGTTGGGCCCCCGACAACACACGGCAGTTGTCACCGATCAATACGTCGTTCCCAATGGTGACGCCTGGGTGCACATCGACATGGTCGCCCAATCTGGCGGTTGGGCTGATGATAGCCAACGGGTTGATCTCGGCAGGCAGCTCCTGGCGGGCGGGGCGGAAATGTTCCATGATCCGAGTGAAAGCTACATGGACATCTTCGACCTGAAGCGAGGGAAGCCTCTCACAGGTGACGCCAGACGGCACGACAAGGGCCACGGCGTTTGTATCAACAAGTTGTTGGAGCTTTTTGGGATCATCCACAAAGGTTATCTGGCCCGACAGAACATCTCCGAGCGGGGCTGCACCGGTGATGAGTACTTCATCGTCACCCGTTACATTCCCTCCCACAAGTTCAGCAAGATTTGCAAGAGAAACTCCCTCTAGTTTGCCCATATCGCCGGTGTCCTTTCCAAAAGGGGATGAACCAGGTCCGCATTGGTTTCGCGTCAGCAATCACAACGATTCGACCCACTCCTTACGCGCGACGCGCGTGGATATTACGGTGAGCCTTGGCTGCAAGCAAGATCAGCCAGCGGGCACTCATGCTAGCTTCGACAGGCCGGGTAGTGGATGGTCCTTGAAATTGTCCCCCAACCAGCGCGAAGCTTCATTCTTCCACGAAAGCAATTGCTTGCTCGAAGTGACGCTGCAGGACCAGAAATGCTTTGCGGTCACCACCGGTGTCTGGATGAATCGACTTCACTTTTCCGCGATAAGCTGCCAGCACATCGTCAGCAGAGCAGGGGAACGAGAGATTCAACGCTAACAAACAATGGGGTGTGTCTTTACGAACCCACTCAGGCAATACGGGAAAATGTCCCCCAATCAGTACTATTGCCCGCCGCAGCGATCGCAGATACGTACGGCAATCGACGACCATCAACGTGTAACCGGAGAACGGCACGCCAACAACGATGGCAAGCCAGAGAGCCGTTATCAAGAAGTCAAAAGGATCAGGCCAATTTTGGGCAGCAAAGACCAGCACGATAGAATCTCAACCAAGGCTATAACGGATACCGACTTGCTCGGCACAATTCATTCAAACGGAACCATATCAGCTGGACCAGATCTCGCGGCTAAGCGGCTCCGCCCAATCCCAAATCCATGTCCTCGCCAAAATAATAGCGGCGGGCTTCAGGATTTTCAAGCACCTCACGCGGCTGGCCTTGACACAACACCTGACCATTTCGCATCACGTAGCTGCGGTCGGTAATTTCGAGCGTTTCCCGAACCTGATGATCCGTAATTAGAATCGCAATTCCCTGTTCCCGCAAATCACGGATAATGGCTTGGATATTATCGATCGTGACCGGGTCGATGCCAGTAAAGGGTTCATCGAGCAAGATGATTTTAGGATTTGAAACGAGCGAGCGCGCAAGTTCGAGTCGCCTGCGTTCGCCACCCGAGAGCGATATTGCCCGATTCCGCCGCAATTTTGTGATGCCAAACTGCTCCATTAGCTCTTCACACCGGTGGTATCGCTCACGTCGCTTGATATTCAGCATTTCCATGACACCGAGCAGATTATTTTGTACCGAGAGCTTACGGAATACGCTCGATTCCTGTGCGAGGTACCCCATACCTCCGTCCCGACAACGTCGAAACATGGGCCAATCCGTCACATCGTGGCCCGCGAGTCGCACTTGACCAGCGTCGGGATCGACCATTCCACAGGTCATCCGAAATGAGGTTGTTTTCCCCGCACCGTTGGGGCCCAAGAGGCCAACTATCTCCCCGGCATAAACCTCGAAATCGACACCATCGACGACGCGACGACGACCATACGTTTTGACAAGTCCGGAAACTTCAAGCAGGGGCATTTTCTCCTCCATGATACGCATTCATGACACGCAATTGGCAACACGCAATCTGCAGCATTCAACCTGTTGCGGCTCTCGGCAGCTTCACTTAGCCGTTGCATCACGCCGTGGATGGTAATCTCTCGGGGGAAACTGGCCAACAGCTCTCTTGCCAACCAACAGTGATAGCTGAGCAACGGTCGCGTTCAACGCACCAGCCGCATGTCTGCAAAGTTCGGAAATAACGGGAATGGGATGCGAGTTCCCGGAATCCGGTTCCAGGAATGGGGCCAATAAACACACAAGGCCTTGCCGATCAGGAGTCGCCGTTCCAGATAGGAGCCCCCTGGGTGGCCAGGGTTGCGGGCATTGCCACCTCGCCAGAGCCGGGCATCGAGGCTCTCAGAACTATTGTCCCCCATCACGAAGAACTGATCCTTGCCAAGCCGGAAATCGACGGATCTGCGTTTCAGAAAAAGATCCCAGGTCGAGGGGTCGTGGAGGTACCGGCTGCGATTGTATGGGTTCATCTCAGACGCATCGGTCACCAGTGAATTACTGTAGCGGTAATCAGAAGCGATGTAGTAAATATCGCGCGACAACTCGAGGTGCGTGATTTCGAGGTCCGCATCAACAACACCAACACCTGCGGGTGCAAGATCCCCTGGATCGTTGGCACTGGCTTGTGGCCGTATTTCGCGGCGGTTGCCGAAAACGGTATCCGCGTCGTACTGCGACCCGGCATCGAATTGTATCAATTTCCGATCAATCCAGAGCAGCAATTGATCGTCGACATTCGCGAAGAGCAGCTTGTGGTTCCCAGTCCTGTTGAGTCGGGTGCTGGCCTGGGGTGCAAAATCGGCTTGCCCCTCAACAGCCAGTGTCACGTTGCCGTTGGAAAGATTAATCCGACAGCTGAAGTGTCGACCCGCTTCAACCAGATCGAGAATGAGCTCGCCCTGCGGCGCCTTGATGTCTACATCGACTTCGATCAACAGATCACCAACCCAATGATAATCGAAATGCCTGGGATTTATCTGCAGGCTGTCATTCTGCTTCGCTTCCCAATAGTGAACCGTCGTGTTGTAACTGTTGAAATCGGTGATCAGGTGTGGGCGCACTTCTAGGTCGTTGGTCGGTGAAAACTTCCCGCCGTTCCGTCGTAAATCGAGAGCGCGTTGCCACGCAGCATAACTGGGAATGAAGTGCTGATAGCGAATCCAGCTTGTCTTGGTATTGGTCGGGTTGGCAATGAATCGTTGCCTGACCGTCGCTCCATCGGCCTCACATTCAATGTTCCACGCGCTCGATTGCACTTCGTCCGCCGGCCAGACGCTCCACCGCAAGGGCCACCCGAGATCGTACAGAACGGCGGGGTCATCATTGGTGTTATGCACAAATTGTCGCATAGCCTGCACCTTTTTCGGGGGCTTACGCTCGATCGCAAACTCGGTGTCGAGCATCGCATCTTCAGGACCGGCAAATAAATCCCCGTGATAGACGCGTAACGTTTCCCCAGGTAAACCAACCAATCGCTTGATATAGTTCATCTGTCCATTGCCGGGATATTTGAAGACCACGACATCCCACCGCTCTGGTTCAGAAAACGCGTAAATGTACTTATTGACCAGGATCCGATCGCCATTGTAGGAAGCCTGGTGCTGGATAGGTTGGGTAAGCGAATCTTTGCGCAGATCGCGGGGCAAGTCGGGCTGCATCGGCATGTTGTAGCGACACTCGGGGCACTTACCCGCGACACATTTTGCCTCCCCAGGTGAGCGGATCTGCCCACTCCGAAACAAGGCTGAAACAGTATCCTTGTCCTCGCCACTAGTGTTCACCTGAAACCGCTGGCCACAGTCGGTACAAAAGACATCTTTGTGTCGGCCCATGAGGGTGGGGGCCATTGACCCGGTCGGGATGACGAAAGCTTCGGCCTCAAAAGTACGGAACAGAAAGGCCAACACAAACGCAATGACAATGGACTCAACCGTCTCGCGAAACGATTGCGGGTTCTTGGTCTTGGTGGGCTGTTCTGTTTGGCTCGGAAGCTTGGGCACCACTTGTTCGTACTGGTGTCGGTTCTTGCGTTTGGCCATGACGTTCAACTCGATTGTGCAGAAAAGGACGAATGATATCTGTACAAAACTTTGCTTGAGCGACCTGACCCAGCCACGCTCATGGTCGCAGGTCGGCCGATGGCATTATTCGCAGACTGGCTGCCGAATATAACCGATTCTTAACGACTTAAATACGTCGGCTTGCCCGGAACTTCACCATCGGCTCGCCCGACACCTAACGCCTTCCCAACCAGCAACGCGGCAGGAAGTCCCGGACCATGCGACCAGCTTCGGCTGTCATCCGAAACCGCACTGTGATCACCCAAGACGAAATATTCATTTTCGCCCAACTGCCATTTGACCTTTTGTGGGGCGGAATTCCCGTGGCGCGCCCAAAATGCGGCCCAATCCTGATATCTCATTTCGTACTGGACATTTCCGGAAAGTGGTTTGCCCTCGACCAAGACCTGCCCCCCTGCGAGTGAAATTGTCTCACCAGGCAGGCCAACGATCCGTTTGACACACAACTCATTCGCCTTGGTTGGACAGCGAAAAACGACCACGTCCCACCGCTTTGGTTGGTGCCACAGATAAGCAGCACGATCTACGATCACGTGACTTCCACGGGGAAGGGTGGGTTCCATCGAGTCACCATGAATTGCAACCGGAACCACAAGACCCATTACGGCCCAGGTGTGCAAGAGCAGGGCAAGCACGATGATCCCGATAACAGCGTGGAGCACAATTCGAAATGTTGCCTGCCAACTATTGGTCATCGCTAACTATTCATCATCAGCGTGGAGTGATTGCTTGTTGGTCGCACCGACCGGCTGGGAGAATTGTTTGCATTGTGAGGATCGCGGGGAACCATCCACAACGGGACGGGATGCACCGAGCTGGCAGGGCAGGACGAGTGACTGCAACACCCCGTGCGAGCAAACCGACCCCTAACCTCATTCTTTGCAAAAAAAGCCATGCTGACAACCGCTGCGGCCCGGTTTGGGAAATGACGGCAACGGTGCATCCGAGTGTACGACAAACTGCTGTGGGACAGTGGCGAAAAAATCCGGTCTCATGCTAACCGAATGCAACCTGCTGTTCGTACACATTGGCGAGTGGGGGATGCGACTCAATTATCCCAGCCATTGTACCCGCGACTGTAACGACACCGGGGACGGGGGTTCAGTGGTCGAAATGAATTGTAGCCATACCGTGGGTCATAATAAGGCGAGGATGGCATGTAGTAATGATCCACGCCTCTTGGCCCATAGCTCGAATAGGGATATTGTCGCATACAACGCCGACTGTCGACGTAGGGATAAACCGTGCGATAGGAAGCTTCATTTTCATAGCTCGTCACCGGAACGACTTCCTGTTCCACCGAAGGAATCGCCTCATCAGGTACGATGAAACCTTGGTTGGCTGCCAACGGCTGGGCCAGAGAGATCGCGATCAGAACGGAGAGGGGGAGAAAAAGCTTCATGGGAGACTCCAGGGGCGGGTGCGTCCAACGCGTAAAGACAGGGCGGATCCATTCGCCTTGAGTTTTCACAGGCAAGCCTACCCCACAAATTGGTCTCGTGCGCAGGCCATAGATGCTTAAAGCGGCGTTGTCACCTTTAATCAAATTCTCAGATTTTGGTTTGTAACAACGAACCGGTTAGCCGCTGTCTTGGTAAAGCTTGCCAGCCCGATTGCACCGATTGCGCGGATTCTAACTTTGTCGTGGCTGGCAAATATGGTCAAAAGTCAACTGTTGCATTTGCACATCATTGAGTGCCGGGTATGGTTGAGCGGTCTTTTATTTAATACCCACCTGCAGACGCAGTTTCTCAACTCCCAACTCGTCTGCCCACCTCCCACCCATGGAGAGTCCCATCCCCTGGGACAAGGACCGATGAAAAGGATCATCATCTTAACGGCTGCGGTTACAGCAGTGATTGGCTTTAGTGGTTGCGGATGTTGCAGCTGGATGTGCCCGAAACCAGGACCTGTCTGCACGCCCGTCGTCACGCAGTACGCACCGGCTTGTGGACCGGCCTGTGGTACGTGCGATCCTTGTTATCCGGGAGGGGCAGTGACCTACGGTTCAGCCCCCGTAACCTACGGAACTCCACTAGGCGTTGGTGCTTACACTCCTTGACAGTGCAGTAAACCAACGAGAACCGCGGAGTACGGCAGCAATACCGACGCGACCGCGGGCACCCGGTTTGCCGAACCTGGCAAGAGAGCTTTACGGCGCAGGGTCGAGAAATCACGTTGGCGAAGTGGTTCCTGGGGAGATTGAGCGCCGCCTGCAAGAAAAACCTGCACTGGCCGCGTAGAGGCCGTGCGTTGCGGGAGAGGTCAATCGAACGCCACCGCCGCCAGTTGGCGGTGGCTTGATGATTGCCAAGCTCGGTCCTATTTTTTTTTACCTTCTTCCTCTCCCGTTTCGAGGACGGCCAGGAAGGCCTTTTGCGGAATATCCACTTGTCCGATGGACTTCATCCGTTTCTTGCCTTCCTTCTGTTTTTCCCAAAGTTTGCGCTTGCGGGTAATATCGCCCCCGTAACATTTAGCAGTCACGTTTTTGCGCATGGCTGGAATTGTTTCTCGAGCAATAACCCGGCTGCCAACCGCTGCCTGCAAAGAAACCTCAAACATGTGACGGGGGATCTCTTTCTTGAGTTTTTTGATGACAGCGCGGCCACGAACCTCCGCATCGTGGCGATCACAAACGATTGACAGGGCATCAACACGGTCACCTTTGACCAGAATATCGAGTCGTACCAGGTCGCCTGGCTCGTAATCCTTGAGCTCGTAATCCATCGTTCCATAGCCGCGGGTCATACTCTTAAGCCGGTCGTGCATATCGTAAATGACTTCGGCCAGGGCCAGATCGTAAACAACCATGGCCCGCGTGGGTGAGAGATATTCGGTTCGCACATACGTACCTCGACGATCCGTACAAATTTTCATGACAGCACCAATGTATTCCGTCGGGAGCACGAAGTTCACCCGCACAATGGGCTGGCGAAATTCCTCAATCTCCCCCTGATCGGGAATTCTCTGTGGGGTGTGAACCTCGAGTTGTTCGCCAGTGGTCGTCGTAATTTCGTACGTGACATTTGGCGCCGTTTGCACCAAATCAATATTTGCCTCCTGTTCAAGACGCTGCTGCACAATTTCCATATGCAGTAATCCCAGGAATCCACAGCGGAAACCAAAACCGAGCGCGTCGCTCGTTTCGGGTTCAAACTCGAAACTGGGATCATTGATCAGAAGCTTGGCGAGTGCCTCCCGAAGTTGCTCGAAGTCCTGCCCGTCGGACGGGTAGAGCCCGCAAAATACCATCCGCTTCGGTTCCCGGTATCCGGGCAATGCGTTGGCCGGGTTGTCATCGGCTGTACTCACGGTATCCCCAATGTGAACTTGGTCCAACGATTTGATGTTACAGATCAAATAGCCAACCTGGCCGGCACCCAGTGTGTTGCCTGTTTTGCGTTGCGGAGTGAACTGACCAAGCTCAACAACTTCATGCACAGTGCCAGCCTGCAGGAATTTGATTTTCTGCCCTTTGCAGACGGTTCCCTGCATGATGCGGACATAGGTCACCGCACCACGATATTCGTCGTATATGCTGTCGAAAACCATCGCCTGCAGGGTTGCCTTGGGATCACCTTTCGGGGGTGGCACACGGTCGATAATCGCCTTCAGCAACTCTTCGGTACCCAACCCGGTTTTCCCACTACAACTCAACACATCATCTGGATCGATCGCTAATGTATGCTCCATTTCTTCGCGAACTTCATCGGGTCGGGCATGTGTCAGATCGATCTTGTTCAGCACCGGTATCACGACCAGGTCATGTTCGATAGCGGCACAGGCATTGGCCATCGTTTGCGCTTCAACCCCTTGAAATGCATCCACCAACAACATCGCTCCCTCACAGCAAGCAAGCGAACGAGAAACCTCATATTGAAAGTCGACATGCCCAGGCGTATCGATCAAATTGAGTTCGTAGGTACGGCCGTCAAGTGCATAATGCATGGACACAGTCCGCGCCTTGATGGTAATTCCCCGCTGCCGCTCGAGTTCCATGTCGTCCAGAAGCTGGTCTTTCATTTCGCGGACTGTCACGGTACCAGTCCGCTCCATTAATCGATCAGCTAAGGTACTCTTGCCATGATCAATATGGGCTATAATCGAAAAATTCCGGATAAAGGTGGGCTGAGTCATTTTAATGAATCTGCTAACTAATCGATCACCGGGTGATGTTATTTCCCGTCCGCAAGACGCCACCCAACATGGGCACCTACCAGCGGCGGCGGTGATCCGTTCTGGTTTTTCCAAAACCGCCATGCAGCGGAGCGTACCCTAACGCGATTCGATATCCGTGGCTAGACGGAGCGCGATCCGGCGGGCGGCGAGGAACTCCTTTATATCGAGTTGCTCGCTGGTTGTGTGAATGTTCTTCTGGCCGCAGCCAAGTGAAACGGTCGGAATACCGTGCACCATGAGCCAATTGGCATCGAGGCCTCCATTGGCAATCGCCAATTCGGGTTCCAAACCTTCTTGAACAACGGCGTCAACGGCTGCAGCAACGCATGGCTCTTGGGACGACAGTCGGTATGATTCGTAGTCAAGGTGTCCGTGCAAGCGAATCTCACCACGCTGCTTCCGGTGATTGCGAACCTTTTGAGCAGCACGGAGAAATGCCTTGTCAATTTCGGCAACGATTCGCTCGCGAAACTTTGGGTCGTGACTGCGGGCTTCGGCCCGAATCACCACGCGATCGGTGACTACATTGGTAGCCGCTCCTCCACGAATCACGCCGACGTTGCTGGTTCCTGAACTCTGCCCCTTCACGATTTTGCCATGCCATCCATTTTTGACCAGGTCGCTAATTGCCAAGGACGCAATCGCGATTGCACTCACTCCCTCTTCAGGAGCATTCCCAGCGTGGCTCGCGGTGCCGAGGATTTCAATCTCCATACGGTAGCCACCCGTAGCACCGATCGTCAGCTTGGTCGGCGAACCTCCATCGAAATTGAACCCGAGCCGGGGACGACCCAGCATTCCCACCCGCAGATTTCGCACACCTTGCAACCCCACTTCTTCCTGTACCGTCCACAGAAAGGTCAATGGTGGATGCGGCAACTTGTGCTTGAGCACATCAGAGGCGGTAGCCAACAGCACGGCCACACCGGCACGGTCATCGGCGCCAAGCCCGGTGGACGAATCCGCCGCATAAATCCGGTTCGCCTTCCGGATCGGGTGCGAACCGACGCAAATGGGTACGGTGTCCGTATGCGCAGAAAACAGCCGGCGGGGTTGCCGCACGGTCCCAGGCAGCTTGACCGCTAAATTGCCCTGCTCCCCCTTGAACGGTGATCGGTGGTGACAACTATCGGTTGCAAAACTCGACTCCGGCATACCCGCCTGCCGGAGACGTGAACAGATGAGTTCCACAATCGATTGCTCCTGCCCACTTTGGCCAGAAATTGACATCAACTGCATCACAAGCTGGATTGCCTCAGAATCGGTCATTGGTAATATGTTACATGATCATCGACCGCAACGGGAGCAGAGTGGTTCGTTTCGACCAAAATCGATACACTTAGCTGCAGCATGATTCTGCTGATCGATAATTACGACTCGTTCACGTATAACCTGGTGCAGCGACTGGGTGAGATCGATGTCTCGCTTCAGATCGAGGTGGTTCGCAACGATCAGATCTCCGTCGACGAAGTCATCAACCGGAAACCTGATCGCGTGATCATCTCCCCTGGGCCCTGCACCCCAAGCGAAGCCGGTATTTCAGTCGAATGCGCAAAGCGGCTCGCCGGTAAAGTTCCCCTGCTGGGAGTTTGCCTGGGACATCAATCGATTGGCCAGGCATTTGGAGCAAAGATTGTACGTGCGCAGAATCTTATGCATGGAAAAACCGCTTTGATTTACCATCAAGGCGGATCCCTGCTAACAGGCCTTGAAAACCCGTTCCAGGCGACTCGGTATCATAGCCTGGTCATTCAACCCGATTCGTTACCCGACGAATTTGAAGTCTCCGCCTGGAGCGAAGAACCTGGCGGTTACCGGGAAATCATGGGCATTACCCACAAAAAATACCCGCTCTTCGGTCTGCAATTCCATCCCGAGAGCTTCTTGACCCATTGCGGTATCAAGTTGCTCGAGCGGTTTCTCGCAGTGTGATATCCGTTGGGAGTAATTTCGGCTGCGCAGCCCTCAACCGTGGAACCAACAGAGGACTTGGCTATCAAAATGACATCGGTTGAAGAAGCCTTGCGGTTGGTCGCAAAACATGCCAAGCCGCTCGCTCCCCAGCGAGTCGACCTGGCAGACTCCCCCGGGTTAATCTTGGCCGAAGATGTCACGAGCGAGCTGAATTCGCCTCCCTACGACAAGGCTCAAATGGATGGCTATGCGGTCGCCAGTCATGACCAGCTTCGCCAGCGGCAGGTTATCGAAACCGTTGCGGCCGGAGATCTCCCGCGCCGCGCCGTGACCCCGGGTACGGCGGTTCGGATCATGACCGGCGCACCAATGCCCGAAGGAGCCAATGCCGTTGTCCCCTTCGAGAAAACGAAAAACGTGGGAGCCGATTTGATCGAGCTACCGCAAACTCCGATCCAACCCGGTGACCACGTGTTCGCACTGGGTGATTCGGTGCGGGCAGGTCAGACGATCATACGTCAGAGCACCATGCTCCGTCCCGTCGAGATCGGTATTCTGGCCGAAGCAGGCCGAAATCGGATCCAAGTCATCCCGCAACCCAAAGTGGCCATCCTCCCGACCGGCAACGAATTGGTCGCTGTGGGGAAAACGGTCGCGGCTGGACAAATTCGTAACAGCAATGGGCCATTGCTCACAGCTGCGGTTCAAGCTGCCGGTGGTGTACCAATCGATCTGGGGATCGGTCGCGACGACTCCGACGAGCTTCATCGGCTCATCTCGACCGGTCTTGAGTCCGATGTACTGCTCTTGTCGGGTGGCGTTTCCGCCGGTGACTTTGATTTGGTGCCAGACACTCTGTCAAAAATTGGTGTTCGGAACGTTTTTCACCGAATCTCCCTGCGACCTGGCAAACCCCTCTGGTTTGGTGTTTTGACAAGCCCATCACGACAAACCCTTGTTTTTGGCTTGCCGGGCAACCCGGTGAGCAGTTTTGTTTGTTTCGAACTGTTTGTGCGTCCTGCCCTGCGTCAGCTGGCTGGACACGGTTTTTACGGCTTGCACCAGCAGGAAGCACGGCTCAGTGGCCCGCTATCTCACCGGGGTGGCCGGGCAACATTTCGGCCCGCACGATGGGAAAACCAGGACGATCCCGTCGTGAAAATCGTGCCGTGGCAAAATTCCGCCGACCTGGCGGCCCTGGCGGCCGCCAACTGCCTGGTTGTGCTGCCCGCTGAACCCCTTCAACTCGACTCGGGAAGTGTTGTACCGATTCTCCTGATTTGACCGGCCGGTTGCCATTCTGATAAGCGCCGTGCTGGTAAGCCAGGTGCTCCGGGCAGCTGGTCGCCGAGAACTCCCCAGCACTCCTCCGGCCAGAATCGCGCGGATCGGTCAAAAAAACCTGTCATTCTGCCCATTTAGCATCCGTCGGGGCCAATTGTTGCCAGCAAAATAGTTGCAAAATGAGTCATTCTTGATGAGAATAGAAGTGAAAGCCGGAACAGCTTCCAGTACGTCGGAACCCCGCCCATGGGAACGACAACAGCCGTCATGTGGGGCCCGATCACCTTTGGCCACACAAGGCACGTTGCAACAGTAACACCGCCAACCGTTCTGACCCCGCTTCGCTGAGCCAGTCTGTCTGAAACACCTGTTGTCAGACCGGCTGAATCGACGGAAACGTGTTTCGAGGCGTAACCACAGAACCTGGCGAGAAGTGTGCTAGGGGCAATGGCCCAGCGGTGAAACGTTCAGGTTTGTTTCGCCTACGGAACGCAGGAGAAGACCACATGTGCCGTTCATCGCACGATCCTCACTCTGCCAGTCATATCGGCCCGCTTCAGCGACCCGTTTGCCGGATCGTTTGTTTTTTCGCTGTCTGTACCTTACTGCTGAGAACCGGGCAGGTCGCCAATTGCGATATCGATGTCTTTGGTGTGGTAACCCCCATCGATAGTCCGTTTACCGTCACTAATGAAGGGATCCCTACCGCTGGAAATTATATCGACTCCTTACGAACGGCTGCAGAGAATCCGCTCGTTACTTTTGAAGGTGTACTCGATGAACATGATTACTTCGATCTGGAAGATGATACCAACTCTGTCCCTGACATAATCGTAGGGGAATATGGCTATGGGATAATTCAGGTAGTCTCGCCATCTCGCTTGAATTTTGGAAATTTGACGATTGGTTCAAATAGAAACAACTCCTATGGCAACGGAGTTGTAGAAATTTCGGGCCTGGGTGCCACCTACAATAGCGACTATGAAATTGTGGACCAATGGCTTGCCGCCATTGGAACCTCAGGCACGATTCGAAGCGGGCTGTCTGGCGCCGACACGGGATTTGACCTCATCGTCGGTGAAACGGGGACGGGCACGCTTTCGATTTCCTCAGGCGGCCGGGCCGAGATCCACGACTCGATTATTGTAGGCAACGACGTCGGCTCCTATGGAGAAATCACGGTTGACGGCTTCAGTTCTTATTTGAGTGGTGGTAGTTTTGCCAGCACTTTTTCTCATGAAGATCCCCGCATCACGGTGATCGGTCGACAAGGTACCGGTGCACTCAACATCACCAATGGTGCCAAGGTATTCTCGGCAGCAACGTTTGACCTTTTAAACTCGGAAAAACAGGTCGGAGCGGTCGTCGGCAGCGATCCTTACTCCCTTAACGACGAGGAAGCACAGCCAGATCGTGGTGGTTCGGGGACCGTTTTGATCGATGGCGCCGGGTCCCTTTGGACTATTGGCACAGGCCTGCAGTTAGGTGGATTTTCTGACGTTAGTGATGACGGAGGTATCGCGGTCGTCGCCGGTATTAATGTACGCTATGGTGCCGACGTCGGTGATGCCACGGTCACCGTGACCAACGGTGGAAGGCTATCCATACTCAACCCCAGTTCTGGAAATGATGTTAACACCCAGTTGTTGATTGGCCGGGCCGGTCGCCTGAAGCTCGACACAGGAGGGCAAGTCTATGTTGGCCTCTCTGACGATTCCGATGACGATGAAAATGTAATTCTGGTGAACGACGGAGTCATTTCAGGAAGCGGACGCATTGATACCGGATTGTTCCACAATCGACATCTCGGTGAGATGCGGGTTGGCGAAGGAGATACACTGCTGATCAATTCGACCAGTATGCTGGAAGTTGTCTCCTCCAACATACAATTTGCGCCGCTGGTAAACTACGGTCTGATTGAAGTACATGATGGTGAAATTGAGCTGACTCGCGGGGAAGACGACATCGCTGACAGCGCCAACCCGATCTACCGGTCGTTTGGCAATCTGCGCCTGGAGAATTCCCAAGTAACCCAAGTCCCCTCCCGTGGTTTTGGGCAAATCGAAGCCCAGAATGCGACCCTTCGATTTCAGATGGGGGTGCGCAATCAGGGCCTGATCAATTTTATCGGTGGTACAAGTCGGGTTTACGGTGACATGACTAATGAAGTTGGAACCTCCGACATCGATGAAGGTCTTATTTCGATCGTGGGTGACGATACGTTTGTAGTATTCAATGGCGATCTGACAAATTCCGGCAGCATTCAAGTGGGGCCCAACGCACTGGGCTTAACTACCAACGATTTCACCAACAGTGGCACACTGAGCCTCGTCCTGGGAGGTGGAGAATCGGGCAACGAATTCGGCAGCATTTCATCTTCGGGCGACATCGATTTGCAGGGTGGCACCCTGGAGGTAACCCTCAACCAATCCGGTGCAAATCCGATTGCACCTCAGGTTGGCGACGAATACTTGATTATGAGAACTGGGGGAGAACTGTCCGGCGATTTTACCGAGTGGGACCTGCCCTTCCTCGGCCTAGAAAGCAGTTTAATTCCGATCGTTGACGTCGACTCCGATATCTATAAGCTCGTGGTTCAATCATCACTTATTGCCATCGGTGGAGATCTCAATGGTAATGGGATGGTCGACTACGACGACATCATCATCTGGCAGGTTAATGCCGGGCACCCTGGTGGTTTGGGTGACATTAACATGGATGACATCGTCAACGGCCTTGATTTGCAGATTATCCAAGTGCAATTCGGCGGTCCTGGAATGACGCTCGGCAGTGCGAGTGCTGTCGTACCCGAACCCGCCACCGCGGTGCTGGCCTGGTTGGCCCTGACCGGAGTACTCTGCTCAATTCGACGCAGTTGCTAGCCAGAAGAATTGCGTGCTTTGGGCCGCAGATTGCCAGCAGTCGTCGACAAATGGCCACCAGGGCTTTCTGAAGGGTCCATGCTCAATGGGCTCTCACCCGACTGGCAGGTCGAGTCGAACCAAAGCCGTCGGCTCGCAATACCGCACCGCCACAATTTGCACACAAGTTGCCCCCGCGAATTTGACGACTATATCGATTGTAGGAGTCGGTATCGCGAGTCAACGCCGTTGGCTCACATTGTAGGCGGAGGAACAAGCTATGCGTCAGTGGATAATCGGGTTGGGGTGGTGGTTGCTGTTCGGAGTTCTGTTTTCGGTTGCTCCCCGGGCTGTTGCCCAGCAACTCCCGCCAACTCCAACTACGGGACCGGCACTCAGTCTGACGCCCTCACCCACCTATCCCCAGACAGCGGTCCCCAAGGCAGATCGACTGCCCACGGCAGCAGCGCCGCCCACAGTGAATCCACCTCCAGCAGTCCAACTGACCGCGCCGGCTGAACGACCCACCGTGGCACGGATCCTCCAGGGAGTACCCCAACCGTTTGTCGGGCAAGCACGTCCGCCGATCGGATTTTTACGGAGCCCATCGGCTGCCAACACGATGGCAACGATGCCGCCACGTCCAACTTTCACAGGCCGTTCTATAGGAACCAGCCAACCGCAGGTAAAGCAAAAACCATTCTCTCACGTCGGGTATGCTCCGACGATCAGCCCCTATCTGCAACTTGGCCGGGACGATGAGGATGAACCAACGCCAAACTATTTCACGTTTGTGCGGCCGCAGCTCCATCAATATGAAATGAATCGTCGCCAGGAAGCCGAACTGCAACGCCTTGGACGTCAAGTTCGGCGGGTTACCAACATGGAGACCCAAGGCTCTACCGACCAAGCCAAGCCCGCTACTGGCCACCGCTCGTACTTCATGAACACGGGGCAATTCTACAGCGGGTTCTCCAAGCCGTAACCAACTGCACCGCTTAGTTCCACAATTGCCAGGCGACGACCGTCACCCCCAGCGGGATAAGGTACCAGGCGAAGAGTCCCAACCGACCCGCCTGAATCCAGCGGACTAACCACCAGAGCGCAAGCCAACCGACTAACATCGCAATGAGGCCACCCACCACAAGCGTCAGGGGAGCGGTCGGTTGGGTTGCTGGAGGTGGATTCACTGCGGGCGGCGCTGCTGCCGTGGGCAGTCGATCTGCCGTGGGGATCGCTGTTTGGGGAGATGTGGAATCGGTCACATCGGGATGTTGTGTTTGCCTGGCCAATTTGGTGACTTCGATCAAGCCCGCGCCACCAATGACTGGAATTGCCAACAAGAAGGCAAACGTAACCGCGCTCTGCCGATCGAGTCCTTCACGCAACCCAGCGGCAATCGTTGCTCCACTTCGCGAAATGCCAGGCAATACTGCCAAAGCTTGCATGAAACCGATGCGAACCGTCCTGGCGTAACTCAAATTGCGATATGACGCGTCTCCCACCGGTTGCCGTGTCGCCCACAGCAAAATCAACGCTGTGACCGGAAACATCAAGCCAGCCAGGAGCGGGCTCTCCAGAAGGTTCTCCGCGAGTTCCTTCAAGGGTATCCCAATGACAGCAGCCGGTATCGTTCCCACAATCAATCTGGGAATCAGCTGCCGATCTTCCTTAAATAAGCGCCAGACTTTGTGAGAATAGAAAAGCAGAATCGACCCAAGAGTCCCTACATGCAAGACAATATTCACCTCAAGCAAATCGGGTGGGTGTGGAAATCCGAGGGACTCCATAACGGCACTACCCACCACCAAATGTCCTGAGGAACTTACCGGCAGGAACTCGGTAAGCCCCTGCACAATTGCCAGGATGATAACCTGAAGGTAGTCCACGCGATTGCAACTCCGAAATTGGGGCAGACCGTGATACTATACGCGTATCGGTAGCAAGTGCCAGGGTGGGTTGCGGGTAGACATGCATCCCGCTGGCCTTCACCACAAAGAGTCGTGACCCGACCACACGATCCACATGTTCCACTACAACAATGGGCTTTTTCTGACCGACGCACAACTGGCCGTTGATGTGCGCCGCCGGCAACCCCGGGCGTTCATCTCACATGCCCATGCCGACCATATTGCCCGACACGAATTGGCGTTGGCGACACGAGCTACCGCCCGGTTCTACCATCACCGTCTGGGAGACCAACACCGCGTACGGGAAATGGAATTTGGTCAACTGATCGAGTTTGGAGGTCTTCAGCTCAGCGTTTATCCGGCGGGTCATTGCTTGGGTTCGGCCATGTTGTTGGCCCGCAACGACCGGCAGTCGTTGCTTTACACGGGTGACTTTAAACTCGGCCCCTCGGCAACGTCCGAACCGGCTGAGGTCCCAAAAGCCGACATTTTGGTCATGGAGTCGACCTTTGGCAGCCCCAAATACCGATTACCACCACGTGAACATGCAATTGACCAATTGTTGGAAACGGTCACCTCCACACTGGCTGAGGAGAAAACCCCCGTCATTCATGCTTATGCGCTCGGTAAGGCCCAGGAAGTGACCAAACTGCTTACCGACCATGGTTTCGCCGTGTTGCAACACCCGCTCATCTATGCAACCAGCCAAATCTACCTGGAACTAGGAGTCGACTTGGGAAACCTGGCTGAATATGTCGAAAAACCACTTGCTGGCCATGTCGTGGTCACTTTGCCCCGCAGTATGCGCAAGTTCCGCTTACCCGGGCTCGAGCGTACCCTTTCCATCGCAACGACCGGTTGGGCTGTCGACCCGAACACAAAATACCGCTGGGGTGTCGACGTGGCGATTCCGCTGAGCGACCATGCCGACTTCGACGAACTGGTCGAAACTGTCCGCCGCGTGGAACCCCGGGAGGTGATCTGTACGCACGGGCCGACCGAGTTTGCCGACCATCTCTGCGATCTCGGCTTCAACGCCCGCCCGCTCAACCCTTCAAAACAGCAGAGGCTGTTTTGATCCTCCGGGCAGGCATGGCAATCCCGGAACTGGGCGGGTAATGAGCACGCCGAAGTCGCTCAAAGATCACCTTTCGTTTCGCTGCGAAGCCACTGGAGATATGCCGGACTCGTCTCGATAATCGGCAAAACGACCACGGCTGGAACGTTGTAAGAATGAAGTTCTGTAATGACAGAGGTCACCGCGGCGGTGCGATCACTCCTCACCTTGGCCTCACAAACCCATTCCTGGGCACACTCCACAACGCTTTGCCAACGGTACGTGCTCTCGACTGGCCCGCTGACATGCACGCAGGCGGCCAGCCGCTGCTCGACGAGCGCAGCGGCAATCTTCTGCGCCTCGGCTTGTGTCTCTGTGGTAGTTGTAATCTGGCAAAACTCGCTCACAAGCACAGTTTACCACGATCGGGGTTTATCCGCAGTGCACAATCACCCAATCAACACCCTCCAGTATGACCCGTGCCGTACCTGAACGAGCCAATCCGCCATGCCCAGCAGTTCTCAGATTGCGCGATGGCAAGTGGTATCGCAAAGGTTGACCTTGATAGGCTTGCCGCGCGATTTGGATAGATCCCAAACGATTCTAACGAGGGGCTGGTTGATTCTGGTTGGCCTGGCGGACGTTGTTTTCAACAATACGCTTCCAACCAAAAGGCGTACGCGGAGCCTGGAATAGATTCTTGATCTTCTGAAAGGGTGCGTTGATCGAAGCTTTTCCAAGATCGAAAATGTAAGTCTGCCGGCTTCCGTCAGGCATGTGCATCTCCATTGCACGTGGCAACATCGATGCCCGATCCAAACTCAACCGTACTTGGTCGTAATTAGCCTTGTCGGACTGAAATTTCGGAAAAGCAACCAGCCAAATCTGTGTCGTGTCGGGCTGGTCCTGAACCTTCAACCAATAACGCTGTTTCAGCTTTTCCGCCTTGGCACCAAACAAAAATGGTAACGGCCCGTCGACAATCGCTTGGCCTTGCATATCCAGCGGAATCGGCCGCACCATCAATTGTTTTTGATCATGGCGATACTCGTAGACGTTCTTGCCATCACAAACGTAATGCTCACCAACAATGTTGGGTTGCGGAACCCACTTCGCTTGCTGCGGTACCGCTGGTTGTCCCTGATTCCCCGCAGGTGGGTTTTCCAGACGAGACACCTGGGTGATTTGGAAGCTCGCCTTGTCGGGTTTCTGATAACTGACCTCGCCAAAATCCTTGCTGAAAGGAATCTGCATGCTCGGACCAAATACCGGGTTGTACTCCCACCGCTCAAAAGGACACCGATATGTCTCGATTTTTCCACTCTCGGTTTCCCAGCTCAGCAACAGCTGGTCTAAAAATGCGGTTTCAATCGGGTTCAGCTGGAAGGGCGATCTTGGCTGAACCGGTGGTTGCTGCTGGCCAGGCAAGGCCGATGTCAGCAGCAAAACAAGAAGCAACGAAGCTATGAACGACGAAAAGTGACCGTAGTGCATCACGTGATTCTCTTGGTGGGATCTGGAGAAGACGAGGAGTTAGAACCCCGCCGGAAGGGCTGCGAACTATAGCAGCCAGCAGATCCCACACCTAGTCCGGTATCGCTTGAACCAAAGCGATTCTGACAACCGGGCGCTGGAAGCTCGTGGAATGCTTGATTTAACAAGCACTCTCCAGAACTATCAGTGCTGGCACGTGGTTGACTCTGGCAATTCTGTGCCGCCGTCGGGAAACTCGCCCCCGGGCCACTATCGAACCCTTAGAACAGGTTGGCAGAACCCGGCTTTGAAACCGTCTCGTAAAAACCATCCCCGACACCAACCGCTGTTGACTCTCTGGTGAGCCGCGCGAGATCATCTGCACCCTGCCTGCCTGAGAACGAACCTGGCCGCGGTGGGTAATCGCCGCATCATCCCCCAGAAACTGGCAGGACCATACCGGTACGTCTTGGAGATTTTCAGATGACAACCCAGCTCACGGTTCGCCTGGCATTCCTTTCCCTTTGGCTCGCCATCTCCCCGACCACATTCGCACAGCAGGATGAACTAACTCAGGCAACGTTTGAAACGACCGTTAACGAGGAGCAAAACCTCGCATCCGCAACTTTCACAGGGCGCACGGCACACGTGGGAGACCAGATCGATCAGAAACTCCTGTTTGAATCGAGCATGAAGACGATCGGTCGGCGGGAAAATGAAGTCGTCGAGCAAAGGCAAAGCGTGCTCAAACAACGCCAACACCGAATTATCACGGCTGTGGAAATTGCAAACGATCGTATGATTGAAGCCGATGTACGGTACATCGTTTCTGAGCGCGAACTCACTGCTGGAACCGATTCAAGCCAGACCGAGACGGACCCGGTGGTGGGTCATAAATATCACTGTTTTCGAAACGGAACCACGTTAATGGTGACCGACGACCAAGGGCAACTTCCCACACTTGCCGAATACAAAATTGTTGCTGGCAACATGAATAGCCTTGGCGAAGTGAGTCCGCTCGCTGAATTCCTGATTGGAAAAACGGTGGTTGTTGGCCAGCAGATTTCAGTGCCACGCGACGTCGCCGATCGATTGCTCGCCCTTGGCCAATCGCTCGGCAAGGTGGAGTCGTTCCATCTCAAACTGACCGAAATCAGGACAATTGGGCAAGTTCGGTGTGCTGGCTTTGAAGCATTCCTGGAGGCAACCGATCACAACGAAGGCCAAATGCGAGTGCAACTGGAAGGTCCGTTCGCTGTCGAGATTGACGGTTGCCGGCTGGTATCGTCCGACTTGGAAGGCCCGATCGGCGTGGCGAAATCGATGCTGGACGCCGGTTCGACATTCCATATGACCGGCACAGGGCGGCTCCGCATCTCACTCCAATCATTCTACCAGGACGTCGACTAAGGGACGGAATGTGCCCTGCCATCCGAGCCCGTGCCCGGCCATCCCAAATGACCAATCGGTCGGCTGCCCGCTCAGGTCAACGCACCGCCGCAACTACTTCCGGCACCGGCAGTGCACCCGTAACAGTGGTCACCGGTCGCTATCGGACGACCGGCCAGTTCGTCAGCGGTCGTATCCCAAAGGAACCGCTCCGGAGGGCCAGGAGTTCGTAAACCCAAAGCATAATTGAAATCGCAGTCGTAGATCCGGCCTGCCGAATCAATGTGAATTTGATGCCGACACATGAGACCGTCGATGGTCAATGGGTTGTACGCCTTGGCGAGCATTTTCATGTAGTCGGCAAGCTTACCCGACCGTTCAAGTTCATGCCGCCATCTCTTAATGGGCATGTTTGTGATCGTCCACAAGTCGTTGAATACCAAACCGACTCGCTCTTTCAATTCACGGTGATAGTCTGTGGCGAGTGACTCTTGCGGTGGGGGTAGGTGGGGTCCGTTGGGATTGTAAACCAGGTTGAGTTGCAACCCTGGGTCCCGCCCGTAACCTGCGTCATTGAGTCGCCGCAAGCCTTCGATCGATGCGTTGTAGGCACCGTGCCCCCGCTGGTGATCAACATTTTCCTCAAGGTAGCATGGCAAAGAAGCGACAACCTCTACTTGATGCTCCGCCAGGAAGTGGGGAATCCATGCGTACGGTTCTGTGTTTCGGTGATCCCTGTAAGGAATGATCGTCGGGTTGCAACGATCCGTGACATGCCGTCCCAAATCTCGAACCCGTCGTACAAGCGGGCGAAAGTTCGGGTTCATCTCCGGGCTCCCTCCGGTCAGGTCGACACGCTCGATCTGCGGATTCCTGGCGATCCAGTCCGCAACACGGCGGGCGGTCACAGCAGACATGTTTTCCTGGGGACTGTCCCGTTTAGGTGAAGATTCCACATGACAATGGTGGCATGCCAAATTGCAGACGAGCCCCAAATTGATCTGCAACGTCCGGATCTCCCCTGCCGCCCGCAACTCCGGAATGCACTGTTGGCGAAACGAGTCGGTGTGAAGAATCGGAAGTGAGGTAAGAGCGGGCATAAATGGCCTATCATCGAGTGGTTTTTCAAACCTCAACAACAACCACTCCCCTGGGTATGCCATGTTGCTGGCGTGACGTGGAGATCAACGCGGTTCAGTGCCTGCAAAGTAGCAGCCGTCTTGTCGCAAACCGGTAGCGGCATATTCCTGGGCAAACAATGACCTTTGCCGTCGTCAAATTCCTCGTCGGACCCGAGGTAAACGGCCGTGCAACCGGTAAATATGCACACTCCGTCTTCCGGCGTGGGAACCTGCAAAGCAACGACCTCCACAGTTTCTAACAACAAGTCGTCCTCGAGGTCATACGTCACGGCATCCAGCATGCGGTAGGGCCTGCGAGAGCGAACCTCGATCGCACCAAATCCCGCATCGCTGATCTTCTCAAGGTACTCTTCCAGCATGAGACAACCCGAAATGCACTGCGCGCGGAGAACCTCGTCTTGGCTTAGGGCAACTGGCAGGGGCCGCGGTGTAATCGGGTCGGACATGACCAGGCGACCACCATTGTCCAACACACGGTGCATTTCCGCGAGCGCCTGTTCCAGGTCTCCACCCGTTTTAAAGATATTGAAGAGGCAATTTTGCGCTGCCAGGTCGACTGAATTGCGTTCAACCGGCAAATTGAGCGCGTCGCCATCAACCAAAGTGACAAAAGAGGGGTCAAACCAGTCGTTTGTTTTAGCTGCGCATTCGAGGTTGGCACGCGCCGCTTGGCGCATTTCAGCAACGGGATCAACTGCAACCACACCACCAGGTCGCCGCGTGAAATAGGCCAACTGCAAAGCCTCTAAACCGCCCCCGACACCAACGTAGAGCACGCGTTGGTTGGCGATCATATCTTGCAAGTGAATGGTCGTCCCACACCCATAGTTCATTTCGTACATGATGGGAGGGACGTTGAGGCCCGGAAGATAACGTCGTGCCTGGGGCACGCAGCAGAGATTTGCAGATGGCTGAGTAGCTGCCTCACGATAGACGTCGCGCACAGTAGCGTGGTAACTCATGAAACGATTGTCGAATCGACCGCTCCTGTTTGGGGCCCATGAATGCGATACGGCTCAATCTTTTCGTTCTGGACTTCGCCAGGATTTCAAACATCACGCCAAAGCTGACACATCACACCCAAGCTGACCCTGTGTCAACGCAATCTGCGTGACCACAATTCCTCGTCGTCAATTCTCGCCAACTCGTCGTGATCACCGCCAGTGAAAGTATCTCCACTTTGAGCACTCCGTACAACGCCAAGAGGTTCCCGCAGAGTCTCGTTCTCTTTACGTTGACCTTCTGCTAGAATTCGCACGTAGTTTTCCCGTGTTTGAAGACACAAGGTAAAGCGATGAGCGATTCTCAAGCATCACAAGTTGATGAACTCGTTCCGGATACCGTCATTCCGCACGGGAATCTTCCCCCCTTGCGTTATCGGGAGATGCCCGAGCCCATACTGCTTCGCCGGATGGCCGGTCCGAGCATCATTCTCGCCGGGCTCTCGCTGGGTAGCGGTGAGTTCATCCTCTGGCCCTATATTACCTACCAGAGTCAATTCATCTTCTTTTGGGCCTGTTTGCTCGGCGTTACCACCCAGTACTTTATCAATATGGAGGTGACCCGTTGGACCCTGGCCACGGGGGAATCGGCAATCACCGGGTTCGCCCGCCTGAGTCACCATTGGGTCTGGATATTCCTGGTGGCAAACACCGTCCCTTACGTCATTCCAGCCTGGGCAACCGGTGCCGCTGAACTTTTCACCTGGCTCGTTTGGCATCCCGAAACTGTACTGCTCGCTGACGGATCGTCCCAGATCATTAGCGCCGGAACTCCCTACCTCGCCACGCTGGCAATCATTGGAATGGTTGGCTGTGGAATTCTCCTAACCACCGGGCCGGTGGTCTACAAAACAATTGAAGCGACCCAATTTATTCTCGTTATCCTGGCATTGATCTTAGTCCTGGTCGTCGGTGTCTTGGTGATTCGTCCCGATGCGGTCGCCAAACTGGTTCAACAAACGGCAACTTTTGGTGCGCCAACGTTCATTCCCTTGGGAAGCGAATATCCCAATCTTGATGAAGTACTTCTCCTGGGGGCACTCGCCTTCGCCGGTTGCGGAGGTACGCTCAATCTCGGGCAAAGCAACTACATCAAAGACAAAGGGTTTGGAATGGGGGTTCACGTCGGCAGAATTACCAGCCCCATTTCCGGCCAGGAAGAGGCAGTTTCGGAAATTGGGTATCACTTTCCCCATACACCGGAAAATATGGCCCGCTGGAAAATCTGGTGGACCAGGGCCAGTCGGGAACAATTTATCAGCTTCTTCGTGACCTGTATCTTTTGTCTCGTAGTGTTGACCTTGATCAGTTACAGCCTGTTCTATGATTCCGCTGGCATGCTGCGCGAAGGTATGGATGAATATGGCAAAGGACTTGAGTTCATCTATGCCGAAGCCGAACAGCTGCGGGTAACGGTCGGCGCGATCGGTCCGTGGTTGTTTTTAGTCATGGGAATTGTGATCCTGTTCACCACAGAACTGGCAGTGCTCGATGCCACCAGCCGTATTTCGGCCGATATCGTCAAGGTGAATTGGCTGATGGACAATAAGTGGTGGTCCGAAAGCCGCCTTTATTTTGCCTTTTTGTGGGGTGAGATTGCCCTGGGGAGTTTGGTTCTGCTGATTGGGGTTGAGCAATTCCAAACTAGTACGCTGGGCTTGTTTAAACTGACGGCAAGCCTCAATGGTGGAATCATGTGCGTCTACTCGGCAACGCTGCTTTGGATCAATTGCCGCTTGCTGCCCAAGCCGTTAAGGATGCCCCCCGTCCGGATCGCCATCATGCTCTGGTCCGTTGCCTTCTTTGGCTCTTTTGCCATTTGGGCTGCGTGGACTTCACTGATGGCGTTACTCTGAACTGTCAAATTCGATCCTCAAGAGACCAATTAACGCCAACTGCCGACAGTTTAGTCACGGCGAGACCACCATGTTTTTCTACCTGCTACTGCTGTTCACCGTAGTTCCGTTTGTCGAACTCGTGCTCTTGTTGTGGTTGGCAGCTAAAGTGGGCGGGGTTAACACGTTACTGCTCATCTTGTTCACCGGAGTGCTCGGCGCCAGCCTGGCTCGCTGGCAAGGCTTGCGAACGGCTTTGCGAATCCGGCAAGAAATGGCCCAGGGCAAGGTCCCTGGCGACGCGATGGTCGATGGCGCCCTGATTCTGGTTGCCGGGGCTGTGCTGTTGACGCCCGGCATTCTGACCGATGCTTTGGGGTTTGCCCTTTTGATCCCGGTGATTCGCCAGGTTTTTAAGCGAACTGCGTTGGCCTGGATCCAACGCAACGTCCGGGTGCAACAGGTCCACTACGGTTCTGGTTTTGGACCTCGACCCGATTTTACCACTTCATCCGCCGGGGATCGCATTGTCGACGCAAAAGTGATCGAAACCCGCGTGGTCGACCCGGAGGACCACTCGCCTTAGGATCTGGATCTGAAAGCTGCCACTTTGCTTTACTGGGGCAACCGGCTACGCTCGACCTGGGGGAATTCCCCGGTGAGTGATTTCATGAATGCCACCAGATCGGCCTTCTCCTGGTCCGTGAGATTCAGCTTTTTAATTTTCTCATCGAGTTGCCCGTTGGGGTGCCCCCCCTTGTCGTACCAGTCAACTACCTCTTCGAGGGTCGCTTGCGATCCATCATGCATGTAGGGGGCCGTGAGGACCACGTTTCGCACGGTGGGGGTCTTGAAGGCCCCACGGTGACTCTCGTCTTTGGTCACCGCAAATCGGCCCGCGTCGGGTTCATCGACCTCCATCCCGACGCCAATGTTGTGGTGCTTCTCGTCCGTGAAGTTCGCGCCGGCGTGGCAAGCAGTACAACCTACCTTTTCACTGAAAAATAGTTCGCCGCCCCGCTGTGCCGATTCCGCGAACGGATGTGCTTCGCTGGCCTGCTTAAGTGCCATGTACTCATCATAGAGTTCCGGGTCCTCTTCTTTGAGTGCCTCGAGGTCTTCGAGATCGGCTTCGTAAGCCTGTTCAAAATTGATCAAGTCAACATGGTAATCCCAAGGGGTAGGTCCGGTCACGATGGCCCGCTCGAAACTGGCAATTGCGTTGCCAACATTGTCGATCGTCACCCCGTCGGAAAAGATTTTGTCGAACTGGCGTTTGTAGCCCTCAATACCTTCGAGAGTGTTGGCTACATTCTCGTGGGTGTTTCCCATTTCAATGGGGTTGGCAATTGGCTCGACGGCTTGTGCTTCGAGTGAATCGGCCCGCCCATCCCAGAACTGATTCCCGCTCAGGATGCGATTGTAGGCCACCGGTGAATTGCGGCCTCCTTCTTGACCGCCGACACCGACACCAAACTGGGTGTTCTTTGCATACCCGAATTCAGGATCATGGCAACTGGCGCAGCTGATCGTGCCATCGATCGAAAGTCGTGGATCGCAGTAGAGCTGTCGTCCAAGTTCGATTTTCGCCCGAGTCAATGGATTTGCTCCGATCCCGGTAATTTGCGTCTTTCCAGCAGCCAGTCCTTTGGGCAGTTCGGGATTGAGCACTACATGGTTGGCGGGGTCTTCGACCCATTCGCTTATCTCTTCGATCGAGAGGGGGCCCTCTCCAGGTAAACCGCTGGTCAAGTCAACCGTGCCGAGCAGAATTTCTTGTTCACCATCTTTGTCATCACCCGCAGTGGTTTTGTCGTCGGTCTCGCTGGGTTTGCTGTCGGTCTCAGTGGTTGGCGATGGGGAGGGGGGTTCTCCGGTGGTCGGAGGTTTTGCCTCCGGCTTGGTTTCAGGGGGAGTTGGAGGCGTTGGTTTTGCCGTGGCCGAAGTTGTTTCTTGCGGAGGGGGAGCAGGCGTGGAGACTGTCGATTCCTCGGTCGGTTTGGCCTCGGTGGATTTCGAATCGCCACTCGGTTTGGCAACTTCGATTTCAAGGGGCGGGACCGCTGGCTCAGTCGTTGATGGGGAAACGGCCGGTTCCTCTGCAACCTTGCCGCCGTCTCTTTTTTCACGTGTCAACTCGTTGATTGCAAAGGCAATGGCGATCAACACAACGACAATGATCAAGAACCTACCCATTGTTTTCATCCTTAAGCAAGAAGTATTGATAAATCAGAGCAGCGACAATCGTTTCAGCAATTGGACCAATCCAGCCCCACTGTTGATGGGCGCCTGCGTGCTTAAAATGGCCGCGACACCCGCGAAGGTCAAGAAAAAAGTGCCGAGTGCTTCGGCTACCTTTTTTCGACTCATAATCCATCCACTTCCCCTTTCAAATCCTTGTTCTTTACTCCCGGTAAATTCCGTGGTCGGAAGGGGTTTTCTGATCTAGAGCTGCGATTTTAACGCGTCAATGGCAGCATCATAGTTTGGTTCCTCGGTAACCTCAGCAACATACTGGGCGTGAACAACCTTTCCATTGGCATCTAAAACAAAGATTGCACGGCAAAGTATTTTGAGTTCTTCAATCAAGGTTCCCCAGTTCTGACCGAAGTTGCGATCCTGATAATCACTTGCTGAACGGATATTGGTGATGTTCTCGGCACCGCAAAACCGGTTCATGGCGAAGGGCAAGTCAAGGCTAACCGTAATTGCGTTAATGCGACCGCCTAATTCACCCAGGAACTCATTGAATTTCTTGGTTTGGGTGGCACAAACGGGCGTATCGAGCGAGGGCACCACGCTCAACAGGGTCGGCTTGCCCTGCAGGTCATCGAGAGTGAGTGTTTGCATCCCGTCTTCAAAATAGTGCAGTGTGAAGTTCGGAGCTGCCCCGCCAGCGGCAACTGCCTCACCGGCCAAGGTCATCGGATTTCCCTTAAAGGTAATTGCGCCCGAGCGTGACATGGTTTGTTCCTTTAGCTAAAGCAAACAGCAGGTTTTTAAGGCTCCGGACTGGTCGTCGCGAGGTGGGCCTGCTGATCATTGCAACCGGCTAGTTTACAGTGGCAAGCGTGATGGGCCCGGTTGCAAAACCCAAAGCCCCCCTAGTATCTGCGCCTGGGCTGGCATTTCAAGTGGCTGTTGCGCTGCGATAGCAGTGGTCAAAAAGGAGTTCCCACTCGGCCTGCTGAATTCGACCACAAAGGACCTGGGCATCATTCTCGCCACAGACCGCGCTGCGACAACAATCGACAAAGGCAAAGGGATCCCATGGTGCACCGCTAAGCAGTTCGACGGCACCACTTATTTGGCCCAACTGCTGCCCGATCTCCATCGCCTGTTCAGCCAGGGGCTCAAATACGGCATGTTTCCCCACACGGCGGAACCAATATTTGGCATTTGAAAAGTCGCCTTCGCGACGGTGCATGATCCCATGCCAAAAACTCCCCGAATCAGTCGGTATATTCTGACTGACGGTATGGGACTGTTCAAGACAATCGTGGAGCAGCCACACTCCGGCCAGACAACACTCGGCCATTTTCCGATCGGCGAGCGGCGAACTCGTAAAAGCCGCCTCAATACTCAGTTCGGGCAGACCTTGATGCCCACCCTCTTGAGGCTGGCTATCGTCCAGCAGACGGCAACGGTTCCGATCGAGCCAGGCAACAAATACGGGGCCGTAGTCCGTGGGAGAGAAATCAGACAATCTCAACTCCAGGGTGGAACGTGGGAAGTGGTTCTCCGGCAGCGGATAAACACTGCACACCGAGTCTCATTATTGCGGTTTGGGAGGAAATGCCAAGCGGGGGTCTCGGTATCTGCCAGGAGTTTCGGCAGATCCCCGAAAACCAGATGAAAGATGGGCCCGGCAAGAAAAAAGCCCAGGGGGAGGCACCCCTGGGCTCTCGTCGCTTCGCAGATACGACCAGTTTAATAGACGCTTAACGCACCCTGGTAGGTTTACCAGAAGTCCGCGATTGCTGACGGCGCGATATCTGTATTTTGCGATTGGGATTGCCGCCAACACCGTCGCGACTACCGGTTTGCGTGATTCTTTGCGTACGGCCTGATCCTGAAGAACGGCCCTGGCGATCACCAATTTGTCGACGTATGGAATCAGCCGTGCGACTTGTGGTATTACGGTTAGGATTTCGCGCGACGTTGACTGGCGCCGCCGATTGGCGAGGCTTGGCGTTTTGTGTCAGGTCGGCATAATGGGCACTTTGACTCTCGTCGCCCATCCCCTTATACATGGTGGCCAGATTGCCATAAGGAACCACAAGTGCTTCCTTATTAAGCAAACCATTGGCAACTTCCGCTTCGACCAGGTCGGCGCCCATCTGAGTGAGTTCAAGACCTTTCGACCGCTCGCCAACACTCCAATAACTGACTCCCATGCTCACGAGTGCTTCGCCGTGTCGGTGTGGTAAGGCAAGTTTGGTAACCGGCGCTTTGGTTGTCAGCATCGGAATTGCCTTATCGTACCAGCAGATAGCCTTTTCGTGGTTCTTTTGGTGAACCGCATACACCGCACCGATGTGAAAGTAAAGACGCCCCACCAGATGTTCAAAATTGGGAACAGCCTGCCGGTTCTTCGCACCTTCGGTAAGGTTATCGATCGCCTTCTGAGAGTAGCGTAAAGCATTGGTCGACCTGCGGCGGGTATGTTCAATGCGTACCGCCTGGAAGTAAGCGACTCCCAGTCGCCACTGGATGTGTTGTTGCCAAAGCAGATCGTCAACCTCTTCCACCAGTGAATTGGCAGCGGTTTGGGCCTCTTCGATCCAGGGTGCCGGATCGACGCTTGGCTTCAACTCGGCCAGGATCGCGAGGGCAACCTCGGCAACCTGGAGTCGCAATTCCAAGCCGGCGTCACCCTTTTTGATAGCATCTTCAGCGAGCCCTGAGGCCCGACTAATCCACTTGGAGACCGTTTCGAATTTGTTCCGGTAATCCTGGTCTGCGATCTCGCGACCAATCGCCAGATGGGCATCGACAAGGACTTTTTTGGCGGCCCTTCGATCGGCAAGATGTTTACTTGTCGCGACCGAGTCTGCCATTTCAATCGCTTTGGTTTGAAACGGTATTGCACGCGAACGAATTGTCGACCCACCTAAGATTGCCAGTCGACCCATTTGTTGCAGTGCTTGGGCTTGAATAATCGTGGGTGTGTCATTGTCGTCCAGTACAGCTCGCGTCTCGCGAACCGCATCGTCGTAACGTGCCAACTGCTCCAGTGCTCTGGCCCAACGAAGTCGATACGCGTCGTTGCTCGGATCGAGATTGAATGCCTCAGCCGCAGAAAACTCTGCCAGATCAGCCTGACCGGTTGCCAGATAGATGTCGGCCAACAACCAATGTGCCTGGGCCATCTTCGAATCGAGTGCTAGGGCGAATTGCAAATCGCGAATGTTTTTCTCATACGGGCCATGGAGGTGGTTTTCCGCCCGAAGTGCAAACGCAGCCGAATCGAGTGCCTCGATGACAATATGCGAAACTAGTCGCTTGGAACCTTCCGTATCTTGCGTCTCCTCAAACATGAACAGCACGCCACGTTCAGGAAAGATTTGACCAAGGATTTCACCCGCATCGTTCAGGATGCTGGCTGGCTCAAACTTATCGAGTCGCAGCTGTTTGACTAACTGTTCGGCAGGTAGTAATTCGTCGAGTTCGACTTTTATCATCTTCACGGTGTCATGGGTGACGACAACATCTATTCTGTGGAAGGGAGCCGTCTCGTAGATCAGGATTTCGCCATCTTCAAGGTCGCGCACTTCACCGGGTTCACCCCAAAGCGCGCGTACTTCTGCTGGAGACGACGTGCCAGGTTGAACGCCATTGAACTTGGCAACCTTGGTATTGATCATCAGCTTAGTTGGGGGGGCAACCACCTTTTTGGCCGTTTTACTGTGCTGGGCAACACGATCCTTGCGGCGTGAATTGGCGGCTCTCGTCAAAGCAGTCCCAAATTCCTCAGCTTCCTTGTCCATTGGGTAGTCGGCTTCGGCAATGACTCCGCCCTCCGCGTCCAGCGGCAGTACGCTTGCTGCCAACTCTGGCTCATGATCCGAATCTTGGGAAATTGGCTCGAGCGGTTCTTGATCCTCGGAATCAGCAACCGACTCAACCCCAACCCGATCTGACTCTGTAGCCTGCCGGTTTTTGACCAAAACTGAGGTGCCGTCCTCTTGAAATTTGGCGGTTGAATCTTCGATCTTGGCAGTTACCGGCACTTCACCGCACACGGCATGAACCGCTAATAGAACGAGGCCAAAAGATGCAATGGTAATGGCAGGACGACCCCAAAACATCAGGTAAGTCGCTCGTGGTTGAACTGACCAGCTCATTCGTTTTTTCGTTCGCATGGCGTGCTCCTCCTGAACACATGACCGACAATGTCAGTCATACCGTGTAAAGTTCTCTAGGGATCGCTTCCTATTCTTCTTATCAACTCAACGAAAACCGGGCTGTTCTCCAGAGTCCATGATTGATCGAGCGCCGCCTGGCATCCTCACACCAAGGGTCGTGCTCACATCCAGGAGAACCAATAGAACCCTTCTTATCGTTGTATTCGCTATTACTAAATTACCATCGGCAACTCTTCATGCGAATTAACAGCCTATGTGAGTCAAATTGGTGAAACCCGACGCAGTTCGTCTAAATCTCGTCAGGTTTGACCACAGATCGAACGCTGCTAGCTGGAAAACTCTCCCAAAGTATGGTCTCGCTTGCTACCATTGCTACGATTTTTTTGCAGATAGCATCGAGCGAAGAAGTTTGCTTGCATCCTCCCTTTGACCACCTCGCGCCAACTGCTCTGCGGATCGTAACTGTTGGACTTGATCCGTTGTGAAAGGGATTGCCGTACCAGGGGCCGGTTCAATGGGTACCAGTGATGTTTGGATCGCAACCAGCAATTTTTCGATACCCACCCCCGTCACGGCACTTGTTGCGTAGCGGTCAGGTGTCGCCCCCTCGACCGCGGATATACGCTCGGGTGTGAGCAGGTCGATTTTGTTGACGACCACCAAAACAACTCGTTCGCTGCCGTTTCCTTCAAGCAAATCGGCAGGGAATGCATTCTGGGTGGCGTCGGCAACCATCACGACCAGATCGGCATGTTTCCGCGAACGTTTCGCCCTGTTGACCCCCTCCCGCTCGAGCGGGTCGACTACCTGCCGCACCCCTGCGGTATCTGCCAACTCAATTGGCCAGCCACCGACGGCAGTAACTGCCGTCACAACGTCACGGGTTGTCCCCGGCTCCGCACTGACGATGGCCCGCTCAAACCCAACCAGCGCGTTGATCAAGCTGCTCTTTCCGACATTTGGGGGACCAGTCAGGACGACCCGCCACGGTGTCGTGAGATGCAGTCCCAAATCGCCGAAACGAAGCAATCCTTTGAGTTGCTCAAGTGCCGCAGCGGTCGCATGGTTCTCCAGGGCTAGAAGTATTGCTTGAATCGACTTCCCCAAGGCATCGTGGAACTGGTCGAGCAGAATACGTGCGGTCTTCGTCGTCGCAGCGACTGCCAGTGCCCTCGCGGCAGCCGCTTGAAACGGATCTGGATGGGTAGCTGACAACGAATCTTGCCAATCGATTATTGCGCAGCCACTGGCGGCAAGTCGCCTGAGAACGGCCTTGATGGCCGCCGATCCACCATGGCAGTGGATTTCGACCTGCGTCGAATCCGCCAGCCGCGTCACAATCACGTCCTCACCCCCCATACCATCCCAGCGACCATAGCAAATCCGTCCTGCGGGGAACTCGGCAAGGGCTTTCCCACTGGCGGAATGAAACGATTGCTGCACGACATCAAGGGCTCGTGAGCCAACGACGCGGACGACCGCCACAGCACCCCGCCCCGCAGGCGTTAGCTGAACCGCACGGGTTGGAAAGTCTGATCCCATCTGCTACTCGACATCGAATCGCCATTCCTGGCGAAGCAATCCCCTGATCACCTGATCCCGTCAAGTCGGCCGCCCGCCACTAGCGCAATGCCCGCCAGTACCAAATCGGGTACGCACCGTACTTCGAGTCCCGTCAGCCGGGTCAGGCTTTCGGCCAGTGGAACTTGAACGCCGCCAGTGAGGCAAACCATGGGAGGCTTGGTTTGACTCAGCGCAATCTGCTCGACAAGTGAGCGGACAGCGCCAACTGCGGCCCAATACAAACCGGACTGAATGGCAGCTTCGGTTTCGTTTCCGATTGGTGGGGGAACCTCGGAAGTTTTGGCGGGCAAAACCAACGGCAAAGCATCCGTCCCCTCGGCAAGGGCGTGGGCCCCCATCGTGATCCCGGGCAAAATCGCCCCTCCTACAAATGCCCCTGTTGCGTCGACCAGATCGACCGTCATCGCACTGCCGTGGTCGACGACCACGATCGATCGGTCAGCTGTGCGCAACTGGTTGGCTGCCGTCGCTGCAAGCAAGCGGTCGATACCCACTCGCTCGGGGAACGGCACCTTGACCGGAATCGTGATGTTGCGATGAGAGACCCCGTGAATTCGGTGTCGGCCACTTTGTTGCCCCACCTCGGTGATGACCCGCCGAAAATGATCCTCAGCAGGACGATTCACACTTGCAACGAACCAGTCGAATTCCACCAGCAGCACTTCCTCACACCAGTGACGGAATTTGTCTTCGGCGAACCTGTTCTGAGAGGAAAGTGTCAGTTCCAGGCTGCTGGCTGGCCGAGACAACCCGGACGCTGCGATCGGTAGCATCCGACCCTGGGCCTCCGCCACGCACGCGCTGACTGAGTCGAAGAATCCGCATTGAACGCAGCTATTCCCAATGTCGACTGCGACGATGCTTGTCTGGCCTGAATTGGGTCCCATGCTCTGATCCTCAACCAACGCGGCAATCCACTTTGTTCAGGGCTGTGCTTTTGTCTATCATCCCCTGATCCTGGTTTTCAGGGAAGTGTCCTGTCACCCGGGACAGATCGCACTTTGGTTCGTGCGGGCTATCGAGAACGGTTCTCGAAAGCAAATAGCCAGTTGACGGATCGCGGCTGACCGGCAAAATGACGGTTCTGGGGAAGTGTGTCCACATATCACCCCCCCAGGTACATTCCAATTGGGCCCGTGGCGGAATAGGCAGACGCGCATGCTTGAGGGGCATGTGCCCGTAAGGGCGTGCTGGTTCGACTCCAGTCGGGCCCACTGGAAAGCTGACCCGTCGAAAATCGAGCGGACTCGTCGGGAGAAGCCGAAATGAGGTTGAATCCCATCAAGAGATCGAGTTGAGATTGGGACTCGTGACCGATCGTCGCGAGTCTCTTTTTTTGTGGACAATCCTTGGTGGCAGGCAAGTCATGTCGACTATAATCTACACACGGTGCGGAACCTTGCGGTGGTTCCGTTTTCTTGAGTTGCTGTATCGCCCCAAAAAGGAACCGACACTATGCTCAACCAGGTAATACAAGATGCCATTAATGAACAAATCAACAACGAACTCTACTCTTCATACAGTTACCTCAGCATGTCGGCTTATTGTGAGCATAAGCAATTCGCGGGGTGTGCGTCCTGGATGCGAATCCAGAGCCATGAAGAATACAACCACGCAATGCGTTTGTACGACTTTTTAATTGTTCGTAACGGCCGCGTTGAATTATGCCCGATTGCCCAACCTACCATTGACTTCGAGTCCATCCCTAACGTTTTCGTCCAAGCGCTTACACAAGAGAAGATTGTCACCAGCCAGATTGATGCGCTCTACGAACTCGCGTTCAAGGAGAAGGCATTTGCCGCACTCGTTGAGTTGGAATGGTTTGTTCAGGAACAAGTTGCCGAGGAAAAGGCTGCCCGTGACATCGTCCATAAGTTTGAAATGGTCAAAGAAGATCCAGCCGCCTTGTTGGATCTGGATCGGGAACTGGGGGCACGCAACGCATCTGACGCAGAATGACCAGAAGCCTGGACAAATGATGTCGCAAGGAGCCGGCACAACCCCATGGTTTACACCAGGGATTCGACGGTGCGTGTGAGAGAGGGTATCAAGCTCGAAACTTTCCCTTTTACATTCCCGAAGCCACCGTACTGGTTAATCTCCAAAAACAGGAAGAGACAGCCCAACAGCAGCGCCAACAGCGCCAACAACAGTAACATGGTGTAGATCGATGTCTTCGGCTTTGACCGTAAAACACCGGGTGGATTAGCTGAGCTTAAGTCGGGTTGCGACACGGTCCCCCTCCTGAATCTGTCCTCGAAGAAAACGTCGATCAAGTTTGCCAATCGCCCGGTCTGGTGAGGTGCTGATAATTTCAGCGCGGCCCAGGTATTTGGAGCCGCGAAAGACTTCGACCGTGTGGCCTGCTTGCAGTCCATCGTCGGCTCCGATCGTCACCTCGATTAATTGCGTGGCACCCTTGCGACGGACGGCAGACACTATCCCATCGGAAGGCTCCATCAAGAAATCGGGGTCGAGGCCCGGGTCAACGCCATTGGCACGTAACAATTTGGACATCCGTGCAACTTGTCTCGTGATCGCCTGATTTTGGGCACGTACGATGTTCAGTTCACCTTGGGCTTGATCCCGAGCCTCGGTGGCATCGAGCATTACGCGAAAATCCTTGTCGCGGGCCTGCTGATTGTCACGAAGTACCTTTCGTTGCTCAGTCACTTCTTTGACCAGGCGATCGTTGTTTTGTTGCGTTGCAGCCACTGCGGCGATGCGATCACGGCTCTGCTGCTTGAGTTGGTCAAGTTCAGCCTGAATACCGACATTACGATCCACGAGCATGGTCCGCTCGCTTTCCAGCTTGCGGATTTGCTGTTGGATCGCTTCCAAATCGCCACTCAATTTACTTTCCATGCGGTTGAAAGCGTCCTTGGCCTGATTAAGTTGTGCCCGCGACTCGGCAAGTTTCTTGTTCAAGGACTGCGCCTGGCCATGCCAGTTCTCGTGCGATGAATAAACAGTCATCGCCAGCCCCATGAACACAATGCACATGATCACAATGAGGAGTACCAGGATTTTGCCGATGAGATTCATGGATTGCCTCCGCGGGTCGCGGGTTAGTCCTTGGTAAGGTCACGATTTCGTTCCAAGGTGTGCTCCAGTTGGCCCTGTAACTGGTGCAACTCCTCGGTCGCTTTCAAAACGGCAACAAACGCCTGATCGCGGGCCTGTTGATTGCCCTCAATTTCGCTTCGTAAACCATCGGCCTGATCGGCCAGACGATTGTTCCGCTCTTGTACCGCCATCACCTCGGCAGTCCGCTCACGACGCACATCGGTCAAACCCTGTAGATTCTGCACCATTTTCGCATTGCGCTGGATTAGGGCCACGTGCTCGTGCTCCAGTTTGCGCAACTGGTTCACAACTGACACCTGCTCCCGCCGCAATTGCACGTCCAGCTGTTTGTGCTTTGCCACCAGCTCCTTATGCTGCTGCTGGGCAGCATCAACTTGTGTCTTCAATTCGTCTCTCTCGTCCTTCAAGTTGTGATGCGTACGGTTCACGACAAGGCCCAAGGTCATCAGCAAGATGCTCATGAACAGCACGATCGATATCAACAGCTTGCCGAAAAAACCCATGGCTCACGCGGGGATAATCACACACATCGAAAGATAATTCGTTTCAGGCCAACTCTCACTGATTCGTGTTGGGGTCCCTCCGACAGCGAAGACCGTCAGCGAACCGCGTCATCCGAAACGCCCACTAAACCAACGAAACCTATGTTCCTGGTGAGGGTCTTTCTAGTATACGCAGAGCCAACCCAAAACGCCAATTTTACGATCCACCACCAGCCTGAAGGTCCAGTTGTAGGGGTCGTAACAGACTGCTGGTAGGGATCGTGCCAGGTCGCCATGTTTCGACGATTCTCAGTTGTCCGGAAAGCACCCACAGCCCGAGCCACACGCCCCCCGGGAGGACTCGATTTCGCATTGGTCGGCAGAACTGGCAGGAGTGGCAACCACGCTTAGAAGCTGTGTCAGCTGCTCTCCGCCGCAACTGGAGCACTTCGGCGGTTCGCTGGTTCGCACCAACAACTCCAGCGTCTGATCACAACTTCGACAATGGTATTCGTACAACGGCATGGATTACATTTCCTAAGATTTGTTGATGATCGGGTGATGTCCGGCGCAAGGCTCGCGAACAGGATCCCCCCACGCTGTGTTACCGAGAGACTGTCAGCTTAACCAGTTTACCATCGGTCGGTCGGCCGGTTGAGAATCTCACTCAGAATAATCGCCTCGCGAATCCCTTCCGGATTGGTCAACAGCGAAGCCAGGCGGCCTGCAACAAGATTCTCGATAGAAGGTTGCTCGTAAGCATCCTCGTTATGCGTATTCTTCAAAGCTCCCAACTCTTGTGTAAATTTCGCCCTAACGCCCGATTCAAATTTGTCCTCCGCGGCAACGATATCGTCTCCCAAGTGTGACGCCTGTTCGGTCAAAGGTTGTGTTTTGATCGATCTTGTCATTCGTGGAACAAGCGGTCCAGGATCTGGTCGAGACAACCGGCTACCTGCCTTTCGGCGGGCCGAATCTACCGGAACCACTTCAACCGCCGCTGGATCCTCGTCGACCAGAACTTCAATGGTGGGATCGCGACGGGCCGAACCATGTGCAGTGGGTGGAGCAGCCGTCGCCTCACGTGGGCGCTCGGCAACACCGTACCCGGCCTCACGGAGCATCGCGTCGACCTGTTGTCGAAGTGGATCGGCTTGATCGGCATGTGCCGGCCTGGCCCTTTTCGGTAGCTGAGCATCTTGGCCACGCGGGACGGGCTGGGGGTGACGTCGGCGGGCTTCGGCCTTCGCAGCCGCCTTCTTTTTGGCCTCACCCATTTGTCCCAACACCCAAAAAACCAGAAAAAGTAGTGGGACCACAACGCTGAGAATGTTCTCCAGCGCGGCCAACGGGGGCAAGCAAGGAATATTGAGCATGGTGGTGTAATCGCTAACGTTTTTTTCCCGTGACTTCCATGCCCACTTGCTACCCTTGGTTAGTATTTCCAAGCGGTGACCATAGGTCGGCGTAAAGCGTTAACCTACTTATCTGACAGATTACCCGGCAACGGTCGTGACACTTGCGCTGGCAATCGCACCGCGCATTTCGGTATCGGCTTGTACGTTCTGCAATCGGTAGTAATCGAGGATACCGAGCTTGCCACCGCGAAATGCGTCGGCCATTGCCTTGGGGACTTCGGCTTCGGCTTCCACCAGCTTTGCGCGGCTTTCTTCGATCGCGGCAATGTTTTCTTGCTCTTCAGAAACGGCCATCGCCCGCCGTCCTTCGGCTTTGGCACGTGCGACGCGGGTATCCGCCTCGGCCTGGTCGGCCAGCAGTCGCGCCCCAATGTTGTCCCCCACATCAATGTCGGCAATATCGATCGATACAATCTCGAAGGCGGTTTGTGAGTCGAGCCGACGAGCCAAAACAGCTTTGGAAATCCGATCCGGATTCTCAAGTACATCGGCATGGGTCGTAGAGGAACCAATTGCACTGACGATTCCCTCACCCACGCGAGCTACGATCGTTTCTTCGGTTGCCCCGCCAATCAGCTGGTCAAGATTCGCCCGCACGGTGACGCGCGCTCTCACCTTGAGTTGAATTCCATCTTTGGCGACCGCGTCGAGCGATGGCCGATTGCTCTCTTTTGCCGGACAATCGATCACGCGGGGATAAACGCTTGTTTGCACGGCCTCAAGGATATTACGGCCGGCCAAGTCGATCGCCGTCGCCTGTTTAAATGTCAAGTTGATGATTTTTGCCTTGCGGGCAGCGATCATTGAACGAATGACCAAGGGAACATTGCCCCCAGACAGGTGATGCGATTCGATCGCCTTGGTGGTAATGCCTTCGTCAGTCTGCAAACCGGCTTGAACGGCCATGATTTTACTGCGTGTGACCATCGTTGGATTGACTTTGCGAAACGTCATGCGAAGCAAATCGACAATTCCGATTCCCGCCCCGGTCGTCCAAGACTGTACTAACAAACTGAAGTATCGCGAAAACACAATCAGGATCACCAAGCCAAAAAGGACGAACAATGACCCCAAAACAATGACAATCATGTGTTGCTCAAACATAGCGATTTCACCTATTGGGGCTGTGATTCCTGTGATTCCTGTGATTCCTGTGATTCCTGTGATTCCTGTGATTCCTGTGATTCCTGTGATTCCTGTGATTCCTGTGATTCCTGTGATTCCTGTGATTCCTGTGATTCCTGTGATTCCCGCGAACACCAGCCAGCTTAGCTCTTGTACCTCAAATCTTCGCGTAATTCAAGTTTTGGCCACGTCATGTGTGGGAATTGTTCAACCCGTCAATATCAAGCTCTTCAATCCCTAGTTCTTCAATCGGCCTCGATAGCAAGGAATCGGGATCTTCGTGAACAGGTCGCTCATGGTCGTTGGCCGGGCGGACAACCACCCGGTTCGCACGCACTTCGGTCACCACGACGTATTGATCGGGATCAATAGCCATCCCTTGACTGACGGCATCGACCAGTTGGTTATCAATGAGAACCGCTCCAGCGGGGAGCATTTTCGAACGGGCGATTCCCACGCGGCCGATCAGCGATCGACGCGGATCTTCCGGAGTCACTTCCTCTTCGCTGGGAGGCTCTCCCAGAAAGGCTCTTCCCATCGGTGTCATCGGCCAGTACTTAATAGCCACGGCCAGAACCACCGGTACGAGCACCGAAGAAAACAACAGCAACGTCATCCCCGCCATCGTACCGTGGTAATAAAAAGCCATCCCGATGGCGGCGACGAATGCCGCGCACGAAAGCACGCCCAAAAAGCCTCCTGAAGGAAAGAATACCTCCAAAACGACCAATCCGCAGCCAGCGGCCATGAGCAAAATCGACCAAACGATGGGATCTAACGCGTTCATATTCGTACGAAGGTGCAAATATCTGTTTCTGCGACCTATTATACTCGTACGTTAAGACCCGGTGCCAAGCCCACTGAATTCAGAACCCGCCTGTTTTTACCCCTGCAGAAAGCGACCCGCAGAGGCTACCGGGAGGATCCCTGTTCGTTTGCCGGCACCGGCTTGTACTCCCCGCTAAGAATCAACACCCCGAACCATGATGCGGTTTCCGCGCGCCATCGTCACCACGACCGGCTGGCCTCGATCAATGACGTCACCATCGGCAATCACGTCGACCAGTTGATCGCCTATTTGGGCCTTACCAGCCGGGAGAAGATCGGTCGCTGCTGTTCCCCGCTGTCCCACCAGATGGGAAAAATTGGCGACGCTTTCACGGTTTTGGAGATCAGCGAGTTCTTCGTTTTCCGGTGGATGGAGCAACAGTTTATTCAGGATTGGCGCATGCGGTAACCAATGCCGCAAGGTGAACACCAGCACCAGGATGCCTGCACCAGCTGCAACCAAGATGGCCAGCGAATCACGCAGTTCAACCAGGTCGGCCTGGCTGTGTGGCAGGACGAAGGTTTGACTGGCCAGAAGCAGCGAAAGCACAACCATCACCGCACCACCAATTCCGAAAATACCCAAGCCTGGCAACACAAAAACCTCCAGCAACAAGAAGAACAGGCCACAGGCGAAAAGCAGTATCTCAAGCCAGGTTGCGGTACCATGCAAGAATTTACTCCAGAAAAACAGCATAAAAGCCACGGCCGCCACAAATCCTCCAATCCCAAAACCGGGAGAATGCAATTCTAAATAAATACCCAAGAAACCGACAACCAACAACATGATTGCCAGGGCAGGCGAAGCGAGTGCTTCGACCAATTCCAGCGCCCAGTTGGGTTTGGCAACGCGGGGATCCTCCGTCAGTCGATAGAGTTTTTTGAATTCATCAAAATTGTCAACCACCTGCCCCACCAGTCCCAATTGCTGAAGCCGCTGGCTCGTTAACGTTAAAGGCTCTCCTGCAGCGGTTAGGGTATCCCCCTTTCGCCAATCCTTGCCGTCGGGCAAAGCCTTGGCTTGCTGGGGTGAAAAAAACGCGACCTCTCCCGTCTTCTTGTTAGTGTAAATGTTCACTTCCAACTGAGGATCGACAAATGCGGTCAACAACGACCAAGTCTGATCGGTCTCTTCAGCCAGTACCTTGAGAGGATCCGCGGCGGCATCAAGGGTCTCACGGTCGATCTCGTCGGATCCCACACGACCCAGGCTGGCGGCTGGTTGAACCACTACCTGATCGCAAGCTAAGGCAACCAGTGCTGCCCCGCCACTCGCTTCAACAGGCACGTAGGCGACGGTCCGGATCTCGGAGGCATCCTGCAAAGCGATTGTGTCGGCTAATTCCAAGCAGTCTTCCAACGCTCCCCCCCCGCTGTCGATACGAAAACCAATCCAGTTGACATCACGCTGATCTTTTTCCATCGCTATCAAGGTCCGGATCTGACCTACCAATCGCGGTGTGATCGGGCCCTCGATGTTGATCATCACCGGGCGCCAATCGCCGGCAAGTGACATGTCCTCTCTGACCGCCTCGGCTGGGAGATCGAGCACTTGCGCCAAAGCAGCACGGTTTTCAACGACGTACTTCACAAATCCGTATTGCCGGCCTTCGCTCCCACTGAATGAAGCAAGCGCCCCGGTCGGTACCAGGATATCATCCGCAATCACCGTCTTGTGTTCCTCAAGAGGGACAACGCCGTCGGCTAACACAAACTCGGTCGTCTCTTCGGTCTCGACTTTGTGCAGTTCGAGACGGGGATCGAGCATGGCCAGGGCTATCGCTTCGGGGATGGTGCGTCGAGCGGCCGCGATCTGCTGATACAAACTGACGATGACCGGTTCGAGCGGCCGGTGTGTGTCTTCGTCGGCACCAGCCGCTCCCAGTTCAGCTTTGGGATGCATGACAATTTCCTCACACGCCATGGCAACCAGCACACCGTGCCCTTCGATCGACCGCGGAACGTAGGCAACCGTCTTGACCGCAGCCAAATCACGGTTGGTCGAGAGATAGCGGGCCAGTGACTGAGCCCGTTCGAAATCACTGCCAACTCCCAGGCCGTCGGAGCGACGCGCCGGAGAAAGCTCCAACAACAAGACCGGCCGACGACCACCTGTCGGTGGGGAGCTTGTCAGCGCGTCGACCGCCCGCTCAATCGCGTTCTTGATATAGGAGTCGGCATTGCCAGTCAGCGGGAGGGAGACGCGAATCAAGCGACCCAGCTCCTGGGCATCGGGCGGTGCGTCGGACGTATCTGAAGGCCCAAGCCCGCGATTCACCTCCGAGCCGGGCCGATCGTTGGTCGGTTTGTGGGCAATGGCCTCTGCTGGCACCCCCCTCCCGCAGAGCAAGGCAACCGCCAGAGCCAAGCAAAACGATGGCAACCAGTGATCGCCAGTATTCCTGTGATCGCCAGTATTCAAGTGTCGCGTAGGCGAATCGGATTCCATGCCTGTGAACCTCGCAGTTTGTGCATTATTTGGATCGGAGAATTATACGTCGATACAAATCGAGAGGCAAAGCATTGGCCCAGTCACGGTCAATTCGCCGGGATCGACGTCAGCCAGGCTTCGGTCTCTGAGAGCGACCTGGCCAAAGGCGCCTGCTGGATTGAACATTTGTTCACCTTCTGATAAACTGCCCTGCATGGGGAATACGAACCAATCGTCAATTAAGGGACGGGGGGCCAGGATCCAACCTGCCAATCCGTACCTATCGGTCCGCGAAGAGGCCGATTTGGAGCAGGTTGCTGCGGATTCCGCTTACTTGAACCACCGCCAACGGCCGCCGACGATTTACCAACCCGACCAATCGCAGTCGATCGTCAGCGAGAACGACAGTCCTGATATTCAATTTCGCTACAGCTTGAACCCTTACCGAGGCTGCAGCCATGGATGCAGCTACTGTTTTGCGCGACCCACCCATGAGTATCTCGGCTTGAGCGCGGGGCTCGATTTCGAAACGCGGGTGATGGTCAAAGAACGCGCACCGGAGTTATTTCGTCAATGGCTGGCGCGGCCACAGTGGAAGGCAGAAATGATCAGTTTTTCGGGTGTCACCGATTGCTATCAACCAGCCGAGCGAGAGTTTGTCCTCACCCGCGGTTGTCTTGCCGTCGCAGCCGAGTGCCGACAACCTATCGGCGTGGTCACCAAAAATGCCCTCGTGACCCGCGATCTGGATCACCTGAGAGAATTGGCTGCTTATGACGCGGTATCTGTTTCGGTCTCGATCACCACGCTCGATGCTGATTTGGCCCGTAAAATGGAACCTCGCACCAGCTCCCCGACGGCCCGCCTCGGAGCACTCCAAGAGTTGAACGAAGCGGGTATTCCCACAAGCGTGATGGTGGCGCCGGTCATACCCGGCCTGAACGACAGCGAAATCCCGGCCATTCTGGAAGCAGCCCGAACGGTGGGAACCAGGCGGGCTGCCTATTTGTTGTTGAGGCTTTCTGGCAGTGTTCGCCCGGTGTTTCTGGACTGGCTCCGCGGCACGCTACCAACGCAGGCCGAAAAGGTCGAGTCGCGGATTCGGTCTTGCCGCAACGGCCAGTTGAACGACACGACCTTTGGACAACGTCACCGCGGCACCGGACCGCTGGCAGAACAAATCGCACAAACGTTTCAAGTTTTCAGTCGTAAACTTGGCTTTCACCAAGAATCCCTGGTTTTCAACACCCGGGACTTCCGCCCTCCGATGCCGACAAGCGGTCAATTGCGGCTCTTCCCGTAGCGCAAGCCGGAGGGAAGAGGTTGCTGAACGGACCTGCAGTCGTTCTCCAACTTCGCGGAGAACGAAAAGGTTGGATGTTTGCAAAGCCGAACTTCAGCCCGTTGCGGGGTGTCTTAGAGCTGGATATGATCGGGGTTTCGTGATTTTTGAGGGGACCGGGTTATCTATGCGTCGCGTCTTATCAGCCACCGTGCACAATGTACCGGGAGTTCTCGCCCACGTAGCGGGAATGCTCGCCTCGCGGGGCTACAACATCGATAGTCTCGCCGTCGGAGAAACTGAAGAACCCCAACTGTCTCGCATGACTTTTGTTGTGGTTGGTGACGATAGTGTGCTGGAGCAAGTCCGCAAGCAACTTGAAAAAATTGTCACCGTGGTTCGGGTCGAGGATGTGAGTTCTCGAGATCACGTCGAGCGCGACCTGATGCTCATCAAGGTAAAAGCGCCTCCCGGCAAGCGAAGTGGAGTTCGCGAGTTAACGGATGTATTCCGTGGCCGGATTGTCGATGTTTCGGCAGATGAAGTCACAATTGAGATCTCCGGGCAGGAACGAAAGATCGAGGCTTTTATCGAATTGATGCGTCCGTTTGGAATTACCGAGTTGGTACGAACGGGTCGAATCGCAATGATTCGCAGTGTTAACCGATCGGCCAGCATCGCAGGATTAAAGAAATACGCTGGCACCGATCAGCCAGCATGATCCACAGGATCTGCAATGAATCTCATGGCCGGCACAAATCGAACCGACCACGATACCCTTCCCCCGCCACCAATTTTCGTAGCGATTTTCACAACTACACCCCTCCCCCATTGAACTGCAAGATTCCACCATGCCAGCAAAGATCTACTACGACAGCGACGCCGACCCTTCTGCACTTGATGGCAAAACGGTTGCTATCCTCGGTTACGGCTCCCAGGGACATGGCCAAGCACAAAACCTGCGCGACAGCGGTGTGAAGGTTTTGGTTGGCCAGCGACCTGGCAGCAAGAACTACGACCTGGCGGTCAGCCATGGATTCGAACCTGTGAGTGCGTCAGATGCCGCCGCACAGGGCGACGTGGTGAATATCCTGCTGCCCGATGAAGTGCAAGGCGATATTTATCGCGAGCAAATCCGCGATCATCTCGAACCGGGCAACGTCCTGATGTGTTCCCACGGCTTCAATGTCCACTTCGGAGAAGTCCAAGCCCCCGACGGAGTCGACCTGCTTTTGGTGGCCCCCAAGGGTCCCGGCCACCTGGTTCGCACCGAGTTCGTGCAGGGGGGAGGGGTCCCTTGTCTGATCGCCACTAACGAGGACGCCCGTGACGAAACGTTCCAAATTGGCCTGGCGTACGCGAAAGGCATCGGCGGTGGCCGGGCCGGTATCATCCGCACCACCTTTGCCGAAGAGACCGAAACGGATCTATTTGGTGAGCAGGTGGTACTTTGTGGCGGCATGAGTGCCCTCATTAAGGCGAGTTACGAAACGCTCGTTGCAGCCGGTTATCAGCCCGAAATGGCCTATTTCGAGTGTATGCACGAAGTGAAACTGATCGTCGATCTGTTTTACCAGGGTGGTCTCTCCTACATGCGGTATAGCATCAGTAATACCGCAGAGTTTGGCGACTATACCCGTGGCCCCCGGATCGTGACCGACGAAACCAAGGCCGAGATGCAGAAAATCCTCGCTGAAATCAAAAGCGGGCAATTCGCCAAGGAATGGCTCAGTGAATATCGGTCCGGTGCCAAAAACTTCAAGGCAATGCGTAAAGCAGATCATGACCATGGCGTTGAACAGGTGGGCCGCGAGCTTCGCAAGCTGATGAGCTGGATCGACGACAAACAGGTCGATTAAGATCTCGTACCAAAGCAGTTTTGGTCCTCGATGTTGCCAGTAGTGACAACAAAGCCCGGCCATCGCCACTTCACTGTGATCCAGCTGGGAACTGTAAAGCGACTTACACATCCTTTCGTGGATCAGGCTTTCGTGGATCAGGCTTTCGTGGATCAGGAACTCGTGGATCAGGCTTTCGTGGATCAGGAACTCGTGGATCAGGAACTCGATTTCGCTGTTGCGATCTCCGCCACGACGAACGATCGTGAGTTCGGCTCGCTCAAGAGTAAAGGGTCCGGGGCGCAAAAATGTTTACACAGTCCGCACGTGACACAGATTTTCCCTCACTCGCCAAGAACGCGTATCTCAACTCAGCCGCCGAAGGCATTCCTCCCCGGGTGGTAACCGACGCGCTAGCCCAATACGCGCAAGACAAGTTGCGCGGCATGGACGGTCGCCAACGACACGAAGTTCACTGGAAGGAAGCCAAGGCGCAGGTGGCGAAAGCCTACAACTTGTCGGCCGACGAAGTCAGTATCTGTTCCTGCTCCTCCGAAGCGTACAACTTAGCGGCCTTGGCAATGAGGTTGCGAGAAGGCGACGAGGTGGTGATCAATGATCTCGACTTTCCCGCCGGCGCAACACCCTGGTTGCAGCCGACCTGCCCTGCCAAAGTGAAAGTATGGCGATCTCGGGAAGGAGCCCTGCGCGTTGAGGATCTGGTCCCGTTGCTGGGACCAAGAACGCGACTGCTCACCGTGTCGCTTGTTAGTTTTTTCAACGGGTACAAGATTCCCTTACCTAGCGTAATCGATGCAGTCCACGTGCATTCCGATGCCTTGTTGGCACTCGACGTAACGCAAGCTCTGGGCCGCATCCCACTCGATCTGACGGGGGTCGATCTGATTGTCAGCTCGACACACAAGTGGATTCTTGCCACGCACGGGGGGGGATTGGCAGGCGTGCCGGCAGCGCGTGCCAAGGAGTGGACCGTACCGGCCGGAGGTTGGTTCCATCTGCAAAACGCCTTCGAAAACGACCGGTTCGAGCGCGCCGTGAGCAAGCCGGGGGCCGCCAGCTTTACCGTTGGCATGCCCAACTACCCGGCCGTGTACGCCATCAATGCGGCGTTGCGCTACATCCACTCGATTGGCGTGCCAGCGATCGACTCGCACGCACGTCCCCTGGTACGTGCGTGCCTCGACAGTCTTAAAAAACTCCCCGTCGAATTAATCACTCCCGATGAGCCCGATGCGATTGCCGGAATTATGGCCTTTCGCCATCCCGACGCAGAGCGGATTCATCATGCCTTACGCGAAAAAAATATTCACGTGATGTCCCATGCAGGGCGACTACGGGTCGCCATCCACGGCTATAACACGAGTGACGACGTGGAGAGATTCCTTGCTGTCCTGCACAATGAGCTGTAACGGCTAACGTCCTTGTGGCGTCTAACTCAACCTGGGGACACCTGATGTCTAAAATGATCCTGGCCATTGCCGCTAGCGCGTGCATGTTTACGAGTTCCGCTCTGCTGGCCGCTGAGGCGGACTTGCCGGTTGGGGCCCATCCGGCTGCGCTTTCCTTTCCGCACTTTCCCGATCGAGTCCATGCCTTCGTCTGGAGGAACTGGTCGCTTGTCGAGGCAAATCGCCTGGCCGAGGTCCTCGATACGCCCGTTGAGAATGTGGTCGCCATCGCCACATCGATGGGGCTCCCCCAGTCACAACCTCTTTCCCCGGAAACCACTACGCGGGCCTACATCACGATCCTGCGCCGCAACTGGCACCTCCTGCCTTACGAGCAACTGCTGCAGCTGTTGGATCTATCGGCCGACGAACTTGCTTTCTCGCTGCATGAAGACGACTTTCTGTTCATCAAGCTTGGCAGCCTCAAGCCGAAGTGCGCGCCACTGCGGTACATTCCACCTGCCGAGGAAACGAGCCGGCGGGCAGCCCAGATCAAACAACTCGTACAACAGCATTTCGGAGAGCAGCTTACAGAGCCCGGCGAAGCACGGTTCCATTTTGTCGATGAGCTCACGCGAATCGACCCCGACGAAGTGCGTAAACCAGCCGACCCCGAACGTATCAAGCGGGGTTTGCGGTTCATCTATTCTTATTTCGCACCTTTTGGCGATCCACTGCTAAACAACCAGTCAGATCCCTTTCCCGAAGGGCTGCTGGCCCGGCTGGCCGATGTGGGTGTAAACGGTGTCTGGCTGCATGTCGTGCTGCGGCAGCTTGCGCCGGGTGGAGAAAATTTTCCGGAGTTTGGAGAAGACCACCAAACCCGGCTGGCCACCTTGCGCCGCCTTGTCCAACGGGCAAAACGTTATGGCATCGGTATATATCTTTACATGAACGAGCCGCGGGCTATGCCCCCCGAGTTTTTCCAGGACCGGCCTGACATTGCCGGCATCTCAAGTCGCGGCCTGGTCACGATGTGTACGTCCGATCCGCGGGTCCGCCAGTGGATGGCCGGTGCGCTGTCGCACGTCTTTCGCGAAGTCCCCGACCTGGCTGGAGTCTTTACGATCACCGCTTCGGAGAATCCTACCAATTGCGCCTTTGCGGGAAACCACGCTGCTTGTTCCCGCTGCCGCCACCGCACAGCGGCAGAGATTATCGCTGAAGTCAACACAACGATCGCCAACGGTGTACACGCCGCGGCCCCCGACGCCCGCGTCATTGCCTGGGACTGGGGTTGGAATGGTGACCTGGATGCCTCGGAGGTGATTGAAAAACTTCCCAAGTCCATTTGGTTAATGTCCGTAAGCGAATGGTCCAAGCCTATCACACGGGGTGGTGTAAACACTCACGTCGGCGAATATTCCATATCAGCGGTCGGCCCGGGTCCGCGGGCCCTGCGACACTGGACGGTCGCACGAGAGAGGGGGATGAAAACCGTTGCCAAATTACAAATGAACAATACCTGGGAAATGGCTGCCGTGCCATTCTTGCCGGTTATGGACCTTGTCGCCGAGCACTGTGCGAACCTGGCCCAAGTATCGATCGACGGCCAGTTACTCAGTTGGTCGCTGGGTGGGTATCCATCGCCCAACCTCCAGGTGGCGCAGCGCTTTGCCGAAGATCCGGGAGCCTCGATCGATGCTGTCTTGAACGAGATCGCCAGAGAGCGCTACGGCCCGCAAGCTGCGCCATATGCACGACAGGCATGGAGTGCATTCAGCACTGCATTTCGCGAGTATCCCTTCGGTACGGCGACCCTCTACTTCAGCCCCCATTTGACAGGTCCGGCCAACCTGTTCTACGCCCGACCTACTGGCTATTCGGCCACGATGGTCGGCTTGCCCTACGACGACCTTCCCCGCTGGCATGGCCCGTATCCTCCCAAGGTGTTTGCCAACCAGTTCCGCAAAATTGCCGACGGGTGGTCCCCGGGGTTGGACTCCATGGAGAGGGCCGTCGAACTGGCCACCCCCGATCGGCGGGCAACCGCGGGCGGCGACCTGCAGCTGGCAAAGACATGCCAGCTTCACTTCGCCAGCGCAGCAAATCATGTCGACTTCATCCTCGCCCGTGATGCGCTGGCCGCAGACGACCTCACACCCACTGCACGCAAAGAAAAACAAGCATTCATCCGCCGTATCCTTGCCGACGAGATCTCCAACGCCCAGGAACTCTATGCGCTGGCCAAGCAAGACTCACGTATCGGCTTCGAAGCGTCAAACCACTACTTTTATGTCCCCCTCGACCTGGCGGAGAAAGTGATCAATTGCAACTGGATTTCGGAGTCGCTTACCGACTAAACGACTCTTTCAGGCAGTTACGATCCCCAGGGGCGGGTTGGTCTTCCACTTGCCACGTGTAAAGTCGGGGAAGTCGACCGGGCGACTTTTGTTGGCGACAGACCGCTGGCTGAGTTCAAAAATAACGCTCCAGGAGGCAGCGTCGTAAACGTTCCAATCGGTCGGGGTCCCGCTGCGGAGGGCCTCGACCAATCGATAGAGTTCCATGAAATCCATCCCGCCGTGACCTCTTCCCTCGGATCGTTTTTCTAATTCCCGCCACAACGGATGGTCATATTCCTGCTGGTAAGCTTCCAAATTTTCCCATTCATGGGTGGGGCTCCGACCCTCGAGATGAATTCGATCGGGGTACCCCTGATAAATGCCCTTGGTACCCTGAACCATCGACATGCGGCTGTAGGGTCGCGGTAGCTGGGTATCATGACCCAACGTGATCGTTTTTCCACCCACTGTGCGGATCAAGCTGAAATTGACGTCGCCTAACGCATACTGCTGTGTGGCCAGTGGGTGATCGTCCCCAAACTGCTGAGCGTAAAAGGCATTCAACCCCGCCGATTTGCTGCTCATCGACACCAGGTAGTCAAACCGATCTCCACGATCGATGTCCATACATTGCGCCACCGGTCCCAACCCGTGTGTCGGGTAGATATTCCCATTGTGGCGGATCATGTTATCCAACCGCCACCGGACTTCGCTCCCATCTGGCGAGATGAGTTCGCTATCCATACGAAGTTCGTGCATGTAACCCGCCCGCGCATGGACAAGTTCTCCGAACAGGCCCTGTCTCACCATGTTGAAGATCATCATTTCAGGACGCCCGTAGCAACAGTTCTCCAGCATGACGCAATGCCGTTTCATTTTCTCGGCAATCTCCACCAGTTGCCAACATTCCTCCACGGTGGTCGCTGCTGGCACCTCTGTGGCGGCATGCTTGCCGGCCTCCATTGCCGCCACGCACATTGGCACATGCCAGCGCCATGGAGTCACGGCCATCACCAGGTCGAGATCTTCCTCGTTACACATTCTTTGGAAGTCATATTCGCCACGACTGTAGCCCGTGGGTCGACGCTGCCCGGCGGCCTCCACCTGGTTCTGCGCCCAGTCGACTCGCGACTCAACCAGGTCGCCAACAGCTTGAATTTTCACTCCCTCCAAATCGAGGAGAAGGGACAGCAAACCGGAACCACGGTTGCCGATTCCGACCAGGCCGATGCGAACCTCGTCAAGCGGTTTGAACTGTTCACCTTGGCGATCGACTGCCAGCGAGACTTCTTCCCCGGATGCGGTCGCGCCCCCCAGTGCCGTGGTCGTCCCGATCGCCGCAGCCAACTCCAGAAATTGCCTTCTTGTTGCTGGTTCGTTCATAGCCGTGCCTTTGCAAAAACGTGTGGGTAAAAAATATTCTGGTAATAGCAACCTGACAGACAGTGAACGATTTCTCAATTATTACACAAACGATGTCGATCCTCCACCTGTATCGGTTTTAGCAAAATGAGTTGCCGGACCGGTTCGACGGGTGTGCCCAAACCCAGTCCACCAATTCTCAGGAAGGATCGACGGTCCAGGGTTCTATCACATCTATTTCTACAATTCTCCCTGGATTTCAATATCTATTTTCGTCAGTCTCCTCGCAGTCGCCCCTTAAAAGTTGCGAATGTCTTTGTTCCCGAGGTGAGAACCTCGAAGTCACTCGGCAACAAAGGCTAAACCCATCACAAGCCTCAATACCATTCGTTCTCAAGTGAGTCGTGCTCTAATTTGGAAGCTGGAGTTTACAAAGTCTTGAAGACTGCGGAAGTTTTAGCGCGATCCATGACTAAGTGCAGACACTACCGTCAAGCAGTACATGAATTTTCGGCGACAACTTGTCAAATTGCCGAGTCATTTTCTGGTACCATGCCAGTCGCTTGGGGTTTGCCTTCTGGGAACTCTCAAAGTGCGAGACAGCACATGCAGGAAAATCCACCCCCACATTCGCCGAAGGTCACTGATCCATATGCCCGCAGCGCGGCAACGATCCAGGAGCCTCCGCAAGGTTTCCTGGCCAGGTTGCGCCATTTAGGGCCAGGCATGATTGTTGTCGGCTCGATCGTCGGATCGGGCGAATTGATCATAACGACCAAATTGGGAGCGGAGGCCGGATTCGTGTTGCTGTGGTTTGTGCTTCTAAGTTGCGTGATCAAGGTCGTCGTTCAAGCGGAATTGGCCCGGCGATGGAACTGGCATTCCGAAACGCCTTGGGCCAGACGGACGCACGTTATTGGACGTTCGGCGTCGCGCTGGTCAGTATGGCCGTGTTGCTGGGCGGAAGCTACAAGACACTGGAACGTGTCTCGGTGGGATTGGTGGCAACGTTCACTCTGATCACAATTTTGTGCACGATCCTGCTGCAATGGACCGGCTTTGCCATCACGGTGGACGACGTGCGACAGGGGTTGACCTTCAACATGCCTGCTCCGGAATTGTTGACGGTCGGCTTGATCATGACCGCGCCGGGTATGTGCGCGGGAACCGGTATCGGAACGAGCGAGATGATGTCGTACACCTACCGGTGTGTCGAAAATGGCTATGCCCGCAACACGGGCGACAATCAGCCGGGTGGCGACTGGCCGAAACGGGCCCGCGGCTGGATACGTGTGATGTATACCGACGTGTTCCTGACGATGGTCGTTTACACGATTAGCACTGTCTGTTTCTATTTCCTGGGCGCGGCCATTTTGTTCAAGATGGACCGGAACGTCGCTGGCACAAAAACGCTCGAAGACTTGGGACACATCTACACCGGAAGCCTGGGCAACTGGGCGGCCACGCTGTTCGTCGTGGGCGGTTTTTTTGTGTTGTTCTCGACGATCTTGTCCGGCGTGGCGGGCGGCACGCGAATCCTGACCGACGGGCTGTGCGTCTTGAGAATCATCGACCCCCACGACTATCCGGCACGACTGCGGTTCACCCGGATTTTCGCCGTCGTCTCCCTGACACTTTACACCTTGATATACGCCCTGTTCGAAAACCCGCCGGTGATGCTGATGATCTCCAGCATGATGGGTGTCGCCGTTTATCCCGTCCTTGGTTTGGGAACGCTGTATTTACGGCACCGCAAAGTCGATTCCCGAATTCATCCCACTCGGTTGACAACGTTTTGGTGATGGGTCTGCGGATTGGCACTGGCTGTGATATCTCTCGCCACTGTATTGTTCGCATTGGCCATCAAAAAAGGATGGATCGTTTTCGCGACAGGATGATGGAATTGAGCGTCGGTCCTTCTAAGAATTGGTGAATTCGGTCTGGGCGTACCGCTTCAACGAGTCTGCCGACACAATCCAGCGAACCGTGAACACGGAAACCCAATTCCTGAACTCTCAATCCAAGGGCGCGTCACCCCCCTTGAGAATTCAGAACTTACCAACGACACGGTGTTACAACGTCTCAACAAACCGGCGCATTGCCGACTCGTTCACCATGAGTGACCGCAAGAGCTTGAACTGGTTGCGGCAGCGAACGAGGTTGTGATTGGGTCGGCTCGTTTTGTAGTACGGATCTCCAAGAAGAAAGTCGGTCAGGAACCGCACGCCCTGTTCCAGCGTGAGGATCTGGCCAGACGGGACCAGCTGTTCGCGTTCGCAAGGCGTGAGAAAGGGTTCGGCCGCACCGACGTATCCGCTGGCGAGGCCCTCAAAGAGAGGCAAGCTGATCTCGACCCGGGAAAGATCCGCCTCGTCTTCGGGCGCCGTCGTATCCATGGTTCGCACCATATCACCAAAGTCATTGAGGGCGAGACCCGGCATGATCGTGTCGAGATCGACTACGCAAATGGCTTGGTCCGTGTCACGATCGAAAAGGACGTTACTGATCTTGGCATCGTTGTGGACCGTTCTCAGTGGCAGTTCACCGCGTGCTTGCAAATCCTGAAGCAACCCGGCAAACTCCCTGTTTTCGTCCGCGAAATCGACCTCTTGCCTCGCTTGAGCGAGTCGATTGCAGGGATTCTCTCGAACGGCTTGATCCAGTTGTGTGTATCGGAGCGGCGTGTTGTGGAAATGGGGAATCGTCTCGTGCAGCGCCGGTTCCGGCAGGCTGTTGAGCAGGTTCTGCAGTGTGCCAATCGCCTGGGCTGCCTGATGGGCCTGATGCGGGGTAACAGCCTTTTCATGCGTTTGCGTACCCTCGATATAGCGGTACATCCGCCAGTAGCCGTCGTCGGGTGTGTTGTAGAAGTCTCGGCCGCCACGTGTCGGTACAACCGTCAATGTGCGGCGATCCACCTCACCTATGCCACTGTTGCGCAGGACAGTGGTGGTGTGTTCCGTCACGCGCGCTATGTTCTCCATGACTTCAACAGGTTTACGGAAAACCAAGTCGTTGATCCGCTGGAGGAGATAGCGGGCTGTCGACTGGCCTTGATGGCAAGTGACAAGATACGAGTCGTTGATGTGACCGCTACCAAAATCGGCTACGGATTCGATGGTTCCTCCGATAGCAAAGATTTTCGCGATCGTTTGCACATCGGACGACATGGTTAATCCCAAAGACTTTCCGGATAGTTGGCATGGTTGACAAGTTCGCCAATCCGCCGCACGACATGGGGTGTGTCTTCCGCGTACGTGACGCCACACCACTTGTCGGTAGAGGGGAGGACTTTCACCTGCACTTTATGTTGCTCCACTGCCTGTTGTATAGCTGCGGGCAGGTAGAATTCATCCTCTTGGGGAGACGGGGTACTTTGCAAAAACAGTTGGAAATTCTTTTCTAGATTGTTAAAAACCGTGGTCGAGAATCCCCACAAGTTCATGGACACTATTTCGTCACCGCTGAGTCTCTCCTCGGTTCCGGACTCGCCGAGACCCATAGCACCGTCGCCACTGCGAACTATCTTACAAGTTTCCACGATTTGGTTGAGCCAGCCGTCCGGCGTACACCGGCACACACCCCTCGACACGGCGCCGTGCTCCGACAGCGTATTGTGGAGCTTGTAGCCCACCATGGCGTAGGTCGCGGGATCAACTCGCGTCGTTTCATTCAGGAAGGCACCAAGCGCATTAAAGGCGTTGGCGCCAAAGAAATCGTCGGCGTTGGTCACGGCAAATGGTTCATCGATGAACTCGGCTGCCGCCAACACGGCCTGGCCAGTGCCCCATGGCTTTGTCCTGCGCTCTACGATCGTTGGATCAGCACCATCGACATCCATTCGTTGAACTGCAAACCGCGTGTCAATGTGCCGCCCGAAGCGCTGGTCAGCGTGAGCTTGCATGAGCTCCCGCGTCTCTTGCCGAACGACGAATACGACTTTGTCGAATCCAGCCTGCATGGCGTCGTACAGCGAATACTCCATCAGGGTAGATCCATCCGGCCCAATCGGCACGAGTTGTTTCAGACCCCCGTAGCGCCGTCCGCCTCCAGCAGCAAGAATGACCAGTGTCAGTTTCATGAAAGGAAGCTCCGCGACGTTGGAGGCCAGGGGTCGAGGCAGCCGCCCGTGGGCGGCATGCCTTTTCTCAACTGCCTGCTTGCCGGGAACGTCCCGGCTGCCACTCCAGATTCTTCACCAGTGCGGCGCCCAACGATACATCCCAGCACTTCTAGCGTATGGAAGCCGTCAATGTCCACCCCCGAAAATCCAACGGCGATTGATTCCCCCATGCCGTGTTGCGGTCGTTCTCAAGCCACCAATGCAAATGGACTGGTCTGGGGTCGAGCTTTCGCGTGGTGGTTAACGCTGGTACGTGCAGATCGGTTTGCACCAGCGTCACCACCCATCATTGCGTGCCGGTCCAGTCGCACTGCTTGACGTAGTGTAGTTTCCATCCGTCGGGCGTCCTTTGCACTTGACTCTGACAACCGACTTGTCCTAATTTGCCGCCGCCACGGTGCGACAGCTTGACGAACTGTCGCTCGGTTTTGTCTCACAAGCTCGATGTGCCAGAGTGATTCGTTCGGTGGCATTCTAGAATCGCAACCAAGAGAGACTAAACACGGTTAACACGGATGTGTTCTAAACGGTTCCAACTTCTCATCCGTGGTCAGAAAACCTTCCCACACTAATCGGCTTCGACACGTTCGTAATACAGAGAAACGCTGCTACAGGTTCCAGCAGAATCTTCTATGAAGAGAAGATAAGTTTCTGAGTTCATCCGAGTACTGCGTTCCAGTAGTGTAGCGGTCTTCCAACTGCGGTCTGGGAGCGGACGACGCCACCTTGAAATGTTGGTATCAGGCACATTCTTTGAAAAAGCAATGGGAATGGAAGTTCTTGTGACAGGCGTATATGACCCCGAATATAACCGCAACAGGGTTCTTGTCTCGGGTTTGAAGAAGGTTGGGGTGGAGGTTGTGGAGTGCCCCTATGCTTCGCGCTGGAGGGTGGACAAGGAGGAGCTGCGTGCGTTTGCCCGGGATGTGCATTTAGTGTACTTGCCACCTTTCACTCACGCGGACGTGAGTTTTGTCAAGAAGCTGGTGGACAAGCCGTTGGTCTTCGATCCTTTGATTTCGAAGTACCTGACTAAAGTCCATGACTATCAAGCTGTCTGGAAGTACTCGCCGCGGGGGATGAAGAACTACCTGAAGGACAAGTTGCCATTGAATGTGGCGGACTTCGTGCTGTGCGACACTGAGCACCACAGGGAGTATTTTGCCGAGACGTTCAAGGTGCCGCTAGAAAAGATGGCGGTCTTGCCCGTGGGCTTTGTGGAGGATGACTTCCAGCCAATCGACATGCATAGTGGAGGCGGGATTTTCAGGGTGGGATTTTATGGCAGTTTCGTGCCTTTGCAGGGAATCCAAAAAATCGTCGAGGCGGCAAGGCTCCTGAAGGACGACCCATCCATTCGTTTTGAAATCATCGGCAAAGGCAATGAATACGATGATGTCTATCGGTTGGCGAACGAAGAGTATGCTTTGGAGAATCTGGTTTTCCACGGCTTATTGCCCTACGCGAAGCTTTCCGAAAGGCTCAATGCCTTTGATGTCTGCCTAGGTATCTTTGGGGACTCCTTGAAGGCGGAGATGGTTGTACCGAACAAGGTGTATCATTATGCCGCAGTTCGGAAGCCTATCATCACGAAGGACTCAGCCGGCATCAGGGAGGTGTTTACTGACGGAAAAGACATCCGTTTGGTAGCGCATTCTCCCCAGGTGATGGTGGACGCGATTCTTGAGCTGAAAGACAATCTTTCGCTCAGATCCCGCTTGGCAAGAAACGCCCACGAGACGGTTTGTTCGAGGTACACCGATCGAAAAATCGCCGAAACGGTCCTGTCCATTCTGGCAGCCTGGGCCCTGAAAAAATGTCCTTGATCAACTAATTTCTATGTATTTAGCTAAAACTGCCGTCGAAACTTTTGAGCATTTGGACGTGCTCCTGGCGGGAGAGGAGCGGGTCTTTTACAACCGCTTTGGGGACGGTGAACTTTTGACAATGGACCATCAGAGGCATCGGTTACGCCACAAGATCACCGAAAGTGTGGAAAGGGAGATGGCAGACACCTTTACGATTGACCACCCGCATTATGTGAGGGGCATTGCGGCGGGATATCCGAAGGAAGAGGGGATGATGAGCGGGCTGTTTGCTCCCCATGTCTACAACGAAGAACTGGTGGCTATCCTGCGGAAGTTTGGGTTGAAGGAAGGTGAGCAATTGGATAGCGCTGTCATGCCGCACTATATGACGGTTTTTCATCCAAAACGTTTTGACGCCTTTCTTCAGCGGTATGTTCGCCCCAAGAAGAAGATGTTTGTGGGCTGTGTGGAAAAGCGGTTGGTGGAAAAACTCTACGGCCCCATTGCCGTCTATGTCAAAACTCCTAAACGGCATGCTTCGCTACAATTCGAAAGCGTCTGGAAGGAAGTTAAGGCAAATTTAGGAGATGTGGAACTCGTTCTTCCAGCAGCAGGTATTTCTTCTAAGATAATTGCCAAGCGGCTCTGGTATATGGGAGTGATGGTTCACTGCTTGGACTTGGGTTCCATCGTTGACGCTCTGGAGGAGAAACCGGTTTCCCGGAAGTGGCTGCGTCTGAAAGGACACGTTATCAACAATGTCCTGCGGCCAGAGTCGAGGCGGACGGACTTGGGCTTTAAACTGTCATATTGCCGAAAAGAAATCCTCTTTAACCTGCGGAAAGGGATCAGGTTACTGCAGGGAAGGGCTTAATGGGATGCGGGTTCTTCAACTGAGTTGCGGGCAGATTTGGCGAGGTGCGGAGCAGCAGATCGTGTACTTGATAGAGGGCCTTCGCGCCAAGGCGATCGAGTGCGTTGTCGCCTGCCGCAAAAGGTCGGTGTTTGAAGAGTATTGCCAACAGGAGGATATTCCTCACTTTTCGCTCCCCTTTGCCAACGAGGTGGATTTGTGGAGCGCCTACCGGGTAGCCAGCTTTTGCCGAAAGAATCAAATCGACATCCTGCACACCCACAGCGGGCACGCCCTGGCGATCGGTATCTGGGCGAACATCCTCGGTGCTCCGGCAAGGCACATTTACAGTCGTCGCGTGCTGTACCCGATAAACGATAAGCGCTTTCACGTTTAAAATTCAACCACCCCAGCGTCCGTCGAATCGTGTGTGTCTCGAACAGTATTCGGGAAGTGATGGCGGCAAGTGTTCGCTTTCCCGACCGGTGCGTGACCGTCCACAGCGGCGTTGACGTCGGGCGTTTTTCGCAAACGAAGGAGACGGGGAGCCTGCGCCAAGAGTTTGACGTTCCCGAGGACTGCCAGATCGTCACCAATATTTCGGCGCTCAGCGATGAGAAGGACTGCCTGACTTTTGTGCGTACAGCAGAAAAGGTCTTGAATACAGGAGGCAAGGCAACGTTTTTCCTTGTTGGAGAAGGGCAGGAGCGCCAGGCGATCGAAACGAGAATCCGGCAGAAAGGTTTGGAGAGGGACATTGTCCTGACAGGATTCCGCCACGACATTCCCGAAATCCTTGCTGATACGGACCTGTTCATGATGACCTCCCGAATCGAAGGGCTGGGGAGTAGCGTCCTGGACGCCTTCGCCAACCGCTTGCCTGTGGTGGCCACCGCAGCAGGCGGCGTTCCCGAAATGGTCCGTCACGGAGAAACAGGGCTGTTGGCGCCCGTTGGCGATGCCGACGCCTTGGCGAAGCATGTTCTGTCCTTGCTGGGAAATGGAGCCGAAAGGCAAAGGCTTGGCGAAAAGGCGGGAAATTTTCTGGAAAAGGAGTTTACTAAGGGGGCCATGGTGGAGAAGACGCTTGCCTTGTACCAGGAGGTTGTTCGTGAGTAGGTTTCTGCCGATTTAAAACCGCCGATTTAAAACCTATGCTCGGGTCACTGCGGGAGAAGCCGTGATCGCCTGCCACGTGGTTCACGTCGCTCCAACCGCTCAAGTCACGAGCCCTGCTCCTGGCTACTTGTTCACTTACGCAACTATCCGAGGCCGATTCGACACGCTTGATGCACTTGTGGAGCGTGCCTCGCGTCGCCTTGTAAGGGGGCATCTTCGAAGTCGGCTCTGGCTGGGATTTTCCTCGTCACTGATCTCAAACTGGGTCTCACGGTATTCGGCAGCGACCTAAAACAAATGCCTTCTTCAACCACCGCGACTGGTCCACCTTTGCGGGCCTCGAGTGACACAGGGTCGATGACGAACCCGTGCGAGTTGCCGAGCGGTCTTGGAGCAAGGGATTGACCGTCAGTTGTAGAAGGGGTGTTGACCCTCCACCGCTGGCACGTTAGAATTACTGCCCGTTTCGATAGACGGGAATAGAGGTCTATCAAGATCCTGAGAAGGTTGTCGCATTGTTGTCGCGCGGTGACGTTGTCAACAGGATCGTTACGACTCAGGGTTAAATATTCCACCACCTTGAGGACTACATCTCCGGTACCTGCCTTAGTTGATGACCTTCCCTGCCGCACAAGCGATCTTCTATTACATGGCGGCCGCCAGTGTCGTGAGCGCGATGCTGGCCGTGACACGGAAAAATCCCGTTCACAGTATGCTCTGGATACTGTCGCTGTTTATGCACGTGGCGGGTATCTTCCTGCTGCTTAGCGCGGAATTCCTGGCCGCGGTACAAATCATCGTCTACGCTGGCGCGATCCTGATCTTCTACCTTTTTGTCTTGATGTTGTTGGATCTGCCGGGAGAGGAGGCTCGGCCACGGTTCGGCCGTCATTGGCCCGTCGCCGCTGTGGGAGCGATGGGACTGGTGGTCCTGGCGTGGCTTGCCCAGATCCAGACGCTCGACTCCACCCAGGTTGGGGTCGCATCGGCTCCACCGCATGTGGCAGCGGAAGATCCGGCTCTGGGGAGCCTTTCGGGGGTGGGCACGGCGCTCTTTGGTCCGTTCGCGCTGCCTTTCGAAATGGCCTCGCTGATCCTTTTGGCCGCCATTGTGGGTGCAGTTGTGCTTGCCAGGAGAAAGGCAGGATCATGACAATTGCCGACCGAATTGAAACATCTTGCCAAAGGAGTTACCAGGCGTGATCGTGCCCGTGGGTGTGGTTCTGGCGTTGAGCGGTGTCCTGTTTGGGATCGGAGTGTTCGGCTTCCTGGCTCGGCGTAACATCATCCTGATGCTTATCTCGGTTGAGATCATGCTGAATGCGGTAAACCTCAGCCTGGCCGGCTTCAGTCGGCACCTCGACAACCCGCGTGGCCAGATCCTGGCCCTGTTCGTGATCGCCGTGGCAGCTGCGGAGGCAGGAGTCGGTTTGGGGCTTGTGATCGCCTTGAATCGGAACAAGCCTGGAGCCGGTGTGGCAGACCTGACCCAGCTCAAGTGGTGACCGTGGTGGAAAACTCGTTATCGCTCATGCCACTGTTCTCGGTACTTGTCTCGGCTGTGGGTGCGCTGCTCATCGTGTGCACTGGCGAGCGTCGGGCCAATCTGAGAGAGTTTTGGTCCGTAGCGGCCGGTGTGGTGTTGTTGGCTCTTGTAGGGAGCATGGCACCGGAGGTCCTGGCGGGTGGCACGCCGCAGTGCGTGCTCTTCCGGATTCTCCCCGGCATCGAGCTGGCCTTTCGGGTGGATGCTTTCGGGCTCCTCTTTGCCCTGGGTGCGTCGGCGCTGTGGCTCGTGACCTCGTTCTACTCGATCGGCTATATGCGTTCGCTGAAAGAGCACGCTCAAACCCGTTACTTTGCCTGCTTCGCTCTGGCCCTTTCAGCCACGGTGGGCGTGGCCTTCTCGGCCAACCTGTTCACCCTGTTCTTGTTCTATGAAGCGTTGACGCTGGTCACCTACCCGCTGGTCAGTCACAAGGAGACAGTCGAGGCCAAGTCAGGCGGGCGCAAATACATCATCTATCTACTGGGCGCTGCCAAGGTGTTGCTGCTGGCCGCCATCATCCTGACCTATAACGTGGCTGGGACCCTGGAGTTTCGCGCTGGCGGGATACTGTCAGCCGACCAGATCCAGGCGCATCCGGCGCTGCTATTCTTGATCTTTACCCTGTTCCTGTTCGGTTTGGCCAAGAACGCGGTGATGCCGCTGCACAGCTGGCTGCCGGCTGCGATGGTCGCACCCACACCGGTTAGCGCGCTGCTGCACGCGGTGGCCGTGGTCAAAACCGGAGTCTTCTCTACGGTACGAATCTTTCTGTTTATTTTTGGCCCTTTCGCGATGCACAACATCAGCCTGTGCAAGATCAGCGCGGACCAACTGGCTTTGGTTGTCGCCTCAGTGACGATTCTGGTCGGATCCCTGCTGGCACTCTCGCAGGACAACCTGAAAGCTCGTCTGGCTTTCTCCACGGTGAGCCAGCTCTCTTATATCATTCTGGGAGCGGCACTATTGAATCCCGATGGGGTGATGGGCGGGATCGCGCATATCACCAATCATGCCGTCTCAAAGATAACGCTCTTCTTGTGCGCCGGTTCGATCTACGTATCGACCCGCAAGACCGAAATCAGCCAGTTGTCCGGCCTGGCCAGGCGCATGCCGTGGACCATGGCCGCCTTTGCGCTGGCATCCCTGAGCGTGATAGGCATTCCCCCCACCTCCGGGTTTATCTCCAAATGGTACCTGGCCTTGGGCACGATAGAGGCCGATCACTGGATCTTGTTGGGAGTGCTCCTGATCAGTTCGCTCCTGAACGCGGCCTACCTCTTCCCGATCATTTACAAGGCCTACTTCGAGGAGGGTGTACAGACCCAAGAGGAGGTTCGCGAGGTGCCGTGGATGGTTGCTCCCTTGACGATTACCGCAGCTGCCAGCCTGTTGTTGGGCCTTTATCCAAACCTGGTGCTCGAATTTGCCGGAAAGGTCATGCCATGAACTTCTTGGAAAGGCAACTGGAAGATCCAATCCGCTTCGGACGACTCAAGCGCTGCTTTTATGGGGGCCTGACCGCGATCGTTCTGGCGGAAATCATTTTGCCGTTCATCTTCCACGGGCACCCCCATTTTTGGTTCGAGCACATTCCCGCTTTCGGCTCGCTCTATGGATTGGCGTCCTGCGTGGCGATCATCGTCGTGTCGAAATTCCTTGGGAAGAAGTGGCTCATGCGCCGCGAAGATTATTATGACTCTTGATTTCATGACACATCAGTGGATCCACCCAGGACTATTACTGATCCTGGGCGCGTGGGCCTTGCCATTGCTCAAAGGCTGGGGCAAGCGCTTTGCGATGCTCCTGTTGCCCGCCTTGGCCCTGACCATCTGCCTTCGTATGACGCCTGGCATTCATGGCGAGGTGAGCTTCCTTGGGCTGGACCTGGTGTTTGGTCGAGTCGACAAGTTAAGCCTGGTTTTTTCCTATGTCTTCTCGATCATGGCCTTCCTGGGAATGGTCTACGCACTGCATCTGAAGGACGATGCCCACCACGTGACGGCTCTGACCTACGCGGGCGCCGCACTCGGAGTAACGTTTGCCGGGGACCTGCTCTCGCTGTACGTGTTCTGGGAACTCATGGCGATTTCATCGGCGTTGCTGGTATGGCAGCGACGTGAAAAATCTGCCTTGGCGGCCGGCTTCCGGTACCTGCTGGTCCACATCTTCGGAGGGCTTCTCCTCTTGGCTGGGACCGTACTCCACTTTTCCCAGACCGGGTCACTCGCCTTTGACAATATGGAATCTTTTGCAGGTAGCGTGGGCTGGACGCTGATCCTTATCGCCTTTCTCTTGAACGCGGCGGTCCCGCCGCTGGGGGCGTGGCTTCCGGACGCCTATCCCGAGGCCACGGTCACGGGCGCCGTCTTTATGACCGCGTTCACCACCAAGTCGGCTGTCTACGCCTTGATCCGCGGCTTCCCCGGAACGGACCTGTTGATCTGGTTGGGAGCGGCCATGGCCGTGTACGGAGTGGTCTATGCGGTGCTGGAAAACGATGCGCGCCGGCTGTTGGCCTACCACATTATCAGCCAGGTTGGCTACATGGTTTGCGGGGTTGGGATCGGAACCGAGTTGGCCCTAAACGGTGCCACGGCACACGCCTTCTCCCACATCATCTACAAGGCGCTGCTTTTCATGGGAGCCGGCGCAGTCCTTCAGATGACTGGTCTTCGAAAGCTGAGTGACATGGGTGGACTCTACAAGACGATGCCGATCACCCTCAGCCTCTACATGATCGGCGCGTTCGCTATTTCGGCCGTACCGCTCTTTAGTGGTTTCGTAAGCAAGTCGATGGTGGTTTCTGCCGCGGGCTACGACGAACGTGCACTGATCTTTCTCACACTCACCTTAGCCTCCGCCGGGACTTTCCTGCACACAGGCCTTAAGCTTCCCTACTACATGTTCTTCGGCAAAAATTCAGACGTACCCGGCCGGGAACCGCCCGCGAACATGCTGGTCGCCATGGGCCTGGCCGCGATCGCGTGCTTGTTGATCGGGGTCATGGGATTCTGGCCCGAGCTCCTGTACCGGTGCCTTCCGCACCCTGCCGAGTACGTCCCCTACACGGTGCAGCACGTCTCAAACACTCTCGGGATATTAGGCTTCACAGCGCTGGGCTTCTTCCTGCTACTTAAGCAACTTGACCCGGAACGCAAGATCAGCCTCGACACAGACTGGTTCTACCGCCGAGGTTCGTTGGCCTTTGTGGCCCTGACCGCGCGGCCTCTGGCACGTCTTGAGTTCCGATTCGTGGGAGAGATCTATGCGTTTGTGATGCGGCGGTTAGTGTTGGGCGGAGCAAGTGTTCTACGCGCCTTTGACACCCACATTGTCGATTTCACCGCTGTGGGTGTGGGCCGGTTGACCCAGGCCTCCAGCCGAATTTTGAAGACTACGGTCAGTGGCAACGCCCAGTACTACGGCTTGATCATGATGGCCGGAGTCCTGGTGTTGCTCGTTTTGGTGATGCTCATACGATGACAAACTTTCCACTCCTCACCGTGATCGCATTTCTGCCCCTCGTGGGTGCAGTTCTGGTCCAATTGCTGGGCCGCGGGCGGCTACCGCGCTGGATTGCCCTCGCCACGACCCTGGTTACCCTGGCCGTCTCAATCCCGCTCTACGTCGGTTTTGACAAGGGCTCAAGCGAGTTGCAGTTCGTCGAATCTGCAAGCTGGATCCCGGCGTGGAACATCGCCTACAAGATGGGCGTGGATGGAATCAGTCTTCCCTTCATCTTCCTGACCGCGGTCTTGACCATCCTGTGCGTTGGCGTCTCGTGGACCGCAATCGCCACGAGGGAGCGGGATTTCTACGCCTCGCTGTTGGTCGCCGAGACCGCGATGATCGGGCTGTTTGCCGCCGCAAATCTTTTTCTCTTCTTTGTTTTCTGGGAATTAATGGTTGTCCCTGTGTTCCTGCTCATCGGGGTGTGGGGAGGACCATCGCGTGTCTATGCCGCGGTGAAGTTTTTACTCTTCACCCTGGCCGGGAGTGTCTTCATGCTCTTGGCGATGATCGCTCTGTACAGCGAATTTGGCACGCTGGACTTCAACGAACTCGCCGGGGAGACCATCGGGCCCACCTTCCAAGCGTGGCTTTTCGTGGCGTTTCTGGCTGCTTTCGCGGTCAAGGTGCCTATGTTTCCCGTGCATACCTGGCTCCCGGACGCCCACACCGAAGCTCCCACGGCAGGGAGTGTGATCCTGGCTGGGATCCTCTTGAAGATGGGGGCCTACGGACTGCTGCGGGTTTCGCTGCCCATACTTCCCGACGCCGTACAGCTCTTCCTCGTGCCCATGCTCGTCATCTCGGTGGTCGCCATCGTCTACGGTGCCTACGTGACCCTGGCCCAGACGGATGTCAAGCGCCTCATCGCCTACTCGAGCGTGAGCCACATGGGCTTTGTGACCCTGGGCATCTTCACACTCGACCAGGGCGGAGTCGAAGGCGCGGTCCTCCAAATGTTTAATCATGGGATCATCTCGGCGGCCCTTTTCTTATGTGTTGGCATGATTTACGAGCGGACCCACACGCGGCAGATCGAGGACTACGGGGGTGTTTGGAAACTCGCGCCGGTCTACTCGATTTTTCTGGCGCTTTTTTGCCTGGCTTCGGCGGGCTTCCCCGGTTTGAACTCCTTCATCGGCGAGCTACTGATCATTGGTGGTGCCTTCAAGACCCAGTTTTGGCTCGGGACCATGGCTATCTGGGGTGTGGCCCTCGGAACGACTTACCTGGTTTGGCTCTACTACCGAGTGGTTATGGGCGAAATGAACTCGGGGTTAGCGGGACTCAAGCTCGAGCTCAATACCCGCGAGATAGCAACCTTAGCTCCGCTCGCCTTCCTGGCCGTGTGTCTCGGCCTCCAACCTGAGTGTGTGCTTTCCTATCTTCATGAAACCGTCCACGCGCTCTTGACTGCCGGAGCCACTCCATGAATGGCACCAACTTCACTGACCTGGCCCTACTGTTGCCCGAGCTGATTCTGGTCGGAATGGCATTAGCGCTGATCCTCTCGGCGCACCGTATCCGGACAGCCCCATTAGCGACGGCCGGAACGGTTTTCGCCGCGGTAGCTGCCGCCTTCGTGTCGTACTGGCTGGTGTCGGCAGACCCCAAGATCGGGTTTGGGGGGATGGTCACGTTGGATGGCTACTCGCAATTCTTCAAGATTCTCATCGCCGCTGCCCTGGCTGTGACGGCGCTCCTTTCCGAGAGGCAAATCCGTGCGGAGCGTGTTCGGCCCGCTGAGTATCATGCCCTGCTTCTGTTGGCCGCGACGGGCATGATGTTCGCTGCCAGCGCCTCGGATTTGTTGACCCTTTACCTGAGCCTGGAACTCACGACACTCTGCTCCTACATCCTGGTCGGGATCACGGTGGAAAAGCCCAAGTCGAACGAGGCTGCGATCAAGTACTTCCTGTTGGGTTCCTTTGCCTCGGCCCTGCTCCTTTACGGGATCGCCCTGGTCTACGGCGTTACGGGCACGACGGACTTTGCAGCGATCAACTCCGCTATCTCCGAGAACGGACTTGGAAGTAACAAGATCCTCTTGGCGGCGATAGGCCTGTTAGTCGCAGGGCTCGCCTTTAAGATTGCGGCATTTCCGTTTCACGCCTGGGCCCCGGACGCTTACCAGGGTGCGAGCGCCCCGGTCGCGGCCTTTTTGGCGACTGCCTCGAAGGTCGCCGGTGTAGCTGCAGTGGGACGGGTTTGCCTGGTCGCGTTCGGACCTGAAGCCCACGTATTGTCGGTGGTTCTGGCGGGGCTCGCGATACTCTCCATCATCGTGGGGAGTATCGTCGCCCTGTCGCAAACCAACATGAAACGTCTCCTGGCGTATTCTTCGATCACGCATGCTGGCTACGCTCTGCTGGGATTCGTTGCCGCGACGTCCCAATCCGGGACGTCCGACGGGACCGCAGCCACCATGGCCTATGTCTTCCTCTATGTGTTTATGACGCTGGGGGCCTTTGGCGTTGTCATCGCGCTGGGCCAGCGCGGCGAGAATTTGAGCGGTTACGAAGGACTGGCCGTGCAGCGACCTGCAATAGCTGCGCTGATGCTCCTTTTCCTCTTGTCCCTGACCGGCATCCCACCCACCGCCGGATTCGTCGCCAAGTTCGTCGTAATTTGGAGCGTCCTGCGCACGGGCCATTTAGCGCTGGCCGTTCTGGCCGTGGTCTGCAGCGTGATCTCGGCCTTCGTCTACCTGCGCGTGGTCGTCTTTATGTACATGAAGGAGCCAAGCGAGCCAGTGCCTTCGCGCTGCCCGTGGGCAGTTTCCGTGGCGCTCGCGGTGGCCGCGCTGGTGACGGTAATTGGGGGAATCTTCCCCGGCAGCTTAATGTCCTGGGTCGATAAATTAATTGAGTCTTTCAATCTTTGATCATCGCCGAGAAAAACTATGATTTAGAGGTGTAAACAACAGATTTTGCTGTTTTGGCTGTTGATATCGTTGCAACATTGTCCGATACAAAAACCAGAAAGAACCATTGGTTGTTGAAGACTCAATCGTAGCGGCTCAAGTTGGTGACGAGGTGACTTCGTATTGTGTATAACAACGTATGGGGAAATCCAACTATGAACGAATATATCGGTATCTTGGTCTGCTTTGTCCTGGCCGGAGTGATCACCGGAGCAATGGTGTGGTTGGCTTCCACGCTCGGTAAAAAGAACCCCTCGCCGGTGAAGTTGGAGCCATTTGAGTGTGGTAAAAATCCCTTCTCCCTGCCTGGCGGGAAGTTGGCCATCAAATTTTATCTGACCGCGATCCTGTTCATCCTTTTTGACGTGGAACTCGTCTTCCTCTACCCATGGGCCGTGATCTACCGCAAGCTCGGAATGCTAGGCCTGGTGGAAATGGGTATCTTTCTGGGGATTTTGATGGTGGGCTACGTCTACGCTTGGGCCAACGGTGCCCTGGAATGGCAATGACATGTTGAACAATACATTCTTGACCAGTCGTCTCGATGCGGCCCTTGGCTGGGCTCGGAAGTTTTCGATCTTCCAGTATCCGTTCGTGACCGCGTGCTGCGGGATGGAGTACATGGCCACGGCCTGTTCTCACTACGACGTTGACCGTTTTGGAGCGGGCCTGCCCAGGTTTTCGCCGCGCCAAGCGGACGTGCTTTTTGTGGTGGGCACGATCAGTCACAAGATGGCGCCGGTCTTGAAACGCATCCACGATCAGATGGCCGAGCCGAAGTGGGTTGTCGCCTTCGGAGTTTGCACTTGCACAGGCGGCTTTTACGACAACTACGCAACCGTGATGGGTATCGATACGATCATGCCGGTGGATATCTACATTCCAGGCTGTCCTCCGCGGCCGGAGTACGTGCTGGACGGGTTGATGAAACTTCAAGCCAAAATCCAGGACGAGCACACCACGGGCCAGCGACCCGCGCCCGAACTTCGCCCTGACGACTTCGAGAAGACGAGTCCCGAGTCCGCCCTGCCACCACGCTAATCAAAACTAGGACCACAAACTGACCCATCCCCGACTGGAAAACCAATAAAGCCTGATGCCATTCTTCGAATGATTGAAAATGATCGCCGCTTCGTGTTCCCCCGGTTGTGAATTACCGCCAAAGAGAGAAAGCACCCGCAAGATTTGAATTTGGATACCAGTCGAATGAACGTGAACCCCTCCGCTTTGATTGAAACCGTTAAGGACCGCTTCCCCGCAGCCGTGTCGGCATGGCATACGTACCGTGGCGACGAAACCGTGGTTCTGCGCCGGGATTTTTTGCTCGACGTCGCGCGGTTTCTCAAAGAGGATCCCGACTTGCAGATGAATTTCCTCATGGACTTAACCGCTGTGGACTACGCGACCTTTGGCAAAAGGCCTGCGCCGGCTTTCTTCGCTTCCTCCGGTGTCGCGGTAAAACCCTCCTCGCAGATCCCAGATGAGGACCCGTGGCCTGGACCTCCGGGGGAGGCACGCTTCGTGGTCGCGTACCACTTCTACTCTTTGCAGCACAAGCACCGGCTGCGGCTGGTGGTTCCCGTGGAAGAGGCCGAAGCCGAGCTGGATTCGTTGACCTCGCTGTGGGCGGGAGCAGACTGGCTTGAGCGCGAGGTGTGGGACATGTTCGGAATCCGCTTTCAGGGGCATCCGGACCTGAAGCGAATCCTCATGTACGAAGAGTTTCAGGGCCACCCGCTACGCAAAGATTATCCGGTTAACAAGCGCCAACCTCTCATTGGACCGGTGAACTGATGAGACTCGCAATGTCCGAATCCTGAATTTATTTGTCCGAAGTCGCAGAAATCTGGATCCACAGACCCCACAGACCGACACCATGACCGCTGACTTAGAAGTTGACACCCAAGAAACAGCCGAGCTCGAAACGCGGGATATGATGCTCAACATTGGCCCCGCACACCCGGCCATGCACGGGATCGTCCAGATCGTGACCAAGCTCGACGGGGAGCGGATCAAGGACGCCGAAGTGGATATTGGCTACCTCCACCGCGGCTTTGAGAAGATGGCGGAAGTGGTCGACTACAATGGGGTCATCCCCTACACCGACCGGCTCAACTATGTCTCCCCGCTCATCAACAACATGGGCTACTGCATGGCCGTGGAAAAGCTCCTGGGAATCGAGGTCCCGGAGCGTTGCCACTACGTAAGGGTCATCCTCTCGGAAATTTCCCGGATCACGGACCACCTCACCTGCGTGGGGGCAACCGCCATGGAGTTGGGAGCCTTTACCGTCTTTCTCTACATGATCAAGGCCCGGGAGTATCTCTGGGAACTTGTGGAGCAGGTAACCGGGGCACGTCTGACTGTCAGCTACTGCCGTGTCGGTGGAGTGAAGGCCGATCTGCCCGACGATTTCATCGAGCCTTGCCGCAAGGCTTTCAAGGAGACCCGCAAGGTCATCGCCGAGTCGCATGGGCTCCTTACCCGCAACCGCATCTTCGTGGACCGCGTGTCCGGGACGGGCATCATCTCGGCCGAAGACGCCATCTCCTACGGGATCACAGGTCCCTTCCTGCGGTCAACCGGGGCGGACTACGACGTGCGCAAGGACTGCCCCTACGCCGTCTACGACCGCCTGTCTTTCGATGTGCCGGTCGGTTCCCGCGGGGATAACATGGATCGTTATCTCGTTCGCATGGAGGAAATGGAGCAGTCGATGCGCATCGTAGAGGCTGCCCTCGACGACATCCCACCCGGCTCGGTTCAGGTCAATCCCGAGACAGGGCGGCCCATTCCAGCCGCGGAGATGATTGACCTTGCCAAAGTGGGGGATATCTATTCGATCTCAGGTAGTTCCGCCGTGACCTGTCCCACCCTCGAAGGCTCGGGTGAGGCCCAGCATCCATCGATTGCCGCAGACGAAAAGCGGGCGTTCCTGCCCCCCAAGGAAGATACCTACGGCAACATCGAGGGACTCATGAACCACTTCAAGCTGGTCATGCTCGGCCACGGCGTGCAACCGCCGCAGGGAGAGGTCTATTTCCCGGTGGAAGGGGCCAACGGGGAACTCGGGTTCTACATCGTGAGCGACGGAGCCGGGCAGGCCTACCGAGTGCGCGTCCGGCCACCCTGCTTCGCCATCATGTCGGCCCTCCCCAAACTCATCGTTGGCGATATGATTGCCGACCTGATTCCCACCTTCGGGTCGGTCAACATGATCGGGGGGGAACTGGACCGATGATGAATCGTTGGACTGTGGGTCCATGGGTCGACAGGTCTTGTAGATGTTCGATGTTGATCATCGCAAACAGATTGGAAGTTGGGGGTGATAGCGCGGGATTTGGGCTGTCGACCCCAGGAAGAGTATGACCGTATGACGGAAATAGTGAACAGTACGTTCGGAGCCTTACAAGGTTTGATCAAAGTCATGAAGAAAAACAAGGTCGAGGTCTTAGCCCCTTTCACGCTATGCTTACAAACCTCGCACAGACCACACCAGGAAAGTTGACCATGTAAGAACTACCAACCCACCAACTCGCCCACCCACGCATAGCCCCACCAACCCACAGACCCACAGCACGATGACCGCTGATTTAGACGCCAGGGCCCAGGAAATCCTGCAACTTTACGAGCAGCCTCAAGCAGCCATGTTGCCGCTGTTGTGGCTCGTCCAACAGAATCAAGGTTACGTCTCCCAGGAGGCAGAAGCTTGGGTGGGACAAACCTTGGGTGTGGCACGTTCGCACGTGCGCGAAGCGGTCTCGTTCTACAACATGTTCCACACCAAACCAGTAGGCCGGCGCGAGCTTCGGGTTTGCACGAGCCTGCCATGCATGCTGCGCGGGGCCGGGGATCTGTTGGAGCAAATCAAGAATGGCTTGAAGATCCAGCCGGGCGAAACCACGCCGGGTCAGGAAGTCACGCTCACCGAGGTCGAGTGCCTGTGCGCCTGTGAAATGGCGCCCATGGCCCAGGTCGACGAACGTTTTGTCGGGCCGCTTGAGGGTGAAACTGTCGACACGGTCATTCAGGATGCACTCTCGGAACCTGGTACCCCCGCCTCGACCCCTGAACCCGATCCGTTCATCTGCTCTGACGGGCCGGTGCTCTCCACGCGATTCAAAGATCCCGACGGGACCTGGTACCAAGATTACGTTGCTGACGACGGATATAGCGCGGCCAGGAAAGCGCTCACCTCCATGACCCCAGAACAAGTGATCGACGAGGTCTCCGAAGCTAATCTGCGAGGTCTGGGCGGGGCCGGGTTTCCCGCCGGCAGGAAGTGGTCCTTCGTCCCCAAGGAAACGACCAAACCAAAGTACCTCGTGGTCAACGCGGACGAGGGCGAGCCCGGTACGTTCAAGGACCGCTACATCATGGAGCGGGATCCACACGCACTGCTCGAAGGCATGATCATCGCGGCCTTTGCCATCGGCAGTCATAAGGCCTATGTCTACATTCGGGGCGAGTACTTCCAGTCGGCCAAGCGGCTGCAGCGGGCCATCGATGAGGCCTACAGCCAGGGCTGGCTGGGCAAAGACATCCAGGGGACTGGTTTTGACCTGGAAGTGGTCATCCACTGCGGGGCAGGGGCCTACATCTGTGGCGAAGAGACTGCGTTGCTTACTTCACTTGAGGGCGGAAAAGGGTTTCCCAGGCTCAAGCCCCCCTTCCCGGCCATTTCAGGCCTCTTTGCTTGTCCTACGATCGTCAATAATGTGGAGACCCTGGCTTGTGTTCCATTCGTTCTGCGCCATGGAGCCAAACGGTTCGCCGACATAGGCACGGACAGTCAAGGCGGCACGCGGCTCTTCTGCGTGAGCGGGCATGTGGTCCGACCCGGTGTCTACGAGGTGTCGGTCGGCGTGACCCTGAGGGAACTTATCGAGAACGCCGGTGGCATGCGGGATGGAAACAAGCTCAAAGCCGTCATCCCCGGCGGTATCTCGGCCAAGATTCTGACCGCCGATGAGATCGACGTGGCGATGGATTTCGATTCCCTCAAGGCAGCGGGCACCATGGCGGGGTCAGGGGGAGTGATCGTGATGGATGAGACCACTTGCATGGTCGCAGCTCTGGACTCTGCAGCGAAGTTTTTCGCCGACGAATCGTGCGGCCAGTGTTCGCCCTGCCGCGAAGGGACCGGCTGGGTCCACCGTATTTTGCAACGTATCGTTGACGGCAAGGGAAGTCTTCAGGACCTGGACGATCTGTTGGCCATCGCCGGCGACATGGAAGGAAATACGATCTGCGTGTTTGCGGATGCGGCCGCCTGGCCCGTCCAGTCCTACATCGCGAAATTTCGGCAAGAGTTCGAGCAGTACATCCGCAGCGGGCAGAGTGCCCAAGAGAAGGGAGTCGTGGCATGCCCAATCTGACCATCGATGGCCGCGAGGTGAGTGTGCCCGAAGGCACCAAGATCATCGAGGCGGCTCAGAAGCTCGGGATCTTCGTCCCGCGATACTGTTATCACCCCGGGCTCTCGGTTGCTGGCAACTGCCGCATCTGCCTGGTAGAGGTGGAAAAGATCCCCAAGCTCCAGATCGCCTGCAACGTGCCCGTGACCGAGGGCATGGTGGTACACACCAAGAGTGATCAGGCCGAGGACGGCCGGCGCGCAGTTCTGGAGTTCCTGCTGGCCAACCACCCGCTCGACTGCCCCGTGTGTGACCAGTCGGGTGAGTGCGACCTGCAGAACTTTTACATGAACTTCGGGCTCTACAACCCGCGTTTCAGGGAGCACAAGGTCAAGAAGAAAAAGGCCGTGGAACTCGGCCCCCACGTGATGCTTGACCAGGAGCGGTGTATCCTCTGCTCCCGCTGTGTGCGATTCACTGATGAGATCACCAAGACCGGCGAGTTCGGCATCTTCAACCGCGGAGACAAGGCCGAGTTGGGCCTTTACCCTGGCGATGTACTGGACAATCCCTACTCGGCCAACGTGGTAGACATTTGCCCCGTCGGGGCGCTGACCGAGAGTGATTTCCGATTCAAGGCCCGCGTCTGGTACCTCTCCAGCGCCGCTACCGTCTGCAATGGCTGTAGCCAGGGGTGTAACGTGGATATGCATTACCTGCTGGACAGGCCCCACCTGAACGACGGGAAACGGGTCGTGCGGATCAAGCCCCGCTACAACCCTGACGTCAACCAATGGTGGATATGCGATGAGGGCCGCTACGGCTTCGGTTGGGTCGATCAAGCACGGCTTGGCAAGGTCCGCGGGCCGTCGGCGGATTCTGCGGAAGCAACCTGGGAGCAGGCCCTGACAACAATCTCGGCGGCCCTGGCAGGTTCGGACAACGAGCAGCAAAGCTCTCGGATCGGCGTGATCGCCTCGGCCCAGCTCACCTGCGAAGAGCTCTTTCTTATCCGCCAGATTTTTCGGGACGGATTGGGCGCCCAGGTTACCACCTCTGTGCCGGAGGAACCGGGGTCCAGTGATGATTTCCTCATCAAATCGGACAAGAACCCGAACACGTTGGGAGCAACTTTGCTGGGCCTGGCCGGCCCGGAGGCACCGGACGCCGCGCAGCTTCTGGACGCGGCACTCGGCGGAGACCTTGAAGCTTTGTGGGTCTTCGGGCACGACTTGGTGAAGCTCTTTGGAGAAGAAAAAGTCCGACAACTCTCAGAGAAGGTGTCTCTCTTTGTCTACTCGGGTACGAACGAAAACCCGACCGTACCTTTGGCACACTGGGTCCTGCCAAGTGCCACCTATGTTGAGAAGGATGGGACCTTCGTGAACTGCCACGGCCGTGTACAGCGGATCGGTCACGTCTTTCCGCCGCTCGAGGATTCCCGCGAGGACTGGCGTTTTCTCCTGGAACTGGCCGACCAGCTTGGTCTGCAGTTTGACTGGCAGGGACCAGAGAGAATCTTTCAGGGACTTGCCGAGACCGTGGCGCCGTTCGAGGGATTAAGCTACAAAACAATTGGAACGCAAGGAGTTGAGGTGGCAACGGTCACAGCAGGAGCGGCCGCACCATGATGGAAATCCTGCTCATCAAGTTCGTGCTGGCGGGGATCGTTCTCTTCGGGGTCCTGAACTTCGCCGGGCTTCACACCTGGGTGGAGCGGAAGCAGTCGGCCCTGATCCAGGACCGGATCGGAGCCAACCGCGCCGACATTTTTGGATTCCGACTGTTGGGCCTGTTCCACGGCATTGCCGACGCCGTCAAGCTGTTCGCCAAGGAGGACATCGTCCCGGACGGCGCGAACAAGACCCTGCACATTTTGGCTCCCTTGTTTTCGGTCTTCTTCGCCCTGGTGGCGTTCGCGGCGATCCCTTTTGGCCCTCCCCTCATCCTGGGGGACCTCCCGCCCATCGATCTCCAGGTTGCCAATATCAACGCGGCGCTGCTTTACATTTTTGCGATGCTCTCCCTGGGGGTGTATGGCGTGATCCTCGCCGGCTTTGCCTCGCGCAATAACTACGCAATCATGGGGGGATTGAGAGCCACGGCGCAGATGATCTCCTATGAGATTGCCCTGGGAATTTCCATCATTGGCCTGATCATGGTGTACGGAACCATGGACCTGTCTCTGCTGGTCGAGCGCCAAGGCCAAATGATCGGCGGCTGGATCCCGTTCTGGGGCATCGTCGCCCAACCCGTGGCGTTCTTCGTCTTTTTGACCGCGGCCCTGGCAGAAACCAAGCGGGCCCCGTTTGACTTGCCAGAAGCCGAATCCGAAATCATTGGGTACTTCGTTGAGTACAGCGGAATGAAGTTCGGAATGTTCTTCCTCACCGATTTCCTGGAGACCATCATCGTGGCCTGCCTGGCAACCACGCTGTTTTTCGGCGGATGGCAGGTGCCCTGGCTGATGGCGGATGGCTTCCACTTCCCATGGTCGGGGGGAAGCGTGTTGCCTGTCGACAACTGGGTCTATGTCCTGTTGGGCGTGCTGAGTTTTTCAATCAAGGTCGTGATCTTCTGCTTTGTCTTTATGCAAATTCGTTGGACGCTGCCGCGGTTCCGCTACGACCAGCTCATGACGCTGGGCTGGAAAGGACTCTTCCCGATCGCAGTGATCAACGTTGTGGTGACGGCCGTGGTGCTAATCTTTTTTGGGGAACCGTCATGGCCACAAAAGTAACCGTCGTCCGCAGGCCGGAGTTAACCTTCTGGGAGAAAACCTATCTCCCCCAGATTTTCTGTGGTCTCAAGATCACTTTCAGGCACTTCTTTCACAACCTTTTCCTCCACATTGCCCACCGTTTCGGGCAGCTCACCCACCTTCGCGCCTCGGCCACGATCCAATATCCCGAGGAACTCAGGCCCCTGATGTCGCGCTTCCGCAGTCGTCACCGGCTCACCGTCCGGGAGGATGGCACCCCCCGCTGCGTCGGCTGTATGCTCTGCGAAACGGTCTGCCCGGCCAAGTGCATCACCATTGTGCCTGGAGAACATCCCGACCCCCACGTCGAGAAGTACCCGGTCCGGTTCGACATCGACCTGGGAATCTGTGTCTTTTGCGGGTACTGCGTGGAGGTATGTCCCGAGGACGCGATTCGAATGGATACGGGAATCCTCGACGTGGCGGCTTACTCAAGAGAGGCCATGCAACTCGACATCCACGAGCTCATGGACCCCACTCTTCACAAACCGATCAGCGACTGCAGCCTGAAGTTCCCCCATCAATGCCAGGTGACTGGCGAAGCGATGAAGGGCAGCTGGGAGGGTGTCGACGGGGCCCAGTCGACGCCCTAACGTACAGCTGCTCGCGTGCCTCGATCGGTGTGAACCCATCACTCACACCTTGGTGCAACCGCTGCCAACTCATCGACGGCGCAGAGAAAATCCTGGCGATTGATCTGGTCGATCAGCTTGCCATTGCGCAACACGAGTAGACAGCTCTCACCGGGGACAGCCCCCTTTTTCAGTAGGGTCACTTAGGTATCAAGCAGCAAATGACAATCGCGGTACTAGATATCGCAAGGAACCTACGCGGGTTGCAGAACACCTATTGATGCTGACAAAGTGAAATCACCATTGCGAACAAAATTGGAAATGTTTCGAGAGTTCCCGCGTGGTTGCTAATCGTTGTGCCCGTGGTTCGTGTTTTAGCTACTGATATAGCGTTCGAGTTGTTCGATCGTGCTTTGCTGTTCAGCAATGAGTGCCTTCACTAAATCGCCGATGGAAATCATGCCAAGCAAATACTCTTCATCGATGACTGGAAGGTGTCGAATGTGGTTCTCGGTCATCAGGGCCATGCATTCCTCAACGGTCGCATCGAGGTGAGCATAAATCACGCGCGTCGCCATGATATCCCGAATCAACGTTTCTTTGGATGACAACCCTTTGAGAATGACTTGGCGGGCATAATCCCTTTCGGAAATCATGCCAACTGGATTTCCACTCTTCGTGACCAGCAGTGCACCGACTTCTTTCTTAGCCATCAGCTCGATGGCCTCAAACACAGACGCATCCTGCTCAATGGACCAGATGTCGTGCCCCTTGGTATCCAGAATTTGTTCGACTCTTCTCATCGGTATTGCGCTCCAATTTTCATCGGTGCTTCGCCCCTATTGTTGAAGTTTATTACATGCCCTTGCCGAGTCAAATCAGGCACACCACGATTATCGTTTGCTGTACCAAGGCCCCATGCCAGAACTGGAGGAAGACGTCTAACGCCTTTCCCTACCTGGTTCCACGGTCCCGAATACGCCGCAGGCAAACAAATCACGGTGGACACCAGGTTTCTGTTCTCATCTCCCGAGGAACTAGGCAATCAAAACACGGCAACCTCGCAAGTTTCTCCCAATAAGCATTTGGGCGATCCTGGAGAACATGCGCCTGCCAACACTTCGATCCGTTTTGTGCGACAACGACTGGCGGAAATTCGCCACGTGCTTGCTGGAACATCACAAGTCGCAAGCTACTTGCGGATAGCGACCTGAGTTTTACGGAGGCCGTCGTGGCCACACCCGCTACCGCCTGATGCCCGCGGTTAGAACGACGTGCACCAATTTGAACAGCTGCAATGTAAGAAGCGGATCTCTCATTTCCACTTTCAGTCGATTCTTCAGCGCTCTCCATTAGCCAGGAGGCGGGCAGCTTCTTCGTCAGAGAGACTCTCTACCTCGGCAAGCAATTGGGTCAACCTATCATTGTCTGACGATTTTTCCCCAGAGGCTGTCAAGACATCGGTTTTGTCCGAGCTATTTGCCTTTTGGTTGGCTGCGGGCCCGGCACCAGTTGCCTGCTCGGCCACATAACGGGCGAGGGCTGCGGGCGTGGGATAGTTCCAAGCAACCACTGGCGTAACGGGTACACCGAACTGGCTTTCGAGTTCCTGGCTAAGCTCGACGGCTGTTAGAGAATCGACGCCAAATTCCGCAAACGGTTGGTTACGGTCGACGTCAGCCGGATCGAGCCCAACCCGCTCTACCAGCCATTCGAGCAGCCACGTTTCGGTGTATTCGGCTGCCCGGTCGAGAGGAATGCCGGTGAAATCATGTTGTTTTGGCTGTACTCCAGAAGTTGCTACCCCTGTTTTTTTAGCTGACTGGTGTTGTTTGGCCACATCATTCTTGGACCATGTGATCCCTTTGCCATTCAGATTCACGTGGACACGACCATTGGCGTGCTCATCGAGAGAGGGCTTCGCTCCCTGGCAATCACCCGTTTTTTTTGCGGCTCGGCTGGTCCATTGTTGAACAATTTTGAGTTGGCCATCCAGGTACTGCTCGCGGCATAAATTGCGCTGCACTTTTCCGCTGGACGTAATTGGCAACGAGATTTGTCGGATCAGGACAATGGCGTAGGGATCCAACTCGTGATGGGTCACAATCGCCGATCGGATTTGAGCAATGACCTTTTTCCAATCTTCACCTCGCGCCTGCCGGTCGACCTGATGTACCACGACGAGTCGTTCGTCGTCTTCGACTGCAACACCAAACGCGGCGCCAGGCAAGATCGCCGGATGAACCGCCTCGACCGTTTGCTCAATATCCTGCGGATAATGGTTGCGCCCGCGGATGATAATCACATCTTTGGCTCGGCCGGTCACAAAGAGCTCGTCGTTGCGAACAAAACCCAAATCACCAGTTTGCAGGAAATAGCCGTCCCGACCGCTCACCTTCCGGCCAAACACTTCTCTAGTTAGCTCTGGCCGGTTCCAATATCCCTGGGCTACCGAGGGTCCTTGCAGCAAGATTTCACCGATGTGAGATTCTCTGACGGGAACCCCAGTCTCGGTATCGACGACGACCAGTTCATGGTCCAACACGGCGGGACCACAACCCACCAGTTGCTGCACCTGCTCGGGTGGATTGCCATTTGCCAATTCGACGCGATCGATTGCAATCGCTTGCCGATTGAACTTCACAACGGTCGGCTTTTCATCGAACTTTGGCCCGGTAGCAAGCAGCGTCGACTCAGCCAACCCATAGCAAGGATAGAGCGATTCGGGCTGGAACCCAAACGGCGCAAAGGTCTCGGTAAAGCTCGTGATTGTTTCGGCGCGAATCGGCTCGGCACCACAAAACGCGAGTCGCCAGAGACTGAGGTCAAGACCTGCGCGCTCTTCAGCGGTGGTGCGTGAAACACAAAGTTTGTAGGCGAAATTGGGCGCTCCACTGATGGTAGCCTGGTACTGGTCGATGGCCTGAAGCCAGCGAATTGGCCGCTGCAGGAACGAGGTTGGCGACATCAAGACACTTCTACCACCGACATACAGCGGGGTTAAAATACCACCAATCAGCCCCATGTCGTGATAAGCTGGCAACCAAAAGACGCCCGTTTGGGACAGGTGGTCTGATTCCACCTCGCCAATTCCAAACGCCTGACGTATTGCCGAAAGGTTGCTCAAGAGATTCCGATGCGAAACCATCACTCCCTTGGGATCGCTGGTCGAGCCTGATGTGTATTGTAAAAATGCGAGATCGGTTTCTTCTATATTGGGGGCGTTCCAATGACAAGCCATCTCCGAATCAATCGCATCGGTCGCAATCCAGTCCAGGTGCCCTACTTCCGGATCCACCTGTTGAATATCAATCGTCTCGAGCGTTTGCGTTGTGGTAAGCACAAGGTGTGCTCCGCAATCGACCGCTATGCGATTCATTCTCGGCAGGGGTCGGCGCCGCTTGGGGTAGGTTGCAGGTACCGCAACCACACCAGCATACAAACAACCAAAGAAAGCAGAGATGAATTCAACGCCAGCTGGAAAGACCAATAACACCCGATCACCACGACCGGCCCGCTGCTGCAACTCGGCAGCGATCGCGCGGGCCCGGTGATCCAACTGGGTGTAGGTGATGGCAACCTCGTGGCCTTGATCATCCAAAAACATACAAGCGGTTGCATCTTGTCGTTCGACAGCCTGGTGGACTAATAAATCCACCATCGTATTAACTTGTAAATCGCAGCGCATAGTCGATCGGGAACTTTGGAGAATCCCAGTTTATGATGGCAGTCCGCATACCACACAACTGGTACGCGACAACGAACGTTTGTTGCTGATAAATAGCTAAGTTGCTGATAAATAGCTAACTTGGTGGATTGAACGTGTTAGCAAAACGGGCAAAGGCGGGGTCGTCGACGAAGCTACTCGCGGAGTGCTGGTTATCCTTCACACCCGCAACAAAGCTGCCTCCTCTTCGAAATCAGCCCTGAACAGCACCTTGGAAGTGAGCTATTCTAGGGGTTCTGAGTACCCTGCGAAAGCCCCGACCCGTTTTTCGGCACATTCTCCGCGCAACGACCAAACACGTTGTACAACCCGAGTCCAAATTACGCTCCTAAAGCCCTATTCACAAATAACTTACAACGAGTCACCATGACGCCAAACGGGTTCGTACCCGACGAGAATATGCCTGAAACTGAGCTGGCTTTGTTCTGCCTGCCCCACGCCGGAGGAGGCACGTCCGCGTTTCACCGCTTGCGGTCCTTGGTTCCCACCTGGCTTCGCCTTGTACCCATATGCCTTCCTGGCCGCGAGGCCCGCTTCTCTGAACCGCTCTACACCGAATTGGTCCCCTTGGTCACAGATCTTAGCGACGCTCTGAGACCCCATATCTGTCGAATCTATGCCTTGCTGGGACATAGCATGGGCGCATTGGTGTTTTTTGAGTTGATGCGAGAACTCCGCCGCCAAAAACTGCCGCTGCCTTGTCTATTCATTGTTGCCGCTGCCCGTGCACCCAATTTGATATCAAAGCTGGAACCACTTCACCATTTACCTGACTTGCAATTCCTGACAGCGCTCCATAACCGTTACGGGGGCATTCCCGAGAAGGTTCGCGGCAACCATGAACTGGCGGCTTCCATCACACCAACGTTGCGGGCCGATTTTCAGGTTCTCGAAACCTACCAATACCGGCAAGCCGCTCCTCTGGAAGTTGACCTGTTAGCATTGGGGGGTCGCGATGACGAGGCGATAATGACGGCTGACCTTGCGGCGTGGCAGCAGCATATAACGGGCCGTTTCTCGATGCGGCTGCTCCCCGGTGGGCATCTGTTTCTGACCGACTCGAGCAGCCACACACCGAAGGCGGCAATGCACACGATTGTCGATTGTCTTCGTCCTTTCGCCGGCAAGTAAAACCATGCCAACAACTCCACGACTACATTGGCCACGACTTGCCAGTTCGACCAGACTGCAGAGAGATCAGTTACATGTATGGGCAATTCCCATCTCGGGTCCTTTGCTGGCAACCGATCAGCAACTTCTCTCGACCGATGAGCAAACCAGGGCCGCCAGATTTCGCTTGGTCCGGGTGCGGCAGCATTTCATCACGGCGCGGGTAAGGTTGCGGGTGATTCTCTCGACCTATCTGGACATCGATCCCGCTGCAGTTCGCTTTGTCTACGATAAGCTTGGCAAACCGGCACTCGACAGTTCCAATCACGGCAACGGCCTGTTTTTTAACCTGGCCCATTCAGGAGAACTTGCCGTGGTGGCGGTAACCTCCGACTGTGAAGTGGGAATTGACGTCGAGCACCTGCGGCCCGTGCGACATGCGGAAGGAATTGCCAGGCGATTCTTCCATCACGACGAGTCAGCCGACGTGCTCGCGTGTCGAGGGCAGGAACGCATGGGGGCATTTTTCCGCTGTTGGACACGAAAAGAAGCGGTCGTCAAGGCCATTGGTAAGGGATTACAGTTTCCGCTTGATCAATTCCGTGTGCCGGTCCAAAGTGACACGCCTGAATGGTTGAGTTTGCCACAACAAGCGCTACAAAATGCCAGGCTCCCGGTTGGGCGGGTGTGGCTGCAGGCATTTGTGCCTTGTGACAATTATGTGGGCGCTGTTGCAACACTAGGTGTCAAACGGGTTTCTATTTTTCGTTCGCTACAGGTGTAAGCAGCGGAGAAGTTCCCGACAGAGCTTCCTGGCTGGTTAATTCGCAATGCCTCGAATCCACTGGCATAGATCGGTGAAATACTGGTCTGGCTCGGACTCGAATTCAAGCGTGTGAGCCGCGGTGGGATATTCATGAAGCGTTTTCTGGTCGGTAACCATTTTTTTCAGGTAGTCACGCGTTGGATCACCCACCACGATTTTATCTTGACCCGCCAGCACCAGTAACGTGGGCATCTTCAGGGGAGGCGCGGCCTCGCAGACGAAGCGGGTCAGCAACAGGTCAGCGCGAGCAAACTGCAGGGTCACCTTACGCAACGCGAGCGGGTCGTCCCGCACGTAGAGCTGGTGCCGGGGGGAATTCGTGAACAAAGCCGGATCGGCCAGTGGAATCGTGACGCGGCGTCGGCCTACCCAGTCCAGGGGCAAGACCGACAATGCGATCTGCTTTAAAAATCCAGGTTGCTGTCGGGCAAAGAGACCTGGACAAAGTAAGCCGAGACCGTCGATCAGATCAGGCCGGCGGAGAGCAACCGCTGCGGCAAGTTTTCCGCCCCAACTAATGCCACACAGCACCCGTGGGCAATCGTTACCCAAACGTTCCAGATAGACTTCCACATCTTCAAGCCAGGTTTCCCAACCGGCCACATCTCCACGGCCCTTGCAGTTGAGTCCCGACCCGCGGCGTTCCAGAAAATGAACCTCGCAGCCATTCTCTGCCAGGTGGGCAGAACTCGACGCATACCAGCCCCCATGGCTGACGATACCGTGGAGAAACACGGCTCGGGCGGGTGGTGCCGACACAGGCCGCCAGACGCGTACCGCCAGCAGATTCCCGTCACGAGCCTGGTACGATTCGATGGCGGGAAAGGAAACGTTCACGACGGGATCCTGCTCTTGATTTGGATCGTCAGTCACCGGGTGGACCCTTGTACCCGAATGACCATCGATTGATTTTGAACCTGCCAGTGTTGGCAATCCTCTCAAGAAAGCGGAAACGTTTGCTCACGGATGGTCACGTCTCGCAACACTTGCGTGTTGACCGTCACTCCCAATCCGGGCCCTGTGAGTGCTGGGGCACGACCACCATAACCAAACGTGAGATCTTCGTGGGTTAACAATCGGCGAAACAGGTGTCGATCATACGAACCTTCGACGTACTGGATTCCGCTTACCGAGGAAGCCCAATGCCGGCCGGCCGCCGAAAGAATTCCTGATTCCCCCGGGTGGCAACCTAACTGATAACCTAATCCGGCACGTTGGGCCAGGGCTGCCAGTCGCAAACTGGCAAGATAACCCCCACATTTGGAAAGTCGAATGTTGAACGAATCACACGCTCCCAACTCGATGGCCCGTTCTCCGTCTGCCAGGCTGGTGACCGACTCATCGAGCATGATTGGCACCACAAGTTGGCTCTTCTTGGAAGCCAACTCGGCTAGTTTGGCGTGGGGGCATGGCTGTTCGACCGACCGAATCTGGAATTGTGCAAGCGGTTCGAGTCGACCTGGTAATTCATCGGGTAACCAGGCCTCGTTTGCATCGATCCGCAGATCGACATCAGGGCCGATCCAGCGACGAATTGTCCGCAATCGTGAAACATCGTCATCGCCTGCACCCACCTTCACCTTGCAGTGGCGAAAACCGTACAATCGCATTTTGAGGGCCTTGTTTCGCAGTCGCCGGCCGGAACCAATCACGGTGCTGTAGCGGACCTCGTTTTTTTTGGTGCCCAGCGAGCGGGCAATTGGAAAATGATCGAGCAGTTGACTCACAGGCTCACCAACTTCTCGCGCGAACGCGTCCAAAATGCTCAATTCGACGGCACATTTCAACGCGTTGCTGCCGCAGCCACGCGGGTTATCGCCGGTTTGAGCGGGTTGAAACCGCTCACAAGTTGCAATCACGTCGTTCCACGAATCGAACTCTCCGGCAAGTTGTTCCTGCAAGCAAGTCCCCGCGAGTTGGTCGAAGCACGTGTGAGGCGTTTCGCCGGTCACATACTCCCGCGGCACCCCTTCACCCCAACCGCGCGTGCCGTTGTGCAATTCACACTCGATCAGGACATTCTCACTCGCTTGGCGGACATGGGAGGCGTGTGAAAAAGGTCGCTTCAACGGTAAGCAGACATGCCAGGCGGTCAATTTGCGAATACGCATGAAAGTCGGGCAAAGAGAGTTTGTCGGCAACGGGTCAAGCAGAGACCGATTCCATGCGATCACTGGGAGCCGCGGAGCGTGGACCATCGCCGACAAGGTGATCTAGCGCCTGGCGAATACCTTCTTGAAAATCAACCTGTGGCTGGTAGCCGAGCAACCGCTTTGCCTTGTCGATCGAGTAGTCGAGATTAAGCGTCATGAACTTGATTTGCCCGCTGGTCAGCAACGGGGGACTGGTCGCACCGCGCAGCTTGGCCACGCGTTCGATTGGCCGCACGAGCAACCGCGCCAACGACTCGGGAATATGGGCCGGGTGGGGCTTGCCCAAGTAGTCCGCTATGGTATTGACAAATTCCAGCCGGGTGACCAACCTCTCGTCGCGAATGTTAAAGGTTTCTCCGAGCGCAGCAGGTTGCTCCATGGCCAGGAAAATAGCATCGACCAGGTTGCCCACATAAGTGTTATTGAGGAGTCGGTCACCGCGGCCAATAAACTTCATTTTTCCGACTTGCAGTTTTGCAATAATCCGCGGAAGCGCATGACGGTCGCCAGCGCCGTAGATAAATCCTGGACGGAGAATAACCATTGGCAAATTGAATTGGTCGCGGTGCCTCCCGAGCATCACCTCCGCTTCGGCCTTGGTCTGGGTGTAACCATCCAAGCCACCAAGATCGGGGGTCACCGTCTCGTCGGTCCCGTAATGATGCCGGGCAGGATAGACACCCAGCGAACTGATTTGAATCCACCGCTTCAGCTGTCCCACCCGCTGGGCAGTGGTCAGCATGTGTTCCAGAGAAAGCACGTTTGCCTGCCGGTATATTTCAGCCGGGCCCCAATCCCCAACATGGGCACCTGAATGAATCACCAGGTCGACATCTTCCAAGGCTGGTGCAAGCGTTTCTGGTTTCGCGAGATCCCCTTCGGCCAACTCGACTGGCAAGTGTTCAAACAGGCTCGTGTCCGACGTGTTTCGCACCAGGGCACGAACGGTATAGCCGGCCTTCACCGCCAATGGCACGAAATGGCTTCCCACGTGTCCGGTTGCACCTGTGACCAGGATTTTTTCTTGAGGCACGACCCAGCTCCCTGCAAGATGGTAAGGATATCCAAGGCAGCGACATCGGTAGTTGGGTTGCTACGCGCGCGCGACTGCCGGCCGTGGCTGGCCGAAATGCTCCGCAAGCTCATCGAGGAAATTAAGCCGGCCCACGAGGCACGGGTGTTTGTATTCTTCAAAATTTCCCCTGGCGCGCGTCCGATCAGCTCGCAAGGCATCCCAGGTACCAGGCGAAACTTCATGAACCACGACTGGCAACAATCGCCCGGAGGAACTCTTTTCGCCGTACTCAAGGTTACTTGTTGCCAGGTTAATCTGCACACGGCGAGCCAGTTCGGCTGCACGTCCGGCGTAGGCTTCTGGTTCGACCAGCAACAGGTAGCGTGGTTTGTGCTGAAATTGATCCATCGACGGCACCAGGGTGAAGGTTGCGATGGGCAACTGGAGCTCTGTAAAAGCCCGCCGCACGGCATCAATCGCCTGATACTCGCTCAGTTTCTCGCCGGTAATATTGGAAAAGTGCTTTCCCTTGTTGAGAAATTCAACCAGCGGTGCCTCTCCTTCAAAGCCAACACACCGCACGACATCCTGAATATCGTACCGGTAAAGCCCGCCAGAAGTGGTGAGCAAGATGTAGTAGTCGCAGCCTTCCACCAACTCGTGACTTTCGATGATCGTGGGGTTCGTTGTGCCATGCTGGTCGACTGGAATGAACTCAAAGTAGTGATTGCGATAATCCAGGATGCCGGCGGAGGAACCGTCTGTCAGCGGGATCGTTATCCGCCCTTCGCTGGCCGACAGGCCGTGATCGCGAATCGCGACGTCTCCGTAGAGCTGGCGGACTTGTGGCAAGTAAACCCCAACAGATCCACCAGTCCAGACAGCCAGCACCGACAAATGTGGCCAAACTCGCTTTGGAAGTAAAGCTCCCTCGTCCTGCACAATCTTCTCTAGTTCACGCGCCCGACGAGGGTGCCCCTGCCGCAGCCGACGTGCCAGTCGCTGCCGCACCGGATCGGGTATGGGAAAATCGGTCGAGCAGGTGCCATCGTGAACGTCGCGAATGAGCTTTTCCTTATGCTTGTCAGCCCGCTTCGCTAATTCAATCAGCGTGCTCGGATTGGCCGTAATCATCATTCCCAAAAGCCGCTTCACCAGCGCCAATCGCAACGTCAGGTAATGCTTGGCCTCCGAATTGTGAACCTGATTGACGCACGACGGCAACAGAAAAATCGGGCGGGTTAATATTGGCCGCGACTCAGCAGCCAAGCCGCTTATTTGGCCACATGGTGTACCGTCGGGGGCACGTGATTGTTTCCAATCACTTGAAAGCTGGAGTGTTTTTTTCCACATCAGGTCGATGTGGTCGCCATAAACACCAGCTCCCCAGATTTGCCAGCCGACACGGTATTCGCGAAACAACTCGTCGGTCAGAGGCAGGTGCTTTGGGCGACCCGTTGTACCCGACGACATGGCGAACATACGCACCCGGGTCTCTGGCGAAAACATCGCCGTCACGTCACCCCGCATCACGCGTTCCACATATGGCTCCACATCCTCAAAACTCATGATTGGCTGGCGGGCCCGGAAATCGCCAACGTTACGAATCTCGCTGAAGCCGTGGTCGCGCCCGTAGGCACTCGATGCATTTCGGTAGATTTTTGCTAGCAGCGCTGCATGTTGCGTCTGCCGCGCGTTCTGTGCGCCGTGGAGAAATCTCTTCAGCTGAAGCCGCTTGTGACCCAGGTACGCGTAGCGAAAGATCATTGCCTATTTCGATCTCAGGGGTCATCGCAGACCAACGACCACCGGCGGAAAGGACGCAGTGAATGCGCGGATCATCGTTGAATTCCAGTCAAAGTGCAAGCGCGGTTGAAAACCGCGACAAGCATACAAGATAAGGGGAATGGGGGGGCTTGGCAAGAATGTAAAGCCTATATTCGGGCGAGATCGTCAAGATGACCCGCCAGATGTTGGGCCCCTTCCCCAAACATCATCGAAAAGTGGTCTCCTGGCACTTCGTGGATCTCGAGCTCTTGGCCGACTTCGGCACTCCATCCCAGATCACCGTCTTCGTTGACTTCCTGGCCAGCGACCGTCGAGAGTTCCCCTTTGGTGTGTGGAAGGAACAAAAATACCCGCGCCGTGCCATTTAAAGCTGCTGGTGCGTACGACTGCAAAGCCCGCACGTTCGCTTCACCCACTTGAACAATCCGCTTGATGTATTCCTCCGGCGCGGCTGCGGGGACAGCGCCCTGCTTGCGGGCCTCCTCAACAGCCATTTCAAACCGTTGTTCCGGATCAAGCGCGGCGAGCTGATTGTAGTCGATACGCACGTCTGAACGGCGCCATCGGTTGAGAACGTTGATGATATTGCATAGGAACTGAGCATCATCATCGACCTCAACCTTGTTGAACACCGTCGGCAAAGGCGTGTCGAACAAAGCTACTGATGCCACCTCAACGCCAATGTCAATCAGCGCGTGTGCCATGGCGAGTGCGTAAATACCAGCCGTGGACCAACCAGCCAGGTGGTAGGGCCCCTCGGGATACTGATTGTGGACAGCAGTGGCATAGTCTTGGGCCATTTCGCGCATCGACTGATGGGGCAAAACGGCATCGTCCAGCCCGCGTGGTCGAATCGCGAACACGGGTCGGTCGGCGCTGATTCTTTGCACGAGATCGTCGTAGCAACGGATATCGCCACCGAGCGATGGCAACAGGAACAGGGGTGGCCCCGAACCGGTAGTCCGCATCGCTACTAATGGCTCCCATTGTTCAGCCGCCTCATCTTTGCCGCTGTTGGCAACGTCGACCTCCAAATCGGGGTCGGCGATCAGTCGCACTGTCTCGCCAGCCAGCGATTTGATACTCGGTCCTTCCATAAAAGCCGCCATCGGGAGGGTGAATGCCAAACGACTTTCCAAGTTGTTTTTGAGTTCCAAAGCCAACAACGAATCGATGCCAAAAGAGCTGAGCGGCTCATCCACTTCCAGGGATACTACTTCCACCCCCATAATCCGGGCCAACTCCGTCTGGATATAGGTTTGAACCAACTGTTGGCGAGTTGGCATATCTGCCTGGAAAACTTCCTCACGAAATGCCTGATCGACCTGGATCCTTACGTTGCCCGACCGGTCATCCACCACGCACAGGTCTTGCAATAGCGTGGGCCGACGGGTCCCCAGGAGGGCCGTGAAAGCCTCCCAATCGACGTCCATCACCGTCACCTGGTCGACATTTTCGCGGAGCAACCTCTCCAGCCAGTAAAGACCTTGATTGGCAGGCATGCAGGCCATCCCATGTGACTGGATCGCCTCGTCGCGACCTTCGTCGGTCGCCATACCCGAACCTGCCCACGGACCCCAATTGATGGTGGTTGCCGGTTGCCCCTGGGCCCGCCGGTAATGCACGAGTCCGTCCAGCAGCGCGTTACCGGCCGCATAATTAGCCTGCCCGGGAGATCCCAAAATGCTTGCAACCGAAGAAAACATGACAAAGAAGTCGAGTGGCTGGTCACCGAGGACCTGGTGCAAGTTCCAGGCACCTTGAATCTTGGGACCCGCCGCACGCTCGAACTGTTCAAGGGTCATGTCGGCGATCGCACCGTCGGCCAGCACACCCGCTGCGTGAATCACACCACGGAAGGGAGGGTGCGATTCAAGGATCCTGGACACAGCCGATTGCAACGCAGCGGGATCGGTTACGTCGGCCTGGCAAGCGAAGACCTGCACACCACGCCGCTGGAACTGGGCCAGCTTTTCCACCGTCTCATCGGACGGAGCCCTGCGAGACAACAGGGCAATTGAGCGGGCACCTTGTTGGACCAACCATTCGGTCACATGCATCCCCAGCGCACCGAGTCCACCCGTCACCAGATAGGTCCCATCGGGGCTGACCAGATCTTGGCTCAAACTTTGCTGAGCAGGCCTGCCGGCTTGTGATTCCTGCTGAATTTGATCGGGGCTTTGTTCGAACGAAACGACAATCTTGCCAGTATTCTTCCGCTGCGACATGTAGCGGAAGGCTCCGATGGTTTGATCGGCTTCGAATTGGGTGAATATCGGGGGTTTGTAAGCTCCACTGTCGAAGTGCTGCATCACCTCGGCGAACAACTGGCGGATCACAGCGGGCTTTTGCCGCAGCATTCGATCTAAATCGATCGCGAAATACGAGAGGTTGTCCTGGAACGGGAGTAACCCGATCTTGGTATCCTGGTAAATGTCGGTCTTACCAATTTCCAGGAAGCGGCCATACGCACGCAAAACGGAAAGACTCTGGGTGATCGCTGCCCCCGGGAGCGAGTTGAGAACGACGTCGACACCCTCGCGATGCGTCTCCGCCAGAATTTGATCACCAAACTCGAGTGTCCGCGAATTGTAGAGATGCTCGACCCCGAGTGACCTTAAGTAATCGCGTTTAGCTTCACTGCCAACGGTTGCGAAAATCTCGGCCCCGATGTGTTGAGCGATCTGGATCGCCGCGAGACCTACACCACCGGCACCGGCATGGATCAAGAGCCGCTCACCGGGTTGAATTCGGGCCAAATGAACTAACGCGTAATACGCTGTGAGAAATGGTATCGGGATGGTACAAGCCTGGTTGTAATCGAGAATTGCCGGCTTGAGTGTCAACGCGTATTCTGCCGTGATGGCATGGGAGGCAAACGCGTACGGCACGACCCCCAAGACCGCATCCCCGACCTGAAATCGATCGACACCCTCACCAACCGCCGCGACCGTACCCGACGCCTCAATTCCGAGCGGCACAATTTCGTCCCGGATTCCGGGATAGAGCCCCAGTGCCTTGAGGACATCGCTGAAATTCAGTCCCGTCGCGCGAATCTCCAATTCGACCTGATCCGTTTCGGGGACCCTCCGTCTGCAGGGGACAAACCGCAATCCATCGAACGAACCAGCCGTGCTAATTCTTAACTGAAATGGTGAGTCGGCAGGAACATCGATCGAACTTCCATCTTCAGTCGACGTCGGTTCCGTCTCGTCGTCAACCCTCTCCAACCGAGCCACAAATCGAGTCCCCCCGCGGTAAGCGACTTGGGCTTCGTCTCCATCAATTTCAAGTTCGCGAACGAGATCATTTGCGGCCACTGCTGGTTCGGAGGTGGGATCGAGATCGATCAGCCGCGGCCTCAAATCGGCGTATTCCATCGCTGCCACACGCCCCATACCCCACAAGGCCGATTGTTCGATCGCAACCGTTGTTCCACTTACTGGCTGCGCGCCGCGCGAAACCACATACAGCCTGGGCACTTTCACAAATCGATGCCTCGCCAGCCGACGCAACAATTGCAACAGGCTCTTGGAGCCAAGGCAATTCGCGGCATCGAACGGATCGTTGGTGGTACTGGAGGTGGGAGGCGGCGCGTCGACAGACCAAAGGTGAATTACTCCGTGGCAAAGTTGGTCATCACCGAAAACCTTGGTCAACAGTTGCTGGTAGTGAACTTCGTTCAGGGGATCCAGCTCCACCTGTAGCAGTTTGGTGGCAGAATCAAGATCAGCTCTGTCGTTGTCCAACGAGCAGGTATCTCCCGGAGTGACCAGAACACAAGCCTGTCCCGATTTGGTGAACTGTTCTGCTGCCGACTGAGCGATTCCTTGGGTATCGGCGAACACCAGCCAGCGGCCATTTTTTTCCGCTTCAGGCGTACCCGTTTCGGTTGCTGGTTGATCTGTGGGGCACGGTTTCCAGGCAACTTCATAGAGCCACTGGTTGTCATCCGTCGTCGCGACAGTGGTGGCACGGCCAACCCGTTGCAGGCGAACGCCTTCAAAATAGACAAGGACTTTGCCATCCTGATCGACCAGCGAGGCATCCCCTTCCACAACATCGGGACTGGGGCAAGCATCCTCGGAGGTTCGCACTGCATAGCTGAAGAGCGGACGTTCCAGATCACCCACAGCGGCGAACATGCAAAGGCGGCGAATACCCACCGGCATGTAGGTGTAGGGGCTGGTCGAACCATCCTTTTCCAACGGAACAACCCCAGCCATCGACTGTAACAAGGCATCGCCCAACACGGGATGCAGCAGGTAAGCCCCGGCTTCGCCACGAATTGTTTCGGGAATTTGAATCGAGGCTGTGGCGTCGTTCGCTCCCCGGGTGAGTTCGTAAACAACCTGGAAGGCGGGGCCGTAGGCGAGTCCGCGCTGGGCAATTTGAGCGTAGAAGTCTTCGTGACCGATGACCGCTTGTGCCTGGCTACGAATCGTCTCGAGATCGACCTGGCGATCTGGTTGCCATGCCTGCTGATCGATGCGCGATTCGTGCAGCAGGCAGGCAGTTGCATGCAACGTCCAGTCGGTCTTGTCGTGCGGGTCGTCGCTGGGGCGACTGTAAGTTTCCCAGGTTGCTTCGCCACCCGACTCGGGGGAGACCGTCACTTGGACACGTCGTCCTTCTCCCTCCCGGAGAAACATGGCCTGCTGGATGCTGAGGTTTTCAACAAGGTGCTGACCGG
>CAUZEA010000004.1:0-112386 GCA_963578605.1 Planctomycetota bacterium
TTTGATTGAGTCAAGCTGTGCTTGGGCTTCGGCCAGGCTTTCACGCTGCTGGGCGACGACGTTGGCCGGAGCTTTATTGACAAAGTTTTTGTTAGCGAGTTTCTTATTAATCGATTTGATGCGCCCCGCAAGTTCATCAAGCTGTCTGGTAAGGCGGGCTCGCTCGACATCAACGTCGAAAAAAGCGCTGACGTCAAGGTGCACTTCCAGACCGGCCAGGACCTCACTGGCCGACCGCCGGGGTGATGTTGTATCAGGGCCCAACGCTTTAACCGTGGCTTTGGCCATCGAGCTGAAATAGGGCTGCATCGGTTCGAGCAGCCTGGCAACTGACGGGTTGCAGCGCACGTAAAATTCGACTGGCTCCCTGGTTGGCAGGTTGTTTTCGGTACGGATTTTCCTCACGGCGCCGAGCACTGCCTGGAATTGTGCGAATTGTTCCTCGATTGCAGGGTCTTGATACGAGGTATTGGCATCGGGCCACGGCGCAACGCAAACACTTTCGGCTGCCAAAATCGGCTCGGGTAAACCTCGAGTGGAAGCGACCTCGTTGAGCAGTTGCCAAACTTCTTCGGTGAGAAATGGGATTAGCGGGTGGAGCAATCGCAGGATGGTATCGAGTGCATGTGCTAAAACACGCTGAGCCGTTGTGCGCTGTGCGACAATAGCAAACCGGGTTTTGGCCATTTCTATATAAAAACTACAAAATTCGTCCCAAGCGAAATCGTAGAGGGTGCGCGCGGCGTCTGCATAGCGGTATTCGTTGAGTGCCGAGGTTACTTGTTGCGTAACGGTCGTGAGTCGTGACAGGAGCCACCGGTCTTCGAGTCGCAATTTTTCCGAGTCGACGGGTCCCGACTCATATCCCGAGAGATTCATCAGGGAGAATCGAGAGGCATTCCACAACTTATTGCAAAAGTTGCGACCTAGTTCAAACCGATCACTCACCACCGCCCCGCGTCGTAGCGTTTGGTCTTCCTCCAATTCCGCCCATTGGGTGCGGAATGGCTCGTTACATTTCTCACACTCGACTCTGGGAAGCTGCCGGTTCTTCTTGGTTTGTTTCACAAGGGCATGGCAGTGGGGACACTCGAAATCGACGGGCATCCGCACGTCCTGAGTCTCGGTGGTCAGGTAGGCGATACCAAAGCGAAGAGCATCTGCTCCAAATTTCTCGATCACATCGACCGGATCGACCCCATTACCTTTACTCTTGGACATGGTCTCGCCATACCCATCGAGGATTTTGGGGTGGACATACACCTCTTCGAAGGGAATGTCGTTCATGTTGTAAAGCCCCGTGAGCACCATCCTCGCTACCCAAAGCGTGATGATATCGCGACTTGTGACGAGCGTGCTGGTTGGATAGAACTTGGCGAGTTCTACCGTGTTCTCTGGCCAGCCCAAGGTGGAATGCGGCCAGAGGGCACTTGAGAACCAGGTGTCGAGAACGTCGTCTTCTTGCCGGAACCAGCCATCCTTCTCCAGGTAGTTGATTACTTCAGGATCATTTTCGCTTCGCACGCACACAAAGACTTTCGTGATCTTGCCATTTTCTTCTTTTTGCTTGATTGACAAGCGGGCGGCTTTTTCAAACTCCGCCAGTCCGTCAAGCATCCCGTGGAGTTGGGTTGTCGAATCCGATTCGGCTGATGGATGACCAGGCAGTCGCTCTCGATTTAAGGTCCATACCGGAATTCGGTGTCCCCACCAGAGTTGGCGGCCAATTGGCCAGTCTCGTTTTTCACCGAGCCAGTCGAGGTAACCTTTGGCGTAGCGTTTGGGCACGATTTTTACACGGCCATCGGTGACGGCATCCATGGCTGATTGGGCCAGTTTGTCCATCTTCACGAACCACTGGTCAGCGAGATACGGTTCGATTGGTGTTTTCGAGCGATCGGAATGGGCCAGATCAATCTCACGGTCTTCAATTTCTCGCAGCAAACCTTGCGCCTCGAGGTCGGCGACGACCGTTTCCCGTGCTTTCTTGATCTTAAGGCCGGCATAGGGTCCAGCATTTTCGTTGAGCGTTCCGTCGGGATTGATAATGTTGATCGCACCAATTTCCTGGTTGCGTTGCCAGACATCGTAGTCGTTTGGGTCGTGGGCTGGCGTGATCTTTACGCTGCCGGAGCCAAGTTCTGGTTTCGCCCAGGGATCGGCGATGAGCGGAATCTCACGTTCGACCAGCGGGAGCAAAAGTTTGCGGCCGTCACGCGCCATATTTCGCAGTTGTTCGAGTTCAGTGAGTCTAGTTTTGCGGTGGACTTCAAGAGCTGTGATTTGCTCCTCAAGGAAGGGTTGGTCCTTTTCTGTAGCGGCGGCAAGTTTTTCGACGAGACTCGATTTTACTTTTTCGAGGGCAGTACCCGGGTCGGGGTGTACAGCGACGGCCGTATCGCCAAGAATTGTTTCAGGTCGCGTCGTGGCAATCGTCACGTGCGTCGGTTCACCCGGTTGTGGGTCAATCACTGGATAGCTGAAGTGCCAGAAGTGGCCTTTGACGGTTTCGTGGAAGACTTCATCATCGCTCACAGCGGTTTGCAGAAAGGTATCCCAATTGACCAGTCGCTTGCCGCGGTAGATTTTGTCGTCCTGGAAAAGTCGGAAAAACGTTTCGCGCACTGCCCGGGCACAGGTATCATCGAGCGTAAAACGAGTTCGGTCCCAGTCGCAGCTACACCCAAGCTGTTTGAGCTGCCCCAGGATCCGAGCCTCGTATTGTTCCTTCCAGTTCCAAATGCGCTCGACGAGCCCATCACGCCCCAAATCGTGCCGTGATTTGCCTTCTTCTTCCAGTAACCGTCGTTCCACCACAGCCTGCGTAGCAATCCCAGCGTGGTCCGTCCCTGGCATCCAGAGCACGTTGTAGCCTTGCATCCGCTTCATGCGGATGAGAATATCCTGCAAGGTGTTGTTCAGCGCATGCCCCAGGTGAAGTGCTCCGGTGACATTGGGCGGAGGGATGACGATCGTATAGGGAGGGCCGGGGTCATTCGGGTTGGCATGAAAATAGCCGCGACGTTCCCAGAACGGGTACCAGCGTTCCTGTGCCCCAGCATGGTCATATTGGGAAGGGAGATCTTGAAGCGATACTTCGGAAGTGGCTGTCATGATTTGATTTACTGAACTCCAGCACTCAGCTATTAGAACTCGGCAGGCAGACGCAAAAAAGCGAGGGAGTGATTAGCTATTCTCGTCCTTGATCAGCTTGTACTCGATGCTGTCAACCAGTGCGTCCCAACTGGCTTCAATGACGTTCTCATGTACGCCGACGGTACCCCATACTTCGCCGTCGGCATCACGACTTTCAATTACGACTCGAACGGCGGCAGCCGTCGCTGCCTCAGAATTGATAACTCGTACTTTGTAATCGACAAGATACATATCTGCCAACTTTGGAAACACATTGCAAAGTGCCTTTCGCATAGCGTTGTCGAGGGCATTCACCGGGCCGTCTCCCTCGGCCACCTCGTAGAACATACGGTTTCCGATCCGTAGTTTAACCGTTGCCACGGTGGTAGGTTTCTGTTTGTGATTCTCCATCTCCACATTGACGCGGTAATTGATGCGCTCAAAGTGGGGAGAAAATTTTTCCGCAGCCCGCTTTACCAGCAGGTCGAATGAGGCTTCGGCGGCTTCAAATTGGTATCCACGGTTTTCCATCTCAACGACCTGGCGAAGCAATGAATCCATAAGCTCTTTGTCGTGCTCAAGATCGTGCTTGGTCGTCAAAGCAATGATGTTTGATCGCCCCGAAAGTTCACTCACCAGCACGCGGCGTTCGTTGCCTACCGTTTCCGGTGGAATGTGCTCGTAACTCGTGACTGCTCGATTGATGGCATGGGCGTGCATTCCACCCTTGTGGGCAAATGCACTCGGTCCCACGAAGGCCTGGTTGGAGCAGAAGTGCAGATTGGCAATCTCATAAACGTAACGGGAAAGTTCCGTCAGATACTTGATTCCACCTCCGTTCAATAACTCATAACCATCTTTCTTGATAGCCAGATTTGCCATGATCGCAATTAAATCGGCATTGCCACATCGTTCACCAAGCCCATTGATCGTACCCTGAACGTGGATTGCTCCGGCATCTACAGCTGCCAAAGAGTTTGCTGCCGAGAGATCGCAATCGTTGTGCGTATGGATACCAAGCGGAACATCGACTGCAGACAAGGCCTCTTGCGTGATGGCTGTGATTTCTTCAGGCAGGCTTCCACCGTTTGTGTCGCACATCACTACCAGCATCGCTCCACCTTCAACCGCCGCTTGAATCGTTTTACGAGCGTAGTCCGGGTTCGCTTTCCAACCGTCGAAAAAGTGTTCGGCGTCATAGATGATCTCGCGGCCTGCCTCACGAAGGTAGCCCACCGTCTCGCGAATCATCGCCAGATTTTCTTCCAGTGATACCCGGAGCACTTCCGTGGCATGAAAGTCATGCGTCTTCCCCACGATTGTCAGCACCGGTGCTTGCGATTCCAGCAGTGCCTTCATGCCGGGATCGTCGGCTGCAGCAACCTCCTTTCGTCGCGTCATGCCAAATGCACACACGCGACTTTTTTTCAGTGGATTTTCTACGAGCCGTTGGAAAAACTCCGCATCTTTTGGATTCGAAAGGGGGTAGCCTCCTTCGATGAAATCAAAGCCGAGTTCATCGAGTCTCCGGGCAATGAGAAGCTTGTCCTCAAGTGAAAAATTGACCCCTTCACCTTGTGCGCCGTCGCGAAGTGTCGTGTCGTAGATCTCGATTCGTGTCATCGCCGTATCGTTTACCAGTGTGATTTGAGCAGGATGCCGTGCCCGTCAGGAGCCGGCATCGTGGCAGGTTGCTCGCGGTTGGGCTCCACCGTTGCCAGAAGGGCTCCACCATTGCCAGAAGGGCTCCACCATTGCCAGAAGGAATGTCTTTGTCACAAAAAAACCCTGAGGCTTTTGGGGCCTCAGGGCTGTGTGTATCGATCGTAACCGAAACCAACCCTAAGGCTGCCCTCCCAACATAACCATAATGATTCCGACGCCGCGTGCGACGGAAGAAATCGACTTGCAAGGGGGGTGTATCATGGATGCCTTCTACTTTAAGTGAGCTGATGGTTCTATGATAGGGGAAGTGTAGCCGGCTCGCTGACCCGGGTCAAGTTGCCCGCCTGTTTCGGCTCCCTGGCGCACCCATGTTCGGCTCCCTGGCGCACCCATGTCAATTTGCATCGTAGTGTACCACGACGTCGCCGCAAGCACGAAACACGACTTTGGCTCGCCAACCGCATGGCCAGCAATATTCCACGATCCCTCGGCGGAAAAGTCCAACCCGGCTCGACCAGTGCGGCACACCTGTGCAACAGGCCGGCAAGCAAACCTCAACCTCATAGCAACAACCGCAACAGTCTGCCGGGTTGATGACTTCCAGCGCGGCATGGGTTGTACCCGAGTGACACGCCAGGAACCTTCTCGCACTACGGTGCAATTTGTGTTCGCAGACAGACACTGGGATGCAGGTGGCCACAGCAGGGTCGATTGTTTCGCCTGGAACGTCGTGATCCGAGGGGCTGACTAACCGTGACTCCGGTGCCCCCTCGTCGGGAGGCGAGGGAGCCTCGACATGGGTTGGCTCGTTTTGGGCGGAGATTAATCGGGGTGCTACCGACAACGAATCCGCTGCTGCCGTTGATTGAGTTGCAACCACGACGGATTGCTTTGACGACGGCGCTGGTTCCCCCTGAACAACCGCACAAAAAGCAACGAGTGCCCCAAAGCCCGTCAAAATTGCGATCATACGAGTTCCGGACCCTGGTTGTTTTGCTTCCATCGAGAAATCCCCCTTTTCATCCGGAAAATGAAACGCGTACGCCAATCGGGCACAGTTCTCCACCCTCTCTAGTAGTGTAGCATTCTGTAAGGGTGGCGGGGAATGGGAAATTTCACGGAAAGTGGGGGCCATATTTCCGGCCGACTTGTGTGGGATGAGTGCCCCAAAACCAGTCCTGGTGATCAGCAGGTGGTTTTCATAGAGAGGGGTGGTTGCCAGTGAGGCTGCCATTGAATTTGCATCGCGTCGAAACAGAGACCAAGGTGGCACGTCGGCGGGGAAGTGCCATGTGGAGGTGCTACCCGGTATCGATGGATTCTTCTTCTTCGTCTTCTTCGTCTTCTTCTTCTTCTGTGTCTTCGTACTCTTCTTCTTCCTCTGCTTCGTTTTCAACTTCGCCGCCGTTCTCCCACGACTCGTGATCGACGCATTCCTCCTCGTCACGCGACTCCTCGAGTTCTTCGTTTTCTGCTTTCCATGGTACGTCCCAGGAATTTTCACTGCTTTCGAACGCTGGATTTCCTATCGATTCTTTGGTGGAGACACTAGCGGCCGTTGGACCTTCTATTTCCTGTTTCAAGTCAACTTTATTCCGATGTGTTGATTGGTTACTTTTGGCCAGAGAGGACGTGATCGTGGTAGAATCCTGTTGGTCGAGATCACGTTGGACATTCGTGGCTTCCCATTGTTCAAGCGTGACCATTACCTCTCGCGCTTGGGCACCGTTATACTCACCGACAACGCCGTCTTCGGCCATAAAGTCAATGAGCCGTGCTGCCCGCCCGTAACCGATTCCCAGTGTGCGTTGCAGCAGGGAGACACTTCCTCGGCGTTCGCGTACGACGATATCGACAGCTGCTTCGTAGAGTTCATCTCGATTTCTGAAGTCGCCCGCTGTAGCAGCTTCTTTTTCATCTTTAGTTTTCAATTCCAGAAGTTCGTGCGCGAATTGGGGGTCGTCGGTAGCCACAAAATCGACCACGTTGGAGATTTCGTCATCAGAGAGAAAAGTTCCTTGACCGCGAAACAAGGTACTGGTTCCGGGCGAGAGGAAAAGCATATCGCCGTTCCCCAGCAGTTTTTCGGCCCCTGATTCGTCGAGTACGACACGGCTGTCGGTACGGCTGGCGACTTGGAAAGCGATACGGGCGGGCAAATTGGACTTGATCAGTCCCGTGATCACATCAACGGTAGGTTTTTGCGTTGCGAGGATCAAATGAATTCCCACGGCGCGACTTTTTTGGGCCAGGCGGATGATGTGTTGTTCAACATCTTTGCCGGCTGTCAGTATCAGGTCAGCCATTTCGTCCGCTGCGATGACGACATAGGGAAGTTGTCGCGGGATTTGTTCCCACTCGGTTTCGCTTTTGGGTCGCACCCTTTCGCGGAGTTCTTCATCCCCAAGTTGATTGTAGACGCTCACGTGCCTGACTCCGGCACGGGCGAGGAGTTGATACCGTTCTTCCATTTTGTCGACGGCCCATGACAAAATCGCCTCAGCTTTTCGCATGTCGGTCACAACTGGGTGCATCAAATGAGGCAGTTTCCGGTATCCGGAAAGTTCGACCATTTTGGGATCAATCATCAACAAGCGGACCTCGTCGGGCCCGCGGCCCATCAGTATGGAAACAATGATCGAGTTGAGGCAAACGCTCTTACCGGTACCAGTCCGACCGGCGATTAAGAGGTGGGGGAGTGAAGTGAGATCGACCACCATCGGCCGTCCAGCGACGTCTTTGCCAAGGTAGATGGGGATTTTCATCCGTTTCGCACGGCCGTGAGTTTCCTCAATGACCTCACGCAGCTTGACGACTTGACGGTTCTCGTTGGGAACCTCGATTCCCACGGTATTCTTACCGGGAATGGGAGCAACAATACGGACGCTGGGGACACGTAATGCAATGGCCAGATCGTCAGATAGCGAGGTGATTTTTGATAATCGCAAGCCTGCTTCCAATTGGACTTCGTATTGAGCGATCACCGGCCCGGTTTCGACTTCCACGACGCGGATGTTGAATCCAAAGTTCCTGAATGTCTTTTCCAGGACGCGGGCCTTTTGACGAACTTCCCGTTCGTACTTCTTATACGAAACGTGTTCGTGAGGTAGGAGAAGATTAAGGGAGGGTAGTTCATAAGCCTCCTTTCCAGGTGTCTGGTGGTCTGCCGCCTCGAGTTTTTCGATGATTTCATCGCGTTCGGTTTTCGGGGGGGCTGGCCGGGGCGGAGTTGCTGTGTTTCCATTCATACCAAGGGCTGATTTCAAACCATTGGCCAGATTGGCACCGGATAATGCCAACTGGGTCGCAGCCCTGTTTTGAGGTTTTGTGGCATTATCATTTTGGGCTGGTTTCGACGGGTTGGCTCCCTTCTCGGCGGGGGTTCGAATCTTGAGTTTGCGGGGTGATTGCTGCTGTTGGTCTTCATCTTCGGTGTCTTCGCCAAATTCTTCATCGTCCCACTCTTCTTCGTTTTCCTCCTCTTCCTCTTCCCAATCCTCGTCAGTGGTTTCTTCCTCTGAAAGCTCGGCATCATTTTCGGCATCTGTTTTGGCACGTCCGCCCCGCGCCGAGGCGGCGGCATGGCTAAGTTGTCCGACTTTCACGAGACCTCTGCCTGAAAAGATGGTCGTTAGCGCAGCCAAGTTCAGGAGGACATAGTCGGTGCAGAGCAGGAGTCCAGCCAGCAGGACGGTAACCGTAAAGATGTAGGCTCCTGCCTGTGCGAAATGCTGTTCGAGCACGTTTCGTGCTATGGCTCCGACATAACCTCCGGAACCGACAACGGGACCCGGTGAAAGGTTGGGAATAGCCAATGCGGCGAGTGCGGTAAGACCAACTAGTGAAACAATCCATCCTCCAGCCCTCAGTACGGGTTGGTCAATCTTACGCCGCTTAAAGAGCAGAATGGTCAGGATGGCAAGCGAGCCGACGGCGTAGTACGCCCCAATGCCGAGACTTTCGAAGAGGTTGTGGGCAGCAAACGCACCGCTGACACCGCAAGCGTTTTGATAGACTGTGGGCACAGGATAGACCAGCGTGCCCGGCGGGTCGGTTTTGTGATAGGTGAAGAGAGCAAATCCCAGGAACGTGGTCAAAGCCAACAGACCTAGCGCACAGATATCGACCTTTAGGCTACGTTGTTCGAACATGTTCATTGGATAGGAAACGCCTTGGATCAAGGAATGCTCCCAAAACTTTGAGGCACCCGTGTCAGGCAGTAAGGGTCAAAGAAATTGCTCATTGGTGGTCTAACTGCCTGAACACGGCTTGTTCTTCTCTGGGCCAGCCCTTGCCCCAACAGCTATCCAGAAAATGACCGCGAGGAGTCACCCACTTTTGATTTCGGCAAGGTAAGAGCACACAGACCAACTCCTTGCCAGCCTGACTTACCCCTTACGCGGCAGTTACGAGAGGTATTACCGGTGTTTCAGGCGCCAGCCATACGATCGTTCAGTCGTATCCACAAAACTGCCAGAATCGTTAAGAGTGGGCGCCGGATTCCCAGCCAAGGTAAGACACGTTAAAGCTGGCCGCACCGGAAACAGGTGGTCATCCCTTCTGCGGGGAGGTGTCAACCGTCGGGGAAATTCTGCACGGCTCGGTAGCGGCCATCCGGTTGGCGTCGAACAATAGCCCGCACCATTCCCGCGTCATTGACGGCTACGCATTCGGAGGCTTCGTCGGGAAGATTTAGTGAGACCATTTGCCCATGACCAATCGCGAGTTCCTGCTCGGGGGTTACTTTGATGGATGCCAGAGAGTCGAGTACTTCAAGTGGCGACCTGATCACCATTGAAACGTTGTCGGCAGAGACTCCAGTCAATTCGAGGGAGTCCTCTATTCGAAAGTTACCAATCGCGGTTCTTTCGAGAGCTGACATGACGGCCACGGTGTTGAGCGACAAAGCCAAATCACGCCCCAGCGCGCGGATATAGGTACCGGTGCTGCATTTGATTTGGAGGACCAATTCCGGGAAGGTATAAGCGATCAGTTCAAGTGAGTGAATTGTGACAATTCGTGTCGGTAGTTCGACCTGTTTGCCTTTTCGCGCAATTTGGTAGGCACGTTGGCCCTGGATTTTGACGGCCGAAAAGAGCGGAGGACGTTGTTGAATCTGCCCCCGGAACTGGAAGAGAGCAGCTTCGATTTGTGCGTGGGTTGGTCGCGGGGCGTCAGGCAGACATTCGCTTTCGACCTCGGTATCGTCAGTGGGGCTTCGGTGACTGAGCAAGAACGTTGCCCGGTAGCATTTAGGCAGCCGGTGGCAGTATTCGACCAGCCGTGTTGCTGGTCCAACGCAAATCAACAACACCCCCGTGGCGATGGGGTCGAGCGTGCCGGTGTGTCCAACCTTGGCAGGCCGCACGAAACGTTGGATGTGGTTAACCGCCCTGCGAGAGGTCCAGCCAGGCGGTTTATCGACATTAAGAATTCCGAACAGCGACATGGCAGCAAGGCGGGTAGCAATCCCATGATCGGTTATTGAGGTCGTGAAAAACGGATTTCAAAGTCGTAGAGTGTGGCGATTTCTTCAGGTGACTTTTCGGCGAAATTGATGAATCGGGCCCGCAGCGCGGTGGGATCGTCGACACCCAGGGTTGCCAAGCCCACAAATTTTTCTTGCAGCAACTCTTGGAGGTTGTCACTTTGGCAGCGGGCGTGGCCTTCCGGATACATCACCAACCCGCTTGAGCATGCACCGTGCACGGCGTGATCGATCTGGATTTGCGTGGGAATGCCGTCGGGATACTTGTCGTCGTAGTCTGGGCCACCATGCCGGAAATCAATTCTTTGCATGAGTGCTCGGGTGAGCGGATGACTCAGCGCTGTTTCATCCTCGGTGTAATCAGCCGGAGTGAGCATCAGCCTTTTCCAACCGTTGCTACCATCCCAGCCTTGCAGTCGGGCTTCGTGTGCCTTGCGAATCAGCGTTGCGATGATGTAGACCATCGAGTGGTCTGCTGACTGACGAGTTTGAGGATTGTGCTTGTCGGGATCACCGATGATGCTGAAGGCTGGTTCGTAAATCATGATTTGCACGCATTGCAGCTGGGCCAGATTGTCTACCAGCTGCGGCTTTTCAGCCAGCAGGTCAAGCAACCCTTGAATCGCGCCGGCAGACTGGTGTTCATACAGCCCAAGCTTGAAGTGCATTCCCATCACAGCGAAGTCATCACCAGCGGTTGTAAGCGTCAATTCAAAAGGGCTCGTGTCAGCCGCCTCGGGTGGCTCGAAAAGGCAGAAAAGGGCTTGTGGATTTCGGAACACGTCGCCAGGACCCACGAAACCGCGCATGGCCCGATGCATGCTCGCCACCGCGACTTCGGCACTGATTGCCGCCGAGGCGCCCTTGGAATCGGAGAGCTGATGACCGGCTCGAATAGCGCGAAATGGCACATGGTGCGCTACGATCAGGCCGATTGCCGATTCGATTTGATCGACCGTCGCATCAAGCACGGCTCCGTAAACCACAGCCGAGGCAATTGCACCATGCAGTACGTGGTCGATCTTATGGTTTTTCAGCGAGAAGACTTCTGCCAACCGACCACGGATTTCGTCCAGCACAGTCATTGCCAGCAACGTTTTACCGCCATCCCAACCGGCCAGTTGGGCCGCTGCGATTGCAACCGGGTAGTAGTCGTTGTGGCCAAACTCACCCGCCGTTGCAGCTCGTGCCGGGTTGTACCCGAAATTTGTGCCATTGGCGTCCCATTCGCGGACCGCTGAAGCACAGGCCAAGACTGCTTTTTCCGGATGAACCAGAACCCGCGTGCCAAACATGGGCACGCCTGTTGATGGATCGCCAACGGCATAGTAAAGTGCCTCCTCGCGTAGCACGTGTGGCGCATTGCAACCGCATGCCAAAGCCGAAATGCCACAGGCAATGCTGTCGAGATGGAACTGCTCGGTTTTTGCCAACACGGAACGACTCGGTCCAGGGTACCGGCCGGCGAGCATATCGATGGCATATTGCCCCAGCCCGCAGGCCTGGTTGCTGTTGCGGCGAAGAGTAATCGTATGGTTGTCCATGAACTTGGGCGACAGTTTCCCGTAGCTCCGGTTTCTGCTAAAAAGACGTTTTGGCTAAAAAACCTTGTAAAGCTTGGCTAAAAAATCTTGTAAAGCTTGGCTGAAAAATCTTGTAAAGCGTCCCTTGATTTGTAAAGTGGCTTTTTGAGTGGCTGGTGCCATGTGCTGCACGCTGCCGATTATCGACCGAAGGGAAGTCAGGAGCAACAGCCCCTTGATAAATGACGAGACCGTCTTTGAGCCCGATAGTGAGTCGCTTGATGCTCTACTGACCAGTTTGGCTATACCGATCGATGCGGCGCAGATTGAATTGCTCGACCGCTATCGTCGATTGCTCTGGATGTGGAACGAGCGGATGAATCTCACACGACATACCACGATGGATAAATTTTCCAGACGGGATGTGGTCGATAGTTGGCAACTTTGCCAACTCGTCAAAGTCGGAGAACGCGTGCTCGATATTGGTACGGGTGGGGGTGTGCCGGGACTGATGATGGCCATACTCAGGCCTGATCTTCAATTAGCGGTAAGCGAATCGACTCAGAAAAAAGCGGTGGCCGTTACCGCGATCGTGGAGCAACTAAAACTTCCTGTTGTGGTCCACGCCTGTCGGGCCGAAGAAGTGTTGGAACTCGTAACCTTCGACACCTTGGTGGCACGTGCTGTGGGACCCTTGGCGAGGATCGTCCGCTGGCTCGAACCACATTGGGGCGCGTTTGACCGCCTGCTGCTGATAAAAGGGCCAAATTGGGTCGCTGAACGAGCCGAGGCACGGCAGGCCGGATTGTTGCGGCGATTGGAACTCCGAAAAGCAGCCAGCTACCTGACTCCCCAGACCTGCGCAGAAAACGTAATCCTCAAAATTTCGGCTGGTTGTGGAGGAGACCAGGACTAACATCGCGCCACGGCTCATCAACGGATCGGCCAGGCACAAAAGGGGACACCGGGAGATGATTGGGGGATGGTCGACCTCGTCGCAAAGGTTTAGAATTTCTAAGAAGTGGCCGTACCGTAAGAGGAAAGAAATAAGAGGGCCGTACCGTAAGAGGAAAGTTAAGAGGGAAGTAGTCGAACTACCGGCTGTCCATTCAAACACACAACTCGAGGATGAATCCATGGCCGATAAGCCAACTTCAGACAAACCGTCCACCGCAGTGGGACAAGCAAAAACAAAATCTTCAACTGGAGATGCTGAGGCGGCAACACCATCCACTCAAGAAGGCGTTCAGCAGCGGGCTCGTGTCGAAGTGGTCGATAAGGATTCCGTCTGCAGCTACGCCAACTTCTGCCGCGTTACAGGGACTCCCGAGGAATTGATCCTCGACTTTGGTCTCAACGCGCAGCCGTATGGTATCCCCAGCGAACCGGTTGTGGTCACGCAGCGAATCGTCCTCAATTATTTTACCGCCAAGAGGACGCTACAGGCCTTGTCTCTTTCTTTGCAGCGTCACGAACAGGCCTTTGGGGTGCTTGAGACTGATGTCCAAAAGCGGGTTACGGGAAGTGTCAAGCCCTAGTTGGCCGACGAGTGCCTGTCCCACCAGGGAGCCGCCCTCTGTTCGATCAGGCTGACGGGTGTTTTTCAGTCGTGGTTTGGGCCAAGAAGCGGTCCAATTTGCCAGATTCAGCGAAGCTTTTCGGACACCAGGGCTCGTCTGTTAACAGGCGCCGGTTTTCTGGCCGTACGACGTAGGCGTTGGCGCGATACTGGTGCCCGTCGCTTGCCCGCACATTCACAAGTTGGCGGCAGTAGAGACTGCCTTCGAACTGGTCAAGCAGGGACAGTAGCTTGGGATCGAGCCCGAGATAGAGTTTTCCCTCCAAGGGTTCAACCGTTGGTGCGGCAATGATTCCAGGGAAGGGTGTGTTGCGGACTCGAAATCGGGCATAACCGCCAAGAGTTGCCTTAAGCGGTTCGAGATGGCAGCCAACAACGGCTTGCCAAACCTCGGCTAGTATCAGGGTGCCGTACGCAAAGAAGTGATCGGTCAAGATTACGTGGAAAAAGTGCGAGTGGCAGCCATATTTTATCTGCCACTCGCACAAGTTGCTCTTCTGGTTTAGCTTTTGCTCTGCGCTTCAGCTTCCTGCTCTGCAGCGACCAAAGCTTCCACCGCAGCACGGAATTTCGCCCGCGCCAGATTCAGGCGGGCGGTCGTTTGGCAGTCGGTGCATTCTTCGCCGACAACGTAAAGCTTTACGTTGCCCGACTGCTTGGCCAGGCTGGCGGCTTGCTTCGGGCAATGGCATTCCTGGTCACCAACCTTGTAGGTCAAGTACACGTCATCCATTGCCTTGCTGACCAGGCTTGCCAGTTTGGCAGCCGTCTTTTCGCATTGCATCGATCTCCCTGCGACGGTGGTCAAGCCGCTCACTTCACATTTGCAAGGTTTGGAAAATTCGTCAAGATAGGCCTCGGTGGCGTTGACCAACGCAACCTTGGCATCGTTCTCGTTGTCGAAGGTTGCTTTCCCGACGGCGAACACCAGAGGTACACCAAGCTTTTCTGCCTTGGTTGCAGCTGACTTGGGGCAATCACATGTTTCCTCGGCCACAACGTAAGTGAGCCGTGGCAGCTTCGCTATGGCAACGGAAATTGGGCATTGTTGTTGGCCAGTATCCTCGCCACTGGCAGGCAGCACGTTTAAAACCGCTATCACAGCGGCGAGGCTAAGGACTCGGTAAACCATAACAATTGTCTCCTTTAGGACTGGTGAAACCAAAAAAGAACCCACTCCTCCGCCCAGATCATAGCACAGGGGGCGTACCGACGCAATTATTCCCGATTGCAGAATCTGAGGCAAGTTGACAGGTTTGGGTGACTCTCTGGATGATGCTTCTATGAATCCATTTCTCATAACCAGCCGTCAGAACCAACGCATCAAACAGGCTGTGCTGTTAAGACAGCACAAGTGGCGACAACGATCGGGTCAATTCCTGGTGGACGGTGCTCGCGAGATAGCCCGTGCCCTGGCGGCGGGCGTCGAATCTCGTCGGGCGTTTGTCTGCCGTGAACTATGCCAGTCGAGGGATGCAGCGGATGCGATTGCTCTTCTGACGGGCCGTTCGACGGAACTTTTCGAGGTAACGCCGGAAGTATTCGAAAAGCTTTCGTACGGTGACCGAAATGATGGCATTGTGTTGGTGGCCGAAATCCCCCAGCGGACACTGGGGGGCCTGAGGCTAGCTCCGGGGGCCTTCGTAGCGGTCGTCGAAGGTGTAGAAAAACCGGGCAATCTGGGGGCCATTTTAAGGACAGCTGATGCTGCCGGTGTCGACGCGGTTGTCATTGCCGATGGCCGCACCGACTTGTTCAACCCGAACACGATTCGGGCAAGCCTGGGAATGGTCTTTGGAGAGCGTGTGTTTTCTGCCGAGGCTACTGCGGTTCGCGCGTGGCTCGAGCGAGAGGGACTACAGATTCTGGCGGCTTGCCCGACGGCCAAACAAACTGTTTTTGAAATCGATATGCGCGGGCCAGTGGCCATAGTGTTAGGGAGCGAGGCGGAGGGCTTGTCCCCGATTTGGTCGTCGTCAGAAATGACGCCTGTGCGGCTTCCCATGTGCGGTATTGCCGACAGCCTCAATGTTTCGGCGACTGCCGCAATTATTTTCTACGAAGCGTATCGACAGCGTAAGCTAGCTGCCGACTTTTGACTGGGGATCGCCAATTTACAGCAGTTGATGTGACCGGTTTAGACTGGCTGGTGGTGCCAAATTCCTACTTGACCGGCGCATTCGTCGACTTCGATCTGGATGCCGAGAGGCTTGACCGCTGTTTGTTTATCCAGCTTTTCCAGTAGTTGTTCGCCAATGAAGCGAGCCAGGAGTTCCGCTGTCGTATTCACGACTGGCAGCAGAATGCAGTCCTCGGCAGGAAAAATCCAGCGGCGGTCTGCGAACGTGGCAGTGACCTCTTTTCCGTCGCTGGCAACATGGATCATCGTGTGGTTGGTAGGTAGAAGTACATGATGATCAATCGATTGCGTGATTGCTTTGAGCGCACGGCGAACGGCAATGAAATCGATCACGTACTGGTTCTCGTCAAGGGGGCCGTATATCACGACCGCTACCCCATAGTTGTGTCCGTGGAGGCGTTCGCAAATGTTGCCAGCGTAGGTGATGAAATGGGCTGCCGAGAAGATAAACTCTTCTTTGGCAATTCGGACCTGAAACGAGTCAGTCATGATTTTGCTCATAAAAAACGTGAGGACAGGATAAGCGGCCTTCCCGCAGCAGTACGAAAAGCCCGGCAGCGATCAGATCGGAGGTTGTTCCCGGGTTGCGTCGGTGCCCATCGGAGCGGAGCCAAAAGTCGAAGTCCGCCAGTCGGTGCTGATATTCTTCAACAGGCTCGGTAGGGCAGGCAAGCACCTCCGCAGCCTGATCGGAAGCGAGACGTGCAACCTCGATGCCGCATTTTCGCGCGATCAGACTATCCGGATACTCTGCCAGCAAACGGAGTTGTGCTCTGACGATGGCCTGGGCGAGCCCCCTCCCGCTACCAATTTCTTGTTCAATCCATGGTGCGGCGCACTGCAGGACTTCACGAAATCCGTTGATATATTGTCGAGCAATCAGGTCGCGTTCGCTGGCGAGCCGCATCGCATCGACCAGAGAACCTGCAAAGGGTGGTGTGCCATGGACATCGGCTTCTTCCACCTGTCCCAATCCACCAGCGTGTGCCTCTCCGATAGCCTGGTACACGAGATGGGTATCGTGTTCGTCAAGCTGGCTCAGCACGGTTCCAACTCCGTCGGCCAAAGACTCCTCCGGGGGAATAGCGGCCAGTGGTGCCAACAGCAGGAGTGTGCCGAGGTTTGTGTTCGTGCCGACTGCCTGTTGCGTTGCCCGTACGGCAGACAGAACCGTAGCACCAATACCGTTGGATCGGGTTTGTCCAAGAATGGGTCCGACAATGGCCGCCCCAGTAATGAAGTCGACATAAGTCGTATCTTCAAAATCGGCACCACGAGTCACGTTTCCTGGTTTCGGTGCGGTCACCTCCCACAGGATCGAGAGTGTTGCGCAGGTACCGACCGGATAGGCTGGTTGAGGCGGTTTCGCCACCGCAGTTTGAGGTAAGTTGGTCATCATACACGCATCAATGGGAAGTGGGCATTGTGGAACCCGGTGTTGATGTTGAAGCTGGCGTCGACTCTTTGGGCAGGTCCCCCGCCGATGAGTCGTTGTCGAGAAATACCTGGACGAGTTGCCGTGCCCGCTCCGGTGCGTCTTCGACCACCCAATGTCCTGCGTCACCCAGCTGATGCACGACTGCTTCTGGCCAGAAATTAACAAAGCGATCGAGGCAGGATGGTGTGAAACACCAGTCCTGCATACCCCAAATGAGGCAAGCCGGGTGAACCGATAGAGATGGGAGGCCAGCCTCGATTTCAACCAAAGTGGACCAGGTTGGATGCTTGGGTGAAGCGGGAATGTCGGCGACAAAGTCGTAAATGGCCTGCCGCGTTCGCCAGGAGTTGTATGGTGCCAGATAGGCTGCAGCAACTTCGCGTTCCAGGCGTTTTCGGCAGGAGAGGGCCATATGTAGAGCAGTTCGCGCAAACAGATTCATTCCTTGTACCGCCCAGCGACCAATCAGCGGCGTACGGCAAATCTGGATTCGCCAGGGAATCGACGGTGGTGGAAACGCACCGGTATTGAAAAGCACAATCCGCTTCAGTTGATCTGGGCGGCGGAGCATGGTTCCCAGCCCAATGGCACCTCCCCAGTCCTGGGCAACGAGTGTGATTGCACCCGCATTGATTTGGTCGATGCATTGGCTTAAATGGTTGATGTGATCTTTAAGTCTGAGGGGCGGCCCTCCCTTGTCACTCAATCCGCAGCCAAGATGATCGATTGCCACACAACGATACCGGTTTCGAAAGGCCAAAATCAAGTTCCGCCAGTGGTAAGACCACGTGGGATTCCCATGGACAAACAGCAAGGTTTCCACGGAGGGGAGTTGGTCCAAGGCAGGGCCTTCATCGACATAATGCATCCGTCGGCCACCGATATCAATCCAACGTGACTGGAAAGGATATTGGGCCGCCCAATTTTGAGACGGTGAAGTTTGGACAGTTATCTGTGAAGATTGAGGCATGGTCGAAAGTCTTTTGAGGAAAATGCTATCTTCCCGCCAGCGACGGCGGTGGTCAACATTCAAGGAGAACCTTGGGTTGCCGGGCGATCATCTCCCGGAAGCAGGTAAAAAAGCCGCTTGTTATTAGCCCCGGCGGTGCAGGAAAACGAATTGTCTAGTTGGCCAACCGAGAAAAGCTGCGGACGTGGATCTTTGGTTTTTCCCACTCGACTCGCCACACAACTGGTAGCTGCCCTTTGACGACCAGGGCAGCAACGCGCACAATAAGCACAGTAGATGTTAGCAACGATCTCGTTGGGCCGTGGTGCGGGGCCCCTGCAATGGGAGCCGTGCGAACCTGGTCAGGGTGGAAACGCAGCAGCCATAAGCGTGTGTTCCTTTGTGTGGGGGTCCCGTCCCGCGGTCCAGCAGGTGGCGAGCAGGCGTGAGCCTGAGGGGCAAGGTGCCCCAGGGGGGTGATGCCCGCTCGCCGTTTTGGTTCTATGGCTGATTTTGATTTTACCACTAAGGCACCAGGTGAGGCGAGCGGTTCCTATACCGTGGTTGCCCGGCGCTATCGTCCACAAACATTCGATGAGCTTATCGGCCAGGGGCACATTGCACGGGCACTCAAGCAGGCAATTTTAACCGATCGTGTAGGCCACGCTTACTTGTTCACGGGTGCCCGTGGCGTGGGCAAGACATCTGCCGCACGAGTGTTTGCCAAGGCACTTGACTGCGTGAAAGGTCCTGCCACTACACCGTGCAACGCGTGTGACATTTGTGAGAGCATTGCTGCCGGCGACGACGTCGATGTATTAGAGATCGACGGTGCGAGTAATCGCGGCATTGATGAAATCCGGCAGCTTCGCCAGAACGTAGCCGTTCGCCCAAGTCGAGCCCGCTTCAAAATTTACATCATCGACGAAGTTCATATGCTGACAAAAGAAGCGTTCAACGCGCTGCTCAAGACGTTGGAGGAACCACCCGAGCACGTGAAATTCTTCTTCGCAACGACCGAGCCTAACAAGATACCGATCACTATTTTGTCGCGTTGCCAACGATTTGACTTTGCCGGAATCGATCCAAAGTCGATTCAAACCCGGCTCACTCAGATCGCCGTCGCTGAAGGTGTCGGGATCGAACCCGAGGCAGTTCAGATTTTGGCAAGTCGAGCGGCAGGGTCGATGCGTGACAGCCAGTCTCTGCTGGAGCAGCTGCTGGCTGTCGCCGATGGGATGATCACGGCCCAGGACGTAAACTCGTTGCTTGGACTTGCTCCAGCTGACCGTCTAAGCCGGCTGGTCGAGCATCTGGTAGCTCGCGATGCGGCAGCGGCACTCGAAGAATTCGATGCAGCGCAGGACGGTGGAGTTGAAGTTGGTCAGTTCCTGGACCAACTGGTTGGCTATTTTCGCGACGTGATGATGACCTGTGTGGGCTGCTCTGCCAATCAAGTGTTGTATGCATTGCCAACTCAAACGGATGAACTGGCCAGGTTTGGCCAGAAGTTAGGAACCCACACGGTCCTGGCAATTCTGCAGATTCTCGATCAAACCGCGGCGCGGTTGCGGTTGAGTGTCCATGGTCGAACATTAGTCGAGATGGCTTTAGTCCGGATTTGCAATTTGGAGGATCTTGACGATCTGGCGGCACTTTTATCGAGTCTGCAGCAAGGAACTCCGCCACCCGCGATATCCGTACCGGGATCAACATCGCCGCGCCGTCAGCGACAGCCTACGGAAACTGGGGCTGGGAATACAAACGTTTCTACTCCGTCGATTGAGAAATTGGCAAACGCCCAGAGTGAGCAAACCGCTGCACTGGTCGAAGAGGTCACGACCTCGCTTGCCGAACAGGTCGCTGCGAAGACGGCGGAAGAGGCTTCTGGCAATACGCCACTTGCCACGGCGACCAGTACGAACACTTCCGCCGTATCGTCCGGAGCGCAACTTCGACCAGGCAGTTTGCCGCAAGAACATGCATTTCTTGCTGAGATGACCGTGGCCGATAGACGCGAACTATGGGATAAAATTACCGTAGAGGTTGGTGGTTTGGCAGTAGGTTTTTCTGCGATGACACATAGAATCGAGCTCTTTGGTGACGCCGGCTTGGTGGTTCAATTTGAATCAGGCGCTGCCATTGCCAAAGATCAGTGTGAACAACCCGAAACGCACCAGCAGTTGGAGCGGATTGCCTCCCGTTTCTGTGGAGCTGATATCACACTGAGGTTTGAATTGGCCGACGCACCGCAGGCAGCTCCTGAAACCGCAACGAATCCATCACGGCCCAATCGCCGCCAGTTACATGCGGAGGTTGCCGAGCGACCTTTTGTGAAGAAAGCTTTGAATCTTTTTGATGTGCAACCGGGCCAGTTTCGATATGTCCCTCCCAATCGAGAATCATAGGTGAATTAACGATGTTCAAAGGACTTGGAGACCTCGCGAATATAGGATCAGCGGTGAAGCAGGTTCAGGAAATGGGTGCGAAGATGCAAACCCTGGGTGAAGAACTGAAGACTAAACGTGCTACGGGAATTAGCGGGGGAGGACTGATTGAGGTTGAGGTCAATGGTTTGGCAGAGGTACTCTCGGTACGCATCGATCCGGCACTCGTTGAAAAGCGTGACCGGGAGATGATTGAAGATTTACTGCCAACCGCCTTCAATGCTGCACAGAAGAAAGCCAAAGAGTACCATGCCGAGGCAATGCAACAAATTACCGGAGGCATCAACCTGCCCGGATGGCAGGAGGCACTCGCGCAGATGACAGGGGAAACTTCCCCGGGTTTTCCTGCGACAGACTGAGTCCCGCGTTCCCCGCTTGAATCGGAGTGTAAAAATTGTGCTGGCCAGTAGTTCGGATTGCCCTGGCTATAGGGTTAAAATAAGGAAGTTTCTCGTGAGTGTGGAGAGATGTTCGTGATTTTCTGCCGTCAACAGCGCCCTGATATGCTAAATCCGCATCGAAAGGTACACTAAATCAGAAGCTAGACTGGTATTAGTCAAAAGTTTGACTTCAATCGTTCAGTAGCGGTGTGTTAGAGAACGCTACTGGCAAACCGTGATTGCCCTCCCATTTTTTCCTCTACGAAGGTTCCATGCGACTCTCCCTCGGACAACAAATGCAGATGGCTCAGAAGCAGGTGCTTGCACCGCGCATGATCCAGTCGATGGAGATTCTGCAACTGCCGATTCTTGCGCTACAGGAGCGGATCGAACAGGAGATGGAGGATAATCCAGTCCTCGATCAGGTCGAAGAAATTCCCGATGAATCAACCACGGTTGATGAGAAAGAAAACCCGGATGCTCTGACCGATCGCGAAAAAGAGCTTGTTGTCAAAGAAGACACCAACAATGCGGATGATTTCGAGCGGCTGTTGAACATGGCCGACAATCTGCCCGATGACTACGAAGAACGGAGTCGGCCGTCGCGAAACCGCGTTGATGAAGAGGGCGACCGCCGGCACGATGTGCTGGCCAACATGGTGGCTCGGCCGGAGTCGCTGGTGGATTATTTGCTGCATCAGCTGAGCTGGTTTGATTTGTCTGACGACGTTCGCCGAATGACTGAGCGACTTATCTACAGTCTCGATTCAAATGGTTATTTGATGACCCCGCTCGAGGAGTTGTTGCCACCGGTGCTTCCTGAACGAAACGGCGCCCCAGAGGTTCATCCTGTGGACCACCTTCGTCTTGCCGAGCAGGCGTTGAGCGTTGTCCAGGGGCTTGACCCTCCCGGGGTTGGCGCACGAGACTTGAAAGAGTGCTTGTTACTTCAACTCACTCCAGGAGTGCCCTGTTACGACGATTTACGCACACTAATCACTGATCATCTGGAAGATCTGGAGAACAACAGGCTTCCTGTGATTTCCAAGAAGACTTCACTTTCAATTGAGAGAATTCAGGAAATTTGGGACGAGCTTCGCAAACTCAAGCCGAAGCCCGGAAGCGAGTTTAGCGAATCAATGGTACCTACCGTTACCCCCGACGTTTTTGTCGAAAGAGACGAAAGTGGGCAATACCAGGTGCGGCTTGAAGATACGGAGTTGCCATCGCTTTACATCAATCCCTACTATCGGAAACTTCTCCAACAGGCCAGTACGAACACTGAGACCCGCGAGTATATCAAGCGAAAGGTCAATTCAGCCCAATGGCTGATCGAATCTATTGAACAGCGACGAAATACGTTAACGCGCGTAAGTCAGGCAATTGTCGAACATCAAACACAATTCCTGGAAGATGGGCCGGAGCACATCGAACCGCTGAAAATGCAGCAGATTGCCGACAAGGTGAAAGTGCATGTGACCACCGTGAGCCGTGCGGTTGGCGATAAATGGATACAAACTCCTCGCGGTATCTTTCCACTACGCCGTTTCTTTGTGGGAGGAACCACGAGTGCCGACGGCGAAGAAGTTGCCTGGGATCGCGTCCGACTCAAACTGCAGGAAATTATCGACGAGGAAAATAAAACCAAACCGCTGAGCGACGACGCACTCGTCGAAGAACTTGCCAGTCACGGCATCACGCTCGCTCGGAGAACGGTCACCAAGTACCGCAAGGCCATGAACATTCCCAGCAGCAGGCAGCGACGTGACTGGTCCAACGCGAAGAAGCAGTAATTCGCCCAAGCAAAATTAGCCAACGTCGGTTGTTCTCTTGCCGATTGTCAGTCCACAGCTTTCACCCATTGAGCGATCGGCCCTTTCCTGGGAGGGGTGGATGGTGTGGAAAACGCTCTCAGAAACCTGGGGCCGCTCAGTGACAACTCCTGTTGTGATCGATTGCCCGCAATGGAAGAGTCACTCCACGCCAGGGGTGTGACGGCTGCTCCACCGTGGTGGCATTACAAAGCTACCTCGGTCAATTCGGTGCCACAGGCTGCACAGGCGAAGAGAACCCCTCAGGGAGAGGTTAGTTCACGAAATCCGAGTTTCCCAGCAGCGGAATGACAATCACTTGGCCGTGCGATGCTGGTGACTCGAACCAAAGCAACTCCTGGAAAAGGGTATTTCGACGTAAGCTGCCCAGATTGGTTCTTACAAGTTTTTGATGAACCCCAGGAGGGTGCTTTTCGCAGCCAGTATTCCGTGTATAGTACGCATCTATGAAATGTCCTTTTTGTCGCGTGGACAACGATCGAGTTATTGATTCGCGTTCGAGCCAGGACGGGTTGGCAATTCGCCGGCGCCGCGAGTGTTTGGGTTGCGGCCGCCGTTTTACCACGTATGAGCGTCCCGAAGAGACCACCATTCGCGTGGTCAAGAAAGACGGCTCCCGTGTGCCGTTCGACCGCGACAAGATTCGTCGTGGTTTAGAGCGTGCCTGCTGGAAACGGTCAATTAACAGTCGCCAAATCGAGAGGGCGACTGTGGCAATCGAGAACGACGTTTATCGGAGCTTTGATACCGAGGTCGAAAGTAGTCAGCTGGGCGAACTGGTTCTGGAGCATCTACGTGACCTGGATGAGGTCGCCTTTGTCCGGTTTGCGAGCGTTTACCGACAATTTAACGACGTCCACGACTTTTTCGAAGAACTCAGGCCGATGCTTGGTGAAAAGTGGCGGTCACCCAGGTAGGATCGGTTTCGGGATTTCCAATCTTTGTCAGGCGAGTCTGCTTCTTCTCTGTTTCGATTCGCTTGGGCACACTGCGGCACCGCTAGACAGTTGTGGGGGCGAGTCGTAGAATCGGCACACGCAGGATTTATGTTGGTTGCCCATCTATTTTGGGGCGGTAGCTCAGTTGGGAGAGCGCTGCGTTCGCAATGCAGAGGTCGAGGGTTCGACTCCCTTCCGCTCCACTCTTGAACCGGTCAGGCCTGCGGAAGATAGGCAAGTAGCAGGGACGTCGCCATGTTCGCCCCAGCTGCCCGTGTTCCCGGGTCCAAAGGATTACCGTTGGTGGCTCAAGTCGCATAGCAGTGTTCGACAAGAACGGGTGGCCCTCTCAGCTTGGGGCCCGCCAGTAAGAGCCCTGGATGCAAGTTACCGACGACCCATCTTCGGCGTAATAAATCGTGAACAGCTTGGCAGGGCCATACTCGATCGTCACCGGGTAACCGAGATTGCCAGTCGGCACGTCACAGATCACGATCTCGCGATCGTAGTGCCATGTCTTCCCCAGGTCGTCGCTCACGCAGGCGCGAATACTGAAGGGTGGTCGGCGGTGTCCGTAGGTCGCCAGGAGCCGTCCGTCAGAAAGGCGCAGAAGGTGGGCTGGGCATCCCCAGATCGGGGTTGGGCGTACCGGTCCCCAGGTTTGTCCGCCGTCGCTCGATTCTATCTTCTGCAAGTAGCCCGTATCGTCGTTCCGTATTAGTGTGAAGACCTTGTTGCCAGGCAGGGCGATTGCCGTGGGTTCGGAAAAGTCCTCGCCCCCCTTGCGACCGATAAAAACTGGCTTCTGCCAGCTTTTGCCGCCGTTCCTTGAGTGTACGGCGAAGGCGTTTTGATTGAGAGGATGGTCGGCTGTGCACATGAGTACGGTCCCGTCTTCAAGTTGCACGACCCCACGCGGTGTGTAACCCCCGACATACGGAGCCGTGTTGATTTTGACCGTCCGATCCCACGTGCGACCGCCGTCGCTGCTCAGGTGAACGTAACATCCACCGTTAGCCCGGGTCCAAGGGTAGCGACTTTCAGACCAGTTCGTGTCTGGACCAGCCACCCTGAATCCGTCACCCGTGTTGACCATGATCTCCTTCCCCTCGGCAGCCATTCTACGGCCGACGTCAAGCGGGTACCACAGAAATTGCCACTGGTTGAGAACGACGGTACCGTCACCAAGCTCTGCCACTCCAGGACACTCGACTCCGTACCATTCCCAGCCGGGAATAGCCTGGGGTGTACTCCAAGTCTGCCCGTTGTCGGTGGACCTTGTGAGTAGATTATGGAAGTGAGGATCTTGAGGCGGGTGTGTATAAGGCTTGCGCATCTGACACTCGTTGAAGGCGACGATCCAGTCACCATTTGAAAGCCGAGCCATCGATGCGTGTGAGCAATAAGCGAAAGGATCACGGTGGACGACAATGTTTCGGCGCTCGGTGGCCTGCACGGTCCGAAGGTTTGCAGCGGCTTCTTGCTCAGGTGGTTGCGCTACGGCACTCTTGCTGGCCACCATGGTCAGACCTCCTGCGATAGAGGGTGCCACCAACGCCATATTCGTGACAAAGGTTCTTCGATCGATGACTTGTTTGTGAATTGATTCCATAACGTCTCTTTTCCGAAACGGGAAATACGCTGGTTTGATAGGGCTGACCGATCGCCCACGGCAGTGAGTCCACCCGCGGGATGGTCAGAATGGTGGCAGTTCCTTTTTGATGAGCTGGTATCACATCCCTGCACGGTACATCAATAATGGTACACCTATGGTGTCACCAGTGCCAATGAATCAATGCGTTCTAAGCTCATGCGATCCTCGCCAGTGTCCTACCAGGGTGTCCACAACGGCTACCGCAAGGACGACTGCCTCGCGATCGAAAGAGATTCCGACACACAGACGGTCCGCTGGAAAACGAAATCTGACCTCAACGAAGTTTCGTGGCAAGTTTATTCAGCTGCGTGTCTGTGGCAATGAATCAGTTGTCTACGGAGCAAGCCTCAACTCCTGACATTACGCTCACCAATCGTGTCGTTTCCGTCCGATCACGAAATTGCCAACCGTGACTTCCCATCATGGGCCGGCAGATTCTCCCGCACGACTGGACGTTTTCGTGCGTGAGAGTATCCAGCTCAAGCCAATTCCCACAACCACATTCACCAGCAGCGAGGCTGTGCCAATCCATTGAAAGCTGATTGGATCGGGGGCGAGCAGGGAAATCTCTCCGGTTACCTTGTCGACCTTTTCCTGCAAAGAAACACCAAACGTCTCGGCCTTGATGCCCCATTGCAGGTCTAACCAAGTGACCAGCAGGCCTGAAAATGCGATGACTGCCGCGGTCATGGTACCCAGGAAGGCGCCAATCCAAACCGCAACGGGTCTTGCAAAGGGGATAAACATCGCGAAGAAGAAAAGGCCAAATATGGGAGCGGTGAGCAGGTTGACGGTCTTGTTCGTCACCGCCGTAATGTTGCCGGGAATCACTCCCATGAACGAGCTGCCCATAACCACGATCGCCCCGATGGTAAAGGCCAGGAGTTTTGCCGCCAGTACGTGCCCGCGCTCCGTGCGGGGTTGCCTTCCAAAGCGGTCGAGGAAGTCGGTCATCACGACCGCCGTAATTGAATTCACACCCGAGTCAATACTGGACATCGCCGCGGCAAACATCGCCGAAACCACCAATCCCGCAATTCCCACAGGTAATCGATGTGCGATGTACCAAGGGAAAATGTGATCCGCGTCTTTGTACAAATTCATCCCGGTTGGCAGTTGGTCAGGACGAGCTTCGAAATAACCGAGCAGTGCGAATCCTACCATTCCGAGTACGATGGTAACGATCGTCGAGGAAATCAATTGGATTGCGTACGCGCGACGGGCGCTGGTCGTATCCCGGGTTGCCATGAACCGTTGTATCGAAGTCTGGTCACCCCCCGCGGTGCAAATCATCCATGTCGCCATCATAAACAGCGTCCCGACGACAGAAACTCGCGTACGGGGATCGAAACTGATAATCGGTTGCGTATCCCATAGCGGGTGCCACGCTGTAGGAAACCAGCTAAAGCCTCCCATCTCGAACGTGATCATGGCGATGACCAGCAGTGCCCCACCCAATAGCAGCAGGAACTGTAGCAAGTCGGTGACAACGACGGCCTGCAAACCTCCGACGGATGTGTAGATCACAGCGACAAACCCGGTGATCAAGACAACAATGGGAATCCATTCGTCGCCGATGCCCATCATGACGGTCATCGCTTTGGCCGCCAGGTACACCAGCAGTGACATCCAGACCAGCCGTAACGCAATGAACATTAACGCGCCTAGCAGCCGGGCACCCAGCCCCAGCCGCGATTCAAGCAATTCGTAGGCACTGGTGACACGCTGGCGCATGTACACGGGCAGCAGACCGTAGCCCACCACCCAAAAGACAAATGGGAAAATCAGGAGGCTGGTCATCAGGACCGGCCCTTTCCCCAAAGCTTCGCCCGGCTTGGACAAGTATGAAATCGTACTCAGCAGTGTCACGAACAACGAAATCCCGATCAGGACCGGGTTCATATTTCCCCGACCAACGAAATATTCCTTCGTTGAACGCTGCCGGCGACCGAAATACCAACCAATCCCGATCGTGGCGCATGCGTAGATGCCAATACAAATCCAATCGACCGTCTGCAGACCTTGTAACCGGTCGCTCATGTGGGGTATCCGTGGGTCGTGGCGTTAATGACTCTGTTCAATTGAGAATGGCTCTTGTCGCAAAAATCTACCATCAACTGTCACAAGTATGCCAGCCGACTATACTAATTCAACTCCGGTTGAATGTAGCACAGTGTTCCCACATTTACACCCATACAACACCGCATCAGCAACAACACCGTACCGAACTGAAAACTCTCGATGACAAGCTGGCAAACTGTGCTGAAACTCGACTTGCAACGCAAGCTGAAATCGGGCGATGCGACTCTCCTGGCCAACGCCGTCCTGCGAGTGGGCACCGCTTTCCGGCACAACGAGCATGTTGATCCCACGTCCAAGAGCCATCACTTGGTCCGCGAGGTGATGGATTTTCGGATTGCATACTTGCTTGAGGATCGCCGGGTGGCTGGCATCGAAAATCTACGGGTCCCGATCCAGTTGCCCGACCGGTTTGGTCCTCGCGAGTCGATGTCATTTTCCTCTACAACCAGGATGGGAACCAGGCCGTCGCTCGACCGTTCCTGGATGACCGTCCTGCCACGGGAGAACCTGGAATTTCGCCGCCGGAGGACCACGATGCAATGCCAAAGTACCATGAGCTCGCAAACTTCGATGCCCAGACGAACGCGCCCAGCAGTAATTTCATTTACGACTTCGAGTATTTTTGCTACATGATCCGCCCAAACTGGACCGAGGTGCTGGCGCACGATACCGAGGGAAACGTAACCTCGGGTAGCATCAGCAACCTGACAGAGGCATTTGAATCTGGTGCAGAAGTCAAGATCGCCGTTCGTGGTCTGTGTGACGACCTGTTGGCTGACTCGACCGCAGCGGTGGACCATGAAGTCTTCATCCACCTCGGAGCTTGTTACTACTACACCGAAGAGCGGTTGTTCATCGGTTCGGCCGATCCGGTCGTCCGTACGACGCCGTCGATCCCGCTCGGTTATTCCAGCCGAGGCTGGAATTTCGGTTGGCTGATGCCGCGGACCGACGGCCACGTGGCTCGCTGGTTGTGCGATCCGTACACACTAAAGTTTCGGCGGGATGCGCGGCGGCATGCCATCCGCTGGTTCGTCAGCGATTGAAAGGGCAATTTATAACCGAGTGGACGAGGACGGCAGGAAACGTCACGACAACGCCAGGTCGCCAATTTCATCATGCAGGAATTGGGCAGTTGTGCCGGGGGCGAAGAGGTCAAGCCTTACGCATCCTAAAACAGCTCGCCACCCTTCCCCCCCTTTCTTGGTGCCCAGTGCGGAAAAAGGGATCATGTGGATGGGTCGCGCGTCGTGAACCCGTCATCGTACTGGGCTCCTGCAAAGTCCCTCAGGCCGGGTAACCCACATTCGCGAGCGCATCGCCGATCTCGTCGAGTGTCGCCGAGTCTTCGATCGTTGCCGGCATGGTCCATTCTTCGCCATCGGCGATCCGACGCATCGTGCCGCGCAGAATCTTTCCCGAGCGGGTCTTGGGTAACCGGGCCACGACCAGCGCCTGCTTGAACGCGGCCACCGGCCCGATCCGATTGCGGACCATCTGCACGACCTCGCTAACGATGTCGGCTTCCGCGCGATCGCAGCCGGTATTGAGTACCAACATACCCAGCGGGATCTGCCCCTTCAAAACATCGGCAACACCGACGACGGCACATTCGGCCACGTCCGGGTGGTGGGCCAGCACCTCCTCCATCGCACCGGTGGAGAGGCGGTGGCCGGCGACGTTGATAATGTCGTCAGTGCGCGACATCACGTACACATAACCATCTTCATCGATGACGCCGGCATCGGCGGTGCTGTAGTAGCCGTCGAACTGGCTGAGATAGGACTCGACGAAGTGCTCCGGCGCATTCCACAAGGTAGGAAAGGCGCCCGGCGGCAATGGCAGCCGCACCATCAGTGCACCGATCTCCCCCGCTGCCGCCTCCTCGCCATTCTCTTTCAGCACGCGCAGGTCCCAGCCGGGTGCAGGGTGAGTAACGGAGCCTTTCTTGACCGGCTCCAAGCCGAAACCACGGCAGTTCACGGCAATACTCCAGCCCGTCTCCGTCTGCCACCAGTGGTCGATTACGGGAACACCGAGTTTGTCCTCGGCCCAATGCAGCGTATCCGGGTCGGTTCGCTCTCCGGCCAGGAACAGGCATTCGAACCGGCTCATGTCGTAGCGTTGAAGATGGGACCCAGCGGGGTCTTCCTTCTTGATCACACGAAAAGCGGTCGGCGCGGTAAACAGTACCTTGACCCCGTGTTCGGAGATCACCCGCCAGAACGCACCGGGATCTGGCGTCCCGACCGGTTTCCCCTCGTACAGGATCGACGTACTGCCGTTGAACAGCGGTCCATAGACGATGTAGGAATGACCAACCACCCAGCCGACGTCGGATGCCGCCCAGTACACGTCTCCCGGTTCGACACCATAGATATTTCTCATTGACCACTTGAGTGCCACGAGATGGCCGCCGTTGTCGCGGAGCACGCCCTTGGGCTGTCCCGTCGTACCCGAGGTGTAGAGAATGTAAAGTGGATCGGTTGCCGCCACAGGTACGCAGTCATGGGGTTCCGCTGCCGCCATCAGGTCAAGCCAGTCGTGGTCGCGCCCGCTCTCGATCGCTGCCGCCACCTGCGGCCGCTGGAAGATGACACAGTGCGACAGCGTGTGACTGGCGAGTTTGATCGCTTCATCCAGCAGCGGCTTGTATTCCACGAGCCGGTTTACCTCGACCCCGCAGGAGGCAGAGACGATCACCTTGGGTTCTGCATCGTCGATTCTCACCGCCAATTCATGGGCAGCGAACCCACCAAACACAACCGAGTGGATCGCGCCGAGCCGTGCGCAGGCGAGCATGGCGATGACCGTTTCTGGCACCATCGGCATGTAGATGATCACGCGGTCACCCTTGACCACGCCAAGGTTCGCCAGCACGCCGGCAAAGCGGGCTGTCTGGTCGCGCAGCGCCGCGTAGGTAAATGTTTGCTGTGTCGCGGTAACCGGACTGTCATAGATGAGGGCGGGCTGTTCGCCGCGTCCCTGGTCGACATGAAGGTCCAGCGCGTTGTAACAGCTATTGGTCTCGGCGCCGGTAAACCAGCGGTAGAACGGCGCGTTGGAATCATCCAGTACCCGGTCCCATCGGCGGAACCAGTGCACGTCCTCGGCAGCCGCTGCCCAGAAAGCTTCCGGATCCTCGAGCGCGCTTTGATAGACTGCCTTGTAACTGCTGCTCATGGAGGGTTTGGTCCTCATGGGGGTTTGTCTACGGTCCTGCCTCCAGTTCCTTCAGAAGAAGCCTTTCCGCGCAACCGGGTGTCGTCTTATCTCCTCTGCGCCCAAGGGGGCGTAGCAGGAGAATGCAGTGTCAAATCAGCCCATAGTTTCAACATGATAAGGTTTTTCCCAATAACCCGCGAGTAACCGCCGGCTCGCCCAACGGCAGGTAGAGCGATGTCTAAATAAGAGCCTGCACACGCACGGTCCTGCCACGGCCTGTGGTAAGCCCTCAGTCGGGGGTGCGATGTCCTGGAAACAGGTTCTTGTGGCCCCGTTTTAAACGTGACCGCCAAGCTTCCAGAAGGCTTTTTCACGGGCTCGATCGTATTTGGCACGCTCTCCACAACAACCGGCTTCGCCATGCCCTGGGTTGTGGTAAACACGTCTCGGGAGGGTATAATCACCATCACCGACGTTCACGGAAAAATCCTCAACGAGACCATTTTGCTTAGCCGTCATGAGCGGGCCGTCATGAGCGCATTGTTCTCGAACAGAGTCATGCAACGCAGGTCACATCCAAGGCTTCGACCGATGATGCGAGCCCTTCATCTTGTAGAACGGGATTCATTCGGTTCGCGCATGTGCCCAGTAAACAGAATGCATTCCGTTCTCCTTGTCGCGATTGGTGTGCTGATGTCGCCTGCGTTCGGACCTCGGCTGTTTAGCGACGACACGGACCCCACCGGCCTGGCTACCCAGGCTGGCTCGGAGTTCTTTGAAAAACGGATCCGACCAGTTCTCATCGAACATTGTTACCAGTGCCATTCGAGCGAGACGAAGGAATTGAAGGGCGGACTCAGGCTCGATTCGCGCGACGGGATCCGTCGTGGCGGTGAGACAGGAAAGGCCGTGGTTCCGAGCAGAATTGAAAAGAGTCTGCTGATCTCCGCGCTGCGACATGAAGACTTCGAAATGCCTCCCGACGGGAAGTTGCCCGATCAGGTCATTGCGGATTTCGTGAAGTGGATTGACATGGGTGCACCCGATCCGCGCGACGACGATGAGCCGCTGACCGAAAAATCCGGTATCGAGTTCGAGGCCGGACGAGACTTCTGGCTCTTTCAACCGCTGAAAGGTGGACGCAACACAAAAGCTGGGCTTCCCAAATCGGGACCCTGGTCACGAAGCGCGATCGACCGCTTCGTGTTTGCCAAACTCCAGGAAAACGGGTTGGAACCGAATTCGCTCGCGGGTAAGTACAGTCTGATTCGTCGTGTTTACCTCGACCTGATCGGTCTACCGCCGGAGCCTGAGGAGGTCGTCGCGCTGGTCGCTGATGACTCGCCCGACGCCTACGAGAAAGTAGTCGACCGCCTGCTCGCCTCGCCTCACTTCGGCGAGCGTTGGGGGAAACATTGGCTGGACCTGGCCCAATACGCAGATTCGGTGGGCCTCGAAACGATCTTTCCGAATCGGGGAGCATGGCGATATCGCGACTATGTGATTCGAGCGTTGAACGACGACAAGCCGCTGGACCGTTTTGTAATGGAGCAGATCGCTGGCGACCTGTTGCCCCACCAGAGTGATGCCCAGCGTGCCGAACAGATTGTGGCGACTCAGTTTCTCACCCAAGGCCCGATCAACCTGGTCAATCAGTTCAAAGAGCAACTGCGGATGGACATTGTCGACAATCAAGTCGACAAAGTGGGACGTGTATTCTTAGGACTCACACTGGGATGTGCCCGCTGCCACAATCACAAGTTTGATCCGATCGCACAAACGGACTACTACGCTTTGGCGGGAATCTTGCACAACGTTCAAGTGATCAACGGATTTCTCGGGGCGTCTGGCGTTTTCAGCGATTGGCTGCGGAAACCGATTCCGGAAACAGTCGAGCAACGCGCTGAGCGAGAGCAGCGGCTGGTGATTCATCAGCAGCGTGTTTTGGAGTTGGAAACCGAGATCGACGCGAAGAAAGACGAATGCACGCGGGTCGAAGCGGAGAAAAAGGCGTTGGCGGACACGAAAGATAACAAGGCGAAAAGCAGCGCGGAACTTCAGAAGGAAATTGACGAGTTGAACCAGGAAGTGTCGAAGCTGGAAAAAGACCTGGTCAACCTTGTCAAAGCGAACGCTCCCCGGCCTCCGACCGTTCTGGCAGCATCCGAGCCTACTCGGCCGGCTAACGCAAGGATCAACATCCGCGGCATCGCAACTCAGTTGGGCGAGGAAGTTCCCCGCGGTGTACCGCGTGTGCTCGCCTTCGGGTCAGTCCCAGAGATTCCCAGCATGGCGAGCGGACGCTTGCAGTTAGCCCGGTGGCTCGTACACCACGACAATCCGATCGTACCCCGCGTGTTTGTTAACCGCCTCTGGTACCATCTGTTCGGCACCGGAATTGTGCGTACCGTGGACAACTTTGGCCAACGGGGTGAACGTCCGAGTCATCCGGAGTTGCTCGACTACCTTGCGAGCCGTTTGGTCGCAGGCGGGTGGCGGATCAAACCGCTTATCCGTGAAATTGTAGTCAGTCGCACCTATCGGTTATCCAGTGACTACAACCCCAACGGTTGGTCGGTGGACCCGGACAACCGGCTGCTATGGCGACGCCGTCCCCGACGTCTTGATGGGATTGCCATTCGCGACTCGGTTCTGAAAATCAGTGGCGATTTGAGTACCGTCGTCGGCGGCTCGACGTTGCCACCTGCCGTGTGGGTGGATAGTCCAATTGAACAGTACGAACGGATAGATTTACCCATTATGGTGCGTGAGGAGATGGCGCGGCGCCGTAGCATTTACCTGCCCATACCTCGCACGAGCGCCAAGTTCAAAGAACTGGATCCACTACTGCCATTCGATTTTCCCTCTCCCAACGAGGTAACGGGTGCCCGCCAAACGAGCACGGTGCCGACGCAGTCGCTGTTCCTGATGAACTCACCTTTTATTCAAAAGCAAGCCAAGAGACTTTCCGAGCGGCTGCTGGCCTGGGAAGCCCAGGCCGAAGGGGACCGAGTCAATCGCATCTACCTCGCCGCGTTCGGGCGACCGGCCAGTCCTGAAGAAATCCAGCACGGGTTGGACTTTGTGAGAACCTTTGCGGCGGAGTACGGCGACAATGACGACGGCGATGATGAGGACGAAGATGATTCGCACCGATTCGCTTTCGTCCAATGGTGCCACGCCATCTTGATCTCGACCGAGTTTCTAATGATATGATTAATTGAATAACGCAAGTGGTGAAACCAAATGAAGAACACGTGCATGTTTCCCTGCGGCCAACTCGAATCGATGCCGTGGTCGCGTCGCGAAATGCTGCGGTCTTCGAGCTGCGGCTTCGGCATGCTGGCATTGTCTGCTTTGCTCCAGGAAAATGCGGCCGCCGGACGTTCAGCGACAGGTCCACTGGCGGCGCGGCCACCGCACTTCCACCCGCGCGCTAAACGGGTCATCTTCATCTTCCTTAACGGCGGTGCCTCTCAGGTTGATCTTTTTTAGCACAAGCCTGAGCTGGCCAAGCGACATGGAGAGCTTCCGCCCAAAAGCATCGCCCATAGTAACGAGTTCGTAACCGAAGGATTCGAATCGACGAAGCTTCTCCGGCCGATCTCGAAATTTCGCCGTGTCGGCGAGTCTGGGATCTGGATGAGCGAGTTGCTGCCCCATTTGTCTCAGCAAATCGATCGCCTGACCATTCTCAACGGCATGGTGGCAGACAATCCGGCCCATACACCTGCGCAGCAACAGCTGTTCACTGGCTCACCGTTCCTGGTCCAGCCCTCCGTGGGCTCGTGGATTTCGTACGGACTGGGCACGGAGAATCGCAACTTCCCCTCGTTTGTCTCCATCACCGGCCGCACGTTCACCTGCCAGAATGCGTATTTGCCGGTGATTCATCAAGGCACGATGCTGGAAGGTGAAAAAGAATTTACGATTCGCCACCTCAAGAACGACCAACTGAACGCTGGGCAACAGTCGAGGCAAATGGAGCTGCTGAAGAGGCTCAATCATCGGCATCTGGACCGCGCTGTCGTGGACCCTGGCATCGAAGGGTTGATCGAGTCCTACGAATTAGCTTTTCGCATGCAAGCCGAAACGGGCGACCTTGTGGACATCTCCCAGGAAACGGAGGCAACGCAACGGCTGTACGGGATTGGTGAGCAGCCAACCGACGAAGTTGGGCGCAAGATGCTTGTCGCCCGCCGTCTTTCCGAAGCGGGTGTGCGGTTCGTTTAGATCTGGACCGGCTCCTGGGACCATCACACAGGCATCGAAACATCCCTTCCAGTGGAGTGTGCAAAACACGACAAACCGATCGCTGGTCTGCTCGAAGACCTTCACCAGCGTGGTCTGCTGGAAGATACGCTCGTCCTGTGCACCGGCGAATTCGGCCGAACCCCATTTGATCAGGATCTTTCGCTCGGCAAAGATTCCCCGGAGACCTATGGTCGCGGACACAGTCCTCAAGGCTTTTCAGCTTGGATGGCTGGTGGCGGAGTGAAAGGCGGTTTGGCTTACGGCGATACGGACGACCTTGGTTACCGTGTCATCGAAGGCAAGGTGCACATCCACGATCTTCAGGCAACGATTCTCCACCTGCTGGGTCTGGACTATGAGCGGCTCACCTACCGGTATGCAGGTCGAGATTTTCGCCTCACCGATGTGTATGGCCGCGTCGTAGACCAGATCATCTCGTGAATGCGTCGCATCAGGCTCAGCGCAATGGCTCAAGTTCTCCGCCATAAGCAGGGGACCTGAAGCATTGTGCCGCCCAGGCGGCGGCCCGCAAGTTTTGCGATCTCGATTTCAGCCACCACGCAAACTATCCCCCGTCAGGGGCCGTTTGGCAGCCGACAACATGGCGACAAAAACCGCGGGCTTGAATACCGCGGCGCTTCTTAAATGTCGTAATACATGCAGAATTCGTACGGATGGGGTCGCAGAGCCAGGGCTTCAACCTCATTTTCCATTTTGTACGAAATCCAGGTATTGATCACATCTCCGGTAAACACGTCACCACGCAACAGGAACTCGTGGTCCTTGGCCAGCGCGGCGAGCGAGTCGTCAAGAGAACCTGGGGTTTTGGGTACCTCGGCTAACTCCTCGGGAGCCAGGTCGTAGATATCCTTATCAAGTGGTTCTCCCGGATGAATCTTGTTCTGGATACCATCCAGAGTGGCCATCATCAAGGCTGAGAACGCCAGGTAGGGGTTGCAACTGGGGTCAGGGCAGCGGAATTCAATCCGCTTGGCCTTGGGGCTGGGGCTGTACATCGGAATTCGACAGGAGGCCGATCGGTTCCGCTGCGAGTAAGCCAAATTGACGGGCGCTTCATAACCCGGCACCAATCGCTTGTAGCTATTGGTTGTCGGATTGGTGAAGGCGAGCAGGGCTGGTGCATGTTTGAGGATGCCGCCAATGCCAAACAGCGCCTCGTCGCTAAGGCCGGCATATCCGCTGCCGGCAAAGAGTGGATTCCCGTCTTTCCAGAGGGAGATATGGGTGTGCATGCCAGAGCCATTGTCACTGAAGATCGGCTTGGGCATGAACGTCACGGTTTTGCCGTGACGGGCAGCAACATTCTTGATGACGTACTTGTACATGCAAAGCCAGTCGCCCATCTTGACAAGCTCATCGAACTTGAGGTCGATTTCGGACTGCCCGGCTGTACCGACCTCGTGATGCTGACATTCAACCTCCAGCCCGATGTCAATCATCGTCTGCATCATCTCGTTGCGGATGTCCATCATCTGGTCGGCTGGTGGTACTGGGAAGTAGCCTTCTTTGTGCCGGAGCTTGTGACCGAGGTTCGGCCCTTCTCCCCTGGCTCTGGAATCGGTGCCGCGGTTCCACTCGCCTTCGATACTGTCGATATGAAAGTAGGCTTCATTGGGTGTTTGATCGAAGCGAATATCATCGAAGATGAAGAACTCAGCTTCGGGGCCAATGTAAACTGTGTCAGCCACACCGGTGCTTTTCAGATAATTGACCGCCTTGCGGGCAACGTTACGAGGGTCTCGCGTGTAGTCTTCCCGCGTGATTGGATCCTGAATGTTGGCGATAATGGCCAACGTCGACAGTTTGGTAAACGGATCGATGAAAGCGGTTTCTGGCACGGGTAGGAGGATCATGTCGCTTTCATTGATGGCTTGCCAGCCTCGAATGCTGGATCCGTCAAAACCGAGCCCGGCTTCAAAAACATCTTCGTCGAGTTGGCTAACGGGAATGGTGAAGTGCTGCCAAATGCCCGGGAAGTCCATGAAACGAATATCCACGGCCTTGATGTCTTTTTCGCGACAGAGGGCCAGGACTTCTTGAGGAGTCGATGTCATTTCAATTGTCCTTTCGAAACCAAACGGGAAAAAAGTGACGGACCAGTTTCTGCGTGCGAACGCTGGGCAGACCGGTCATCATTGCTCAACAGGGTCATTGCTCAATAGACGTAGCTCAATATACGCAGTCCCCAACTGCGAGGCGGGCATTAAAACCGCCTGACGCGGGGGTGTAAAACCAAACGTAGGGATGGAAAACGGCCATCCACAGCAAGACATAGACCTGCTCTGGTGACCGCCTCAGAACATGCAATCCTAGCCGAACCAAGGCGAGTTGAAAACGACCCAAATGGCATTTGTGGCAAAAAAACTCTGGTTCTGGGATGCCGTCTTGAGGTCGATTTCGTTGCTGGAACATGGCCGCGGCGGAGCCGTCCAACCATGGCGATCACTTGCAGTGGCTCGCTGATTGTATCAAGATGTTTGGGTGTAGGATTTACACATAATGTTTGGGTGTAGGATTTACACATGGCGCGTGGGAAGACGCAATTCCCAAGGATCTCTTCGTGGGCCATCGATGGTATCTCGTAAGCTCCGCTTTTTGCCGAGCAAAGCTACCTTTCGGTTAGGGGACCGCCTTGGCATGGGTAGGGTGGGTGTGGTCTACCTCGCTGAGAGTCCCGATCTGGATGGGCCCGTAGCGATCAAGTTGCTGCATCCTTCTGTATCGGGCGACGCCAAGATTGTCGAGCGATTTGAACGCGAAGTCCATATCTTGGAGCGGCTCAACCACCCGAACATCATGAGGCATTACGGTGGCGGAATTCTCGACGGCCAGTACTACTACGCGATGCAGCTATTGGACCATGGAACCCTCAAGGACGGTTTGGTCCAGCACGGTCGGTTGTCCCGGAAGCAAGTCGTGGTTTTGTCAGCTCAGATCGCTGGGGCGCTACAGCATGCCCATAATCACGGAATCATTCATCGCGATTTGAAGCCCAGCAATCTGTTTTTCGAGAAAGATGGCAGTTTGGTGCTTGGGGACTTCGGAATCGCTTTCGATACCAACGACGCGGACATTACGGACCAGGGGATGACAGTCGGAACTTATGCCTATATGTCGCCGGAGCAGATTCGGGCGGATGGCACGGTTTCCGGCAAGTCCGATCTCTATTCACTCGGTTGTGTTATGTACGAGATGCTCACGGGGCACCGTCCGTTTGCGGGCGCCAATTTCGCTCAGATATGGGATCAGCATTTGCATGCTGAGCCGCTTGAGTTGCGGACGCAGGGAGTGGAATGTCCCGAATGGCTTGAAGAGTTGATCTTCAGCATGCTATCGAAGGATTCCGGTGATCGGCCTTTCAGTGCGCGGGCCGTGCAGGGAATCCTGCGACACCACATGTGGGAGGAATTTGGGGAAACCACCCAGGAAATCACGGCTCAATTACTTCCTGTTCAGGTCCGTTTGCAGCCTTCGCAAGCTAACCCTCGGATGTGGGTTCTGTGGTGTGTGCTGGCAGCCGTGGTGATTGGGGTGACCTGGGTCTGCCTGCAACAGCCATAGAGGGAATTGCATTGGCTCGTAAAAAAGCGACCTGCTGGCAACTTGCCAACAGGCCGCTAAGGTGACTGGTGATCAAGACTCAGATCAGGTTGCTTGCAATTGTTCGCGCTCTGCTTTCGGGGGGGCCAATCGCAATTGGGTGATTCGGCGATCCACACTGGTCGTGACACCGTTCACAACGGCACCTAGCAGGTGGATGCCAACGCCCCGGAGCAGTTCGGCTGCCTGGTAGATTTTGGGCACTTCACTGTGGTCGCGGAGAACCGACAGGAGTGCGCCATCGCAATACTGACCGAATAGAAGCGAGTCGCTCAGGCCGAGTATAGGTGGACCATCAATGATAATGAAGTCGTAATCAGATCGGAGTTTCTCGAAGACTGGTTGCAATTGTTCTGTTGCCAATGCTTGAACCGAGTCGACATCGCAATAGCCAGCTGTAAGTAGCCAGAGGCCTTCGGCATGGGATGGCCTGATGACGTCGGCCACATTGGCCTCCGCACGTAAGACTTCGCACAAACCATCCTCAAGCGGTACGTCGAACAAGGCGTGTAATGCAGGTCGGCGGAGGTCGCCATCGACTAGCAGAGTTCTTCGCCCAGCTCGGGCCAGGCTTGCCGCGAGTTGACTGGCCACAGTGGTTCGACCTTCGAGCGTCATGGCACTGGTGACCAGGACGACTTGGCGCTGCTTGGAAGTCGAATCGTGCACCAACAGGGTCCGCACGCCATCGATCGACTCGGTCAGTTGGGCGACCAGAGGGTGGTTCGGGTCGAGCAGCCGTCGTGAAGAGAGTGCCGGCAAGGTGCCGACAACGCGAATCCCGAGCCCTTCGTCGACTTGTCCTGGGCCGTTCAGGCGGCGATTACGGAACTCAAGATAGGCGATCCCGAGGCAGGTCAGGGCAAAGGCCGCGACGCCACCAAACCCCGCAATCAGATACCGTTCGACGGTGTTAATACCTGGTGTAATTTGAGCTTGCTGGATTTGGAAAATTCGCTGGGGAGCATTCATTTCGACGTCCCAACTTTCGATCTTCAATGCCATGTCGTGGGCAATTTCCTTGAGCTGTTCCAGTTCGGCGTCGCGAACCGTCAGTTCGAGCGATTTCTCGCCCTTGGCGAGTAAGGTTTCTTTGTTGGCCTCCACTTGAAGCTTGAGGTTTTCCATCTCTCGAAGGAGCATCGTCGAGCGAATGCGGTATTCGCTGGTAAGTTGACGCAACATGAGGTTTGGACTGCTTTGCTGGGAAGTTGCAGCTTGCTGTTTTGCCAGCGACCGGTACTGGGCTATCCGCTGCTGGAGGCTCTGTTTTTCCCGCGACAGTCGCTGAAGTGCCGGTGAAGACCGCCGCGCCCTTGATTGCAAATCCTGAAGTTGCATATCGATATACATCAGTTGATTTTGCATCATGGAAACCTGTGGATCCGCCGCGAGATTCGCGTCGATCTGGGCTTCCAGCACACCCGGATCCTTCAGCTGACGCTGCATGATCTCAAATTCGGTTTGCGCTGCTATGAGTTGCTGCCGCAGCAGGGTCATCGCTTTGGATTGCTCGGTGATATCGGCGAGCAAGAGCCTCGACTCGGCGTCGGTTCCAAACTCCTCCGAGGAGGTTCCCAGTTCCTTGGCCAGATCTTGGAAGTCTTCCATTTTCCGGCGGATTTCACTCTGCAGATCGCCCAGGCTTCGCGCCAATACTTCGCGCGTGCTTAATTTCTTAGTGCGGGCTGCATAGATCACTCGGTCTTGATAGGCTTGGGCAACTGCGTCGACGATTTGCTGCAACTCTATTGGATCCTCACTACCGGTGATAGCGATCCTCAAAATTTCACTTTCCTGTGGGAATGTGACAGAGAGCTCGTCATCAAGCCATTGGATGGGATCTGGTTCGCTGGCAATGGTGCTCAAGGTTGCAACTTTAGGATTGCGGACAGCATCTTGTAAAACAAAGTAACTTTTCAGAAGGGCGAGCTGCGTCTTTTGCAGAATCTCGAACTGCCGCGTTTCATTTGAAATTCCAGAAAACGCCAGCGACTGCTCTTCACTGGAAACCTGAAACAAAGCAACGGCCGAAGCAGACTCTGGAAACAGCCACCACAACAGACCGGCAGTACCAACGCTGAGAACTAACCCCATGCCAAGCACCAACAGCCATCGACGCCGCAGGGAATGGTAGAACCAGCTGCGATCCATGCCACCGCTGACAACTTCTGGTGAACGAGGTCCTCCAGGTGTGAAAACGTTCGTGGTGCTGGGAGGAAAACCCGTTCCTCCTGGGATTAAGGCGTCGCCAGGGTTAGGGCCGCCAATCGTGACCGGAGGGGTATTGGGGACGTGTGGATGATCGTCGTTGGAGTGGCTCATGAAGCAATCTCTCTTTTCGTAGTTGGCCCGGCAGGTGACTTGCTTCTCTCAAGTCTATCGAGGCGAATTTGTCGGCTCGCGACCGACCTGTCTCGCGGTTCAACCGCCGCAATTAGTGAGCCAATTCCCAACTGGCGACAAATTATGATGCCGATCTCATTTCTCCTTAAGTAGTTGTGTCAATTGCTGAAATGTTCGGCAGTGAATCGTTGTTGCGATAAAGCAACCTCTGTTTACTCGGATCAACATGCGGTGTTCCGATTACCGCTGGTGAATGCAATTTGTTTCCGTCGTTGGCCCGCCTGCCAGCTTGCAGTTCACCGGACCGGTATCGGTGTCTGGCGCTTCGTACCAGCTAGTTTTACATGGGCCGCCTCTTCGGGAACCGTCAGGCGGGAAAGTATTTGGAATTCAATCCAAAGGAAGCCAAGTCCCCAAACCATCATGAGCAGTCCACTGACGTCGTGGGCCAGTTGCCGAGCTTGCTCATTGGTGGTGATCAGGTACAGCAGGGCGGTCAGGACAATTCGTACAACATTCGACAGCACGGCAATCGGAACGGCACTCAACAGAACGATGAACTTGTCCCACCAGGGACGGTCGATCAGGAAAATCATCGCAACCGACATAGCCCCAAAGATCGTAAGCATCCGCAGTCCGCTACACTCCTCAGCGACCGTCAAATTCTCTACGACACCCGGAAGGGTGATCACGTTTCCAGCGCGGTAAGCAGCAATTCCAAGTGTTTGAAGGACGAGGGTACTGCAAATCGTCGCAACCCGCTGCAAGTGCATCAACAATGAGTCTTCCAGCAATGAGGGTAATGGAAACATAAAGACCAAAAACCCTATTCCTGGCCAGGCCCAGCGAACGCAGTGAAGACCTCCAACCAGCAGAAATATGCCGAACATGGCCACAATGAAACTCAAACGGTCCACGGGTGCCATATCGATAAAGGCGGCAAAAACCCGCACGAGTAAAGCCACTACCAAAATACCAACACCAATCCAACGTTCGCTTGGAGGTGTCAACTGAAACGGTTGCCTGCGAATCCAAAAGATTCCCAAGGCAAATAGCGGAAGAAGATAACCGTGGGAATAGAGCGGATCTGCCCAGGCAGCGCTTGTGAACGATAACATGTTCCAGTAAGCGATGACCAATGCCAAACAGAGGATCCCCAAGAGGATTGCCGGGTTTCGCTGATCAGGGTCGGACCAGGAAAACTTGGTTGCCAGAACAGGATGCTTGATTTGGGCAGGGCGGATCGATACGTTGCTGGGCTGGCTCATGCCGGTCTCGTCTCAGGTGTCGAAGGCGGAATGTACGTCATTAAAGAACTTGAGTTTGCGATTGTTGGATGTGTCCGGTCCGCCGGTTTCGCGATGGACCAAAACCAAGCCAAGGCAGTTTGCACTACGCTGGTCTTTACGAGGCGATTCTCGGACGGGTATTTATTGCAGGTGGGTGATCCACTCAGCATATACCTGTGATCGCTTGGCTCGCTAAGGCTGCAAAAATGCGCGCCGCTTTGTGTGGGATAAGGTATCCAAACTGTAACCGGTAACAGTTCTGTACCTGGATCACCGGGATCAAAGATTCCTGAAGTTCTTCTCCTGCAACTAGTACAGCGAAGTCTACCGGACAGCGCTGAACGGACAATTGAATATGCCCGAATCCTTTCGCGGCGGTCGAAACTACCTAGCGATCCTCCATCGGCTCACTCGTTTTAACCTTGGGCCGCACTGGACAATACATACAGTGGCCACCCGAAACCTGATTGCAGTATCTCAGCTACCATGAGGATAAGCCGACGTTCAACAACTGTCAAATTGTTAAAGCTTATGTTGCTCCCACCTTTTTGGCGACAATTTATCGAGCGATCTGGCACCACATTCCAAACCTGGTGGTTGTTCCGGTCACAAGCCCGCTGGCATCGATTTGAAAAGGGAGTCTCATGCCCCTCGGCATGCATTGACCCCGGCCAGGCCCGTTTTCGCCATTTGGATTCAAATAGCGGGGGCTAGCCACTGTACGCAATCCGAACCACCATGGTTCATGGTAGAACCCCCTAACTTGGGAAAATCGTGGGAGCTGACTTGTAACCGAAAAAATTCGTTTTCACCCCGCAAAAGCTCTGACTGCCCGCTGCGGCACCATTTTCCCCGCTGGGGGGCCATATTTCTCACTGCCGGGCTATTCTGTTTGCTGCTTGGTAAAGCAGTAAAGCCGGTTGTGTTGCCATTCGTCATGCTAGCGTCTGGGTCTGAAAATTTCCGGCTGGACCAAAGTTGTGGGCAGGCTTTTCCGATTACTACGAATGTATGACCGTTGACGGTTATGGCGGTATCACTGCAGCGACTTGGCTTTGGCAGCGATAACTTGTAGCGATTTGACCACGGGATTAGATCCCTTAGTACGGGAGCGAGGTTGCGATGACGAGCAGCTTTCGACAACTCAGTGCGGCCTGTTTTGTATTTACATTTATTGCGAGCACTGGTTGCACGGCCTTTCTTGCTCCAAGAGATCCTTTTCCAGCCACGGTAGCCGATCCTCCCGTGTGCAGCGATGTGCCTCGCGAGCTCGACATGGTTTCGCTACCTCCGTACGTCATCGAGCCACCCGATATCTTGATGATTAATGCCATCAAAGTCGTTCCCAAACCACCCCATAAGATCGAGCCTTTTGATGGCCTGCTGATGCGTGCTATCGGGGTCCTGCCTGACCAGCCGATCGCGGATGTCTTTTCGGTCAATCCCGAGGGAGCTGTCGATCTGGGACCATCCTATGGCAAAGTCAAAGTGGTTGGGTTAACCGTCAACGAAGCAGAGGCGGCTGTTCAAGATCACTTGTCTCAGTTGTTTCACCATGTTGAAGTATCCATTTCTTTGGGTTTTTCAGCCGGTGCTCAGCAGATCGTGGGTGAACACCTTGTCGGACCGGATGGGCGTGTGAACTTGGGGACCTACGGGTCGGTCTACGTCTCTGGCAAGACGGTCGATCAAGCCCGCAAGGAGATCGAGATGCAACTGTCCAATTACCTGGAAGATCCCAAAGTGGTTGTTGACGTCCTGGCGTATAACAGCAAGAAATACTATGTCGTGACGCAAGGGGCCGGATTCGGCGACAACGTGCAGGAAGCTCCCATTACCGGTAATGAAACCGTACTCGACGCGATTGCCAGAATTGGTGGTATTTCGCAATTATCATCGAGCAAGATCTGGATTGCCCGTCCCGCACCTAACGGTATTGGCTGCGAGCAGATCTTGCCAGTCAGTTGGGTCGACATCAGTCGTGGGGCGTCAACGGCCACGAACTACCAATTGATGCCAGGCGACCGTCTGTTCATTGCTCAGGACAATTTGGTGGCCTTCGATACATACGTATCAAAAATAACTCGGCCATTTGAGCGAATATTTGGCTTTGTGTCACTGGGGACGGCCACGGCAAATAGGATTCGTCGGTTCGGTCGGGGTCAATTTAACTAAGTACTATTTGAACAATTCAAAACATGTAGAAAGCTCAGAGTCGCCGGGCATTCTTTAATGGGATCACACGCGATTGCTGTGTTGTCGACTTGTGCGAACCACGGCCAAGAATGAAGGAACAAGAGATGAGGGGGAGTTTTTTAATTGCCATCGTATTGGCTGTGTTCTTCATCCTTTCCTGTCGAGGATTGACGGCCGTACCCATTGCCAACCCCACTCCTGGGCCCTGCTGTATCGATGGTGTTTGCTATCCGAAACGCGAGACTTGGGGCTTCTATGGAACGCGTTGGCGACAATGGCCCGATGATCTGCGGCCAGAGATTCCTGGTCGCTCCGATTTGCCGCCCAAACCCGAATTGCCAGATGAGTTGCCTTCGGTGATTTTGCCCGAGCCCAAGGATGAGGACCTTCGAGCCCCGCCGCCCACCAAACAAGCGGAAGCTGACACCGAGGGAATGGTTCCCACTGAGGGAGACGTGGGACCAAGCTTACCATTAGTCCCAGCGATGCCTGTATTGCCGGGTGCCCCTCCCAGACCCCTAGTACCAACATTACCCGGCGATGTGGGACTACCGGATGCCGGGGGCGGATTGGTACCTGGCAAAGTTGCACCAGGTGACGCTGGCTCGGATCCTCCTCCTGCTTTGCCCTTTAATGCACCGACAGACCAGCCGAAATTGGACTTCAAACTTCAGCGGATTCAACCGATGAGAAGGCCCGAAAATGAGCTGGACTTACCACCCCCTCTCCCCAAGGGAATTTCTCGCCGCGGTCCCGCGACACCTGCCGACCGGCAAGTGGCAAGCTCACCGTCTGCGAGCAAGCGACAACTGCCAACGGTGTCCAATCCACGGGCTGTTGTTGTACGGGCTGATACTGCGGTGGTTCCGGTCAGCTTGACGAAGCCCCCCGCCGCAGGGGATGGGAACGTGGCCACGACCGTGTACGGGTTTCCAATCCAGTCGCGTTAACGGGCATGGTGGTCACGTCTTTGCCTTGCGGTTTACTGGCCGCCACCAGTGTGGGGTGGAGGCGGTCCGATGGAAATCGGCCCGTTGAATTCTGCGGAAAACAACTATTCCGCATGTACCAATTATGAGGCTTGGCTGTCGCTTGCCGCGGTTCATTTCTTGACAGTTTGGGCATATGGGCATACGGTATCCATAGGATGGCTCGGGCGGCAGTACCCAATTCAACCGCTGCCTTAGAGAGCCATGCAACCGCTGCCTTAGAGAACCATTCTGCCAGACTGGGCCGTTTTGCCAGACTGGGCCGTTTTGCCAAACCGCGTGTGGCCGGGCGATTCGACCTCGCCAGGGTTTACTCCCACGCTGGCTCTCAGCAGGCAGTGAACTTGCGATCCCGTTTGTCACCGTTGCGACTTCAGCAGGCCAGTTCTGTTTTTTTAGCCCGTTTTGTGAGGTGCTTTTTGATGTGGATGTTCATCACAGGTGGACTTTTGATCGCAGTCGTCCTAGGAGCAATCGCCTTTTCCGTAACCATCGGGCGGAACATGGGATTGGTCTGTGCGACTGCCGGCATTTTCCTGATCGGTTTGACGTTTGTTCAGGCCAAGTATTCGGACCGTTGGGCGGCATCCAATATCACGTCCGAAGAATTTGCCAAGTGTTTCAAAAATGTTCCGAAGGTCATTGGAGACTGGGAGGCTGAAGAGCTAAAAGTTAAGGATGAAGTCCGCGAAACGGCCGGGGCGGTCGGATATGTGTCGCGCGCCTACCAGAACACCCAAACGGGTCAAACCGTGACCCTCTGGCTGATTGTTGGCCACGCTCGTGATATTTGCCGGCATACGCCAGACATCTGTTACCCTTCGTCAGGATTCCACAAGCAGAGCAAAGAGAACGTCCCTTACACGATGGCTTTCGACGATGTACCGCCGTCCCACTTTTGGACCAACAGCTTCATTCGCGAAGATCGCAATGGTCGTGCACTCGAGCGAGTTTTCTGGTCGTGGTATATACCGAACGAAAATAGTGCGGTGAAATGGGTTGCTCCCGAACATCAGCGTTGGATCTTCGGAAACGCCAGGGCGCTCTACAAGATGTACTTTTCAAGTCAAATGCCTAGCCCGAAGCAAACGGCTGACGAAAGCGCTTGCATCGAGTTTGCTCAACGGTTCTTGCCACAACTTGAAAACGCACTTTTGGAACAGGACGCGGAGCCAAACGATCAGGCTGCAGCAAGTTCTTAGCCAGCGGATTGGCAGCCTTCTGGGTTGCTTTGCAAAACCGGGGCAGACATCGGCGTGCGTCAATATTGCCCGTCAATATCAACAGTGGCCCGTGGGTCCGCCTGACGACAGGGACTGAGGATCCGCCCTCTGGTGTGGACGAAGTCACTTCGCCGGTCAGACTGCTGACTTGAAAGGCTCGCCAGCATCGCGCTTACAACAAGCTGGCAGAACAGCCCGCTAGTACTCGTCAGCAGCCGGTTGGGGCAGGTTTTTGTCGGTTACGCCACCTGCCAGGAGATCAGACCGTTTCCGATTACTGGTCATCAGCTGGGCGTACACCCGGGGTTCGATCGAGTCGAGCAGGAAGATGATGTGGCCGTCGACAAAGACCGCGTTCACCCCTCCTGGGTGGTTGCTGGAAGGGTAACCGAGTTGTTCATAGGTGGGACCGGCAAATGCCGACATTGAATCCTCAAGCGGAATGTTATTCCGCTCGTTGTCGCCATTGATTCGTTGAATTCCACTGGCGGTATTACTCCAGACGAAACCATAGATGTGTTTTGTGTCTCTGATGCGCGCATTGTCTTTCTGGCCGTTACTCCCAACACCCGGTTCAAACATATCCGTTGTTGGGCCGCCGTCGTAAGCGTAAAACCAGGGGTGCACACTTTCAGAAAGCATTAAAGTGTTGCTTGTGCCATCATTCGATTGCACATAGGAAATGTTTGAGGTGATTTGGGGATGGCCCTCACGTTGGTCCTTTTGAGAGTTAGAGATAAAAAAGTTGGTCTTTTTGGCGTTGTCAAAGAAAACGCCGTTCGCGGGGTTTTCTACGCGTGTTAGGGCTGTGCCGAAGGCCATACCCGCGTTGGCCACATAATTCAGCGAGGGTTCGCCCAGAATTGCGGGTGGATCGCTGGGACACATCAAAAACTCAATTTCGGGCCAGGGTTTTTTTGTGAGAAAAGTCGCTGAAAAATCACTCGACCAAGCATCCCACAGGGCGTCTTGTTCCATGTAAGGGAACGCCATTATGACCCAGCTTGCCCGGCGGCCTACCGATTGGTTGTGGGGATCGTACAATGCGTTGACATAGCCGGGCAGCTTCCGCTGGCCGCTGTCCATGTTGATCAAGGCAAGTGACACCTGCTTGATGTTGTTTTTACAGGTATTATTGCGTGCACTTTCGCGTGCCGATTGGACCGCCGGCAGCAGCAAGGCGACCAACGTGCCGATGATCGAGATCACGACCAAAAGTTCGACCAATGTGAAACCAAGTGTTTTACGTTGCCTCATCTGGATAGCTCCTTGGGAAATGCTCTTTCCGCAGCGTGCTCTGTGTCTGGTGTGCCTGCCGAGAAGGTGATTGCAAGAAATGCCTCGCGGGATCCAGTTGACTGCAGAATCATGCCTGTTGATCCTGGCCGGTTGGCTACAAAAATAGCTGCTTCTCTTAACTGTTTTTTAGGTAGATTGTTTTTAGGTAGCACATGCCTGGGGTGGCTACGGCGGACCTAATACCGACCGCACCCATCTAACACCGACTCCCACCCAGTGGCCGTCGGTACGGGAAGCCACTAATAAATATCCTTACTTTATTGTCGCAAAAGGTGATTCGGCTGTCCAGAGATGCGGTCCCTGCTAGAGACCCCCACCAGGCCCCTGCTCTAGCGGTAGAGTTGGTAAAGCACCGGGATATAAAGCACCTGGATATAAGGTCCCAGGCGGTTGAAATCCAGCGGAGCTGTGATATTCTTCGTTTACTGATGGACATTCTATTGCAGTTGGAATGGTGGTTTTTCCCATATCAGTAGTTGGTCCCTGGGTGGTACGCTGGCGAGTCTACCCAATTGCTTCCGTGTCAAACTACCCGATTTTAAGGAGATTTAATCCATGTCGATGTTTGTTGGAGAAGCCCTGACGGGCGAGGGAAACGAAATTGCTCACATTGATCTGTTGATTGGTGACAAAGATGGCCCCGTCGGGACAGCATTTGCCAATGCACTGTCCAGACAAAGCGAAGGTCACTCCAATTTGCTGGCCGTGCTGACCCCGAATCTGGCGGTTAAGCCGTCGACGGTGATGATTACCAAAGTCACCATCAAGGGGATGAGTCAAGCTGTGCAAATGTTTGGCCCTGCACAAGCGGGGGTTGCGAAGGCCATAGCGGACTCGGTCGCTGACGGCGTTATTGCCCAGGATCAGGCCGAAGACCTGGTTTGCGTGTGCGGCGTGTTCATTCATCCCGAAGCAGCCGATAACAAAAAGATCTACGAATTCAATTACAAAGCCACCAAGATGGCGGTAAAAAATGCAATGGAAGGTAAGCCAACAGCGGGCGAGATGCTTGCTGGTAAGGAAGAAGCGGAGCATCCGTTCCGCGGATTTTAACCGTCGGTTGAGATGTCGCTGCCCACGATCTTGATTTGTTTTGATACGGACCCGCAGCCGAGTGTGTTCGACGCGGTCGTGGCTGTCGATGCCGGTGTTAATCATTTGTTTCGACATGGAGGGATCCAGCCGGCCGATGTGCGCGATTTGGTTTACGGTGCGATGTTCACCCGTGCACCGGCTGACCTGAAGAAAACGGCTGTTTTTATTGGTGGCCAGGATGTGGCGGCTGGCGAGGAAATCCTTAAACAAACTACGGCTTGCTTCTTCGGCCCAATGCGGGTTTCGGTGATGCTGGACCCCAACGGTGCCAATACCACGGCAGCGGCAGCGGTTCTGGCAGCGCGAAAACACGTGACATTGGAAGGGGCAGTGGCGACCGTGTTAGCGGCGACCGGACCGGTTGGGCGTCGTGTCGTGAGGTTGTTGGCGAGTGAAAACGTGCACGTACGGGTTGCTTCCCGCCAACGACAACGTGCCGAAGAAGTTTGCGATGAAATCCGTCAGGCCGTTCCAGAAGCCAGTCTGCAGCCTTGCCAAACCAGCAATGAAGCCCAGACCGCCGCCGCGGTCGACAACGCCCAGGTCATCGTGGCGGCGGGAGCACCCGCGGTGGAACTGCTCGCTGACCAGACCCGTCAGCAATGTGGTCGGCTTGAGGTTGCGATCGACCTGAGTGCCGTTCCGCCAAACGGCATCGGCGGGATCAATCCGCAGGACAAGGCAGTGCGCTGCAACGACCATGTTTGCTATGGAGCGATTGGCGTTGGCGGGACCAAGATGAAGATTCACAAGGCCGCCATTGAAAGTTTGTTCGAAAGCAATACATTGGTCTTGGACGCCGACGAAATCTATGCAATTGGCAAGCAGATTTGAACCATCGGCACGGTTCGGTTACAGCAAGAGAAGCGATCCTAACAGCACGGCAAGCACCGCGGCGCCCGCAATCGCGACGGTGGCGTGGAGTCGGCGTCGAAAGCGGGCTTTTTGATCCGGTGTTCGGCTCTTGAGCTCGACCACATGCCCTTGGCGATCGACAAGTTGCTTGGGAGCCTCATGGATTGCAAAAGGGGATCCGCCAGGACTTGCCGCCGGCGCGCGACGGGACAAAATGTAGTTGTCGACCGCTGCCGTTGTTTCGGACCGGCTTGGTTTCGGTGTGTCCGCAGACTGCTGTTCGTCCATTCTGGTTTGTGGTGGCAGTTCTACAGGATGTTCGCCCGTGACCCGGTTCGTCTGCTCCGCTGGAGGCGAGGGGGTGACAAAGTCGGGTGGGGCCAAAGAGTCCCGACCCCGGTTCGTCTGCTCCGCTGGAGGTGAGGGGGCGACAAAGTCGGGTGGGGCCAAAGAGCCCGGACCCCGGTTCGTCTGCTCCGCTGGAGGCGAGGGGGTGACAAAGTCGGGTGGGGCCAAAGAGCCCGGACCCCGGTTCGTCTGCTCCGCTGGAGGCGAGGGGGTGACAAAGTCGGGTGGGGCCAAAGAGTCCGGACCCCGGTTCGTCTGCTCCGCTGGAGGTGAGGGAGCGACAAAGTCGGGTGGGGCCAAAGAGTCCAGATTTGGGACCGTCACCACCTGTCCGCAATGCGGGCAGGTTACTTGATGGCCTTGCCAGGTGAGTTCGACTTGAAACGCACCGCCGCAGAGGGGGCAAGCTAGTTGAGCTAGGTTCATTGCTGGCGGCTGGGTTCTAGATGCGTGATGATTGATTTAGGGTATTGTTTAAGGAAGGTTCATCTCTATTATCCAACACTATTATCCAACACTATTATCCAACACTATTATCCAACACTATTATCCAACACTAGGCAGTTGCCATCCAGATCATGGCCAGACGCAAAGTTAAGCATCAGGCGGGTGTCCCGCCGTCCGGCCCCTCGCGCCCACCCACCGGTTTGTTGGTCCGACGTACCAGCAGCGGGGCTGGCTGGAGGTTGGTGTACCCTCGCTGTGTGCGGGATCGGGCAGAAGACCTTGTTGAAGTTCGAGCCATGATCAAGGCAGGTGAATTGGAGATTGCCCTCGACGAATTGCGATGGTTGGTGTCGGGTTGCAGCGAATTCATGGAGGCACACACACTTTTGGGTGAACTAGCCCTGGCGATGGGTGGCGACCTGCCGCTGGCACGTGGTCACTTTGGTTATGGCTATCAGTTGGGATGGCGGACCATAAAACGGGCTGGCCAGATCGGCCCCTTGTTCTGTTCTCATCCGGCAAACCGGCCCTTTTTTCTGGCGGGCCAAGGGCTTGCCCGGTGCCTTCACCAGCTGGGCAAGCCACACATGGCCAGCGAAATCATTGAATCCTTGGTCACGTTAGACCCGTCCGACCCGCTTGAGTTGCGCACGATGTTCGACCACCTTCAGACGGACGACTTGCCCATGACTCAATTGCTGGATGCATTTCCAGAGGGGGACCAGCCAGGGCCGCCCGGCGATCCCTCCTCCGAGCATTAACCTGGCCAACGAGCGTATACGCCACTGGGCAGTTTTCTCCCATCTCGACTCGTTAACGAAAGCATGCCGGCCACCGGCGGTTGCCCACAATGACCAAAGATACCTTCAGCGGTGTAGGCGGCCAGTTCTGCCGGACCGATGCCGGATGAATGGCAGGTTGTAAGCACCAGGGTTGGTTGCCTTGATGTGAGCTTGCCGCAAAGATCGAGCAAGGTGGGAAGATGGTTGGTGATTTTCCATATCTCACCTTTGGGCCCGTGGCCGTAGGTGGGTGGGTCGAGGATGACACCGTCATACTGTGCGCCCCGCTTGAGTTCCCGACGGCAATATTTTACGGCATCCTCAACAACCCAACGAATCGAGCAATCCGCCAAATCGGAGACCACTGCATTGCGGCGGGCCCGACGCACGATGTTCGCTGCCGCGTCGACGTGGGTGACTTTGGCTCCGGCCAACGCGGCGGCCAGCGTGCTTCCCCCAGTGTAGGCGAACAGGTTCAGTATTTTTAGCGGCCTTCCGGCAGCGGCAACTTGTTTGGCAAGCCATTGCCAATGGGTGGCTTGTTCGGCGAAAACCCCGACATGCCCAAAAGGGGATGGGTGCAGTTCAAAGCAGATTTCCCGGCACGGTTGCTGAATGCTGGGATTGGGTAGTTGACATTTGATTTTCCACGTTTTCGGTAGCGCATCCGCAGGTGACCACTTCCCACTTTCACCACCGGTGCGGTCATAACGGGCGACCGCCTCTCGCCAGGTTTGCAGATCGGCTTGCGTTGGACCTTGTGCCGCAGTCGAAGGGCGGTCGATCACGATTTTGCCAAACCGCTCCAACTTACGGCTTCGGCCGAAATCAATGAGTTCGTAGCTAAGCGACGTATCACGCATGGTTCAGCGAGTTTGGGGAAACTGCGATGCCCTGAGTTCATCACCCAAGGCTGCCCAGCGGGGACCGAAAGTGGCGGCAAACTTAGTTTCAAGCTTACCCATTGCGGTGGACAAACGAGAAGCCAGCTGAGGCCAATCCGTCATCTTTCCGCTTTTTAGAAAGTGGCGTAGAATGCGTAGCTTCTTCCTGTTTTGTACCATGAATGCCATTTGACTGATTTCCTGCCAAATACATGCCCGCCTCCGATATCGTGATCAAAGGGGCTCGCGAGCACAACCTGCGCGACGTCGATCTTGTATTGCCCCGTAATCAATTGATTTGTCTGACGGGAGTTTCCGGGTCAGGCAAGAGTTCGCTTGCTTTCGATACGTTGTTCGCCGAGGGGCAGCGGCGTTATGTCGAGAGTTTATCGACCTTTGCCCGGCAGTTCCTGGGGCAGATGCCCAAGCCCGACGTCGACTACATCGGTGGGCTCAGCCCTGCGATTTCAATTTCGCAGAAGTCTGCGGGGAACAATCCTCGTTCAACGGTTGGCACGATTACGGAGATCTATGATTTTCTCCGTGTGTTGTTTGCCCGTGTGGGAGAAGGGCATTGCCCGCAGTGCAAACGGCGGATCACGGCACAGACACGCGAGCAAATCATTGCCCGGATCCTGGCGCTACCCCCCAAAACGCGATTTGCCGTACTTGCACCGATCATTCGGGGCCAAAAGGGGGAGTACCACGACTTGTTTGAAGACCTCTTGAAGCGGGGATTTGTCCGCGCTCGGGTCGATGGAACCATTGTGCAGCTGAGTGACGATTTGGGGCTTGATCGTCAAATGAGGCATAACATCGAGGTGGTGACAGATCGTCTGGTGGTTGGTTCGAGCATTCGTGGTCGGTTGGCCGAGGCTGTCGATGCAGCTCTCAAGGCAGGGGACGGCAATCTGATCATTGCCGTTGAACAGGAGGCGGATTTGTCCAGTGAAACCCAAGGTGGTGGTGCCGCGGCACGGCGGGCCGGGCTTCAGCCGGGCGATACCGCACTCTCATCGCAGTTTGCCTGCACGCATTGCGGGATCAGTTTCGAGCCTCCTTCGCCTCAACTTTTCAGTTTTAACAGTCCGCAAGGAATGTGTTTGGAATGTGATGGTTTGGGAGAATTCTACAGCTTTGATCCCGATCGACTCGTAGCCAATCCAGATCTTTCCTTTTCGCAAGGATGTATCGAACTGGTTAGTACGTGGAAAGGTCTGGGCCGCTGGAAGCGGCACATCTATCGAGGAGTCGCCGAGACGATCGAACGCAAACGCGAATGGGACACCGGTACCTTACTGGAAAAGCCTTGGTGTGAGCTCACCGACGAGCAGTGCAATGTCTGGTTGTGGGGTACGGGCGACGAGCACATCACTTTCACCTGGCGGTCTGGTCGTTCCTCAGAGAAATATGGGGGCACCTTCGAGGGTATTATTCCGGAATTGTTGGAGCGTTACCGGACAAGCCACAACACGGCTAAAATCCGCCAGCTCGAAAAATATATGAGTGTAATCGAATGCCCCGATTGTGGCGGTCATCGCCTCAATCCACAGGCTCGATCTGTCACGATCACCTCGGCCAGCCCCTGCTTTACGGATCGTCCCGAGAGAACACTTCCCGAGGTTTGCGAGCTACCAGTCTCCGATGCGGTAGCGTTCTTCAGCGAACTTATCCTCGATAAAAACCGACAGTTTATTGCCACCGAAGCGCTGAAAGAAATCCGTGGCCGATTTGGTTTTCTGACCAATGTGGGACTCAACTACCTTTCGCTCAGCCGCACGGCACCGACCTTGTCGGGTGGGGAGAGCCAGCGAATTCGTTTGGCCGGACAAATCGGCTGTGGTTTGGTGGGGGTGCTGTACATTCTCGATGAACCCTCTATTGGCCTGCATCCGCGCGACAACGCTCGATTACTGGCCACCCTGAAACAATTGCGGGATTTGGGCAATACGGTCGTTGTTGTGGAGCACGATGAAGAGACGATGCGGGCAGCTGATCATCTCATTGACTTTGGACCTGGACCAGGCATTCGGGGTGGGGAAGTCGTAGCAGTGGGAACGGCTGCCGAGATCGAGCAGCAGAAAAAGAGTGTGACTGGGGCCTACTTAAGCGGACACAAGTGTATTGCCATTCCCCAGCAACGGCGGCTGAGAAGTGGTGGGGGATCGTTTCAGAAGACGGTTGTAGCGGCAACAGGGGACCAGGCTGGCAGTGACAAGGCCGCTGGCAGCGCTGCACTTCGAATCGTTGGTGCCCGCCACAACAATTTGAAGAATGTCGATGTGGAGATCCCGCTTGGCGCCTTTGTCTGTGTGACGGGTGTGTCGGGATCGGGAAAAAGCTCCCTCGTGCAAGATATTCTCTCCGAGGCACTCCGTCGCGATTTGATGAATGGCAAAAGTGATCCCGGAGAGCACGAACGGATCGAGGGACTCGAGCATCTTGACAAGCTGATCGCGATTGACCAGTCGCCCATCGGACGTACCCCACGATCGAATCCAGCTACGTACATCAAGGTCTTTGACGACATCCGCAACCTCTATGCCCAGCTGCCAGAGTCCAAGCGACGCGGGTACAAGCCTGGGCGCTTCAGCTTCAATGTCCAGGGAGGCCGCTGCGAAGCATGTGACGGTAATGGTTCGAACAAGCTTGAAATGGATTTTCTCGCCGATGTCTGGGTTACCTGCCCGATTTGCCGGGGGCACCGATTTAATCGCGAAACGCTCCAGGTCTTGTATCGTGATCGAAATATCGCCGATGTCCTGGAAATGGATGTTCAGCAAGCACGGACGCATTTTGAGAATATCCCGTCGATATACCACAAGCTCAGCACACTTCAATTGGTTGGAATGGACTATGTGAAGCTCGGCCAACCCTCCTCAACCCTCTCGGGTGGTGAAGCCCAGCGAATCAAGCTGGCGCGGGAGTTGGTCAAAAAATCGACTGGCCGAACACTCTATTTGCTCGACGAACCAACCACCGGCTTGCACTTTGCAGACATTGAGTTGCTGTTGAAAGTGTTGCATGACTTTGTCGAGGCAGGAAATACGGTTTTGGTCGTCGAGCACAATCTCGACGTTGTCAAGACGGCCGATTGGGTCATCGACATGGGGCCTGAGGGTGGCCGTGAAGGTGGGTGGCTAGTCGTTGCCGGAACGCCGGAAGACGTGGCACGAAACGAAAACTCCTATACGGGACTGTCGCTGAGGTCGGTGCTAAAACTCGATTTGCCGGCGGTGCAGGAAGTAAACCGAAGCAACGGCAAACGAAAGTTGGTGCAAAAAGTTCGCCAGGCGACCCACATTACAGTTCAGGGCGCTCGGCAGCACAATTTGCAGAATGTGAATGTAAAACTGCCACGTGACCAAATGACCGTATTTTGTGGTCCCAGCGGTTCAGGCAAGACCTCGCTCGCCATGGATACAATTTATGCAGAGGGCCAGCGGCGGTACGTCGAAAGCCTCAGCACTTACGCCCGGCAATTTGTTGGCCAGATGCAAAAACCCAAGCTTGAACACATCGACGGCTTGTCACCGGCGATTGCTATCGAGCAACGCAGCGCCGGTCACTCGCCTCGGTCGACGGTTGGCACCGTAACCGAGATCTACGATTACTTTCGCATCCTGATGGCCCGCCTTGGACAGCCACACTGCCCCGACTGTGATTTGCCAATTGGTACCCAAACAGCCGATCAAATTGTCGACAAGATTCTTGCCGAGCCGACTGGTACCAAACTCTATGTGATGGCACCCATCGATGTGCAAGTTGGTCAGCAGTATGAAACGCTTTGGGATTCGTTGCGCACAAGTGGATATATGCGCGTGCGGATCGACGGCTATACCTATTCGCTTGACGAAACACCAAACATTGACCGGAGGCGAAAGCACAGTGTGGAATTGGTCGTTGACCGTATCGTTGTCCGTAAAGGTGCCACCACGAGGATTGCCGACAGCGTCGAAAACACCCTGGCGTTTGGGAGGGGGGTTTTGCGGGTTGCCTATTCCGACGATGAGATTCCAGAACCGCGCTGGCGCGTTCGCACGCACAGCCAACATCTTGTCTGTGAGCAGTGTGCGCGAAGTTTCGAACCACTCACGCCACACAATTTTTCTTTCAACAGTTCTCTAGGTTGGTGCGAGGCGTGCGACGGACTTGGCACGCAGAGGGGAGCGAATCCAGCCGCGCTGATTCGTGATCCCAACATGACGCTTGCCGAAGGAGCAATTTATGCCTGGCCGAATGTCAATCGCGCGATATCGCGTGCGATGCTTGCTGCTCTATCAGCGCACGCGGGTATTCCGATCGATACGCCGTACGCACGGCTTTCGGCCCGGCAACGAAGAATTGTTCTGCATGGTACCGATGACGAGTGGATTGAAGTTCGGCCTCCAACAGCAAATGGCGAGGGCCAACGGGCTGACGTCAGGAGAAAATCTTCCAGTCAGCGTGAAACACCGCTACCTCACCCATTTAGATTTCAATTCAAAGGGCTGTATCCGGCTTTGGAAGAAGCCTCGCGGTTATCCCCGCGATTTCGAAGCCAACTGGAGCACCTTGTCGATGAAGTCGAGTGCAGTGAATGTGGGGGGAGCCGCTTGCGAGATGATGCGGCTGCGGTTCGTTTCCGCAAGCGGACCCTGGATGATTATTGCCGGGTTCCGCTCGGTGAATTGCTCGACGTTGTCAGCAAATGGCGGCTCAAGCCGAACGAACGTAAAGTGGCTGGCGAACTGATTCGGGAAATCAAGAATCGACTTACGTTTCTCGTCGATGTTGGATTGGATTACCTCACCGTTGGCAGGTCAGCACCAACGCTTTCGGGTGGCGAATCGCAGCGAATTCGCCTCGCAAGTCAAGTTGGCAGCGGGTTGTGTGGGGTGTTGTATGTGCTTGACGAGCCAACGATTGGACTCCACCCGCGGGATAACGGGCGGCTTATTGCAGCGCTCGGTAAACTTCGCGACTTGGGCAACACTTTGCTCGTGGTAGAGCATGACCGGGATGTTGTTGCCAGCGCCGACCAGTTATTCGATTTTGGCCCCGGCGCAGGTCGTCTGGGCGGGCACATTGTGGCGCGTGGTACACCTGACGAAGTTGGACAGCGGCGCAGGAGCTTGACAGGTCAGTATCTCACCGGAAAAAAAGCGATTCCTATTCCCCAAAACCGTCGACCTCATCACCAATCCTCGATAGAGATTGTGGGAGCGCTGCAACATAATCTCAAGAACATCGATGTCCAGATTCCACTAGGTACCTTGACAGCCGTCACCGGTGTAAGCGGAAGTGGTAAAAGTTCCCTGATTAACGACATTCTCTATAATCAGCTCGCCCGCGTTTTGCATCGGGCCGGTACTTCGCCTGGCACCCATGACAAGATCCGTGGGATCAAAAATATCAACAAGGTTATTCGAGTTGACCAGCAGCCAATTGGCAACACGCCCACATCGAATCCGGCGACCTACACCGGTGTCTTCGAGTACATCCGGCAATTGTTTGCGCAACTCCCCGAGGCCAAGCTGCGCGGTTTTACAGCCCGCCGGTTTAGTTTTAACGTCCCAGGGGGTCGGTGTGACGACTGTCAGGGAGCTGGCGAAGTATGCATCGAAATGCACTTCCTGCCCGATGTATGGGTTCAATGTGAAACCTGCAAAGGTCAGCGATACAATCCGGACACGCTCGCAGTTCGCTACCACGGTCGGAGTATTGCGGATGTGTTGGCGATGCCTTGTCATGAAGCGGTTGGTTTATTTACCGACTTTTCCAGGATTCGGCACATTCTGCAGACACTGTGCGACGTCGGCTTGGGTTATCTGACACTTGGGCAAAGTGCGCCGACCCTGTCGGGCGGCGAGGCTCAACGGGTAAAACTGGCGGCGGAACTAGCCCGCCCCGATACGGGACAAACGCTTTATATCCTGGACGAACCCACGACGGGCCTTCATTTTGAGGATCTCATCAAACTGTTGGATGTTCTCAATCGGTTGGTCGATCAAGGCAACACGGTGATTGTCATCGAGCACAATCTCGATGTGATCAAGTCAGCTGATTGGGTGATCGACCTTGGCCCCGAGGCTGGCGCCGGGGGAGGTTGGCTTGTGGCGGTCGGGACTCCAGAAGAAATCACCCAGTCACAGCAGCGACCCGCGTCGCGGAAAAACCGCAAAATCAAGTCGGTCAGAACCGGGGAAAATGGCAACGATCTAACGAGTTCGCACACGGCGGCCGCATTGGCACCGGTACTGGCTGCGGGACCTTACCAGGAGCGAAAATCGTTCTCCGGATCGTTAGAAACGCCGCCGAAGGGAGATCTCGAGATCAGTGAAGTTGGACGTGATATCAAGATGCCCTGGGAGGTTGACGGCCAGCGGTGGCATACCCGGGATCGTGTTGCCCGGGACGGGCAGCCGTGTCATTGGGATGGTCAGATCGTGGCAGAGATCGAAGCCCGCATCCACCAATTGGGTGAGTTCAGGGTCACGAATTGGAACTCAAGGACAATTGTGGAAATTACCGCCCCCAAGAAAAGTGATGGATGGTTCTTCCACGCGATTACGGGGGAACCGTGGTTGGTGAAACTCAAGTTTCGGACTGCGAAGAAGACCTTTCGACGCGACGAACTAGTGGCGGACCTTGGTCTGGTCCCACTCAATGATCTGCACGAGGTGGAAGCTTACGGCAATGGTCCGCGCATCAAATGCAAAAACCTCCGCGGCCCATGGCAAGAAGTACAGATCGAGGCCCACTCGTGGCAAGAGATCAACACCCCACAATTCTGGTCATTTCTCCAACAGGCCATTGCAGGCTTTGAAAAGTTCACTGGGCGTGTGAAGGAAAGTCCCGAAGATGTCATGCCCTGGAAAGTACTGGGGCAAAAATGGCATCTCTCGCGCAAGGGTTTTCCTCCCGGGAAAAAACCCGCGTGGGGGATCGAAGTCCTTGAAGACCTCCTAGAGATTTTGTCAGAGGAAGCCCCGTCAGGACAGTTCTTGTGGAACAATCAGGAAGTGGTGCACTTGATGGTCCCCGAACAACGAGAACCTTGGACAAGCATCTACACAAAACGCCTGGCCGCAGTCGATCTCGTACTGAATGGCCCTCAGAACGCATTCGCATTGGGACGCATTGTGGGGATCGGGAGTGAACGCTCGCTGCTGAACAACGGCGACCAGCGTGACAGGATAAAGTTCCGATTCATCACCGCAGAAGATCTTGATCCGGGTGATTTGGCAGATTTTCTGAAAGAGCATTTGAAAATTGTGCGGGGAGCGGTCGTACCACAATCAACCTAGAGATTTTTGATGAATCCGACCACAAGTACATTACTGGCACCACGGTATCTGTTTCGCTTTGCCGTTCCTGTTTTCTGTAACGAATTAGTTGGGACAGGCTCCGAACTAAAACTCGACGAGTCGTATTGTTTGATGGACCTCGCGCAGCTCGATGCGGAGACCCAATACCAGGAGCCACGGTTTGCCGACATACGGATGGCTTGGAGTAGAGCCGGGCTGGCATTCCACGTTGTGGTTGCTGGCAAGAAACAGCTTCCCTGGTGCCGCGAGTCAAGGCTCGAGGATAGTGACGGCATCCAGGTTTGGATTGATACGAGGGCGACCCACAACGTTCATCGCGCCACGAAATTCTGTCACCGTTTTGCATTGCTACCTCTGGGCGGGGGGCGCCAGGCTGAAGCACCACTGGCCGATCAGCTCTTGATCAATCGTGCGCGAGAGAATTCCCGACCGGTTCGGGCACGGGAACTCCAGGTTGCCAGTAGGATAACCAAGACGGGTTACCAACTTTCCGCTTTTTTGCCGGCGATTGCATTGAGCGGTTATGATCCCCAGCAGCAACCGAAGCTTGGTTTTACCTATGCAGTACAGGACCGCGAGTTGGGTGTGCAGACTTTCGCGAGCGGTCCCCTCTTTCCTTTTCAGGAAGATCCCAGCTGCTGGGCAACACTCGAGTTGGTGGACCACGTTTAAATTTGGTCCAGCAGAGTTGACCGAAAGCACGCCGCAACCGGTCGGCTAAGGCAGGTAAGCGCGGGCAGATTTCCGGACCTGCGATTGCAAGAAGGTGTGCCCTCACAGTTCGGGGGATGCGCGGAGCCTGCCTGCCATTTCAACCCCTGTCTACCATTTCAACCCGAACTGCGCGCCTCCGGAAGGGCCTCCCAGGCCTCCTTTAAGTTGATCGAACTGCTTCTTTGCCAGTTTTGGATCGGGTGGTGGGCCTAAATCTTCGTCCGCGGTTTGCTCCTGTCCTTTTTTCCTGGGGGGTTCCATGAGCGCTCGCAGCGACAGCGAGATCCGTTGTTGTTCCGGATCAAGCGAGAGAACCTTGACTTCCATCTCTTGCCCTTCACTGACGATGTCGCTGGTCCGATGCACACGATCATGGGCCAGTTCGGAAATGTGTACAAGCCCTTCGATTCCAGGTTCCAGTTTTACGAAAGCACCAAAGTCCATGATTTTCGAAACTTTGCCCATCACCCGTTGGCCGACCGGGTACTTCGATTCGACATCGTCCCAGGGATTTGCTCCCACATCCCGATACGAAAGGCCGATCTTTCCGCTTTCGCGATCGACTTTTTCAATGCTAACTTTGATAGTCTGACCTTCCTGGAGGATTTCGCTGGGATGATTTACACGGTCCCAACTCAGCTGACTGACATGAACCAGGCCATCGATGCCACCGATGTCGACGAAGGCGCCAAAGTCGCGCAAGCTGCGGACAATTCCCTCATGGATTTGACCGGGCGCCAATTCAGCGAGCAGCTTCTCTCGTTTTTCGGCCCGTTCACGTTCCATCATGGCTCGGTGGCTAAGGACGAGATTGCGTCGTTCGGGATTCGTTTCGGTGACTACACAGGGTAGTTTCTGACCGACAAAGTCCTCAGGTGTTTCGACGCGGTACATCGAAATCTGTCCCATCGGGATGAATCCGCGAATGCCCGCCACTTGGCATTCCAGGCCACCCTTATTGCTGCCAGTGATCGCAACCTCAAGGATTTGTCCCTCCTCGACTTCACTCCAGTCACCCACATCAATGGCAACCGAGGGACGCGACAGTTCATAATACCCTTCGTCCGCGTTATGGCGGGAAACCACCAGCTCTAATTCCGTTCCCACTGCAGGCGGCTCATCGAATTGGCGGACCGACACGATACCCTGGTTTTGGCCACCAAGATCGACGAAAATATCTTCCCGATACAATTTGGAGACCCGCCCTGTGACACGCGTCTCTGGCGCCAGTTCCAATGTCTTGGCGTCATGATCGCTCTCCATCAAGTCGTTGAGCGACTGGTCGCCCAACGCCGCCAGGTACTCGGCCTCAAGTTCGGGGCTGAGAGCATCCCGCACGTTGGGTAGGGGAAAATGTTGCGTGGGGTGTTCCGGTTCTTTTTCCCACCGGGGCTTTTCCGGCGATGTAGCTGGCTGCGGTTTTGCAGTGGGAGCAACGTCATCGGGGAATTGCGAATCGGTCGAAACGTTTTTGCTGGGAGGGGGGCCCGATTCGAATGCCTTGGTAGTTGAATCCTCGGATTCATCATTCGCTTTGGAAGGAGAGGCGGTGGAATCTTTTTCCTGCCCGGGATCCCCCGCAGGACCAACGGGTTGCGATTTTTTGGCAGGGGCTGCGTCATCGCGACGTTGAGAACCGATCTGGAGGCGTTCGCTGGGGCGTTGTCGCGGTTCGGATGCCTCGCGATTTAAACTCACTGAATTGGCACTTGCTTCGGCAGTGGTTTCGGCAGGATCTGAAGAGGGTGCGTCGTTCATTTGACTTGATCCGTTCGGGAAGTCTATGCGATGAAGCCCGGTTAGTGTAGCAACGGTTACCCGGAGGAATCAACGTGTGGCTTCTGGCGGGCTAGGTACAGGTCGAGCTTTTCTCGAACTCCTGGGATGATCCGCGCCGCGTTTTCGTGATAGATCTTGCGTAACACATCGTCCGGAAGATTGAGACCGTAGATTCTCCAGAGTCCCTGAGGTGGGAAAGGGTTTTCCGCATAGGCAAAGTATTCGTCGGCAGTTTCGAAGAATCGCCAGTGCGGCAGCAGCCTTGAGGTAGGACGTGGTCCATCGCTACCAAACATGATTCGATCGGCGTATTTGATAAAGAAAGGACGAGCTGTGAAGGGTTGTCGCCCCAACTCGGCGATGCGGGATGAAACCTCGAGGACCAAATTCGGGTAGGTGTCAAGCCACTGGGCAACTTGCGACAAGTTCTCCGGATGATTGGCAACATGCGCACCAATGAATGTTGTCTTGGGATGTCGGACTATGACACGATTGCGAGCAGCCAGCAGTTCATCGTGGGTGGGAAATTGATCCCCGTAAAAGCTCCATTCGGGGTGCCGTGAAAGCTCTTCCCACCGCTCGTTAAATTGATCGATGGGCTCAAAGAATGCAACAGGATCAGCCGTATGAATGATGACGGGCATCCCCAACTGCCCACACGTTTTCCAGATCGGGTCCCAACGGGGATCGTCTATAGCAATCAGCGATCCATCCGGATTTTTGTGACCAAGTCCGAGTTGTTTAAAGACTTTCAGCCCTACGGCACCCTGCTTTTTGGCGGCTGCCAGTTGCGTGGCAATCCGTCTTGCAAAGCCGGGGCGGTGGCAATCCCAGGTTGCCGGATCGTCTTTACGACCAGCCCCTTGCCAGTTGACGTTCGTAAAAATTAAAAATCGATCACGATATTTTTTCCAAAGATAATCTTTGTGTTCTTCCAATTGGTCATCCAACTGTCCATCCAGGCTGACGCAAAGGGCTATGTTCTGCTCATCCATGATCCGTACAAATTCGTCAAGTCTTTCTGGCACGTTGCGAAAGCGAAGCCGTGGATGGATGTGGACGTCGACCACTGGAAATTTAGCCCGGTCGGGTTGATGGTTGGGGGTTGTTAGCTGTGACTTGGGGCGGAATTGCTCCAGTGCCAGAGGACGGCCATCCTTGCCATCCCACGTCATGGTTTCCTCAGCCAGGGAGTGACCGCTCCAGAGAACCAGAAAAATCAGCAAACCGACAAACTTGTTCATCGCAGGAGTTCACGAAGATGGAAGTGATGTTTGCCCAGCTTGCCGCCGTAGTTACCGGCGCCAATGGCCAGCACTCCTTCGCCGGCTGCTGCCTCGATAGCGATCCGCATTGCCTGACCAACGGTCGGTTCATCCGTTCCATCGATCACAATTTCGTAAGCACAGTTGGCATCAGAGACCAGTTGCGATTCCACGCGGCCGCGCAATGTGGGGCAGTAGGCATCGGCAGTTGAGGCTTTGAGGCCTTTGTAACGTGATCCCACCTTGCTGCCACTTCGCACGACGCCGCCAGGAAATGGGGTGATGACCCCGGGTGTTTCACGGATTGCTTCGGCGGCCCGCCGAGCTGCCGCAAGGCCCGTAGTTTGTGATTCGGCTTGGAGGATAATATTTCCCCCCGCGACACCCTTGGCGATGCCGGCGCGATCTTCGACAAGAAACTCTCCGTCCATGACCGGGATGCGCCAATAGCGCTCGGCGGCGAACTTTTTGCTCTTCTGGTAGCCATCGCCAAAAAAGCGGAGATGTTTGCCCAGCGGGATCGTTTCAACTGCGTTGGATAGCCCATTAAAGCAGGCAGTGGTAGGACAAGTCATGATGCATTGACCAACGCGTCCAACGACGGCTTTCGTGATGGCTGCAGTAGAAAATCCGAACATCAAGACTGCCGCGCCACACCGACCGTCTGGTGTCGATTCCGGTTTCATTGACTGCGAGATGCCTGTCTCGGCGTCACATGCAATGACCGAAGTGCTGTAGCCGGTTACTTCCCGAAGTGCTGCGTCCAGCCAGTAATCTTCGCTGGCGGTCACCACCAGACGGGTGTAGCGCATGTCAAAGGCCTCGGCAAAGGTGTCGAGGATAGTTGTCCGGCCGATCTGCATAGTTGAGCTTGTAATTGTCCTGAAAGATGAAAGTCCCCTGACAGTTTAACAGGCCCGAAGCTCTGGTTCTATCTGTCGTACTCGCGACGGGTCAGAAAAGCCCGGTACTGCTGCCCGTTTTCCCAGTTGGAGCCCGTTTGCCCGGTTGGAGCCCGTTTGCCCGGTTGGAGCCCGTTTGCCCGGTTGGAGCCCGTTTGCCCAGTTGGAGCCCGTTTTCCCAGTTGGAGCCCGTTTTCCCAGTTGGAGCCCGTTTTCCCAGTTGGAGAAAGTGACATACATGAACTATCCCTGTTCCAGTCGTGCTGCCAGGGATGCTGCGTCCATAGTTTGGTGCGTTCGGCGCAGCTTGTGTGAAGTTCGTGGCTCGTCGACGGATTGCCCTGTCTTTCGACCATCCTCATTTTACCTGGAAAGGTCCAAACAGTTGCTGCTGCCACTGTGGTTTTCTGACCAATCGCCGGCTGTCGGTGTGACACCAATCAGGATGTGCTGACAGAGCAGGCCACCCGCATTGACGCAGCTGCGGTTCGAACAACACGGTCAGTCATGTCCGGCCAGAAAGGGTCCCTCGTGCGGCCGTGTGTCCCTGGTCGGCAGCATGAATTCCACGGCACGGACCAGCCGGGCAACGCTTTCGTACCAGCCTAGTCTGTGGAATCGACACCGCTGAATCTGAATTTCGACCGTAAATCGACCCGATTGGGGGTGATCGAGTGAAATTTGAGCTCGGCGATTGGGTATCGGTTGGCTGTGAAAGAAGGAGAGTCCACGAGTTGAAAACTCACGGCCAACGACCACAGATTCTTCTTCAATCAAAGGATGCCCCTCGTCATCCAGAGGGGTTAGCTTCAGGAGGTAGGGCAAGGCCGTGCGGTCTGTTTGACGGCGGTACACGTTTGTTGTTTTCCGTAGGGAAGTCTCTTGAAAGTCAGAAGCGATTCTTTCAAAAAAACTGGTGAGTGTGTCCACTTTCCACGGTTGAGGTTCAAGAGCAGCCTTAGCGCGCGAACGAACAACAACAGTTTCCATTCGGAACCTCCGAGCAGTAGGAATACCAGGGGAATTGCACCAACTGGAGATTTCCCCGGCCAAAAATGCATGCGTCGACATGCAGAAGAATCCAAGAAAAGATTGGCTTAACTCAAAAGTGTCGACCACGATGAAGCCAACGTCCACCAATGAAAGCTACATCGCTGGATGCCCAGGTGCAAACAATAGAGCACAAAACGGCACGGTTTTTATTGCCAGATGATCGTGAGGATGCGAATTGTCCGCAGAGTTTTCCAGGCAACCACAATTTGCGTAGTCGCTAATCAGGAGACCGGTTACCGTAGTCCAACCAGATAGGATGATGCCGGCCGCTAAGCCGCCGAGGCTCACTCTAAAGCTGACGATCGGCAGCAGGTTGTGAAGCAATGGAAAGCGTTTTGGTCACCCTCGCTCGCTGCCTTTGCTGCCTTCCTGCAACCTTGAGCAGCTTTATCAGGGGGGGTGGCATCGCTTTTATTCGGATACGAGCGATTCAACCGCCTCGAGAACTTGTTGATCATGCCCATCGACCCGCACGTGTTTCCATAATTTCGCTACTTTTCCAGTCGCGTCGATCAGGAATGTGCTTCGTTGGATTCCCATCGTTTTCTTGCCGTACATGTTTTTCTCGCGCCAAGCCCCGTATTTTTCCGCCACTTTATGGCCGAGGTCGGCCAGTAAGAGAAAATTCAAGTTAAACTTGTCTCGAAACCTGGCGTGACTATTAACATCGTCGGGGCTGAGGCCATACAATTGGACTCCCAGACGTTTCAACTTGTTTTGCGCGTCGCGAAAAGCGCACGCCTCGCGGGTACATCCAGGCGTATCATCTTTCGGGTAAAAATACAGTACAACAGGGTTGCCTTTTTGTGCGGAAAGGCGAACCTTGGTGCCATCGTCGGCTGTCAACGTAAACGCCGGGGCACGTGTTCCGGCCTCAATCCAATCGCTCATACTCAAATCCTGTGGTTGGAAATTAATCGGCTATTGCGGTGTGTCCTGGAAATCGAGGTCTGAATAGACCATTTATAAAAAATCTGGACTAGAATTCCAGATGGCATACAGATTTTTTTCACGTTGCACGGGGATTCCCCGATCCCTTGCAGGGTGGTTAGAATCACGGTTACTCTCCCCAATTTTCCATTTTTGTAAAACCACATGACACCTTCTATCGGTAACATGATCGAACCAACTGACCTTCAAGGCGACCGCAGCCTGCAACTTGCACTCGCTGCGGCCGGGACGGCTGCTGATAACCGGGGCCAGGATATCGTGGTGCTTGATATGCGCCCATTGACACCAGTATTTGACTATTTTGTATTGGTTAGTGGTAGTAGCCGTCGGCAGCTTCACGCGATCAGCGAGGAAATTGACCACACGCTGGAAGATGATTTGGGTGACCAGCGTATGGGGATCGAGGGCTATAACGAAAGCCGCTGGATCTTGCTTGATTACGGATCGGTGGTGATTCATCTTTTCGACGCTGAAACACGGAGATTCTACGCGTTAGAAGACCTTTGGGGCATGGCCCAACGGGTCCCCTTGCCGGGGCAAGACGCAGGGCAGGGTGATTCGTGAACGTGCTAACGCTTCTCCGTGATCGCTTTGGCGACGCATTAGCGGATTTGGTTGAGGGGTCAACCAATCTTGCCAACCTGGTTGAAATGGTGCTGCCAAGCCAGGACACACGATTTGGCGACTATCAGGCCAACTGCGCAATGCCACTCGGCAAGCAACTTGGGAAGTCACCGCGCGAAGTGGCAGCGGTGCTTATCGAACGACTCGAAGTGGGTGATATCTGTGAACCGCCTGAAATTGCCGGGCCAGGTTTCATCAATCTCCGTCTCCGGGAGAGTTGGCTTGTTGAGCAGTTGGTTGCCGCATCGGCAGATATCACTCGTTTGTCGATTGCCGAAACGGACAGCCCGCGCACGATCATCCTTGATTATTCCTCACCCAATGTCGCCAAGCCAATGCATGTGGGACACATTCGCTCGACCGTCATTGGCGACGCGCTCTATCGGATCCTTCGTTTCCTTGGGCACTGTGTCATCAGCGACAATCATATTGGTGACTGGGGCACACAGTTTGGGATGATCATTTATGGCTACAAGAACTTCCTGGACGTGGAGGCCCTTCGCGAGAATCCCGTTGGCGAGTTAAGTCGGCTCTACAAGCTTGTCAACAATTTGGTCGAGTATCAGGGGGCGGTTCAGGAAAAGATGCCTGCTGCGAGAGCCGAGATTGCAGCGGCTGAAGGACGCCAGGCCGATTTGGAAGCTGTCGAACAACCCGCGGATACGAAAGCAGCCCGCCAGGTAGACAAGCAGTTGAAACTAACGAGGCGTGAGTTGACCCAGCGCAAGGAGGCACTAGCGGAACTAAGCAAAAAGGTCGTGGCTGTTGAGTCTGACCCAAGTCGCATGGAGTTGGCAAAAGAGCATCCTGAAATGGGGAAAGCTGTACTGGCGGAAACAGCCCAACTGCATGCCGGTAACCCGAGCAGTCTCTCTTTGTGGAACGATATTTTGCCTCCATGCCTGGAAGAGATCAACGCGACTTATCAACAACTGGGTGTCACGTTCAACCACACGCTGGGCGAAAGTTTTTATCACGATCGACTGCAAGGGGTGGTGGACGACTTGCGCCAGGGGGGAATCTGTGAAGAAAGCGACGGCGCGCAATGTGTATTTTTGGAGGGTCAATCTGCACCATTGATTGTGCAGAAGCAAGATGGTGCCTTTCTCTACGCAACAACCGATTTGGCAACGCTGCAATATCGTGTGGAAACATGGCAGCCGGATGCCGTTTTGTACGTCGTCGATCACCGTCAGTCCCAGCACTTTGAGCAGTTGTTTGCGACCGCCAGACGTTGGGGGTACGACCAGATTGAATTGGAGCACATTCAATTTGGGACGGTGCTTGGGGAAGATGGCAAGCCGTACAAAACTCGGAGCGGTACGGCAATCGGATTAACTGGCTTGTTAGAGGAATCTGTCGAGAGGGCGTTGCGGATTGTGAGTCAAAATGACGATCAGCGCCCGGAGCCACTGTTGGAAGAAGCGGACCGCAAAGGGGTGGCCGTACGGATTGGCATCGGCGCGGTTAAATATGCCGACTTGTCGCACAATCGCACAAGTGATTACGTCTTCAGTTTCGACAAGATGCTTGCCATGAATGGTAACACGGCGGCCTATATGCAATACAGCTATGCACGCGTACAAAGCATTTTTGAAAAAGGCGAAATTGATATCAATCAGCTGCGCAAGTCGGGAGGCACGATCCTGCTGGGAACTCCGCCAGAACGTGCGCTCGGTATGGCTTTACTTCAATTCTCCGAAGCAATCGATCGCGTGATTTCCGATTACAGACCGAATTACTTGACCACATACCTGTTTGAACTGGCGAGCCGTTATTCCGAGTTTTTTGAGAATTGCCATGTGTTGAAAGCGGAAAATGATTCGCTACGAGTGAGTCGGTTGTTACTCTGCGATTTGACCGCCCGTACCATCAAGGTGGGGTTGGCCCTGCTGGGAATCGATATCGTCGAGCGGATGTAGCCAGTACAGCAAAGATCAGCACGGAGTGGCTTTTCCGAGCTGGGGGGTGAGCAGCCAAAAGATATCCCGGTCTGGCTTGCCTAAGCCGGATGCCCGTCCCTGATCGGCTCTTGTTTGAGCTGTTCCGCCGGCCCGGCCGAAATCGTGTCCTCGTAGCGGCCGAACACCATCCGGCCAGCGCTGGTTTGTAGCACGCTCGTGACGTTTGCATGGACGTTCTCACCGATGTGACCGCGGCCCTCCTCGATTACAACCATCGTTCCATCTTCAAGGTAACCGACACCCTGCCCCATTTCTTCTCCCGGTTTGACGATTCTGACTTCTAAATTCTCGCCTGGCAGAAAGACTGGTTTCAGAGAGTTGGCGATATCGTTGAGATTAATGACTCCAACATTGTGCAGCTTGGCCACTTTGTTGAGGTTGTAGTCATTGGTAACAACCTTTCCTTCCAGGTGCTGGGCCAGCAATACCAGTTTTTGGTCAACCGGCTGCCCGATGAACTCAGGTAAATCGCGATCGAAGATTTGCAAGTCGATATTTGTATCGCTGCGGAGCTTGTTGAGAATATCAAGGCCTCGCCTCCCGCGGTTGCGGCGGAGTTTATCGCTGCTATCGGCAATCGCTTGTAATTCGGCAATCACGAATTGAGGCATGATCAGTTGATTGTCAATCACGCGAGTTTGTAAGATATCGGCGATGCGGCCATCAATCACTACACTTGTGTCGAGTACGTAAGGCTTCAGCCCCTTGACCTCTTTGACAAATTCGACGTATGGGATGATAAAGCGGAAGTCGTCTTTTGTTTGCAGGAGGACACTGATGCAGCTATAGCAAACTACCGTACCCAGCGCAAGCTGAATCCAATTGGCGATCCAGGGATCGATTTGGGAAAGGACGGGTGAAAGGGCAAGTTTCAAGACGTAGGCCAGAAAAAGGCCGATGATCAAACCAAAATAGAGAGCCGTGATGGTATCTAACCGCTTGCGTTGAATTGTGGCGTCGGCTACGAGAACGCCACCCGCCACAAACAGGACGCCCAAAAAACCGAACCAAGGTAGTGACGGCTGGTCACCGGCAAGGAGTTCTGCTTGCGAAAGTTGAAAACCTAGCGCAATGGCAACCATCAAGAAGACACAACGTAAAATGATTAGCGCCATAAATGGCTCCCATTTTCGAACGGCTGCATGTTGATTGGATGAGTTGGATACGGATTGTTTGAAGAACGAAACGAATCCGACCTGGTTGGATTCTTGGGTGACCGGGAACGGCCACCCCGTATACAGCACCATGTGGGTTGTACCGACCTTATTTTAACACCTGACAGGTGGCCTTCTAGTGCATCTGCAAACGAATATTTATCGGTTGCTGCCCTGGGAATGTTTTTGGTGGCGGGGCGATGTGGCCACCACAACCGGTCAACGAAGCCTTGCCAGATCGGATGACTTGCCATGGATCAAACCTCAGGCGTGGCCTGCATTTCCCAGACCATACGGTCGGTCAGGCTGGCCAGATAGTCGGCAGTCGACCGAGCTGGGCTGGCCACCTTGAGCAGGTTCTCAAATTCCGCTGGCAGCCTCGTGGGATTCCCGCGGTAGCGGACGAACAGGTTGCGGAGAGCCTGTTGTGATATTTCCCGCTTGGAGAGAACGTCCGGATGACGGTAGACACGCTCGAACAGAAAAGCCTCCAGGTCCGCCTTTTGCACCGTTAAATCTGGAGATGGTGCAACGAGCGTGCCGACTGACCGCACGTCCCCAATGCTTTCGATCTGCTCCGATTGGATCCGTGCCTTGGTCGCCGCAATCAGGTCGCTTACTTGACACTCGATGAGCTGATGGACGGTGGCACGCCGGAACGTGTTCTTCGTTAGTATACCAAAATTATTCTTGACGACTTGCGCAACCGTTTTCCATAAAGGAACTTCTGCCAGTTCTTCCGCTGGAAGCAAACCGATCTGTAGCGCGTCGTCGGCATCGTGAGCGTTGTAGGTGATGCTGTCGGCAGCATCGACAACCTGCACTTCCAACAGCTGGGAGTTGGCTGACGAGGCTGATTTCTTTACGCGACTTGCCTGTCCTTCCCGAACTTCGTGCGTTAGATTCAACCCTGGGAATAATGGATAACGCGTTTCCAGGAGTTCCACAATCCTGATTGCGTGTGCATTGTGATTGAAGCCTCCTTCATCCACGAGGCATTCGTTAAGCACTTGCTCACCCGCGTGGCCAAACGGTGGATGTCCAATGTCGTGAGCAAGCGCCAACGCCTCGACCAGATCCTCGTTGAGCCCCAATGCACGGGCCAGAGTGCGGGCAATCGAGGCAACTTCCAACGTGTGTGTCAATCGCGTGCGATGATAGTCTCCCATTTCGCCGGTAAAGACTTGCGTCTTGTAGGCTAACCGTCGATAGGCCGAACTGTGAATAATCCGGTCACGGTCCCGTTGGTAAGGTCCCCGGTAGGGATGTTCTGGTTCGGTGTGTTTTCGACCCGCAGAGTCGGCACTCCGCATGGCATAGGTCGCCAGAAGGTGGTGCTCACGGTCCACACCAGACAGGCCTGCGGGGAAAGTGATTAGGGTTTCCATCATGGATTGTCAACGTCCCGCGCCAACCTTTCTGTCAGAATTTCCCACAGCGAGTCGATCGCCTGAGGAATGATGAAGGTACTTCCTGTAACCGGCATGAAGTTATGGTCACCCTGCCAGCGAGGAACCAAATGCCAGTGAAAGTGTCCTGGTACACCGGCTCCGGCCACGCGCCCGAGATTCAGACCGATGTTGAAACCTTCGGCCTGAATGCACTCTCGCAGCAGATTCGTCAACTGTCCCAGTTTGTGTAGGCTTTCCAGATGTTCGTGGGAAGTCAGTTCGTCCAGCGCAGCGACGTGGCGGTATGGTGCCAGGAGCACGTGCCCGTTGTTGTAAGGGAATCGATTCAGAATGACGAAAATGTGGTCGCCCCGCCAAACAATCAGGTTTTGACGATCGGACTTCTTATGATCGGCATAGTTTGCTGCTGCCCGGCAAAGGAAACAGGCGTGATCTGCTCCAGGGTGCCATTGAGAAGGTTCGGGACGATCGACCGGTTGTTCGTCTGGAACCTTGCCTGCGACGTAGTCGTAACGCCATGGTGCCCAAAGTCGCTGTTGATCCACTACCGTTTACCCCATTGGAGACTGTCGAGCATTTCGCGAAACGCCTTGGCGTTTTGGTCAACGGTCGGCTGCGGGCCGTAAAACTTGACGAAAAAGAGTCCTGCCCCTGGGGTTTCGATAACAGCGCCAAGCATGCGATATCGTGGGCGGTCCGTGGCGGGAGCGAACGGGCCACGACGATCATGAAATGTCCCCTTGAGATCAATCACGTGAACGTCAAGCCCAGCAATGGAAAGCTGCCTGGTCTCTGCAGCCTCTTTTACTGTAGTGTCAGCTGGTGGAGTAAACTGATCTCTCCATCTTTGCAGGTTGGCTGCAATACCGCCGCCCGCACTTGTGATTGTCATTCGCCCAGGTTGTGTTTCGCCTTTGGCTGCCGGAATAGAGAACTCGTAATCAATAATTCGGCTACGAGGCTTTACCTTTTTCCAATTACCCGGCACCTGGAATCGCAACTGGTCACTGGCAAGATTCAGTGTTTGTACTGAAGGTGTGGGAGCCTGTGAATCTTCTGCCTGTCCGACGCCATGTATGACAGCCAAGACCAGGAGTCCTGCGAAAACAAATGTTTTTTCCAGATCCCGTGACGTGATTGCTTTTTCAGGTCGCTTCATCCAAGTTCTCTCCGCTGGACCAATTTCCCGTCAAGTCAGGAGCCAGTCACGAATGAGGTAGCCATCGAGCAAATATGGGGCACAGGCTTGAGTGGGTGGATTACGGGTTAACACCCACACCAGGATGCCCAATAGCACCACGACCAGTAGCAACAATCCAAGTGCGGGCAACAGCTGGATTCGAACTGGTCGTTTGCGGGTATCTCTCCGTTTTGTTTCCAGGCTCCCCGCCGGGAAATGATCAAGATTTTCGCTGGGAGCCAGCTTAACAGAAGTAAGTTCATGATCAACGCCAATGGTGACGGGTAGGTCGGGCGTTGCCAACGCCAGCGACACCGGGTCTGGTAACGACGAGTTTACATCACCCGCACGGCGCCATTCGGGCCAGCCTTCGCGCCAGAGATAGGTATCTGCAACAATCCTTTTTTCGTGTGTCCAGCGGATGAGTGTTGCTTCATCGGCGGGCCCGAATTCCCCGCCAGCGGGTGGACGCACAAACCACAAGGTCGATACAGAGGGTGTTTGCGGGGCCTTCGGTGGCTTGGTTGACGTGTTCGGTATGCTGGGGGCTGGGGGATTGGCCGAAAGATCGCTGGCCGCTTGTGGTGTGGCACCTTTGAGGAGATTGTCCGTACGACGACCGGCCGTTCCACGCCCGTTTCCGGCTGGCTTCGAATTGGTTGATTCCGCCACCGCTGCGTTGACCGATTCTGCCGCAGTCTCAGCGACTTCGGAGGCATTTTTGACACCGTTGGAGCTTTCCACGTTGCTGGTTTGGGGGATCCACATGCTGACCCCGCATTCCGGGCAGATTCCTCGGTGCCCAGCCAAATGTGCCTTTACATTGAGCCGATGGCCATTCGGACAATGAAAGCGGATTCCCATGAGGTGTACCTTTCGGCCGGAATCTTTGCACTCGGAACGGCCGATGATTGATAGTTGTCTCGGCCTCTCCCCGACTGCTTACTGCCTATTCTGCCCGTCCGACGTCGAATTGCCACAAGAAACCAAGATTCACGGATTCAATCGCTGCCATCAGCAAACATTATAGATGTTTCCAACGAACGGCAACCAACATGGCCTCCCCAGTAATTTGGCAGGGCCACGACCCAGTCACGCGGATTACGCCGAATTCTCAGGTAAAACTTGCTCAAATTCCCCCAGATGACCAGTTAAAAACTGGCACGAGCCCCTATACTTGCCTTAGAATAAGAGTGGCAAGATGCTTCGACTTTGCCAATTGCAAGGGTCATCGCGACAAGCTCATTGGCGCCAGCAGCCCACTTTACAGATCTACAGACCACATCTAATTAGTGCAGGGGTGACCAATCACGATGGAAAACGAGCAAAACAGTGACGGACCGGTCGAAATTGCAATGGTCGGAGATCTGACCGATAGCGAGGCCGACTTGACAGATCGCCTGCTTGGTGTCGAGCCTGGTGGGGAATGCACCATCTATTTTGATTCCCCGGGTGGCAGCCCCTATTGTGCGATGTCCTTGATGACCTTGATTCGATATCGCCAACTGAAGGCAACTGGAATTGTGACGGGAGAATGTTCTTCGGCAGCGCTTTGGCCGTTTGCCGCCTGTCAGCATCGGGTTGTGACTCCATTTAGCGTGTTACTTTTCCATCCGATGCGTTGGCAGAGCGAAGAGAATGTGGGTCTCGCGGAGGCTGCCGAGTGGGCTCGCCATTTCAACGAACTAGAGCACGGTATGGATGAGCTGTTGGCCGAACTATTCGGTGTGTCGTGGGAGTTCATGAACGACTGGATTACTCCGGGGCGGTACGTTTCGGGGCACGATCTCGTACAAGCAGGATTGGCCAGCATGGCGCAACTCAGCCCGGACAAATCGACTCGTTCCGGCAGCAGTGTTTCCAAGGCGGCCGAGACGAATGGCAAAACCAGCGAACATAAAGCTCGCGATTCAGCGCAGACTTCCGCAGCTAACTAGCATCCCGCTTACGCTCCTTCATGCCACTAAGTGCTCAGCGGGATTTCGCTGGCGGTAAATTCAGAACAGCAATCAACAGCAAGGTTGACATCGTCGTGCCGAGGTAAGAGCGTTGCCTGCATGCGAGCCCGGCGGATAACACCTTTTTCAAGGAATTGGCCCAGTAGCTTCCATTCCGTTGACCATGTCCCCCCCGATTCCCGCTTGACGCACAGACTGCGAAAATCAGCCGGGTGTGTCAGTTCTAAGAGACTGAACTGCCCGCCTGGTAGACGGTAGAGAATTCCTCCCAGCATGTGTGGCTCAGCACTTCCGGCAACCTCAAGCCCCCCGTCGGCAAGTGTTTCCGCGCGGGGCGAGGTTTGCCCAACGGTTTTCAGGCAGATCACTTCGTTTGCTGCCAGGTTTGACCGAACCTCGATTAGTGGTTGTGATCCAAGCGTGTCGGTTTCTACCGATACGATTAGCGATAAGGTGGCATGTGTGGCCTTTGATGGCGAAAATTCGGCCCGCCAGTAAATGGATGTCCGATAGGGTTTGCCAGCAGGTCCGGCACACGAGACAAACAGATCGTATCCGCGTTGAAACGCTTCGCGGAGTTCCCCAACACCTGCACTTGGTTTCTCGTTTTCGTCACCCAGCGCAATCTGCCAAAGTGAACCAGTGAGCGGTTCGTTGTCGAGAATCAATTGATTCAACCCGTTGCTGAGCCGCGCAACTTCGAGACAGCCCTGCAAAGAACCAAGCGAGAGTTTACCGAGTCCGTTCTTCAGGTACCAAGGATTGTTTATCATCGATTCAGAATGTGGGGAGGTTGGTCGCCGTAATTGGGTTTCCAGCAACAAAAAAACCCCGCCGAACACCCAAGGGTGAAGCGACGGGGCCGGAACAGAGAAGAGGCCGATATTTTCCGGGAGAGGGGATGATACTGATTAGGCAATGGCCTCCCACAAACTGCGGGCTCGTATACCTCCCAAAAACTCAACAATCAACTCCATCTGCTACTCGATCATACCAATTCCCATTTGGGTGTCCATAGATTAGCGGGAATTTCTTTTGGTGAATCATCCACAAGCTGGGGAGAATTGCCGTTACTCTTTACTAGGAATGAAGTTGCGATTAATTCTTCGGGGTCGACCCGGAGACGATTGCGTTGGCACATGGGTTTCAGTCAGAATACTCTGGCAAGCGATTTAAGTCGATTTACGTTTCGCTCGTAATACGCCCTTTGGTGGAAGCCGCATCGCAACACGGTCAGAGAAGGTAGAAACATGACATTTTCACCTGATTTAAAGGCTCTTGCAGACGATTGTGAACAGGCCGCCCGCGCCGGTGGAGACGAACTTTTAGCCTGGCGTGGCCGTTTCCAAACCCGGGAAAAAAGTCCCGTTGACTATGTGACCGACGCCGATTTGGCTTCGCAGCGGGCAATTCGAGAATTTGTCCTGTTGAAGTATCCGGATCATCACTTCATTGGGGAAGAAGACGACGCTTACAAGCCGGTCCCGGATGGGAAATATGGCTGGGTTGTCGACCCACTCGATGGGACGACCAATTATGTCCACAATTACCCGGCATTTGTGGTGTCGGTGGCTGTCACGCGTGGTACGGAACTCCTCGCGGGTGCGATTTTTGATCCTCTTGCCAACATAGTTTATCGGGCCTGGAAAGGCGGAGGGGCATGGCGAGATAACGCGTCGATGCACGTCAGCGACATCGAATCTTTAGACCGCAGTTTGGTTGCGGTCAGCTTCCCTCCGCAAGTCACTGACACGTCCCCCGATTTGGTCAACTTTTCGCAAGTTGCCCAACGGTGCCAAGGAGTTCGGCGGACTGGTGCTTGTGCCTTGAACCTTGCCCATCTCGCCAGCGGAGCCATTGACGCGTTCTGGACACACCAGATACATCCCTGGGACGTCGCCGCCGGTGTCTTGTTAGTCCTTGAGGCTGGGGGGGTTGTGACCGGTGTGGACGGTGGAGATTTTGATCTTTGGAAGGCCAATTTTACTGCCGCTGCCCGGCCGAAACTCCACGCCGAATTACTTTCCGTGGTTGGTCCTTAATACCCTTGCCAACCAATTTTGCGGGGTGCTTTCCCTGCGGCAATGGGGCAAGGTAGAATGACAGCCAGGTCAATTCAGCCGTTCGGTTCCCGTGGAGACGGCAAGTTGAAGGTCGCCGGATATCGAATGCGATGTGCCTGGAGATGACAACGCAGGGCAGGTTGAAAACGATGACGTGTGTCCAAGTAATTGATTCGAACGATCAACCATCGAGACAGGCGGTTCGTGTGAATTTAGATTGAGGCACGCGGTATTGCCGCTCGATCCGGTCTTTTGCCGCCCGGGGCATACGAGAAACCTGTGTCCGGGCAGATCGTGACTTGTGAGCTCCTCTTACATTCTGGACCCCTACCAGGGCCAACGTGTTATTACCATCGTTTTACCCCCGCAAGGGGATGCCGTTCCGACAAATCAGTAACCTCGGACTTCGGGGGTTGCTGTTGGCACTTTTGGCGGTGGCTCCCGGTTTGCCGGTCCAGGGAGAGCCACCTGCTGCCCCGCAATCTTTGGTGGAGAATCCGCCTGCTCCCGTCGCAGCGAGCGACACATCGACAAAGGCGACAAGTGATGGAACTGCAACCGGGAAACACGATGGACTTGCCCTGCCCACAGGAGAGCTTCCGGTCCGCCGCGTGGGGCCCGACACATTCATTCTGCTCGACAAAGAGGGCAATCCACAGCCTTTTCTTGGGTTACCTTACGAAGTTTTTATGCGGGCCTGGCAAAAATCGGAGTTGCAGCAGGGCAACACCACCCGCAAGCCACGATTTATCATCGAAGCACTTGAGATGGATGGTTCCGCATCAGGTTCTTATGCAGAACTTCACGTAACGGTACGCGTGACCCTGCTGACCGATCAACGCGTTGCAGTTCCACTCTCGATGGCCGGGGCCATTGTCCGTCCCGAGTCACTGGCCGAGCAGACAAGAGCTGGAATGCAAATCTCCAGCAACGAGCACCGAGGCGGGCTGGTTGCCTGGATGCAGGGTCGGCCAGGTGATCAACGCGAGGTCACCCTGCAAGTCATCGTACCTTTGGAGATTGTGGGGAGCGAAACCATTTTGCGTTTCGATTGTCCGCGTGCTGTCGCTTCCCGAATTGCGATCGAGATTACGGATTCGGTGGTTGCAGAAGCGACGACAGGCCAGGCGATTGTATCGAAAGAAACGCTTGATAATGGTAACACACTCCTCAAAGCAATGGGGTTTGGAAATGAGTTCGAGCTGCGTTGGCGGGGTGCCGGGGCAGAACCTTGCGAGTTGGCAAGTGTACTCCAGGCGGGTGGCGTGATTCACACCCATGTGGACAGCCGTAGCGTGAGAACTTCCGCAAAGCTTGTTGTGGAGAGCTTTGGCGGTAAGTTCGATCGCTTTCAAGTACGTTTACCTCCTGGGGCGGCGCTGGTCGGTACCCTTGAGCAGGAGAGCCCGGATTCGGTTGCTGCATACTCTGTGATACCTATCGACGCTGCGGTTTCGCCAACAGGCTCGCCACACGAAGAGGCCGCTCAGGTGCTTGTCAAACTCAAGGAGCCTCAGAAGGGACCGGTGACCGTGGCCCTGGAAACAGAGCAGTCATTGAGGTTGTCGGGTACCGATCTGGCGGTCGAAATTGGTGGATTTGAGGTTTTAGGGGCTTTTCGGCAGTATGGCGATGTTGGGATAAGTGTCGGCAACGACTGGCAGTTGCGTTGGGAGCGGGGTGTGCATGTCCGGCAGGTGGATGTGAGTGACGTTGTTGATGCACTCGCAGCCCAAGACCTCACGGCTACGTTTCAATACGATCGTCAACCATGGTCGTTGGAAACTCGCGTTTTGCCACGTGATTCGCAAGTGTACGTCACACCCCAATACCAACTCTCGATTGGCTCTGACGAGGCTCGTCTGCGTGCTGAATTCAATTATCACATCCCGGGGGCCCGTATTTTCGAATTCCGGGCCAATCTTCGGGCATGGCAGGAGATGATGGCTCCAGTCGAACCGGATGCGTTTTTCGCAAATGTACTTCAGACGGAGGACGGGGAACTTATTCTGCAGCTTCGCGAGTCGTCGCCGCGATCGTTGCAGGTGGTTTTGCAATTGCGCAAGGACTTGCCCAGTAATAAAAACCAGTTGCGACTCCCCTTGCCCATCCCTGTTGCCGATGTGGTGATGCCAGGTCAACTAGTCGTCAATTCAGTTCCGGCCATTGCGTTGTCCCCACGTTCTGCAGAAATGACCGGGTTGGCTGCGGAATTTGTGCCGGTGCCACAGCCAACGTCAGAAAACTTGCCAGGACACGAACGACGTGTTTTTCGTGTATTCCTGCCCGAGGCTACGTTTGTGGCCGATCGTACGACTCGCGCGCGAGAACTCCAACTTGATATTCATACGGCGATCGAGGCGGGTATTGCGTCCTGCAGTGTCGAGCAACTCTTCCACTACCGCGTGCGATACCAGCCAATGCAACGTTTAATCCTGGAGCTTCCAATCGATATGGATGGAGAAACCATTGAGCCGCAATTTGAGTTGTTGCGAAAATCTAATCGGGCAACACTGGCGGAACCAATTCTACTCGAGTTCATGGATGCGGTTGACGAGAATGGTTCGCAGTCAAATGGACAGAACCGGAAGATTCAGCTCCTTCTCCCGCAACCCCAATTGGGTCCATTTGAAGTTCGGGGCAGTTTTCGTCTTGATGGTCCGGCAGTTGCCGATGACAGCGCCGTGCGGAGAGTGGTCCCACTGATCAAACCACTCGACGGAGAAATGACAAATCATCGCTTGCTGGTCAACGCACCCTCCTCACTCGAACTACTGCTCGACGAACCGGAAGATTCCACGCCTTGGCGTACCGAGTCGCACCAGCGAAACGGCGCGTGGAACGAGCTACGTGCCGTGACGAGCGAAAGGGTGTCCAGGGTTGTCCTCGTGCCGAAGCAGGCCGAACAACTCGCTCGACTCTCTACTATCGTCGAGAAATCGTGGTTCCAAACCTGGTTTGCCGGCGATTTACGACAAGACCGTACGGTTTATCAATTCCGCACGCACGAGCCAAATGTCCTGCTGGAATTCCCCACGGGAGTAGCCCCAACCGAAGCAGACGTGCTGCTGGATGGCCAACCGATTCAGTTGGGTTTACTGCCGTCTGGCCCCATAGCGGTACCCGTTCCTGCGAGCGCCGGCGAACCGCTTCATACCCTGGAGATCACTTGCCGTAGGCCGGCCCCAATCGGGATTGTTGAACGATTTCGCATTGCACCGCCTGTTTTGGTTGGTGGTCAGGCAACCAACCAGGTGGTTTGGCATTTTGTCTTGCCTAGTGATGCCTGCCTTATGGCCAATCCGGAAAACCTGATGCCAGCACGTCGTCAGGTGTGGTGGGGAAGTCTTTGGTTTCAACCCCCGGTCCAGGAGCAAAAAGAGCTTGAGAATTGGACCGGCAGTATATCGAAGTTGACACCAACTAGCCTGGAAAAACAGTATCTCTTTTACGGATTGGGGTCGGTTGCAAGCCTGGAGTTACCCTTAGTCAAACGTTGGGCTTTGGTGTTGTTCGGCTCACTTCTGGTCTTGATTGTCGGCTTACCCTTCATCTATGTGCCGCAAATTCGGAACGCCCGGGTCCTGGCAGTCGTGGCAGTTGCGATTGGCGTCCTGGCGTTTTCCTTTCCCGGCGTGGCCTTGCAAATTGCTCAGGTGACTCTGCTGGGGATCGTGGGACTTGTCTTGGCGGCGGCGTTGCATTGGGCTCTCCGCACCCCCGGCCAGCGGTACATCGGAGGAAACGTCAGCACGGCTGCCATGATGAGGCCGGCTACAACTTCAGACACCTTCTCGTCGCCACCCATGGTTGGGGTGTCGACAGGAGGATCATCGGCATCGGGGCATGTCTCCGACTCGCATCCATGATTCAACAGAGTGGAAACAAGTGTGACACTGCCAGTGGTTGCTTGAATGCGATCGTGGTGTTTGTCATTCTCGGCGCATGGCTCCCGACCGGTGTCAATTCGGAGGAGGTGCCGCTGCTGTTTCGGCATGTCTACGTACCCGCCCAGGATTCGCGTGTCTGGCCTCGGGACGGCGAAACCTATATTCCGATCGAAGTCACTGAACTACAAGCTTTGATACGTGACGCAAATGCCGCTGTCGAGAATTTCAGCCGTGGCGTGAGTATCACGCACGCCGAATATCGGGCCCGATGGGATGGTGGGCGTTTGATAAACGGCCAGGCCATATTGGATGTCAATGCAGATGCAGACACTCCAGGCTTGCTCACCCTCGATACACGTGCGATCGCGATTGAACAACCACGCTGGCTGAACGACCCCTCTTGGCCAGTCGATGTTGGCACGTGGGGGGCTGTTGGGATGGCAAACGATCGCTTCGGTATCACCGTGCCTGGTTCAGGTCAGCTTGCTTTTGGTTGGCGCCCCGTGCCAGCCAGATTTCCCCGTTCCGGTTCGATGACTTTGCGATTGCCCGATTCGCCTGCGCGGACCTTGGTGCTCGATATCCCTTCCAACAAGCGCCCACTGGTTCCTGGGGGAGCGATCGTCGACAAGGTCGAAAAAGTTCCCGAGTCTGGCAGGAATTCAGCACAGGTTTTTTCTGATTCCTCCGATGTGCAGGAGGATCGTGAGGTTGCAGAGGACGCAGCCTGCACCCGCTGGACCATTGCCCTTCCCAGGGCCGGGCCGGTCCTGCTCGACATCGAAGACGCGGGCAGGGACAGCCCTGTAATCAGTCCCAGCCCGACATATCGCCAGCACCTTCGGTACCGCTTGGGCATTCGAGGTATCAATATTTCGGCCACCTTGACATTCGATTCAGGTGACAAACTGCCCGCCGAACTTGTCATTTTGCTTGACCGGCAACTTCAGTTGACGAGTGTCCGTGAGGGAGATACCGAATTGAAGTGGCAATTCCGCTCGGGGAATCCATCGCAGGGGGCGGAGGTAGTGATTGGGCTGGTCCAGGATGAAAGCCATGGCGAACGGACCCTGCTGCTCGAGGCATGGGCTCCGATAGCCTTGGGCCAGGACTCAATCCTGCCAATACTCAGGCCGGTTGGAATGTTTTGGTCGAACGGGAAGTTTGACATCACGGTCGACGATGCGATTGAGTTAGTCGAGGTGGTGCCAGGTGACAAGGAGGGTGCCATTCAGACCGAGGTGGTATTCGCGGAAGATGCTGCAGGACCTGTCAAAGCAACATTTGTCCAACTGTTGCCGTCAGCCACCTTGCAGGTTCACGTGCGACCGCAGCCAGAACATAGCATTGCGAGACTGTTGACCCACGTGAAATTGCAAGAACGCGAATTTTCGGCCGAGGCAATCGCCGAGTTTCGCCGGAACGGCTCAGATCAACATTTGATCGAAGCCGACGTACCTCCACCCTGGTCGATTGAGAGTGTAACCAGCAAACCTCTCGAGTCGATTCGCGACTGGTATATCGAACGCCAGGGAGAAAAGCAGGTTCTCAACATTCGCCTTATGACGGGACTTTCACCTTCCCGGCCGCTGCAGCTAATTGTCCGGGGACAACGGTTACACGGTGATGTGACCCAACCAGTCCAACTGGGTCAGCTGCGGATGTTTGTGCCCCGTAACGCGATGCTTGAGCAAGACTGGATGCGACTGAGCACCGATTCCGACAACGATATACGGATTCAGGGCAGCGTATCCCGCTTGAACCCAACAGAGCTGGCCAGGATCCATGCAGCGGAAGGGCCCGATCCCCGCAGCGGGACCACCATTGACTTGTTAACCAGTTCTCCGGATGGAGTCGTCTCGATCGGACCCGTGCAGATACAGTCAACGGCCGAAGTGGAGATATCCATCAACCTCGACCAGCACCCCACTGCAGTGCACTATCGGTTCCGCTGTCAGCCACATGGTGGATCCTCCGATCCGTTGCGGTTGGTCTTTAGCGAGCCATTGCCAGCGAAACTATGGTGGCGCGATTCCAAAACGGGTCAGCGACTTGTGGCAAAGCCAGCCTCGACCGGCACGTTCGACACCCCCGTGGACAACCTGAAGAGCCAGATTTGGGAGTTGTTCAACCTTCACAATAACGGACAGCCGTTCCAGTTCGAGGCGACCCTCACCATTGGGTCCCGGGGTGACTTCCAAATACCGCTTGCGGGCGTTTTGGGTGTTTCCCGGCAAACCGGCAAAGCTGTTTTACAGTCGCAGGTTGGCCAGCAAATTACCTTTGAGCATGAAGGACTTCGGGCGGCGCTGCCCCCACCCAGCTCAAATGCGGGTACCCCGCATTGTGTGACGGCCTTTCGTTACGATCCAACCATGATTACCAGGCCGGAGGGCAGTCCGTTTTTGTCGATCCTTCCACAGAAAACGCCCTCAATTTCCAGTCGATCGTTGTTCCGCTGGGTCGATGTAACCACGATTTACAGTGGTGGCGATCTGGCCGTACACCTCGTGAGACTTGAAATGGGGCAAACTCAGCAAGAACAACTCGTACTACGACTACCAAAGGGGGCCAGGTTAGACTCGGCTTCGATCGACGATATGGCGGTCGCCATGGAGAGGCCGTCGCAGCATGATCCGGATGGGAGCGGCGAGGTCGTCGTACCTCCTTTGTCTCGCGAGGTCACATTACGCTATGCTGTGCCAGTCGTTTACTTGGGTGGCCATGCCAGTCTGCAACCACCATTACCCAAGGGTGACTTTTCTTTGCTTGCCGGGCATTGGACCATTTGGTCCCCCTCGAACTTTACACTGTCGGGCGACAATTTCCCTGACGGTTTTGTTTCGCAACCACAAACCGCGATTCCCGGCAGATTATCCGCGCGCCTTGATCGCAAGGTCGTTTTCGATCCTTTCCACTGGCGCCGCTGGTCGATTTTTCCCGCAGGAGGTACCGTCCAGGCGAACAGTAACCCGCGCCCAACCACCAACCCTGAAACCTCGCCACCCGTTTTTCAAGGTGCAGGAACCTATTCCCTCTTTGGCCAATTGATCGAGGATCGGTTTAGTTCTTCTGGTGGGCAAAAAAGTCTCGGGCCGCCTTTGGACTGTCATGTCTCACGCATAGCCTTTGGACCAGAGGGGCCTCCGATCGTTACTTTGGTTCAGTCTGAGCAAAAGTACGCGATCGCGTTGGCTGCCCTGCTCTGCGGAATTGCCAGTGGTTTTTCCGCCGAGCGAAAGCACGTTCCGCTACTGATTGCAACCCTCGGCTTTTGTATTGCACTCTATTTTCTCTTGCCTGATTCGTACCGCTTGATTGTCACGGCCCTTGCCGGAGGAATTGCGATCGGGTTCCTGCTCGGTTTTGCTCGACTCGAATTTGGTGGCCGGAATCCGATAGCCCGCGGCGTGTCGGTGTCTTCGGGGGTCGTTGGGCCGCTGATAGCGATCGGGATGTTCTTGATCATTTGCCCTGCTTCAGGTCGGGCAGACGAAGCTTTTAAAGAGCAAACCGCGGCGAGCAAATCAGGTCACCATTTCCCTGTTTTCCAAATCCTCGTTCCCAACGACGACCAACACCAACCGGTAGGAACGAAACACTTTGTCAGCGAGTCGTTGCTGCGTGAATTGAGCCGACGATCACGGCACGTGAGGGCACAAACGGCTGCCTGGCGGGTCGAACACGCGCATTACCTGGGTGGATTCGACCCTCTAGCCGACGATGGGCAAATCAAGCCAACGCCGTGGTGGGTGTCGCTGGACATAGAAGTGCTCGCTCGCGACGTACAAGTTCGTTTGCCGTTTCATCGGAATCAGGCAAATTGGGGAGAGTTGGCCTTGGTGGACGGTACGCCGATTGCGCTCCAATGGGCTGACGACAGCCTCAGTTGTACGCTGTTCGTTGCTGAGCCAGGATCCTATCGAGTGAGAATCCCGTTTCTGCCACAAGAGCATGTCGATCACAACCATGTCGAGTGGGTGTTAAATGTCGTTCGTGTCCCTGACACTCGGCTTGAGTTGTCACTGCCAGAGGCTTCACCGGTCGTCGAAATTTTCTCCGCGGATGCTCCGGTTCCTGTTGCCCGGGTCACGGCGTCGTGCCATGTCGGATTGGGCAGTACAGACCAGATTCGGTTACGTCGAGTTGCCCGACATGAGGTAGTTCGCGAAGCACAGCAGATTATGGATGAGATGTTTTGGCTACACGCGACCCAGCAAGGAGTCAAACTCTTAGTCCAGTACGTTGCGCAAGGGGAGCGAATGCAACCAGCCGATCTGCAGTTGAGTTCCGGTCCCGCGCTGCAACTATTAAATCCGGCACGGCCAGGGAACTTTCTCGCGACTGCCGAATCACCGGATGCCGGGTCTGGCTTGCAATTTCCTTTTGATTCGCAGAATGCAAAGGCTGGCCAGTCAATACTTACGTTTGATCTGACAGACTCCGAAACATATGGCAGGTATCGTCTGCCTACGTTTCACTCCGTGCACCCTCTTGGCCGACGGCGGTTAGCCATCAGTTGCGATCCCTCGATCGAGTGCCGTGTAGGGGGCGAGTCGGGAGCAGCAACCATGGAAATCGAACGATTCCTGGCCGATTGGGGAGCCGCTGCGGCGAAACCACAAACTGTTTACGAGGCATCTGTAAACGGTTCTTCCTGGCAGTTGACCCTGCTGCCGCGTTGGAGCGAACCGGTGGTTGAAGAAACTTTGTCGATGATTGTTGATACGAAGGAAACACAGTTGCGCTATCAAGCAAGCATCATACCTGGCCGAGGGGATCAGTTTTTTCAACGTCTTCGGATCCCAAAAGACTTGGAAGTCGATGAGGTGAATGCGAACTGCCAGGGAGCGACGGTGCCGGTCCATTGGGTGCGTCGTGACGAGCAAACACTCATGGTGTTTTTTGGGCACCCCCTCAGTCGTGAATATCAGCTTGCTGTGAACGGTCGTGTTGCAGTGCCTGATCATGGACCGTTCGCGATGCCACGAATGCATGTGAGTCGGCAATCGTCGCAACGGCAACGGGTGTTTCTTTATCGTCGAGACGACACGGAATTGAGCTATGAGCTTGTCGAGGGTGTGAGTGAGGAAAGTGAGCTCACAAACACAGCGTCAGAAATTGCCGATGCCCGCCTGGCGGGTACCTTCTGGATCGACAATGGATTTGACGGAACGGTTCCACTGAGTGTCAGCACCAACACCCCGAATGTAACAGGGCAATCGCTGATCACTTTACACCACGATGCGGTTAACGGAAGTTGGTCAGCTAGTTGGAAATGTCGCCTCCGCGTCAACGAGGGGGTCCTCGGTTCCTTTTATGTACAATTGCCACACCACTGGCTTCAAACTATAGAGAGCCAGACAGATCTGATGGTTGTGACCGATCAGGAGAATGATCGAAGCAAACAACAAATCGACGACGATTCCTTACGGAAAGTGCAGCTGCGGTTGGTTCAGCAGGTACAACCGGGTGATTCCGTTACGGTTGAACTGCGCGGGCCTTTGGTCAAGCTGCCCGGTCGCGGCATTGAGGTTCCCACGATCGACTTGCCTGGGGTACGTCTCACAGATCGTTATGTAGCTGTACCTGGCGAGACCAATAGTCAACCCGCAAAATGGACGCGTGTTGGTGTTGATTGGGTCAGCGATCTGCCCGAGACAATGGAACCTCTCCAATCTGTAGCAAACCCGTTGCAGGTGTTTCAGATTGTAGACGACGCCTACCAGGTTCGCCTGCAGCCATCAGCATTCAACGACGTACAAGCCAGTATATCGCTGGCGGATGTTCGCGTGGTGGAGAACACGCGAGGCGCGCAACTGATCTATTCTCGTTTTGTCATTCAACCGCATGGTGTGTCAGAAGTCGAACTTGTGCTGCCGGAGGATCAGACGCTGGTTGAGACGCGTCTCGCATTCGTGCCCCCTCTGCTCAATACAGTGGCCCGGCACCGTTGGATCCTCCCCTTGGCGTCGGGCGACCTACCACAATTTCTCGAAGTTGTTACACACCGCCCACCCGCGCGCAAACGCCATGGTGACCTGGCCCGCGCCATCCTTGTTGCCAAGGGTGACGAAATCCCCGTTGAGCTCACACTCTGGTCATTTGCGACTTTGAACTTTCCAGTCGAACCCGTTGGCAGGACAGCTTCTGTCAGTGACCCGATTAACTTTTCCCTGTTGCAGTTATCCCACTATTTACGTACGGTCGAAGCGTCCATACCTCAGGTACGGAGCTTGCCGCACCAGGAAGCGATGGGCTGGGCAGAAGCCTGGTCGCACGTTCTGGGTGTGGCCCACGATCAGGCCCGACAGGCAATTGGCAATCTGAGCAACGTGGAGATTCGTAGCCAGGTTCCCGCACAGGTTTCACCATCCGACTTATTGAATGATCAGGCCAAACGAATTGATGCCTGGCGAAATCAGGTCGGATTGCCGGATGAATCGGCAGGCTTTTCGAACAGCTCTTCCGAATCGCTTTTGGCTTTTTCGCGCATTTCGGACGAGCAAGCGGTACCAACTTACTTCATAGCGAAGGGAGGACCGCATCTGCTTCCGGTTTGCCCGAAAACGCCTCCATTACTGACTCGCATCGGAAATCCTTTAGCCGCGTTTGGAGTCGTATTTCTGACGATCGGTGCCATTTGGCTTGTACGAATTCCAGCAGTAATGGACTGGTTGTTACAGTGGCGACCACTACCACTCGTGATCATAGGCCTGGCATGGATGCTATTTTTGACTCCCAGTCTGCTTGGGCTAGTGATCGCATTGCTTGGACTCGCGCTCTTTTGCGGTAAGGTTGGGACAAAGCGTGATCCTGCCGCCGATTTACATTCAGAGGTTTCCGCCAAGCAGCGAAACTTCTGAGCGCAGCCACGACTTGAGCCGAGTTGGTGTATCAACGATGCGCCCAGTTCCACGTCTTCGGCTGCCGTTGGCCTGATTGATCAGTACTGCCCAAACCCAATTCAGGATATGCCTGCAGGTCAGGGCTATTTATCCCAAGTTGTCGGAGAAAAACGTGTCAGGAAGAATTCGGTCTGCTGCCCGACCCAGTTCATCCTGGGTGCGCCGCTGGCCGACGGAGTGCCAGGCAGCCACATCTTTGAGCTCTGGCATTAATTCGATGAGCTGTTGCTCAAGCATTGTGCCAAGTCTCTCCAACGACTCAGCACCTGCTGCACATGCCATTTCTTTGATGGAACGCGCCGTTTTCATCACACGTAGCAAGCGGGCCCGCGTCATGACTGGATTCGCTAACGGTGTGTCGACATCGAGCAGCAAGTCGACAATCGGTACGTCCAAGGTTTGCTGCCAGCGATACAATTCCGACAGAGTCATATCGCAAGTCTCTTGCTCTTGTTGGCGGACTTGATCCATCGACGCGCCCATGCGACGTGCAGCACTTCGTAACGAAATGCCCTGCTGACGACGAATGTTTGCAACTCGGTGCAGTGGACGATTAGTATCTGCGGGCGGCACGACCGCAGACGGCATTCCCAGGAATTCGGTTCTTGTGTTCAAATCGTCGGCGATACTCATAACACGTCCTCCTTTTGGGAGTGCGCATGATCAAGCAAGACTTTGACTGTTCACGAACAAAAGGTCTTGCTTGTTGCGCAAAGGTACCTGGTCGGGACTTCTCTCCCTGCACGAGCTGAAGTCCACAACGGACAAACCAAAAAAGGCAGCTAACACATGCATGCGTACACGAGCTCTTCCATGCCACCAACTTTGCCGGTACCGTCGCTTCGCTCCCTTGAATGCGAATCGAACCTTGCCCAGGCACCAGACGAGACGAGTCGGCTGTAAAGCCTATCAGGTAGGATGTCGGCATAACCCCTACCAACTCCAGTATATTAGCGCACAGATGCCGGTACGACAAGAGCTACACAAGCAGGTTGCGAAATTTTTTTGCAAACTGGCGGGACGGGCCAGCGGGACGATGGCCCAATTGGTCATCAGTCAGTCGCGGCCAGTCTGATTTTCTGTTGAAAAACGCGGACCGTGCTGCGTTGGAACTGCACCGAAACAATTTTTTAGCGGCTCTTGGAATGGCGTGACAAACTAGATCAAAAAGTAAGACAATAAGGCCGATCCGCAACTCGGTTCCATTTCTATTGTGGTTGACGCACCCACCTGGCCTGGCCGTTTCCATGTTGCCCGCCTTACACGGTGGTTTCACTTGGTGACGAACGTGTTTGGTCACGGACTGGGTTCCTGGTTGCACGGCATGTTGTCCTACGGAGATTTGCAGAAATCCTGCGGCGAGCTCACTTACCACTTCGAACAAGTCATCCGTCGAGCCATCATCGATGTTGAGCAAGGTGAACTGGTTGGTTGTTTCACTCGCCACTTCAAGCATCCGGACCACATCGCGGCGTAGTTGTAACTCGTTATCATGGGCAGGGAGAACGAACGTCAGTGATTTCATCACCTCTTGAACTCCCGGTGTCTGGATCGTCTGAAAGACCGCGTAGGGTGAGTTGCCTTGGACCGTGTTGGTTTTGTCGTGTCATCGGTGCTGCTATATCTACATCCTGCAGTTTGCAAGACAGGTTGGTACGGTGATAAGCACCGCGACGGTTGTGCGGTTCACGTCACGCGGTTTATGCTAAAATCCGGGTACCACTACCTCATGACCCATGCAGTGATAGCACTTTGGCGGCAGGCATTTCTTGCCAACGGGACCCAGCCAACGCCAAAACCCTTGGAGTAAGAAACTGTGACCAACTTTCCCAACGATGTCCCCGATTTCTCCAAAGCAGGTGGACTGATCACGGCGGTGACCCAGGATGCCGAGAGCGGCGAGGTACTGATGGTTGCCTACATGAATCGCGAGGCCTTTGAGGAGACCCTCGCCACCAATCGAGTTGTGTACTACAGCCGCAGCCGCAAACGCTTGTGGCGCAAAGGCGAGGAGAGTGGCAACATACAGCAGCTTCGCGGGGTCTTCATCGACTGCGATGCCGATGCTGTTCTTTTGAAGGTGGAGCAAATTGGTGGGGCCGCGTGCCACGAAGGTTACCGGAGTTGTTTTTTTCGCAAGGTAGAGTCGACGGGGCTCCAGCTAGTTGGCCAGCGCGTGTTTGATCCGAAAGAGGTTTACGGGAAAGAGTAACCTCGATGGGTGGTTGATTTTCCGGAGGCGGGTCCCAAATAGACTACTCACTCCGCGGCAGTGAGGCCGCAGGGCAAATGCCTGCTTGGGTCGCTTTGCCACGCCACCACTACGGGTCGTCCTGCACTTCCAGGGAAGCGTCCGAGCAGCGGTGCCCAGGCCGAGTGCCAATTTAGACCCCCACTGCATAACCAATGCAAAGACTCAGGACCGATATTGTAGCTACCTACAGAAGCATGTGTGTTACCCGAGTTGCGTGCGATGGAACTACTGAAACGCTATCGCAGCACCAGGGAAAGAATTGCAGCGATGTTACTTTCCAGGAAAGATTACGTTGCACGAGGTCGGCGAGTCGCGCACACGGATGGAGTGACAGAAGTTGTGCCCAGGTTTGCAGCTGTGTTGCCTGCTATTACAAGCGTCCCCGAGATTCTTGGCGTGTGGGTCATGGTGAAGGTTTCGGGCTGTAAGAAGTTGGCAGGGGTAGATTTTCCGGACGATCTGCCTGGCGGTTCGCAACCAAACGCCGGACAAATTCACCGGAAACACTACTCAGAGTGAAGACTTCACTTTTCCCCTGCGAGGATTTCGGACGCACAATACAAATGACCTCGGCCTCGGCAGCGCGACTCATGATTTCGTGCAAAGCAGCTTGTTCGGCAACGCTTAACGGTGGGGAATCCAATTTTGCCCCCGGCTGTGATGGAAGATCCCGTACTTGGTCATCACGACTTAGGGCAACCGCCGGTTTGACGGTTTGCAGAGGGTCTTGCGAAGAGCCGAACGGTGACTCTCGCGAGGGTGAGGCTGGGTGTGGCTGCCTCGTCGCTTGAGGGAAAGGTCTTTGGGCAGTCGGTGAGGTCACGTCTGTCGCGTAGATTTCACTGAGCCCGATATAAGCGAGTTGTTCATGTACAGACTCAAGCCCGGTGTAGAGCCCTTCGTTGCCTTTAGGATCGGCTGCGTAGCAGATCCCAATAAGTTGGCCTTGATCGTTGAACAGCCCACCACCACTGCGACCTTCAACTGGAGAGCCTGCAGCTTCGATATTTGGAGCCCCCAGATAACGGTTGATATCTGTGATGTGGGTTTGCGCGATGGTCGGATTCGCACCGTGATTGCACCCAACAGTTTGGACAAAATCGTTTTTACCGATTCGTGTTCCTGGTCTGGCTACCGTTGCAACACAAATTTCTTGAGTTGGTTTAACACTCACCAGACCAATGTCGCGATCCAGGTCGTAATGGATGACTTGACCGGCGAGCTGTTCAAAAACTTTGGGGCCGGCTGGTGTCATGCGAAACAACTCGACATGTACCGGACCTTGTCCAGCGGAATCGCGGAAAATATGCCCGCAGGTGATGATGAGTGCCTCGCCCCCACGGGCGTCGATTAAAGTTCCCGTTCCCCACGAGTGCCCTGTGCCATCTTGAATGCGGAGCCTCACCGTCGAGTTAATCAAGGTCGCATCTACAGGATTTGCCGTCGGCGCGCGCACGGCCAGTGGTGAGCTCGCATAAATGCTGGAGCGAGCCCCGTTCTGGCTGGGCAATTTGACCGATGATTGAGAAGCGAGTTTGCCGGGGGGCCAGGGCTGTGATTGTGGGCCACTGCGAACTGATGTCAAGTGGGGATTGGTCCATGGATTGACTGTTTCGCCAAGCTGGTTCGAAACAGCAGTTGCCCCGGATAACGCTGGTGGTTGAGGCGGTCTCACGGGTTGGTTGCTCTTGGCGGCGCGTTGGATGATTTGCTCCAAGCGGGCATAGCTCGTCGCGCCGGTCACCCGCTCGGTTTCCTGGCTGTCTACAACCATGATGAAGCTGGGAACCTTCGTCACCTGGAATTGTGACGCAATTGCCTGTTCCTCAGGCGACCCCATGATGTTCACCTTGCGGACTGGATAGCCAGCCGTGATCAATTGTGCTACAGTCGGCTCCATTCTCCGACAGGGAGCGCAACTCGGAGAGTAGAAGTCATAAAGCACTATTTCCTGTGCGAGTGTGGTACAGGACAATGTGAGCAAGCTGGCAGCTGCCGTCATCGAAAGCTTGACCATTCGTTCCCTCCTTGGAATCGCGGTCAAAGGGAAGTTAATTTTCCGGTGTTAACCGGTTGCGGTTACCGTTCGTCACCCATGGGGTGGCGAACGGTAGTCGTTACCCTCACGTCCTGCGAGAAGCAACGATTCGTCATAGTTTGGTGGGTGTTTTTTTAGGGGGGATCTCTCGGAGTGGGGCGGGATAGTCGCGAAAGTTCGTAATTCCTACAAGGCCAGCTGACTCGCCGATGGCTCATTTCCCCGTTTCTGGCCGCGATTACGGCGAGGAGCAAGTGAGAGCAGATGTTATGCCAAAGCTGTGGATCAGCGGCTTTTCCGAAAGTTCTGACTGAGGCTACAATAGGCCCGCCTACCAAGCTATCAGCTATCACCGCAAACAAAGCAGTTCCAGTTCCATGACGCGTCGTATTTTGGTGACCTCTGCCCTCCCCTACGCCAATGGTCACATTCACATTGGCCACCTGGTGGAGTACTTGCAGACTGACATTTGGGTTCGCTTCCAGAAACTCATTGGTAATCGCTGCGTGTATGTGTGTGCTGATGACACCCACGGCACGGCGATCATGATTCGCGCACGGCAGGAGAATCGGAGCGAGGAATCTTTAATTGCCGAAATGCAGCAAGTCCACGAACGCGACTTTGCCGAATTCGACATTGAATTTGACAACTACGGCAGTACACACAGTCCTGAGAATCAGGCCCTCTGTGGAGAGATCTGGCAAGCGATTGGTGAAGCCGGACTTATTAAAGAAGACGAAGTTGAACAGCTTTTTGATCCGGAAGCAGGTACATTTCTTGCGGATCGCTTTGTTCGTGGAAGCTGCCCCAAATGTGGGGCCGAGGACCAGCCGGGTGACAATTGCGTCGTGTGCGGTGCCACTTATAGCCCTGCAGAACTTGTCCATCCGCGTAGTACCCTCAGTGGTGCAACGCCCGAGGTGCGTTCGGCATCGCACCTGTTTATTGAACTTGAGCAATTGCATGAGTTCCTCGAGGCGTGGACGCAATCAGGTCAGCCTCTCCAGCCAGAAACCGCCAATTATCTGAAAGGTCATTTCCTGAGCGATCCCCTTCGTGATTGGGACGTTTCCCGGCCGGCACCATATTTTGGTTTTGAAATTCCCGACAGCCCGGGCAACTACTGGTACGTATGGTTTGATGCGCCGATCGGTTACATGGCGTCGACTCGCCAGTGGTGTGATCGTGTCGGCGAGGATTTCGACGACTGGTGGCGATCAACGGATTGCGAGATCCATCATTTCATTGGCAAAGACATTACATATTTTCACACGCTGTTTTGGCCTGGCATGCTGAAAACGGCAGGCTTTACCCTGCCGCACAAGGTGCATATTCACGGTTTTCTGACCGTAGATGGTCAGAAAATGTCCAAGAGCAACGGGACATTCGTTGCGGCTGGCACCTATCTGAAACATCTCGACCCGAGTTTCCTGCGATATTTTTACGCATCCAAGCTTTCCCATCGAGTCGACGATATCGATCTTTCGTTTGACGATTTTTTGGCAAAGGTTAACGCGGATCTGATCGGCAAAGTGGTGAATCTGGCAAGCCGGTCGGCCAAGTTCGTCGCGACCGTAGGTTTGTCTAAAGCGTATCCCGAGGATGGAGGTCTCTTTGCCGAGGCGGCGAAGATCGGTGATGAAATTAAAGAGGCATATGAGAAATGTGACTACAGTCGGGCCATGCGTCTGGTGATGTCGCTGGCCGATCGGGCCAATCCTTACGTCGAGGACAACAAGCCCTGGGAACTTCGCAAAGACCCTACCCAGAACCAAGAACTGCAAGATGTTTGCACGGTATCGCTCAACTTGTTCCGGCAGTTGGCGATCTACCTTGCGCCAGTCTTGCCACGACTTGCCCAGCAGACCGGTGAACTGTTGGGAAAGCCAATTGAGCATTGGGACGAATCGAAGAGACCGCTCACCGGAATACCTGTGGCGAAATTCAAGCACATGCTTTGTCGCGTAGAAGAAAAGGATATACAGGCCATGATTGATGAAAGCAAAGAAGTTGATTCGGTTTCAGCCTGTTCGGCAGACATCGAAGATCGCTGGAATGATTCGGGAGATGCGATTGCTGCAGAGCCACTAGCAGACGAGTGCTCGATTGACGATTTCGTTAAGGTTGATCTCCGCGTGGCTCGGGTCATCGCTGCCGAGGACGTTCCCGAAGCCCGCAAACTCTTGAAGCTCACGCTGAGTCTCGGAGGTGGTGAGTTGCGAACAGTATTTGCGGGTATCAAAGCAGCCTACGAACCAGAGAAACTGATTGGTCGTCTCGTGGTTTGCGTCGCCAATTTGGCACCCCGCAAGATGAAGTTTGGTACGAGCGAAGGAATGGTGACTGCTAGTGGTCCGGGCGGTGGGGATATTTTTCTACTCGCGCCTGACGACGGGGCGGTACCTGGACAGCGGGTCCATTGATCCGAGGTGCGGGTAGAAGTCAGGGTTTGACAGAGTGGGCTTTTAAATCTTTGAGCGAGATGTAGTCCAAGGCCTTTTCATGCGTCGCTTCAAGTACCACTTGGGGTGCCTGTCCTGCTTGCAGGGCTTCCTGCCAGCGGGGGGCACAGAGGCACCAGCGGTCGCCAGGTTGAAGCCCGGCGAACCCGTGCTTGGGCATCGGCGTGCTAAGGTCGTTACCGGCCGCTTGTGAAAACGCCAGGAATTCCTCAGTGACCTGGCAACATACGGAATGCGATCCCACATCTTCAGGGCTGGTGTTACAACAGCCATCGCGAAAAAAACCAGTAAGTGGCTCGGTTGAACAGGTTTGGAGTTTTCCTCCGAGCACGTTTTTAGCCTGCGTTTTTTTAATAACACTGTTGGGGGGAATGGCAATCATGATCGTTCACCTTGTTGTTCCGGTAAGCCCCTGCCAAGATACGACTACTAAAAGGCACAGTTTGTTTGATAGCTCGTGAAACGTGAAGCCCTGATGGTAATCGAATCTGCCCATCCTTGGAAAGTCTTGCCGAGAAAGGCCCGGCAGATTCAATTGGATTTGGCGAGTCAAGTCGTGATAGAGAAACGACTTTCAGCAGTTCGGCATGTGGCCGGTGTTGACCTAAGTGTCAAGAAAGGGGTTGCCCGGGCCGCTATCGTCGTGTTGCGTTGGCTTGACTTAGAGGTTCTTGAGGTCGCCTTGGCCGAGCGGCCTGTGGAATTCCCCTACGTGCCGGGTCTCCTCTCGTTTCGCGAAGCCCCGGCGATTATAGAAGCCTGCCAGCGACTGAAGATCGACCCCGATTTGTTTTTCTTCGATGGCCAGGGGTATGCGCATCCCCGCCGGATTGGCCTCGCTTCGCACATGGGGATATTACTCAAACGCCCCAGTATCGGGTGTGCAAAAACACGCTATATCGGCAGGTATGAGCAACCCCACGCCCAAGCAGGTTGTTACACCGATCTGCGGGATAAAGACGAATTGATTGGGGCGGTTCTGGGTACACGGACAAATGTCAAACCAATTTTTGTTTCTCCAGGTCACATGATTGACATTGCCACCTCCCTCGATTTTGTACTCGAATGCTGTTGTGGTTTCCGAATCCCAGAGCCAACTCGTTTGGCGCATCACGCAGCAGCGGGAAAGTTGCTTACCTGACTCTGCTTGCATTTATTCGACGATCAATTGGCCAGTGAGTTGCAGCGGTGCTGTGGCCAACAGGAGCCGTCACGAGAATTTTCCCTGATGAACAGTTATCAGACAACAAACGATTTGGATGGGGTTATTGGACTTTCAGCCTCAGAGATAGCTCGGCAGATCGCCGCTGGAGCGATATCGGTCGTTGACGTCATTGATGCCCACATCGCCCGGATCGAAGAGGTGAATCCGCAAATCAATGCGGTGGTCCAACCGCTTTTCAAAAAAGCGCGTGCTGCTGCCATGTTGGCAGATGAGGTTGCAGTGCGGGCACGACGCCAGAGTCGCGATTTGCCACTGCTTCATGGTGTTCCAGTGACCGTCAAGGATTGTTTTGATGTACGCGGTACCGATTGCACGCTCGGAATCAAGGCGCGGGTGGGGCATCCGGCAAAAAAAGATGCGCCTTTGGTTGCCCGAATGCAACGGGCGGGGGCAATTGTGCTTGGCAAAACAAACGTACACCAAGGTATGCTGATGCATGAAGCCGATAACCCTGTTTTCGGGTTGACCCGACATCCGCTCGACAAGCAACGCACTCCGGGCGGTAGCAGCGGCGGCGAAGCAGCCATTATTGCAGCCGGTGGTTCGCCCCTCGGTCTGGCCAGTGACCTTGGTGGAAGTATCCGCCAGCCAGCCCATTCCTGTGGTTTGTGTGGTTTGAAACCTACGACCGAGCGACTCTCCAACGTGCGGAGCTATCGCACAATGCCGGGGATGGAGGCCATTGCATTGCAGCCCGGTCCCTTGGCACGGACTGTAGAGGATATCGATCTCGCGATGCGCGTGTGGCTCGATAAATCAAGCGTTGGCCGACAGCCCGATGAGTCGACTGACCCCTGGCCCAACCTCCACACGATCGCCGTCGAGGAACTTCGTATCGGCATGTTCGAAGACGATGGTTATTTTCGTCCCGCACCGGCTGTCCGTCGGGCTGTGCGGCAGGCGGCCAAATGGCTTGTTGACCGGGGCGCCACACTCCAACTCTTTCAGCCACCCGATGTTCGTGAAATGATGCGGATCTACATCGGATTGGTTTCAGCCGATGGATTGGGGACGCTGGCCAGATTGCTGCGGGGCGGGCCGTACGAACCACAGGTGGCAAGACAATTGCGTCTCGGTGGACTGCCTCGTGCTGTTCGGCTCATGTTACAGGGGGTTTTGAAACTCACGGGGGAAAACTACACAAAAGAACTGTTCGGCTGGACGGGACGCCGGACGGTTGAACAATACTGGAAGCTGACCCTCGCGGCTGGCCAGTACCGCCAAAAGTTCAGCCATGCCTACGCCGACGGCCGCCTCGACGCAATTCTCATGCCCGCCCACGCTCTGCCCGCCCTGCGGCACGGAACGGCCCTTGATCTGCTGCCTGCGGCCAGTTATTGCTTCTTAGCCAATTTGCTTGGTTGGCCTGCCGGCGTAGTACCGCTGACCCAGGTCCAGCCTGAAGAGCAAAGTGACCGCCCAGACGGCAGAGATCGTGCGATCCGAGCCGCTTGCCGAGTCGAAAAGACAAGCAGCGGCCTGCCCATTGGTGTGCAGATTTTGGCGGAACCGTGGCGAGAAGACCGCGTCCTGGCCATCATGCGGGTTCTGGAGCAAGCCGTTACGAGCCTTTCTGTGAACCGCAAAATGTAAGCACTAACTGTCGACTGGAACCATGGTTGCGGTGCTCACAGAGGTAGATTCCCTGCCAGGTGCCCAGCCCCAGAGTTCCATCCCGGACCGGGATCGTGAGGCTGCACCCCAACATCGACGCTTTGACGTGCGCGGGCATGTCGTCGGGACCTTCGCACGTATGCTGGTATGGAAAGTCCTCTGGAGCCAGAGAAGAAAACGAGCTTTCCAGGTCTTTGGGTACGTCTGGATCGGCATTTTCATTAATCGTGAGCGAGGCCGAGGTGTGCTGGATGAACACGTGCAGCAGCCCAATTCTCAGGGTGGCCAACTCTGGTAGGGAATCTAAAACCTCTTGGGTAATCAAGTGGAATCCCCGACGGCGGGGTGTCAATTGAACCATTTTTTGTAGCCATTTCATCCGGTCAGTCTCACACAAAGTCAAGCAGTAAAAGAGCTTCGGTTTTTTCGAGAGGTTGCTCGAAGGCCGATTGGTGACGCACTCAACGGTAACGGACCGGGGTTGTTTCCAACATCCACGGATTTCAAAAACCTGTCTTGGGCTGACGAGTTGGCCCAAACGTTAAAGTTTTGCCAAGGCGTCATGCAGACTTGTCTTTGGTTGATATTTCAGGGGTCCAAAAACTTGACATTGGCAACGAACTCGGCATAATAAAGTACTTCAGTGCGCTGAAAAGTGCCTGAAACAGCTGGTTTTTTGATTCTTATGAATCCTGCCTTGATGCGGCCAGCCACGATGGAAATCTTGCGGGCTGTGGCAATCCCGGGATGGGATCCAAATTGTCGCAGCTTGATTCGGATAAGAATAGCGGGTAATTTACGCCCAAATACTTCACTGACCAAGGAGATTGTTCATTATGCCTGATCCCACCCTCAAAAACGTGTTCGAGGCCATCCTCAAATATGGCCACGACGAGGACTTCGCGCCCAAAGTGGATGACCAGTTTGGATCGACTCAGGCACCGGCTGGTTCCCGTGAAAAGCTTGAAGTCCTCGCCGAACGCGCCCGACGCGGACAACCCCTGTGGCATGGAAAAGACCGTGGCGATTACAGCGGTCTCACCGGAGCCGTTCGTCCTCGAGACTGAGTAGCCCAAGACACGAGTAGCCCCGATCTCCAGTCAACAGGGTATGGATCGGGGAGCCACAGAATTTCAGGCCGGGGGTGAGGGTCTGAGTCAGGCCGCCAGATACCAACGAAAATGGGCCGCAGTCACGAATCCCGTTACTGCGGCCTTCGTTTTATGAAGGAAGGTTGGTTTCCGACAAGTTCTTTGTCCAATTGCCGTGGGACGGAAAAATACCAGTTTCGCCATTGCTGTATCGTTGGTTTTGTAGGGTTCGTTTCTCAGGTGGGTTGGTGGACCCCTACATCTTTGGCATCGGTGCTACGCGTTTGTTTGCCTCAGACTGGGTAAAATGGTGGTCGCTTGCGGCATTCGTCTGGGGTGTTTCCACATTCGGCGATCTTTCCAACAAGAAGCGTTGAGATCCAACAAGAAGCGTTGAGATAAGGCCTTCAGGCAGCAAGTCTTCGACGGGGGGGCCTTCAAACTGTGTCCTCAATTGGACAACAAACTCCGTTCGTAGGAGTCGCGAACTGCTGTTGTTTTACGGTGATCGTTGACGGTTCGCTTTGCACCGGTACGCCGGCTTTATGCTCCGATGCATGCGGTTCCAATTCATCCCTCAATACCAGGATGTCAGCAGGAGCCTCGATACCAACCCGCACCCGATCACCGGCGATTTTCACGATGGTCACGACGATTGAGTCACCCAGGCGAATTCGCTCGGATTCCTTGCGAGAAAGAACTAGCATGAGGTATCTCCATGGATGCTATTACGGGGAAGTGAATATATGTATACTAATTCGTCTCGCCTTCGTAAAGGCCAAATTCACGCCGGTGCGGGGGTGAACTCGACCTCTGTGAAATTGGTTTCTTCCATGAAAACTCGACTGCGATCGCGGGTCTTTAGGGATCGTTCATCACACAATTTTCCATGTGGTTTTCAAACGGGGGGCCTCTCTTGACTACGGTTCCGGTAAGGCGTGTTGTGCAGAAACGCTCACCGCGCGAACCATAAAACAGGATATGTCCTCCCAGTACGTCCCAGACAGCTGTCAGTTGCAAAGACCGAGGACCGTGCAAACAAAAAAAAATTCCGCACGGTTTGCCTTCGCGGAGCAGGAGTTGTTCTGTCAAAGGAAAATGGCCTGTCATTAATTGATCTTGTTCACACAGGGTTTGGTTAATGTATTGGCGAATTTCGTCGATTTCCTGGCAGCAAAAAGTGTTGCTCACCATTTGGGGGAATAACCTCATCGATGATTTCAGTTGAAAATTAATTGCTGGTGCACTGCAGCCATCAATACGGCCAGCGCGAGTGTAGATTGATTGTCCAGCAGACCACTTACATCATACATAATCCAGCAGACCACTTACATAAAAGTGTATCGGTTTGTCAGTTGGCGGACTTTGGTGCCAATCGGACAAATAGGGAGTTATCGTTGGCGATTGGCATTTACCATGCAGATCGAATCGGCGCCTGCCGCGGACTGCGTTTCGATGAGGAGACCGCAAACGAGTAGCGGGGGATCGCGTCCCGTGGCAATAACCGGGCAACACCGGGAGCATAAAAGGGACGTCACTGCGATAGCGAGAAAATGTGCGACCGAGGTCGTATGAACTGGTGGTTCAAGCAAGCAGCAATTTCACCCGTTGGGAAAGATCCCCGCTCCGAAAGAATCGTGTTTTGACTCAGTTTGATCGACAGTTAGAGTTTGATCCGTTGCCGAGTCGGACCGGTAGTGTGGTTCCTGGCATGGTTGCGACGGCGGATCCACATTCGGAGTTTTGATGTGGGGTTTTCCGGTTGAGGCTTCTGGATGGGGTTGATCGATTCGGGATGGGGTTGGCATTGGTTCGATGTAGTCAAAGTCGTAATCGTCGTAGCGTGAAATGTAATCGGGCTCTTGGGATCGCTGCTCCTCTTCGTGAAATTCACGAATCACACATTCCTGAATCATTTCACGACATGCCGAATTAATCGGATGCGCGATATCGGCGTAAAGTTTGGCACGGCCATCGGCATCCGTCAGGGCTCGCCCATCTTGTTGTCGTGTTCCACATTGGTTGCAGTAAAGTGCACGAAGGTGGTTCTTCGTACCACACTTGTGGCAATGCGATGTTAGTTTTCGACTAGGCATCGCGACAAAAGGTCCTGTAGAACCTTCAATGATCTTTAGATCGCGAATGACGAAGCAATCGTCGAAGGTTACCGAACAAAAGGCCTTCAGCCGATCCCCAGGTTCATCCATGAGTTTGATGCGTACTTCGGTGACTTCCACGGTTGTCCTCCTTGCAAACCACCTCAGATTAACGACAACTTCTAGTGGTATAGACATTTCCGAGGCCCAAACTCCGTAACACTGCCGCAAGTCGAGTTGCGTGGCGAGTGCTCCGGCATACTCCGAAATAGGCGCTTCCGCTCCCGGTCATCTGATGGGCGGAAAAATCGAGCCGTCCGAACGCGGTTGCGAGGCGGTTAATCCACGGAGAAACCCTTGCAGCCGCCGATTGCAGGTGGTTAACGATCAGCGGTTGAAGATTGCCAATCATCCCGCGCCGCAATGATTGCAGCAGCACTCCCAGACCGGCTGAAGCGACTTTCGGGAGACCAATATCCGAACTCTCAGCATTTTCTGCGTAGACTACCGATGTCTGGAGGGCCGTGGGTGGTTTGACCACGACCCAGTTAAGCGGTGGGATACCCTGGATGGGTTCAACTTGTTCTCCTCGCCCTCGGCAAACGGCGGGACGGTTGGCCAGAAAAAAGGCGACATCACTGCCGACTTTCTGAGCGACTTCCGCCAGCTGTTGGCGATTCCAGTCGAGCCCCCAGGCGTGATTTGCCAATGCGAGTGCTGCGGCAGCATCACTGGATCCGCCACCCAAGCCGGCACCGGTCGGGATGCGCTTGCACAATTGAACCCGCGCACCTGTCCCACAGCCGCTGCGTTGCTGGAGCAATTGCAGGGCACTGACGACAAGATTCCGCTCATCTGTCGGTATCGAGTCTATTGCTAAAGCGCCGCCTCCGGCAGAGCGTACGGCAAGTTCAATCGGTCCTGCTTGTGTTGGGTCACCAGCCCGTAAGGGAGTCAAACAGAGTGAATCGTAGATACCGAGCGGGACCATCAGTGTCTCCAACTCGTGAAAGCCATCAGAACGCCGGCCGAGAACATTGAGGTAGAGATTGACCTTGGCTGGTGCCAAGGCGAGCCAGTCGGAGTCTTTCCTGTGGAGGTACATTCCCTGTACCGTTTCGTCGCGGGGTGTCGAACAAGCTTTCAGGGCACCGCGTGTGGCTCAAATCACCGAAGGTACAAACACCAAACTGAGGGAACCGTACGGCATCCCTCAAACTCTTACGCCTCAACGCTTTTTCTGCTCACTACCGAAACAGACCGCTGTATCTTGTGCAGCTGTAAAAACCAAGCTATGAAAACCACCCGCAAAATCAGCTTTTGCCGGGGGTGCTGCCTGCCGATTCTATGGCGGTCGTCAGAAGAGGTCAACGTGGTGGTCTTGCGACCGAGTCACCATTTCCCGGGTCAGGTTCCCACACCAACGTCTGATTAGGGTTCGACAACCTGGGTGGTTTTAGCCGATACAATCATGTATTTGTCGCGTAAAACAGGGAGAAATACGAGTCCAGGAGGAGCATCCAACGAGTCCGTGACGTACGAATTGGACGATTTTGTTGCTAATCCTCTGCGGACGCGGGGGGCGCTCTCCCCTCTTTTTTATTTCTCAGAAATAATTACCAGAACGCAGCCCGTCTGTGAGAACCACCTATGTCTTTCAAAAAAGACCTTCGCTACGCAGCCTGCGGTCTACTGATGGGGAGTGCCGATATCGTCCCAGGTGTTTCGGGAGGCACAGTTGCTCTGATCCTCGGCATCTACACACGACTTGTGGGAGCCATAAGCCGTTTCGACACAAGGCTGATTGCATTGGTTGCCAGGGGAAAATTGCACGACGCCGCCCTCCGGGTTGATTTGCGATTCCTGATTACACTTGGATTGGGGATTATGACGGGTATCGCAAGTTTCGCCACTTTGATGCACCATTTCCTGGAGCATTATCTTTCGTACACGATGGCTGCATTTTTTGGCTTGATTCTCGCTTCCAGTTGGCTTATCGCCCGCATGGTTCGGAGAGAAACTGCCTGGTCTTACTTGGGGGCGGTGGTCATAGGCATCGTCGGAGCATTGGTTGCATTGGCGATTGTCACTCAACACAGTTTGGGACCGCGGCCGGGAAATGTTTACACGTTTGGCTGCGGGGCGATTGCAATTTGCGCAATGATTTTGCCTGGTATCAGTGGTGCTTACATTCTCGTCTTGCTGGGGAAGTACAGCGAGATCACCGGGATCATCAAAGACGTGGTGCACTTGGACGTTACTTCCCAGGGGCTGATTACGTTGGGGGTATTTGCGCTCGGGTGTGGAGTTGGACTTGTGTTGTTCAGCAAATTCCTTCGTTGGTTATTGGCTTGCTGGAATGCAGAAACGATTTCTCTACTTTGTGGATTCATGATTGGCTCGCTGTACCGAATTTGGCCGTTTCAGCGCGACTTAACGTCGGAAGTCGAGAAAATCCAATTCAAGCGGTTCCAGCCGATTTGGCCACCTGAATTAAACAGCGAAGTTATCATCTGCCTGATGATTGCCATTTCAGCAATGGTCGTTGTCTTGGTCCTTGACCGGTTTGCCCAACGGAAAAACCAGCACGAGCCACAAGCTGTAAGCTAGTGAGGAAGTGGTTCGAACAAAGCGACCAGCAGGAAAGTCGCAATGGGATCGAGTATCAGAGATACGAGAAACCAGATGAGTCGACTGCGGCTTTTGCGTTGAACCAGTCCGGCGTTAATCGAGGCGAGTGTTCCTCAGCCGAAGAAGAGTTGCGAATTGTTGTCCAGAACAGAATTTTTCCCGGCAGGCAGGGATACCAACCTGCAGAGGGATTCCTATCCCATGGAATCGAGCACTTTTTTGGCCAGTTGCTGAATTTGCGATTGTAGTTGATCAATCGATTGGGCCGCATCGACGACATGAATGTGCTGGGCATCGCGCCGGGCTTCGGCGAGAAAACCTTCTCGCACACGGAGGCGATAGTCTTTGGATTGCTGTTCCATTCGATCGAGTTCTCGAGCAAGTCGCTTTTGGGCAGTTGTTTCCGACATATCAAGCAGGAAAACACAATCCGGCATGATGCCGGCAGTGGCTACACAACCAACATCCCGTACGATATTTGCATCGAGTCCTCCGGCGAAAGCCTGGTAGGCGATGTTCGCCAGCAAGAAGCGGTCGGAAACAACAATTTGCCCGTTCTCCAGGGCCGGCCGAATGATTTCTTCAACCAATTGCGCGCGGGTTGCCATATAAAGGAGCATCTCGGTCCGAAGCGTGATTGGAAGTTCAGCGCCACCGTGAAGCAGAATATCGCGAATTCGTTCACCCAACGGTGTGCTACCCGGATCACGGCACGTTACCACAGGATGTCCAAGCGAGCGAAGCCATTCGCAGAACAGTTGCAGCTGGGTTGTCTTCCCAACGCCGTCGATGCCATCAAATGAGAAGAACATGCGGTTTGCCGGAATGGGTGCAGCAGAGTAGACCTCCCCTGGGTGACCATTCCTGTTTCTCAGAGATTATCGTCTAGCGGAAAGTGAGGTTGCAGGTCCAGGGAGGACTCGTGCTTTGTAATTGGAGTGCTTGTTTTGTCTAAAAGCCCGGTAGGCGTGGTTGGCTCACTTGTTGGATTTTCCAGCATAAGGGGATGATGTGGCTGCCACTGGTTTGGCTGCCAGAATTCGAATGTTTCGCTGGCGGCATTAATACGCAGGCGGTTTCCTATTTCTGCGATTTGCGCTGAGGTTATTTCAAGTGTCGAGTCGATATCCGCCTGATCAAGTCCAACCTCGTTCAAAAAATCCTCCTGAGAGGAATCGAACGGTGGTAATTCTTGAGGAAAAGGGGTGAACTGGATAGCATCGGCCTTGGTCGGTTCAGGAAGATCCGGCAATTTGTCTTCGCGGATTTCTCCCCCGATGATTTCAGGTCCCTCCCCAATGATTTCAAGTTCTTCCCCAACAGTGTAGCAGTTCGAGCAGCCGTTTTGATAGGGGCCGCGGCTCACGATACCCGGCATCGTGAATCCGTAATCGAGGTACATGCTTGCGTCACGTTGGCGAGCACGGCGCAGTGCATCGAAATACGCCCTGCCTGGCCAGGGGCCTTCAGACAGATAAACGCCGTTGTAGTCCAATGCTGAACCCTTACGACGGTGCACAAGGGAAATGGCTTTGTTGTAATCGACAAGTGCCTGGTAGTAGGACGATTCAGCCTCGGCGCGGCGCCGTTGGGCGTCCAGTAATTGATCGAGCGTAGTTCTACCAGCATCGTAGATTTCGTGGACCGTTTGAACTTCACGTTCAGCGGCCAGGGCCCGATTGAACAACGTTTGGGTTTGTCCGTAACTGAGGTCGAGATCACGAATGGCGTCAGCTATTTGATGGCAAATTTCGAGTTCAAGGTTGTTGAGCACGGCCCGCTCCCGTGCCAGCAGCAATTCGTTATGGCGTACCGTTGAAATTTGTCGTCGGTACCCAATGGGTACACTGAGTTGCAGTCCAAGTTGCCACTCCTGGAAATCGCCACCGGTCATGACATCAAAGGCGTTAGAGCCTGGTGAGGTGAATGGAATACCGCTACGATGCGGCCCGATCAGTTCGTCTCCTAATCCCATCCAGCGGTATGTTCCCACCGCATCCAGTCTCGGCAGGAGGTGATTCCGAGCAGCAATGAGGCTCAATTCACGCCGCTTGACTTCCCATTTTTGTTTACGGACTTCGACACGACGAACTAGCGCCTCGGTATGGATTTCAGCCCAGTCGAAGTGAATACTGGCTGTCGTTGGATCATCGGAAGGGCGAATCAGCTTGCCATCGGACGGCGGCAGGCCCATGATGTATCGCAACCGCGATTCTGCCCGAAACAGCTCGGTCTGGGCTTGCTCAACTTGCGAGCGGAACAGGAAGTATTGCGAGCGGGCTTGAGCTTCACGGTCGGCACTGCCGTCACGTGAACCGGTGAGGAACTTGGCATGTACGTTCTTCCAGGTTTCCAGAGAGCTGTTGCGCCCCAACTTGCGTGCTTGCAAATCGCGGAAGGCAAAGTACAAATCCCAGTACGTATTTTCCACGTCGCCCACAAGGTTCCGCACGCCGCCTTCGAAGTCGGCCAACGAAAGGTCCGTACGAATTCGTGCAATCATCACGCCGTCAATCGGATTGACTGCTCCAGAGGCATACTGGTTGAATGAAAAGGGACCGGCGATTCGGTTGTACTTGGTGCCACTTCCTTGAAAAAACGGATGGCTGAATGATGCCTCGAAATTTGTGGTCCAGGCACTTGCAAACGCTTGAAACGGGACCCCCACAGTCGGAGGGTTTTCAGGTGACGAAATGTTGTTGCCTTCGTAACGCGTATTGTTGCGGATACTGAATTGCGTACCGGGGGCTGTTACTTTTGTGATGCCAGATGTGAAAGTTCCGATTTCTTGAGCGAGGATCGCCGGCGAAAAATCTTCAGCGAGGCCACCGTCGTCACGGTTTTGCGGCGTCCGGTTTTTGTTCCAGAAGACACTCGCGTCAAGTTGTGCATCGAATGCCGAAAGGGCCGCTTCTACACCCGTTCCGCCGAATGGCGAGGCAACAGATGCACCGGTTGCCGACTCCGTAAGTGCCGGATCGTAAACGGTTGAGACAGCTACCGGACTCGTAATTGTTCGTGAAATGGTCTCTGGCGCCGTCGATGCAACACGCCCACCCAGTTGCCGCATGACCTTACTGTTGTTTAGCGTGATCCGTGTGACCTCTTGCAGAGTCATACTCCAGATTTCGTAGTTGTCTGGATTCCGGAGGGTGAGTGGTGGAGTTGCACAAGAAGTTTCACACAGGCATGGTTCCTCCACATCCGGATAGTCAATTTCTGTCGCCATACCCAGATAGTGCGAGAGGTCACCGTCTTCCATAAAGAAGAACGGTTGAACCGGCTGACAACCGGTCGACAGAACCGATCCGCAAACAAGTAGACTCCAGAAGGTGCGGAGACGCCGACTCATCGAATTGCGGTTCCTAGGTGCGCGACGTGGCCACACTTACAGGTGGCCCGGGTGTGAGCGACTGCCTAAAGTTCTTGCGATCGGAAAACCAATGACCAGTAGAACGACACGGTCATTGCCTTTCATGAACTGGTTTCCCCCCAGGCAGGCCTCCACAGTTTGACGACAGCGGCGATTCGGCACGCCATCCGCGCAACTGAAATAACCGACAAAATCATTATCGGCTGCCCAAACGGTAAACTTTGGCTAAATCGCCAAGAGCAGGAGCCTGCCCGTCGAAAACGCAAGCCAACACCACCCGCTACCGCAGGGCGATTCGGTGCTTTCACAGATGCATGCCAGCAAAGCTGGCTAAATCTTCGATGTGGTCGACCTGACTGGCCGCAGCGACTGCTCTGGCCAGGTTTCCCTCAGCTACGAAGCGATCGAACTCGATCAAGACGGCAGCTTCCACGGCTTTGATGAACCATGCCTTCACGGGGCTTGGCAAGCCACTGCAGGTTGCCGCCGTTAGTTCGATCTCCAAGTCGGTTGCCTCCGCTTTGTCGTCCCCGGAACTGGCGATGACTGTCCCTACGAACTCAAATCGCAACATTCCGTCCACTTCGGAGTTCGCCAACCGGTACACACAGCGTGCATTATAGAGAAAATAGGCATTTTTTCCGGCATGACGATCGATTGCTTGTTTCAGCCGCTCGCACCGCAGGCGGTAGGCATCCGACGCGTCGAGCGGCACATCGAATCGCCCCACCAGCTGCAGTGGCAAACAGTCAAAGACAATATCAACGACCGGGTGCATGACGCCAAGGGTACGTGACGGTGGTTTTGCCTGGGTGAGGTTCTGCCAAGCGGCACTTGCAGGTTACGGCAAATTCCAGGTCAGGGTCAACCAGCCATTTTCGCTATCGGACTCGCGCAGTGCCAGCATACCGACATCGGCCAATTCTCCCGTGAGTTCGATCATCGGCATTTCGAGGGTTTTCGGAAATCCGTCACCTTGATCGGTCAAATCGTTGACGACTTTAATGAGATTACTACGGAGACCAACCTGCCGCGTGGAAAGCCCCCGTCCGGTCGCAGGGTCAAAATTTGTGGGAAGGACATCAACATCCCCGGAGCGGAGCAAAAACAAACCACCATTTTTAGGATTCAATTTGTATTTGACGATCAAATCCCAGCCATCGAAACGATCACCGCCTGATACAATTCGTGCCGTGTGTACCGCCAGCTTGATCTGCCCGTCCGCAAACTCAACAGACACAGGTCTTGTACGACGGAACGTGATGGACCAGGGACGGTCACTCGGTTCCCCAGGGGTTGCCGCGTCGGCACCTGCTTCTTTGTCCTGCTCGTCGTCTGGAATCTCCAATTCCTCAAGCAGATCATCTAACCACTGCGGGAGTTTCCTGTCGAGTTGGCCACCATCCCCAGCGGTAGATTCACTTAAGGTTGCGCCGCTCAATATGGTTGCCACATAGTTACTTGCAGCTGTTTGTTGAATCCGCGCACTGAGGTCGTAATTCCCGTCAATTGGCGGCGGGGGACCCGAGGCTGCAAGTTCGTCATTTTTAGCTTGCACCACTTCGATCGATGCAACGTCGGTCGTCGAGCTGAAGCGAATATGTTCCGGAAAGGCCCCCTTGCGGAGCAAGGGGTAGCGAAAAACGTCCCGATACTGGCGGCGCAAGCCCTTGATCTCCTCAGTCAGTTCCTCGTCAAACTCAACCCGAATATCACGTTCGGCATGTTGTGAGGCAATCGCTTCGGCCCGACGTTTGCTTTCCTGCACCCGTTGCCCGCCGATCCGCGAAATGAATCCGCTGAACAACCCGTTGTTGCGGGCCCGCACGCTGTGGATCTTCGTACGGGTTGTCGCATCGGCAAGTGATGGCATGATGCGGAACGCCCGATCGGTGAATTCAACACGTTTGCTGGCGGTAAAGTCGGTGAATCCCGTGCTTCGGATCACGATCGGGCCGTTATATCCGAAGTTTTCCGAAACGATCTCCCCCATCGACGAGACCTCAATGATCGCTCGATCTGTTGCCGGAATGAGCTGCAGTTTGACCGATCCCTTTGTCTGCGATTTGCCTCGAATCGCCGTTCCCAGAATCGTATCGCGCACGTCGCCAACCTCGTCGATTTCGCCCGACATTGCAGCCGAGAGAAATTGTGCCGAAACGTCGATGATTGCGTTTGGAAGGCCATGCTGATCTCGTACAGCCGCATGCAACTCTGGCGAGAAACCTAGTCCATGGATAAATCCTAAACGCCTCCCAATCAAGTGCTCAAGTCGCGGTGTCGGATGTTGAGCGTATGTTGACAAGTCACGTGCGAGTGCTTGAGTGACTTTCGTGTATTGATCCTCCAGATCGGGTTTTCCACTCGCTGATGCCAGATCAATGTAACGTCGTAAGCTTTTTGCTAGCCGACGGAAAGGAGCACGTTCCAGCCCTGGTTCATCCGTGTTGAGTTGCCGGTAGACAAGCGACAGCTTTGCCAGATTGGATTTGGACGCGGTTTTCAATTCTTCCGGCAAGTTTTCCCAATGCAGATACTGTTTCCACTTTGTGCCACCATCATGGTTCGTTGTCAGCCATTGCTGGAGGTCATTTGCACTCTCGAGAGCGGCCTGACGGGCCGCGGACACTTGTTCGGCAGTAATGGGGCGATAGTCGTCGTTGGACGTGCGTACGCGTTCCACCAAATCGAGCTCTTGGGCCAATGTTGTTTGAGCCACATGGCCCGCACAAGCCCAGAGAATACAGGTGAGTGACAGGCCCATGTGTTGTCCGAGGACAATGGCTCTGGCAAAAATCGGATCGTTCATTTCCAGTTGTCCTTATGTGTGGGGATTCCACAACCTGATGGCCAGGTCTTCCGGGAGGTTTTTTGCTGGTCAGGGGGGCCAAAATTGTGCCTGGGCGGGAAGCAGACAGGCTGCGGCAACTCCTGGACTTGGCCTGTGGCAGCGCCTGTGGCAGCTTACAAACTCTACTCAGTCTACCTAGATTGCTACCGGGGTGCCAGTCGTGGTCGGTGGCTCGGCAGGCGAAAATCCAGACCGGACCGTCGCAGTTTGTGGCCGGACACGGGTAAAAGACTACCGCACTGCGTCGCTGATCGGGAACATCGTCTCCTCGGGCCCCAGTTCAGAAAGGGCGATATCAAGGGCTATTGGCCGCCTGTTTTCCAAGATGCCCTCGAGCGGAGAGGTTGTCGATGTGTCGCTGTTGACCGCCTGAGCGGAAAGTGCCAGCAGGAGTTGGCTCTCTTTGGCATCGTTTTCGGCTATCGGTGCAGTCTGGTTCGCGTCATCCGTTTTGCGATGGGATAGCACCTGTAAGTTTCCAGACGAGGTAGAGGATCCCAGAGAAGACACACCGGCAGATCCAGCCAACACGTTGTTGGTCCCCGAGTCAGCAATGGGCAGGCGTAGATGCCCGAATTGGTCAGCACGTTGTTGGCAGAGCCGGGTTCAAATTTTATGCTGTAGCGGAATATGTAATTAGAACAGTACAGATCCAGCGCATTGGAACTCCCCCAGACCTGCATGGCCGCTTCGCGAATTTGTCCATCCGTGTTGGCCCGAATTTCAACCTGGTTGGAATGAATGCGTTGGGCATTTTAAGAACTTTCACCAAGCTGTATGCCAATGTGGGCTGTAGCGTGCGTATGCAGCGACCGAATCGTATTGTCAGAAAAGGTTGTGCTTGCAGAGGGGTTGACGACTTTTATTCCGAAGTAGCCTGTGTTAACTTCATGCAGAACAAACAGGTTGTCTTGAATGTCTTTGAGACTTGGGTCAATTCTTACACCGGTATTGGATACTGCGTTACTGCCGACGACTGCACCAATGCGTACCGTACTGTTATGGACTCCCGTATCATCGGGACGGATCACTAGTGAATTGGCAGCCCCGGTTGAGACAAGTTGTCCTGTCAGCTCGAAAGTTGAATTGTTCATGTCGCCCAGAGACAAGGTTGTGCCACCTGACCGGGAGTCATTAAACGTTACGGCATAAATGTTGTAGGTACGGTTGGTAAGATCACTCACCGGAAGATCGCTGTTAATCTGATAGAGTCCAAAATTAGTGGTTGGACTGGTATTACGGACACCACGCCCGTGTACAATTACGTCGAGATTGTTTGCTGCAGCATAGTCGAAAGCTTCTTGAAGGCCGTAGGTGGTTGTTCCAGTGATGGGTAAGGTTGTCCCGTTTGGAAGGTAGACGGTTGCGGGAATACCGGTGGATAGGTTTGCATCCGGTGGGTTCACCGTGACGCGGCCTGCCGTGCTAAACGGATCAAAGCCGATGGCAGGGTCTGTGCGAGCACCGGGAAAAATATTGTAGGCCGCAAACCCGCTTCCCGTGTAAAAAATCTGGTTGCGTGGGACGTTCCGGAAGTGAAGGCTCAGGTCGTTGATCGTGGCCTGCTGTGAATTCATCGTCACTTTGGAATTCTTGGCCTCGATGTCTGCATTAAAGTGAAACCGGCTGTCTACAACACCCTTGGTGCCATACTTGGGTCCGTCCAGCGGGTGAGGCGTTCGCGGATGAAAAAGTACGCCGTGTGCGGCTTGCGGTGCGTTGATTGCACCACCATCCCAGTACCAGTCGGTCAGCATTGTGCTGTCAAAGCGTATACCAAAGTCGGTAACGCTTGAACTAAAATTCATCGTTACATCTTGAAAGCGAAATGTCCGCAGTTGGATTTCTTCAATATCCAGGTGTGCATCAAGCGTGTAGGTTCCCGGAAGCACAAAGATGCTCCATCCCTGCTCCGCAGAAAGATCAAAGGCTTCCTGGAGTCCCTGAGTTTGGGATGTTGAAATATCAAGTTGGGAACCATCGGGTAAAGTAACTCCCGAGGTTTCTACGACGATTGCTGATGGCGTGAAAGGCGCTGGCGGCGGCCCGTCAAGCACGACTTCTCCCAGGTGTTCCTGCCACACTGTGTAATCTGCAGCATCAATTCTGCCGTTGCCATCGGCACCAGTACCAACAGTCACTGTTTGGTCGAATGTCGATTGCCATCGCGTGTAGTCTGCGCCGTCGACAACAAAATCGTCGTTGTAGTCACCCGGGAGTGCATACTCTTCAATATGGACGTTATAGGCCGCAAAGGTTTCGATCCCATTGCCTTCTTCTCCGGTCCCATCGACGACAATTCTAAGCTGATCAAGCAGTTGCATCCTTACGGTTGTGGGGGGTATCTCGATGATATTGTCTTGATCAGCAAAGTCGGCCGAGATATCAATGACCGGGTCGGTGTCCGCATTTTTAAAAACCTGTAGCCGCATCTGGCGTTCTGGTTCAAAGGTGGCCTGTGTGAGGAAGCCAGTAATTTTTACGGCTCCCATGTCCACGTCAGGGCCAGCGAACCAGGCGATGAGATTAGGACCATGACCGGCTATGGAATTGGTGGGTAAACCCCAGCTTCCCCCCCGGGCGTAAGAGGGAAGTCCCCCGGCGCCGGCCCAACCCGCGCCAACGCCGAATGTATCGGGTCCAGGTGCAGCTGAGTTGCCATTGGTTTTTAGGAGTGATGCATAGGACCCATCTGACCCATAGTAGCCCCAAATGTCGTTGGGATTGTTTTGGGGAAGACCACCGGAGAAATCGGCAGCAAAGTCCGCAGCTAGATCCCAAGACTGGGCCGAAAGAACAATCCGCTGTTCAAGACGCTCGAAGTGGAACTGCCATGATCGCGTGCTTTTTCCAAAAAATCCAGGTAACACCGGCAGATTTTCCTCCATCGTTCTCTGTACCTTGAGTCGCTTGTGTTCCAAAAAACGCTGTCCAACACCACCGGCGACTCGTTGGAACCATTTTAGCAAGAAGATATAAATTCCAGGCATTACCGGAAGAGAAATTCGCGGGTTTTTAAAATTCTATAGTGCTTTGTTGGGCAGGTACTTTGAGCAGCAGGGGCCTTGGTTGAAGAATGCGGGGAGTTTGCACATAACTGGCAGTTGGCGAGGGCGTTTTTGTATTTTTCAGAGTGCCGATTTCCCAAAAGTATTTTGTTGGGCTGGGCCTGATGGATGTCCGACGGATTACAGTTTTTGTGCTGCTTGGAACGCTCTTTGCGGTCGATTGCAGCTTTCTGCTGGCCAGTCCGAGGGGTGAAGGTGTTGCACCTGACACTTGGTGGTCATTCTCCCCGGTAATTCGTCCGGAACTTCCGCAGGTCAGCAATGCAGGTTGGCCCAAATCACCACTGGACCGGTTTGTTTTAGCCCGGCTAGAGGCCGAGCAAATTGATCCTTCTGCCGAGGCCGACCGCGTTACGCTGCTGCGACGAGTAACGCTTGATTTGACAGGACTGACCTTACCCCGCTTTTAGTACCAGCCTAAGTGAGAGAATCGGGGTTAAGTAACTCGGCTGTGTTCTGGAGGCTGAGGCGTAGCCGAAGCTGGAAGAACACAGCCAACCGCATACGTGGCGG
>CAUZEA010000005.1:0-99935 GCA_963578605.1 Planctomycetota bacterium
CCCGACCAGGCCCGATGCAAAAGAGCAGATCGATTGCTTATGCTGCGTGGCGGATTTTTTTACTTTTCCACTGTTTTTAATTTTCCGCGATCGCCAATGTCTTAAACACGTCGTCAATCACCTCGAATGGAATGTCGCGCGAATCGTCTGCAGCGAGATCGCTTATCAAGGTGTTCAGACCGCTGTCGTCGCCTGCGGTTTCGTTGTCGCTGGTTTCGCCGCGTGCCTGCGAAGCGTAGAGCGCCAACAACGCGTCATCGTGCAACGTGACGGGCGTCGGGTGCGCGTCGGGCTGATGTGCGACCGTCGGCTGCGATCCCACGGACGACTGCAAAGTCGCATAGGCTGCCAAGGGCTGACTTGCTGACGCGACGGGCTCGGAGGGCGCGGTTGCCGTAACGCGTGTCAACGGCGTTGCGATTGGCGCGGGTGTCACTTGTTTTGCGGTAGCAACGTCGACAGTTGCGCTACTGGAGGTTGCCGTCGCCAAGGTCGTGCCGAAGTTATCCCTCCACACCGCGTAGTCACCCTGGTCAATCGTGCCGTTACCGTTGCCGTCGGCGCCACTGAAGGCCGGTACACTGCTTCCGAGCGTGTCACGCCAATGGGTATAGTCGGCCGCGTCGACGGTACCGTCGCTGTTATAATCGCCGGAGATACTCGTCACTGACGTCGCCTCCAGGAGTAACTGTCCCGAGCCGAAGACCAGCTTGAACTTGTGGCCGTCGGGCCCCCCCAACACGACACTTTGATCGACAACGCTGGTGGCTTGCAAAATGGGGAACTGCTGGCCCGAATCGGGATCGTAACCGTCGGTGAGTGTGACTTCTATCGTTCCATCGAGGTAGGCATTTTGAGCGACTTGAAGCGTGTCAAATTGGCTTGCGGAGGTGCCCCCGATCTCAATCTGCAGCGCACCGCCCGATCCCATCGTGAAATTACCGGCAATGGTTAATTCTCCGACATCGTGACCCGGTGCGACCGATCCGCCACTTGTGGCCAGGTCCCCGTTGACCACCCCACTGCCGCCCAACAAGCCGGCAGTGTGTTGGAACGTACCATTCTGGGTTGTGGATTGGGAGTCGAGATACAAATTACCCGAACCTGCTTTGACGACCGTCTCACCCGCAAAGTCGAATTGTCCCTTAAGTGTCAGTTCGGCCCCCGCAGCGATATCGATGGTGGTCGATGTGGCGGCAGAGATCGGGGTGGTCCAGATGTGGTTCTCAGCGGTGGCCTGCAGCTTGGCGCTTCCGGTGTTGGCATCGAGGGTCAACGTTTGACTACCGTCAAGCCGATAGGAACTCGACTCGTCGAGGAGAATTTCCTGTACGGTGACTGGAGAGCCAATCTGCACGATGGTGATGTAGGAGCTGGCGCCGGTGAACTCAACCGTGTGGTCGTTGCCGTGCGGGATACCTGCAGGTGTCCAATTAGCCGAATCATGCCAGCTACCAACCCATGCTTTCGTCCATTGGAAATTATACTGGGGCGGACCAACCGTAACGAGTGCCAGTTCCTGGATCTCGGTGAGGTCCAGGACACGGTCATAGATATACATCTCATCGATCGCTCCCGGGTAAAATGGACCGATCCCCGACTGTCGTGCGCCGACAAGCAGTGCAACATCGTCGTTAATATCGTCCAAATCAACGTGGGCGGGAACGACGGTGGCCTGGTCCAGAACACCATCCTGATAAATCGTGAGGATGCGCGTCTGGTAGTCCAGCGTTGCCGCCAGGTGCGTCCATGTTCCGGCAGAAGTCGGTGTGGAGAACGAAAGGCCACTAGAACTGTTGCTATCGCCAACGGAAAAAGTGTTCCCTTGGATCCCCCAGCCCTGGCTGGCTCCCAGGCCCTTGGCGACCTTCATTCCATCGGGCATGAGGTCGTCTGACCACAGGGCAATGGTAAAACTCTTACTGTTGAAGTTGAAGTCCTCGGAATTGCCCAGGTTGACGTAGTCTCCGTCCCCATCAAGACGTACCGCTCCCCCCAGCCTACCCGTGTCCCATGTGGCGTTGCCGACAAGGGTCCCGTTGCTGTTGCCCACCGAATCATCCGCGGTCGAGCCGGCACCGTCGTCAAAGTCCCAGTAGCCAAGCAGCCCCTCAACCCCTTGTGGAGTGGCGGCGACCACCGGTGCACTTCGACCCGAGCGATTGCCCACCTTGTCAAAGGCTTCGACCTCATAGCTGTAGCTCGTAGAGACGGCTACATCCAGGTCGGTGTAGGTGATGCCCGATGTGACAGTGGCAATCTTTACGTTGTCGCGGAACACATCGTAGCCTTGCACACCGACGTTGTCTGTCGACGCGTTCCAACTAAGGTCGATCCGGCGCTGGGAGATGGCGACTCCTGCCAGGTTCTGCGGTACGGTGGGGGGCTGGGACTCGGGTTCCTTCTCGAGGCGAACCCCATTCACTCCCGAGGCCATCACACGGTACAAGGTGAGATTCGTCACACCAGACTGATCGGCGCCCATGGGAATGGGACGGCGCCCGCGAAGGGCCGCAAGCATATCGAGCACGAATGCATCGGTCGTGTTCCCCTGATCGGGAATCCGCACTGTATTCGAGTCGCCACGGAAATGGCTCTTGAGCACCCCAACCTGACCTTGTGTGTAATCCAGGATCAGTTGATCATCCGTAAGAGCCGGATCGCTGTGGTCTCTGAACCCCATCCCAAGAAGCAACACGTTCATGTCGGGATTGTCGCCGCCGACTCTGGTGTGCGACCGGAGGGTGTTGACCTCGGTGATAAGCGCGCGCCCGTCGAACCCGTCGATTTCGACCTGGAGCCCAACTGATCCGGGCGCAACCAACCCGCTATTATAAGTGAATTCCCCGCGGTCGGTCAGTTTGAGGATCTGAGGGGTCCCCTCGTACCAGGCATCGTGGACGGCCAGACGCCCGCCGTTGGTCACCTGATAAACGAAAGTGTTTGGTGCGGACAACTCGGGGGCGGGGCGACCGCCAAGGCCCTGGAATAAGTCCACGTAAGCATCCGTGGGCCCGCCTGCGGCCGTTAGGGCCCCGCCGATCACGTGAATGCCATGGTGCGTCGCATTGTTAATGCTCACATAGGCATGGTCGAGCTGATCGACAACCACCGAGTAGTCGTAGCCGAACGCCGACGGTTGTTCGAGGTGGATGCGAGCGCCCGGTTGGTCGAGAGTGTCGGCAACGACCGTCAGTGGGGCAAACTCGGGGTTTCCACCCGAGACCTCCAGGCTAAAGACGCCAGCGTGGGTAGGACCGTCGATTTGCAGCATCGGCCCGTCGCCGCTACCCGACCAGTGCAGCGTGGTGCCACGCCAGATCCCATCACCTATTAATTAAACGCATATCGGTATTGGCTGGAATCACCAGTGATGTGTCGATCGTGTAACTACCAGACGGCAGGTGCACGACCGGGCGCTGACCGCCAAGGGCGGCCGCCTGGTCGATGGCGCCCTGGATCGCCGTCGCGCCGGCACCGACGGGCAGGTCGAACACCGTTGGGTTTCCGTGGCGCGGTGTGGCGGGAACCGCCCCGAAGGGCGTTGAAATATCCTCACGCGAGACGATCTGCTCCTGGAGGTTGACCAACTCGACATCGGCACCTAGTGAAATCGGGTTTGCCACCGTAAAAGTGTTGCCCGCCGCGATGATCGCTCCGTGAGCGCCCCAACTGGTACTGACCGCTACCACGGGATTGGTGTGTCCCGAGCGGCTTTTGATGACGTTGTCCAACAACAACAATGGCCCTGGGTTGGGAAAATTGATCGCCACGTTGTTGGTTGGATCGATAATGGTGTTGCCTTGTACCGTGACCGCCGCGCCAATGCCATAAGCGTCATCCATCTTGAGGAACTGCCCGGACCCGATCGAGATATTGTGGCGCAGCGAGTAAAACCTGCTGGGCATCGCGATCCATACGTCGACGAGTGTTGACCTCAGGAACACGCTCTCATACACCGCAAAGTTGCCCGCACCACTTTCATTGGTCACACCCACGCGGCAGTCCTCGAACCTTGAGTTCCAGATGTACTGATCCAACGTGTTCTGGCTGGCCAGGCGTATACCCGTGTCTGACATGCGCAGGAAGCTCAACCGCACCATGGCCGTTTCAGACGCCACCGCCCCGTAGCTGTTCCCCACCACCCCGGGCAGTTCACCTGCCCTGATACCCACTGCCATATCCTTGAAGACCAGGTCCGAAAGTTCGTTGCCCGACGTGAATCCGGTCAGCGAGTTGTGAACCCCCAAGCCTGCCTGGCCGATCCCATCGAAGGTCAATCGCGACAGCTTCGCATGGTATGCGCTGAACTCCATCATCCTTCCGCCCGCCGCGCCGCTCCACTTAATGGTTGTCGTCGCCGGGTCTTCGCCAATAACCGAGATCCCTTCGTATTCCCTTAACGTCTCATCGCGCGATATGGCGACCGTGTCGGTGATACGGTAGGTACCCGCGGGGAAATACAGTACCTTCTCGACTGCGCCGTCGGGTTTCAAGGATTCGAACGCTGCCTGGATCGCCGCCGTGTCGTCGGTCACCCCGTCGCCTACAGCGCCAAAGTCGGTCTTCACATTCGACCAACTATCAAACGGGCCCACGAACTCACCACCCAGATTCCCCAGCGGGCTCATCGACTTCACATCGCCGGCTCCAACAAACGTCACGCCCGTAGCCCACTCCTGCAGATAGACGTTGTGCCCATTGAGATCGATCGTGCTGCCACCACCGTAGCCTTCGATTTTGCGCGCATAAAGTGCATTGGAACCGCCGCCGACATCGGCGTTACCGACGAGTGTGATCGTATCGCCTTCGCCGATGTAAAGCACATCGTATGCAAAGTTGTTATCCCAGTCGCTCAGTTGCAGACCGTCACCACTCCGGTCGGCGCTGCCCGTGTCGAGGTCGGCCGTGCCGTCGACCGGGTCGAGCGTGCTGCCTGACTCACCGCCCGTGTTACCTTCCTCTGCAACGACGAGTTGCTGTGACAGCGCATAATAATGAGTCACATTGGCCGTACCTATCGCATGGCCATAGGCCCAATTAGCGGCCATCTGATCAGCATAGCCAACGTAAACGTGCTCGGAGCCGGCATTGCCCATGGTCTTGCCATCCGCCGCCCCGGTACCGTCGCTGTTGGAGCCTGTATACGTCCATGACCAGCCGGTGAACTGGGCACCGTTCTCGTCCTTATCCATGACCGCATCATGACTACCATCCCAAAAATCAGTAGCGTCGTCAGCGACCTTGACACCATCAGTGCGATACACCCCAGCCGACACGACCGCATTGTCCCTTGCGTCAACCGCAGCCGTAGATCCGATGACCTTCCAGGTGAAGTCTGACATCCCCCCGAGCGAAGAGGCATCAGCCAGGCCTTGTAGCACACCGTTGTAATACTCGATGTCATCATTGTCGGCCCTGCCCTGCGTACTTGACACAAACGCCAAATGGAAGCTGTCTCCCAGGGTCAGACCGGACGGTATCAATGGATCTCCAACCGCTATATTCGCCGCCCCATCGAGCAGTATTCGGTCTTCAAGAGGCTCAAGCCCAAGCCGACGATCGGGCACGTCGCTGCGACGCCCCGGGCCAGGCCGCACGCTCCACGGCCCGCCAAATGCACGGGTAGCACGGCTGAAAAACGGCCGGCGCAAAAGTCGCTTCCTATGGCCACCAGCCATGCGTCAGGTCCTTTGCTCTGTACCTGGGTGATCGAACAGGCAGCCGACACTGGAAAGCCGCCCAACTAGGTCCGATGCTGTAGAACGGATCAATTACCTACGGGGCTTGCCCGATTTTTTGGCAGTTCCATGCGTGGACGACTGGCTAGTTCGGCTTCAATTTTGGCTGAAATAGTCGCTTTTTTGGCGCGGGTCCGCTCACACAACTGTCACGGAGGGGATCTATTTTTTGGACTTACCGATAAATTTATTTTACCAGACCTCGTGAATCACGCAAGTTTTTCCCGGTGCCAACCTGGGGTTAAGCGAGTTTTCCGGGGATACTGGACCACGACGGTCCACAACTGACTTGATGGAAATAAATTTGCCCGGACCGCCAGCAGCAACAAACCATTTGGCTTCACGTTGAGACGGGCAAAGTCATCGCTGGAGGTGGTTACGTTGGCGTCGCTACCGCGCCCAAGTCCTACACCCTGAACGATGTAATCCCCTAAAAGCGACAGGCTGCTTTTTGCAAAGAAGTCCAACGAGGTTCCGCTTGATGAACCCAAACGTCAAACACCCGCACTGGAGCCAGGAACGGGCCGCTGGGTTCGATCCCTTAACCGTGGGTAACTTGCTCCATCTGCCAGACGGCATGCAAGTAACAACCATACGCGGTTTCGTAAACGGCCCTGTTTGACGGGTCTGGTTCGAAACTCCTCTCGATGGTGCTCATCGCGTTGATCGCTTCGCTGTGATCGGAGTAAACACCCGCAGCCACACCGGCCATCATCGCCGCGCCCAAAGAGGTGGACTGTTGGCTGCTGGGGATGGAAACGGGGATTCCGGTGGCATCCGCCAGAATTTGCGACCAAAGTTCCGAGCCGCCACCACCGCCAGTCAATTGCAAGCTGTTGATGGGCACCACATGCTCCCGCAGCGCGTCGAGCGCATGCCGCAGGGCGAACACGACACCCTCGAGCACTGCCCGGGCAAGATGTGCCGCTCCGTGGGAAAGTCGCAGCCCCACAATGTTGCCGCTGGCGTCGCTATTCCAAAGTGGTGTGCCCGCGCCGGCAAAGTGTGGAACCACAACCACACCTTCGCTTCCTGGTGACACCTGGGCGGCCATTGCATCCAAATCCTTGAAACTCAGGGTGCCTGAGGCACCCGGCACACTGCTTAGCATCTCGCGCAACCATCGATAGGCAGACCCTGCTGTTAACAGCAGCCCATCTGCATCCCAACAACCAGGCAAAGCCGAGGGGCAACAGGTCAGGCGGTTGTCGAAGACAGGCCGCTCGGCAATGACGCCCACGACGCCAGCGGTACCAATGTAAACGCTGGCGATGCCAGTGCCTTCCACGCCTGCCCCCAACTTGCAACAAGAGGCATCGGAACCAGCAGCTACAACCTTCGTTTCAGGGTCCAGCCCCGTGGCGGCGGCTGCCGACTGGCCGAGTGGTCCAACGACCGTTCCAGGAGCGACCAACTGTGGCAAATTCTGCTCGGAAATCCCAGCGAGCCCCAGCAAAGGATTATCCCAGCTTCTGGTTTTCAGGTCCATGAATCCATAATAGGATCCGTAGGAATCATCGCAGAACCAGTCAGAGCCGGTTAAGGTGTTCAGCACGACGGTCTGTGGCAATGCGAAGAGACTGGTGGCAGAGTAGATCTGTGGTTGCTCATCTCGTAACCACACGATCTTTGTGATCGAAGGGGTGGGATCCAGCGGCACACCGGTCCGGCGAAAAAACTCGTCCGATCCAAGTTGATTCGTGATTTGGTCAACGGCGTGTTGCCCGCGGCGATCGTACCAGAAAATCACCGGTCCGACCGCCTCCCCATCGCGACCGACCGGCAGGATGGTCGCTCGAGATCCCGTGACACCGATCGCGGCAATATCACTGGCTGCGACTTTGCTTTGCACAACGGCTTCTTTGAGAACCTCCAGCGGCCATCGCATCAACACGTCGGGCGAACATTGGGCCCATCCCGCCGATGGCGAATCACTCGGACAGTCACGTGCCGCACTGGCGACCTCTCGTCCCGAGGCATCAAACACCGAGACCTTGATCTCCGAAGCGCCGGCGTCGATGGCGGCGATGTGGGTCATGGGACTCCCAGCTTGCCTGGACAGAGAATACAGGAAGGATCCAAACTATGCTTCACACGTTCCAGCAGCTTCATACTTGAGCCCAATTCCTCCCGCACTACCGGCAAGCGCACTATTCCCGTTCCATGGTGATGTGCTGTTGCCGCTCCTGTTTGCAAAGCAACGTCACTGGCAGTTTTCCAAATTCTGCGGAGTGTTTCCTCGGCCTCCGCAGCGTCTTTTTCAACCCCTTTTGCCCCTAGCAGGATAATGTAGAGCGAGGTTCCCTGGGGATATGCGTGAGAGAAATGGGCAAGCACCTGATCGACGTAGGGAGCCATCGCTTTTTTCAGTCCCGCATAGGTCTCGTAGATGCCGTCCCAAAAGTGAGCCACTTCGATCGTTTCAGCGACACCAGATGGGTCGTTCTGAATATTCTCGACGGTTGAAAAGTCGAAACGGCGTTCCATCCAGGCCAGCACGAGGTCCTGGCCCAGCGCGGTACCACCTGCCGACCGGCAGATTTCCATGGCCGCTTCGTACTCAGCGGTTGCCACACCCTTGAGCCCCTCAAAACCAAGGAACATGACACATCGCGAGTATGTTTCGTCTCGCAGGAGATGCCTCGATTCGTCTTGATCATAAAAACGAATCAAAAAAGGCGCGAGCCCTGATTGCATGATTGTCTGCATTACACCTAAACCCGACAGCACGCTGTCAAAGTCGATCGCCTCGAAAAGGCGATGGTTGCTGACCGGAAAGATCTTAAGCGTTACTTCGGTGACGATGCCCAGTGTTCCTTCGGCGCCCAGGAACAACTGCTTCCAATCCGGGCCCATTGCTGGCCGGACGGTGGGCTTTGTTTTGACAATTTCTCCGCTGGACAGGACGACCGTCAGGGAAATGATCAGGTCCTCGATCCCTCCGTAGCGCGACGAAAATTGACCGGTTGATCGCGTTGCGACCCAACCGCCAACGGTCGAGATACCCAGGGACTGGGGCGCGTGGTTGAGGGTAAACCCACGACGGTTCAGTTCCTCTTCCAGGGAACCGCCCATGGTGCCGGCCTGGACCGTGACCATGAGATTCGTTTCGTCCACCGAAAGAATCTGATCCATGCCCGACATATCGACGGTGATACCACCGGTTAACGGCAAGGGTGCACCCGTAACGGCCGATCCGGCTCCCCACGGCGTGACAGAGATTTTGTTCTCGGTCGCCCAGGCCAGGAGTCGCGCTACCTCGTCTTCACCGTGAGGATAGACAACGACCTCCGGAAAGAAAGTCTTTTTGCCCTGTTGCCTGGTCTTGATGGCGATCGACCACGAATCGCAACTGTGTTTCAATAGATCCTGATCAGACACCGCTATTTGAGACGCGGGCAGCAAGCTGGCCAGCTTGTCGATCCATGTTGCCATCGTTCGGTCTCTGGGCCTGACTCGGCGCTGCTTCGGAAATGGGCCATTAATGACTGTGCCTCGGAAACATGAATCCTCCGAGCGGCTGTTACTCTATTTGTCTCGCCCGGAAAAATCAATAAGCTCCCCGTCGCTTCCACAACAATTTCCGGCGACAAGTCACGAGACCTGCCTCACCTGGCTCTCTTTGAGCGTCGTTCACCAGGGTCTCGGCCGCCCTGCGAAAAGACTTCCCATCGACGGCTGGCTACCATACGAGAAGATCTGGCCGTACCTTGTATAGCTCGTTCTTGCGAGAGTCCGTTACATGCGTGCCCCACAGACGGAGCCTTTTTAAGCTTTTCAGTCGTACCAGTTCCTTTAAACCCGCATTGGTCACTTGCGTACCGTTAAGATCCAGCGACTGCAAGCTCACAAGCGGGGCCAACTTCACCAGGCCCGCGTCGGTCACTTGCGTGCCCCAAAGGCGCAGTGTTTTCAAGTGCACAAGCGGGGCCAGCTCTGCGAGACCCACGTCGGTCACTTGTGTGCCGCCAAGGTCGAGCGTTTGCAACTTCACAAGCGGGGCCAAATCCACCAGGCCCGCATCGGTCACTCGCGTGTCGCCCAGGTTCAGAGTTTGCAAGTTCACAAGTGGGGCCAACTCCTTTAAACCCGCATCGGTCACTTTCGTGCGGTAAAGTTCCAGCGTTTGCAAGTTCACAAGTGGTGCCAGCTCCGCAAGACCCGCGTCGGTCACTTGCGTGCGGCCGAGGTCCAGAATTTGTAGGCTCCTAAGTGGCGCCAACTCCGCGAGATCCGCACCGGTTACTTGCGTGCCACCCAGGTCCAACGTTCGCAAGCTCACAAGGGGTGCCAGTTCCGCGAGACCTGCGGCTGTCACTTGCGTGCGGCCAAGGTCCAGAGTTTGCAAGCTCACAAGTGGCGCCAACTCCTTTAAACCCGCATCCGTCACTTTCGTGCGGGAAAGTTCCAGCGTTTGCAAGTTCACAAGTGGTACCAGCTCCGCGAGGCCCGCGTCCGTCACTTGCGTGCCCCAAAGGCGCAACGTTCGCAGGTTCGCAAATGACGATAGCTCCGCGAGGCCCGCGTCGGTCACCAGCGTACCGCCAAGGTGTAGTCCGAACGGTACCGCTGGCGCGGGTAGTTTTGCCAACAGCACCGCCTTGCGGCGGTAGAAGTGAAACGCTGGCAGGTCGCCAGGCTTCGGATGCCTCTCCTCGACGAAATGTGGGGTGCCATACCGACCTGTGCGTATCCAGCCAACGTGCGCTCCGGCCTTGGTCCAGGCTTGGACCGTCTCCTTTGAAAACGGTTTGGGGACAGCCTGGGCGGTCGGTGTCTCGGCAACCAACGCGCCGCCACGCACGGTCAACACGCCAGGCACAGACAGGCAGAACGCCAGGATGATCCTGTTTGCCGCGGTGAGTTTCATGATTCCCTCACGAAAACGAGTTTTCGGCACAGCGGACGGTCGTGCGGCAGCCCTATCGCCCGGCACGACCGGTGTCGTACAGTTCTTTCACGTCTTCGGCCGAAAGTACGCGGGGCAACAAACGCAAGTCCGCAAAATCGGCCGCCAGGAATTCCGACTCGCGGCGTGAATACGGGTTGCCACCAAGGGTAAATTCCCTCGTACGCGACGGCATGAACCAGGGCACTTTAATCTCTGAGTAAACGCGGCCATCGACATACAACGTAAAGAGGGTGCTGTTTTTTACAACCACCACGTGGTACCACGTGCCAGGTTCGACCGGAACACCTTCGGTGGTGTATCGTTTTGTCCATGGGCCCGTAAACGCTGCCTCGATCCTGGCAAACAACTTGCCGTCCTCGACGATCAGGCGCAACGAGTCCTCTGGCATGGGATTCCACAGGCTGAATGCCAGGCCGAACCTGCTGTCGGGCAGACGGTTTATCGCTAACCACATCGACAGCGTGTACTCAAGTTGTGGAAAACGATCAACCTTGTATCGCAGCAGGCCGCCCGTGCCATCCAATCGCACAGCCCCCCGGGGCTGTTGATCTGGCCCGGCTGCCGCCTGCCAACCGGCTGCGTCGACCAACACGCCGTATTCCGGCTCTACATGGCCATTCAACCGAGCGGCGGTAAGCATCTGGTCACTGCTTCGGCGACCATCCACCGTAGCGGGCGCTGGCTCTGCTTCCGGATCGATCTGGAAATGCTTGTAAGGGGCAATACTTGAAGCCTGCCCATACTCGTTGCCTGCAACAAGCTTCCAGTAGTAATCGGTGTGGGGCTTAAGCTTGCTGGCTTCCTCCGGCGGCAAAGTCACTTCTTTTGCAGGCTTGTCTCCATAGCGCAACACCACGCGGTCGAACGTGGGTGAATCTGAAATCAACACGGTGCGTTTGGCGCTTTGAAACATCGCTTTGGCCGCCGGTCGTGGTGAGAATGGTCATGTCACTGTTGGGGCTGAAGTCCTCGGCCAGGTCAAGGTTCAACGTGATGTCTCCGCTCAGGGTGGCCGAACCTTGCACGTCAAACCGATCCGAAGTCACCCCGCCGGTACCGTCGCGCAAATCGAGGTCGACCGTCGCACCGTCGAGTGTCAGATTAGCAGCAATGGTCGTGTTGCCTTCGGTACCCAGCATTCCCGAACCGGAAATGGCCCCGCCCCCGACGGTGTCGACGACGCTGTGATTCAAGAGCATGTTACCCTCACCTGAGAAGCTAAGCGTATTGCCCATCAAGTCCACCTGGTTGTCAAAGTTGAGGTCGCCGCTGGTGACCGTAACGGTCGCGTCGGCGAACAAGCTGACACTCAGTTGAAGCTTGTGGCTGCCCCCATCGACATTGATCGACGGGTCCGTCAAATCTGTTCCCGCAACCAGGTTCACCAGGCCATGACCACCGAGGGCGTAGCTGTACTGGTTTTCAAAATTAAGAGTCTGGGCGTTTACCGTTTCATTGGTAAACACCGTTTGCGGAGATGTAATCGCATCGCCAAAGTTGATAACCTGGTCGGCAAGGTTCTCCCCGGTTCCAGGAATTCCAAACGGCGCCCAGTTGGCGTATTCGTGCCAGTCTCCCGAGCCGTCATTTCGCCAACTCCGCTCGGTGACCACAGTGGCCGATTCGATGAACAGCTGTTCGGACAACGCGTAAAAACGGAGCGTGTTGCCCCAGCCGGGAGAGTGGCCCTCAATCCAAATAGCGGGCATCTGATCGAAATAGCCAACCCTGGTCTCAAAAGGAAACTCGCCAAGAGGGGCATCCGCATCCACCACACCTGTCGCCTTTGAGCCTGTAAACGTCCACGACCCAAGCCCCGACCCCGGAGTGGGGCTTTGCCCATTCTGGTTGGTACTCAAGGTCGCAGCAAGATCGCCGTCCCACATGCTGTCATAGCCATTGGCAAGCTTGACATGGTCAAGGCGATACACCGGGCTGTTATCCGTTCCCGGCCCTCCGCCCACGAGCGCATTATCCCTGGCGTCTACTGAAAGCGTGGAGCCGATCACCTTCCAGGTGAGCTCCGGTACCCCCAGGATCGTGGAGGTGTTTGCATCGGTTTGTACGAAGTCGTTGTAGACCCCAATGTCCGCTGACTTGGCCTTGCCTGCTGAATCCGTCACGAACGCCAGGTGAAAACTCTCTCCCACGCCCAAACCTGGGGGTATTAACGGGTCGCCTTCTGAGAGCACGGCCGCCTGTACCCAGAGAGGAATGACCGCGGTGGCTGTGAGAACCAGAAATACCGTCAGGGAACTGGAAAATCGCATCATTAGACCTCTAATTTAGATACCGCCGCGAGCCTAATTTAGATACCGCCGCAAGCCTAATTTAGATACCGCCGCGAGCCTGGAACAACAGGAGTTCACAATAACCCGAATGTGCATAAAATACAAGTTTCTGCAGCTTAAATTTGTCCTTTTTATTGGCAATAATGACCCGTTATTGGCAATAATGACCCGGTTTTAGCCTCTCGAGCGGCCGAAAGAAGTTCCCTCGAATCGGCTGGCTGGGTCATTCGTCATCTCGTTTAAAAGTCGCTTCCGGCGGCAATACCTGGTGAGATGTTTGCGAAGTAGCAGCGTTGTAGGGTACAATCAACAATGCAAAGGTATTATCAAGACGACCACAGACCTGCACGACTGGCCGTGCAAACACCAACAAATAACTTGAAACGGTATGCGGTCGCCGCCCCAGCGATTCTACTGCTCGTGTTCCAAGCGAGTTTCGCGGGTGATGTCGATTTTGACCACCATGTCCGGCCGATCCTCTCGGACAAGTGCTTTCGCTGCCACGGGCCGGATGCCAAGGCCCGCCAGGCGGATTTGCGACTGGATACCAGCGAGGGGTTGTTTGCGGATCTGGGCGGATACGCGGCAGTCGTCCCCGGCAAACCACTCCAAAGCGAACTGATCCGGCGGATTACCAGCCTGGACCAAGACAACCGCATGCCACCGCGGGAGTCAAAGCTAGAGCTCTCGTCGGCGGAAATTGACACGCTGCGGCGGTGGGTCGAAGCCGGCGCGGCGTGGGACTCCCACTGGGCTTTTCAACCGATCGTGCAGCCCGCCGTGCCCGACGGCGCCAGACCTGTCGACCACTTCGTCCAAACCCGGCTTCGTAACGAAGGTCTCTCTGGCACAGCAGCAGCCAGCAGGTCAAAACTGTTGCGACGCATCACGCTCGATCTAACCGGGTTGCCGCCGACGCTCGCAGAACTCGATGCGTTTCTGGCAGACGGTTCCCCTGGCGGTTACGAAAAGGCCGTCGATCGCCTGCTCGCTTCGGAGGCCTACGGCCAACGGATGGCCTGGGACTGGCTCGACGCGGCCCGCTACGCCGATAGCAATGGCTTTCAGGGAGATAGGGACCGCACGATGTGGCCTTGGCGCGATTGGGTGGTGCAATCCCTGAACACCAACATGCCGTACGACCAGTTCACCATCTGGCAGCTTGCCGGCGACCAGTTGCCGGGCGCAACGCCCCAACAAAAACTCGCGACCGGGTTTTGTCGAAATCACATGATCAACGGTGAAGGCGGACGGATCGCCGAAGAGAACCGGATCGAATACATCTTTGACCAGACAGAAACGCTGGGCACGATCTGGTTAGGGCTGACACTGACCTGCTGCCGTTGTCACGATCACAAGTACGATCCGCTCGCGCAGCGCGAATACTACCAGCTCTTCGCCTTTTTCAACCAGACACCCGTCGATGGATCAGGCGGCAACCCACAAACGCCACCGGTGATCTCCACCCCGTCACCTGGTCAGCTACGCCAGATCGACGCCCTTGAGCAGCAAATAACTGTCAGCCAGCAGGAATTGGCCCGGCAGAAGGCAGAACTTGCGCTACGGCAGCGGGAGTGGGAACGTAAGATACTGGCTGCCGACGTCACTTCCACCCGGTGGACCGTGTTGTCGCCCAATTCCGCCTCGGCCCGATATCAAACCCTGGAAATCCTGCCCGACGACTCGGTGCTGGCAAGCGGCGCGAACCCGAATGACGACACGTATACGGTCAAGGCCCCGATCGACCTGGGTGAAATTACCGGAGTTCGGCTGGAAGCGTTGCAGCACGAGAGCCTCACCCAGAACGGCCTGTCACGGGCCAAGAGCGGCAACTTCGTGCTGACCGAATTCGAACTGCAACTGCAACGCGACGATGAGACGCAACCAATACCAGTCGAGTTGGCCTCGGCCGATGCCACGTTTGAACAAGATGGCTGGGAGGTTGCCGCCGCTTTCGATGGCAAGTCGAAAACCGGCTGGGGAGTCCACGAGGGCCGGACCATCGATCGCGAACACGCGGCCCTGTTCCGGTTTGCCAGCAGGCAAACGGCCGCACCGGGAAGCAAGCTGATATTCACCTTGAGTCACAAGTCGAACAAATTCGCGCACAATCTGGGCCGGTTTCGATTGTCGGCCACCGCTGACCCGTATCCCGAATTGGCGGCTAGCCGGCAAGCGCTGGTCGAGGCGCTCGGCGTGCCTCCAGAACAGCGGAGCAAAGAGCAGGCTCAACGGATTACTGATCGTTTTTTCGCCCGTGACGAAAAGTTAGTCCGGCTGCAATTGGACCTCCGCCTGGCCAAACAAGAGTTGGAGGAACTTCGTGAAGGCATTGCAGAAGTGATGATCATGCAGGACATGGAAACACCTCGCGAAACTTTTCTGCTGACCAAGGGCCTGTACAACCAACCGAAAGACCAGGTCACCGCGGAAGTGCCACAGATCCTTCCACCACTGCCGGAAGATGCTCCCGCAAATCGGCTCACCCTGGCCCGGTGGTTGGTCGATCCGTCGCACCCTTTGACCTCGCGGGTGGTGGTCAATCGGCATTGGCAAAAATTCTTTGGCCACGGCCTGGTCAAAACCAGCGAGGATTTTGGGTCGCAGGGAGAAAAACCCTCCTATCCTCGGCTACTCGATTGGCTGGCTGTGGAGTTTGTGGAAAGCGGCTGGAATGTGAAGGCGCTACACAAGCAAATTGTGATGAGCGCAACCTACCAGCAAACGGCCAAGGCACCGCCCGAACTGCACCAGCGCGACCCGGACAACCGCCTGCTCGCCCGCGGTCCCCGGTCCCGGCTGGCCTCGTGGATGCTCCGAGATCAGGCGCTGGCAGCCAGCGGGTTGTTGGTACACCGAATGGGGGGGCCACCGGTCAATCCGTACCAGCCGGCGGGAGTCTGGTCCGACGCAACCTTTGGCAAAAAACAGTACGAGCAGGACCACGGTGACAAGCTCTATCTCCGCAGTATTTACACCTTTTGGCGGCGCATCATCGGGCCGACCATGTTCTTTGATGTCTCCAAGCGGCAGACGTGTACCGTAAAGACGGCCCAAACGAACACACCCCTGCACGCGCTGGCCACGTTGAACGACACCACCTACGTTGAGGCCGCCCGTGCGTTGGCAGAGCGGGTGATGCACAGGCATAATGAAGTAGCCGATCGGTTGGGAATGGCTTTTCGGCTGTGCACGTCCCGCCGGCCCACCGCAGCGGAACTGGACCTGCTGGTCGCCCGCATGGAGGTCTTCCGCAAACAGTACGCTGCCACACCGGGCGATGCGACAAAGCTGTTAAAAGTTGGCCAGTCACAACGCGACAAAAACCTCGACCCGATCGAGCACGCGGCTCATGCCGGGGTTTGCCTGTTGATCCTGAATTTGGATGAAGCGCTGAACAAATAAGAAACCGCAGAACAAATAGAAGCAAGTCATGGATCCACTCACCCAACATAACGCACTGATTACACGTCGCGAGTTATTCGGCCGCAGCGCCGTCGGGATCGGTACCGCCGCGCTCGCATCGCTGCTGGATGCGGATGGCTTTGCGGCCGGCGGCGAGCCGCGCCGAAGCGGACCGCAAGACGGTTTGCCCGGTTTGCCGCATTTCGCGCCGAAGGCAAAGCGGGTTATCTACCTGTTCATGAACGGAGCGCCGACACACGTCGATTTATTTGACTACAAACCGAAATTGAAACGCCTGCACGGCCAGCCGATCCCGCAAGCTTACGTGGAAGGCAAACGGTTCAGCACCATGACCGGCGACCCCAAGGGCAAAGTGGTCCTCGCGCCCGTCGAACCGTTCAAACAGTACGGCCAGTGTGGCGCCTGGGTCAGCGAGTTGATGCCTCACACCGCAAAGGCTGTCGACGATTTGTGCTTCATCAAGAGCATGCACACCGAGGCGGTGAACCATTCGCCCGGCATCACGTTCATGTTGACCGGCTCGGAGATGGCCGGGCGGCCCAGCATGGGGGCCTGGCTGACATACGGTCTGGGGTCGATGGCCGACGACCTGCCAGGCTTCGTCGTGATGACCTCGGTTAGCAAAGACACAACGTGCGGACAGATTTTTTACGACTACTATTGGGGCAATGGTTTTTTGCCTTCGCGACTGCAGGGTGTCAAGTTCCGCGGCGGGGGTGACCCGGTGTTGTACCTGAACAACCCCGACGGCATGAGCCGCGCGGTGCGGCGCGGGTTGTTGGATGATCTGGCCAGGCTCAACCAGTGGCAACTCGACCAGTTCCACGATCCGGAAATCGCCACCCGCATCGCCCAATATGAAATGGCCTACAAGATGCAGGCCAGCGTGCCGCAATTGACCGATCTTTCCGACGAGCCGGCACACATCCTGGAAACGTACGGGCCGCAGGTGAAGGAGCGGGGAACGTTTGCCCACAACTGCCTGATGGCCCGCCGCCTGGTCGAGCGAGGTGTGCGGTTCGTGCAGGTGATGCACGCCGGCTGGGATCAACACAGCAGCGTGACCACCGAACTCTACACGCAGTGCCGCGATACCGACCAGCCCTCTGTGGCGCTGATCCAGGATCTGAAACAACGTGGTTTGTTGGACGACACGTTGGTGATCTGGGGCGGCGAGTTCGGGCGTACGCCGTTTCTGCAAGGTGACTTCGACAACCGTTCCCGTTGGGGCCGCGATCATCATCCCTATGCGTTCACGTTATGGATGGCCGGCGGTGGCGTCAAACCAGGTATCACCTACGGTGAGTCGGACGACTTGGCAATGAGCGTGGTCGCCGATCCCGTCCATGTCCACGATCTCCAGGCGACCATCCTGCACCTCTTGGGAATCGACCATGAACGGTTGGTTTTCAAATTCCAGGGCCGCCACTATCGGCTGACCGACGTGCATGGTCGACTGGTCGAGGGATTACTCGCCTAGTGAGCTGCCATCGGCCAGGCCGATCAGGCGGAAAGCAGAGAATTTCATGGGCGTTAAATAGCGTTTTACCGAGCCGCTCGCAAGATCGAAGCGATGCTGGCTTTGCTTCGTCTAGGAGTCTTACCGCTGGTGATCGCAAGCAGCCCTCGCCTGTTCAGAATTGGACCCTCCCGGGCCCGCTTCGTGCGCCTGGTGTTGAGATTGCCAATCCGCAGCGTGACCTACCGCCGCCGCCGCAAGATAAAACCCCGTGGCAGGAAAGCCAGACCCAGGAGGACCAGGAGCAGCGCACTCGGTTCGGGGACGGCAGGTGGGTCAAGAGCCAAAATGCCCAACGCAATTGGGTCCATGCCACTGGCCCAGGTCGGTACATTGTTGATGTAATAGAACGAGCTGCTCCAGCTGGCGGTGTTCCAATTCTCGGTATACGAGAAAATTGCGCCGCTGAGATTTGTTTCGTAGAATGATGCGAATGACAGGTTCGCGCTGGTCAGGTCCGCGTTACTCAGCCAAGCTGAACTTATGTTCGCGTAGCTCAGGTCCGCGTAGAACAGGTTCGCGCCACTCAGGTCGGCATTGCTCATCTCCGCGAGCTTCAGCTTCGCGTGGGTCTATGTCCGCGTTGTTCAGTTCCGCTTCACTCAGGTTTGCGATGCTCATGTCCGCGTAGTAGAGGTTCGCTCCGTGCAGTGACGCGTTGGTCAGATCCGTGCCGTTCAGATGCGCGTTGGTCAAGTTCGCCCATCTCAGGTTTGCGCCGACCAGACTTGCGTCCGTCAGGTCCGCGTCGGTCAGGTTCGCCTGCTGCAGACTCGCGGCCCACAGGTTCGCGCCCGTCAGGTTCGCGTTGATCAACTCCGCGGTGCGCAGGTCCGCATGGTTCAGGTCCGCTTGGTTGAGGTTCGCGTCGTTGAGGTCTGCTGCGACCAGATTCGTGTAGCTCAGGTCCGCGCTAGCCAGGTCCGAATTGTTCAGGTTTGCGACCCACAGGAGCGCGTAGCTCAGGTCCGCGCCAGCCAGAGCCGCGTTGTTCAGGTTCGCGAAGTGCAACTCCGCGTAGCTCAGGTCCACGCCGGCCAGATTCGCAAAGGGCTGTAAGTTGGCTCCAGCATAGGGATGATTGCCCGGGGCATGGTACAGATCGTAGTATTGAATCGGATCGATAATGGTTCCGTCGTTCTGTTGATAAGACGCGGCATAGAGAGACGACGTCGCCAGAGCGGCGAGAAAAAAGAGTACGAAGTTGCGCATTAGCTGGCTCCCCTAGGATACACCTACCAGTCTAACGGCAGCTTGGGCCGCTCGCAAGGAATTTACGGGGCTCATGACCCTCTGGGGACTTGCTCGGGGTCAGTTTTGAACGGTTCCCGGCCCCCTTCACAGCATCGACGACAAGGGTGATCGAGCTGGGAGCGAATTCCTGACGATGTCCAACGCAGGGCACCATACCGATGCCGGTGACTTATCTTGTCACATGCGTACACCCGGTACGAATGCATGCATCTCACTCGTTTAGCGATCATTCGCAAAGTCTTCTACCGAACTGTCCTGCCCCCTTTTCTTCCCCGGCCTCCTTTCTTCCACGCATTCCGTCTGGCCAGGAAACGGGGAACAGATCGGCATGTGATCTACTTAGTATTGCTGGCGACTGCGGACACCGCGGCAAGGATGCCTCACTGCGCCTGGACCTGCACCCAGGCGGAAGTCAGACGTCTGTTGCGTCGCGACGACGTCGTGCCCGGCATGGTCGCGGCCATCGGTGACTCACGGAGAGCTGCTACATTGGCATCCTCATCTGCATGTACTTTTGACCTGCGGAGCGTTTACTCCCACAGGCGGTTTTCTGGAACTGCCCCAGCTCGATCTGGAACGCCTCGAGGCGACCTGGCAGGAAGCAGTCTTTGCCCTGCACTTGGCCGAGGAGAAGATCGAACCGGAGGTGGTCGAGAACACGCGCACGTGGGAGCACAGCGGTTTCAGTGTCGATCAGGCGGTGCTGCTGGCCGCGGGCGACCAGGCGGGTATCGAGCGTCTGGTGCAGTACATGACTCGCTGCCCTTTCAGTCTGTCTCGGCTGGTCAAGGTGAGCGAAACCGGGCAGGTGGTCTACAAGGCCGAGAAACAAGCTTGCAGGGCCTTTCCGGACCAGCAGGGAGACGGCATCGCATCCGGACCGAAGCGGAATTTCCAGATTTTCTCGCCGCTAGACTTCCTGGCACCGCCTCCCCCGCAAACTGGGCACGCAGCACATTCCGGCGAAGGGCTCGCATCTGATTCGCGGGCACCGACCGAAGGTTGGTCGCGGCTGGTACTCCAACAAGGCGCCGGGGTTGCGGAAGAAAGCGGAAGTGGAAGCATCCGCCGAGCCATCCCGCCAAGGCGACGCGTCCGATGGGTCAGCTACCCGCTGTAGCCAGACCTGGGCGATGCTCATCAAGCGGGTCTATGAGATTGACCCACTGACTTGTCCTCATTGTGGCAGCCAGATGAAGGTCGTGGCGTTCATCGAACCGCCTCAGGACGAGGTGGTCGAGAAGATCCTGCGCGGGCACCAGAGCGCAGCCGACCACCGCCGACCCAAACTGCGGTTGTGTGCCCGGTCGGTGCCCATTGGCGGCCTGTGGCAGGCGTCGGCACCGAGAGCACCACCGGACGCAGATGGTTTGGTCCCAGAGCTCGATTCCGCTTCTGCCGACCAACTCCAAGAACTGACCTACGTGGACATGGACACGTTGCTGGCCACCTTATAATCATCACCGACGCACGTCGGTATCGGGGACGTTGCGTCTGAGCTGCGAGGTCCACCCGTATTTTGCGACCTGGCAGGCCGCAACCTCACCCAATCGCTCCAAACACCGGCGCGCGAAAGGAGTCCCAGGGGGGCCATGGCCGCCCTGGGACTCCTTTCTCCTTGAATTCACTATTTCCTCCTGACAGGCTCAGATCTGTCGGCGGAAATCAAATTTTCTATCAGTAGTTATCAGTTCAACAAGAGAGTACTGCGATGAATAAAACAGCAATATTCGCTGTGGCCTTCGGACTCGGCCTCGTCGCGAGCCCAGCGGCTCACGGTGGGATCTCCTTCCTCGACGGCTCGGAACTCCCCGGCATCCCTTGGGTTTACTATGAGAGACCCGATGTCCTAGAAGGCAACGTTCAAATCTTCGACCTCGGCAGCGGGAACATGGCGTTGCGATTGGACTCCCTGGCCCATATGGACGGCGAAAACCGGACCGATCAAACCGAGCATGCAAACGAATACTACGCGTTCCGAGATGAAATGGGCGTGCCTACAGAAAACGTCGTCGGCTCCCGGTTCCGGCTGATGGAATTCACTCCCACCGGCAAAGAGAATCTGTTGTCAGTCACTATCAACAATGGGCTCGATGAAGACGGCGATGGGCAGCCGGACGGCAACTTCTGGGTCTGGAGCTACACGACGAACGAGTCGATTTTGGACCTCGGCCCGACTGTGGCGGGACAGTTTCACGAGGCCTATGTGATGGCCCGCAACAATGGCACGGCTCAAGTCTCGTGGGACGGAGCGATGGTGCTTGATGGCCCGGTGCCCAAGTCTGGCGATTTTGCAGACTACGTGGAATTCGGCAGCGGCACCTCCTGGCAGACGACCGCCGGCACCACCGTAGATTTCGATTGGGTCGGCTGGGGCGACATAACGGACATGCCTGCGCCGCCGTCGGTGGTCGGCGACTACAACAACAACGGCACCGTCGATGCGGCCGACTACGCGGCATGGCGTGACAATCTCGGTCAATCGGTAACGTTACCAAACGACAGTACACCCGGCACTGTGACCCAGGTTGATTACGACGTTTGGCGGGCCAACTTCGGTGCCACATCGGTTGCCGGCATTGGCAATGCGGTACCCGAGCCGGCAGCGTGGCCGCTCATGATGGCCGCCGCCGTCTTACCTCTCACGATTCGCCGCCGTGATTAACGATTCACAGACACCCCGCTCCCGCATCCTTCGACTTCTCCGCATCTCCGCGTCGGCTGTGTGCTTGCTCGTGTGCGTGGCGCTGACTGCGTTGTGGGTGCGGAGTTATCGACAGGTCGAAAATCATGGCCTCAGGCGCCGAACTTCGGTTCGGGCAGGCCTCGTACGCCGAGCCCGTGAATTGCGAATAGACTTCCCGGCTGTGGATGCCTTGCCAGTTGCTCCGGGGTCACGAAGGCCTGTTGTGACGTGACGTAAAGCGTTTCGTAGTTGTCTCCGCCAAAGGTAACGCAGGTCGGGCTGGGGATCGGCATGTCGATTTCCCGATCGAGTCGGCCTTGAGGGTCGATGCGCAGAATCTTGCCTCCCAGGTTCAAGGCAAACCAATAATACCCCTCGGCATCGACCGTCGCACCGTCGATAATCCCGGGCTTTCGATCTTCGAGCGAAAAAAACGGTCTGCGATTGTCAATGCGGCCCTCGTCAATATCAAAATCGAAGACATAGACCGTGCTCCCTTTCGTATCGCCGAAATACATCCGCGTGTCATCCGGGGCAAAGGCGATCCCATTACTGCAAACGAAGGAAAAGTCTGCTGCGCATTTGTGGCACGTAAAATCTGAATCGAAGCGATAGATGTACGACGACTTGTCTTTCAGCTGGCCATCCATGCTGCCACACCAATAGCGCCCACGACGGTCAATCTTTCCATCGTTCAGCCGGCTGTGCGGTTTGTCCCCTTCGGGATCGACGATCTGCTCTATCCGGCCGGTTTCCAAATCGACGGCACAAAATCCTGAATTTGTGCCCGCGATCAATCCGCCGGTTTCCCGAAAGCCAAAGGATCCCACTTGTTGGGGCATGCGCCAGACATCGCGCTGCTGGGTCACGACATTCAATCGCTTTATCGACGGCCACCGCGGGCCGGCCAACTCCATGGAAGGTCCCGCGTGATCGGACCAGTACAGAGAGGTTTCCTCGGCGGACCAGAGCGGCGACTCTCCAAGGCCGTCATTGCACTCCCAAAGACATTCGATCTCGAACATCGTATTCCCTCGCGCACAGCATTTGGCGAAACTCTGGCCGCCAAGTGGGTAGGTTGGCGGTCGCTTCTGGCGACTCTTCAGTCGTTTGCCAACTCTTCAAATGTTCCCGGCGAATTGTATAGAAAGCGTCAGCAGTCCGATAGGCGGAGACAAACAATGCTCCCCCCTTCGTCGCAATATGCGCACGGCCCACCAAACGGGTAGGGCGTCAGTATCGCTAATGGTGGGGCACATCGTCAACCAATTGTCTATGAGGGAGAGCGGTGTGAGCAGCAGTAATCGGTCGAAGGGGACTGCCGGAAGGCCGATGGGAAATAGAACACATTGGCAGCTCTTGATGATCTTCGAGGGCGCTGGCGGTGACGACTATGAAACGCTTTACGTTACGTCACAACACGCCTTCGTCAGTTCGCGCTCGCGTTGACTTCCAGCGCGCGATAAAACTCCAACGCCGCCTTGAATTCCGCCAGTGACGCGGGCTCCAGAATACCTTGATGGCGGCGAAGCTCGCGATCGAGATGCCCCACGATGTAGTCCACCTCTTCGGCGCGCGGCTTGAGCGGGTGATCCGCAACTTCGACATGCCACGGACTGGTGTGGGCAAACCGACTCCGGCTGGCTGGATGCCGGGTGAATGTGCGTACGGCAATCCATCCCGAGCCGGTCAATGAAACATCCGCCGAAAACAAGGTCCGCAAACCTTCATCCAGCGTCCGTTCACCGCGTGGCTTCAAGGTCCGAATCACAAGGCCATTCACGACGATTTCAACCCGATCCACCGGGAAGCGGCTTTCGACGCGGCCTGCGACACGATACACGCCGCCTGTCGATGCCGACACGAAAATGTGTCCCGCCGGTTTGCCGTTCACCGTGGCCAGCAGCATGGGGCCGGTGGTGACGAAACTGCGGCCTGCCTTGAGCCCCTCTATCCAGTTCTCGTAACTGAATCCATCCGACTGCTGGACGTACACGCGGCCAAACCCCAACGGCACGGGATGGGCACCCGATCCGGTTCCGGCGGTTGGCTGAATGCGAAAACCACAATTCAAAACCGCGTAGTAGGTCTGAAAACCGTAATCAATCCAGCCCCACTCCGTATAACCGTTCTGGTCGGTAGCGACTCGCATGTAAGCGGGGTTCATCTCGAAGGTCCATTTGCCGAGCTGGAACGGCCCGGGCCAGACGTGGTTGTTGGACAACTCGAACAGGTCCACTTTCATGACCGGTGCGAGCATCAGGCTCCAGGACCAGGAGTGCTTTTCAAAGTCGAGCAAGGCGCCTTCCCGGTGGGCCTGCTCCGCGACAGGTGCGACCGGCGGCGCACCCTGGTGGAAAAGAGTCTTGTGACCAATGATCAACACGGCACCCAGGGCATGCCGCCGTCCTCCGATGCCGCCGAGTTCGTACTCGGTATTCAGGGGGTAGACGAGATGATCGTCATCGACCTTGATCGGCCCCGGTTGTGGCGCGGGAGCTGAAACACGATTCCCCTTGACCGGGCTTACGCGACCCTCCCCCACCCAATGAGAAAGTGGGAATGAGAGATTGAGGTCTTCGGCCAGAACCAGGTTCGGTGTCTCGGCCAGGGACCGATGCGAATGGGTGTCGCCGCTGTACCAACCAAGCCTGGCCATGTGGATCCAGCGGACCAGCGGCAACACGATGTCGGTCGAATCCGCCTCCACCACAACCTCCCGCTCGACCGGTAAATACTCTTTGCCACGCTGGGCGGTGACGGTGTATTTCCCCGGAGGCAGCCGTACCATGAACGGATCCGCCGACAACGTCGTGTGCATCGCCGGAGAACCCTTTCTGTTTCGCTGGTAATCCACGGCAGTCCCTTCGGCCGACACACAGCGCGGAAAGAACCACTCGCCCGCCGAGTCTCGAATCGACACCCGCGCCGGTAACAACGTGCCAGTTCTGGCGTCGATGACGCGACCGTTCAGGACCGCCACCGGGTCCGCCGCAGCCGGAGATCCCTGCAAGCACACGAGCAGGGTAACGCAAGCCGCGCCCGCCAATCGCAGCACACCCATCCCAAGTGTGTGAGCCCACGAGAAACGGCGGCTGTTGCAAGAAACGCTTTGCATTTTTGGTTTCATTTCAAGAAACACAAGAACCTGCAACAAACTGAGAATCATCGGCACGGTAGCAACCCCACGAAGCAGATGCGGAAATGAGGCGGTTGGGCATGAGCTCTTGGCCAGGTTTCCTACGGGGTCACAGGGTGGTCTGCTACCGGGATTTTTTGATCTCGAAAAGGTACGGCGATTCAGCCGAGTCGACCTCCAGCGGTGTTCGCTTGGGATGAGAGTACTTCAGCGGGATGGCAGTGCTCACCCGTCCCTGGCTGTCCAGCGCGGCAATGGTCACCTTGTGCTTACCGCGGACCACCCCGTCGCCGTGCTCGTGGCTGGTAACCTGGTTGAACGTGCCGTCGGCGACGTTTACTTCCGCTTTGCCGGGACGCGGGTGGGTCTTCGCGTCAATCCGGTCGACCTGGGGATAAAAAGTTACGGTGATCCGCTCTGCAGGGATGAGCGACCCGTCGTCATAGGTCACTTTGCCGGAGACCCTGTGGTAATTGAAAGGATCACCCGAACCACACCCGATCGAAAACAGCAAACCAAACACCCCGGCGGCGGTAAACCACCAGCGACGGTAGCCTTGCAAAAAGGAATTTATCCGAAACATGGACTTGAAAACTCCTGTAGCTGGAGGTGCAAGAATTCAGCCGATCGCTTGTCCGACTATACACTTGGATTCTTGCAGATTCAGCGACACAAAAAAAGCCGTTTGATCAACGTGCGCGTGATGGTCGCTACCATACGTTCCATTCGGTTAAATCCCTATCTGTTTTTTATGTCCGTCGAAACCAGGAGAAGGTGTTACTGATAGTGACCTGCCCCCACGTTAGGTACCAGTGTTGTAAGTTAGTGTTAGGATCGCCTCGGGAGCCGGGGGTCCGTAGCCTAAGCTGCTGTGTGGCCAGACAGTATTACAGTATTGTAGTGCCTCGGCCAACGCTTGATGAGCACCTTGGCTTCCAACAACGTATCGAACCGTTCGCGGTCGAGGAGCTCATCGCGGAGCTTACCATTGAAGCTCTCGATGGTGCCATTTTCCCAGGGGCTGCCCAGCTCGATGAACAGGGTTTGGACCTCGACGCCAGTTAGCTAGTTCGACGTCACCGGAAGGCGATTCGTACAGACTCCGTACTCAAGCCTATTCTGTATCATTGCCCGTTGTCGCGATCGGCAGGTCAAAGTAGCAGATTTTTTTCAGATCGCGCGGTCCGTCGATATCCTCCTCAGCAACAAGCAGCGAGGGGTAGAGCTGTGTTGGGTCGCCGAACAGTGCCAGATCGACCGTAGCGCCTTCCGGGCTGGTGACGAGAAACTCGGCGGGATGCACGAAAATCGTGTGCTTCTTGTAAATCCCCGACAGCAACGCCACGCCATTGTCATTCTTGACCGGACCAAAACTGCCACCGGACAGACAGAACAGGAAATCCGCGCCGCTATCAGTCAGGCCCTTCCAGACAAAATGGCGGCCGCGATCGGCGCAGATCATCATTCCCACTTTCCCGTACGGTGTTTCGAACGTCGGGAATTCCGTGCCGGGTGTGTGACGATCGACCTCGTGGCCCAGTCGATGCTTGTGATAACGCCCGGCCAGTTTTCCGTCGGGGCCGATCAGGGCGGCCGTATTGTAATGCTCACGTCCTCTGTCTTCGTGCAAGCCGAGGGCCAGGTAAACGCCCAGTTCGTCTGCTAACTCGGCCAATTTGCTAAAGAATTCGCCATCGGGCACGCGTTCTCCCATCGCCCGGTACGTGTCAACGGGAATGCTCTTGTCCCGCACCGCATAGCCGTCCAAGAAGCATTCCGTAGTCACAATCATTTTCGCGCCCCCGGCAGCGGCTTCACGGATCAAGAGCTCGATGCGGTCAAAGTTAAGTTGCTTATTCCCGCGGACCCATTTCAAAATGATCCCCGCGACGCGCACTGTTTCCGTTGGCCGGCTGGACGCGTCGTCGGCTGGCTCGTCAGCCGCTGCGAGCGCGATCGGGCTACCATCGGGTGCCGGCCATGTGGTGACCTGTTCGGAACGCGGCAGTATTGTCGGCTCCGGCAGCGTGACTTGGCCGGTGGCCGCCCATTCGGTACCTCGCTGCAGCGTGGAGACAAAACCCGCGCAGGTGAGTGCGTAGGGACTATGCCCGAGCATGGTCGAGAATACACGTCCCTCGCCATACGGAATGACCCACATCATCGGTTCGTGAACACCGGTTCCACCCTTGTTTTTTGCCGAAAAGGCAGTCGCCAGAATCGTCAGATTCCGGGCCGGCCCTCGTAGTCCATGCGTCAGCTCGTCGTGTTTGTGTAACCATCGCTGAGGCAACCCAACCACAATTGGATGCTGCGACTCGCGGAGTGTGACATGGAAGGAGTGATGTGGTCCATAACCGGAGCTAACTCCCTCTGCTTGTGGTACCCGAACCAATTTGCCCGAGTCGTCGAAGAAGAGCCGCTCGCCGTACTCGGCGCCGCGCAAACCGAGTCCCACCAGCTCCATGTATTCAGGCCAGTCACCAAACGAATTGTTCGCTGAGTGAACAGTAACAAAACCTCCACCACCACGCACGAACTGGACGAAGTTCTCGCGGACGGCTTCAGGCCAGACGTCCGAATCATTGAAATTGGACACAACTACGTTGTACTCAGAGAACTGGGGGCTCCAGTCGCCATACGGCTCCCGCCGGTCGGGTGCGGTCGAAACATCGACCTGAAACCGACCTGTGCTCTCGAGGATCTGTTGCAGGATGGGAGTTGTGGTTTTCCAGTCGTGTTCGTTTCGCCCGTCGAGGATCAGTGCCCGTAATGTTTGGGCATGCGATATCGGTACGAAGATCGCCGAGCAGACGACGATCAGGAGTCCTGGCTGTAGTTTGCTAACCATGAATGAATCTCCTGTTTTAAGATGGCATTCCGACGTATGTACGATGGCCTGGGAAGGCTACCGTACACTCCATCGTACATTATTCAATCCAGAACGAGTACAGATCTGCGTTCTTCAATCGAAACTGCAGGCGCACATGTTTTCCGGCGGGTAGCGGGATGTCCGTGCCTCTGGACCAGGTCACCAGAATCCTAGTGCCATCTCCGGTAATTCGGTTCGCGTCCTTCAGCGCGAAGCCGCTGACCGGTTCTCCATCCCTGGTCCGAACCCCGACCTCCAGGTAGCCGCCCGGCTCGGTAGCGACATTCACATACAGCCGCGACCCGGCGAAGGTCAGTGGTCGAGTGACCAGTTCTCCCGGCTTGTCGCCGGCACGCAGCGACACAAACCCGTCGCGCCGGAGTTTTGCCAGTCCGACGTGCTGGTTGTGCGGTGCGTCGATGCCCTGCTCCTGAAACCGTTCAGCCCGTTGTCTTCCCGTGTAATAGAACCAAAGTTCGTCCCCGATCAGCAGCGGCCCGGGCCGGCCGGCGATGGTAAAATCCGGTTCCCACGAATCTTCCGCACCCAACGGAATGAACGCCTCGCGCGGATTAACGCGATACCAGTGGCGGCCGTCGCGGCTGGCTGCCAGCTGCTGGTGCTTCTGCTTCCATCCCCGGTCCCAATGATACATGCCCAGCAGGCCCAACCACATGCTCTCGTAGGGGATTCGTGTAATCTCGCCAATCTGGTTGTCGCCGTCCAGCTGGCCCCGATGCATGGTCATAATCGGGCGCGTCCAGTGGACGAGGTCATCGCTTTCGGAATGAGCGATCGTACGCATGGTCGGGTTGCGAAACAGAATCTTGCCGTTGCACACGTACTTGTTCAGCTTCGTGTCAAAGATGAAATTCGTCGTGTCCCCCATGCCGGGAACCAGCGTCTCGGGAAATGTCGTATCCGGGCCGGTGCGCAGCGGCATCACGCAGGTCTGGCTATCTCCCTTCCAGTGGATGCCATCCGGCGACCAGTAGAGATAGAGACCTTCGCGCGGCGCATACTCGGCCTGTTCGCGTGGATCGTGCCAGACGAGAGCCTTGTAACGCTTTTGGAGATCCGGGGTGTGCGGTTCGTAAAACAACCCGTTGATGGAACCTTCGCCAAGCACAATGTTGTTGTGGCGGTCCGGGCCGTACTTGACCAGGCCCAGGTCGGGTTTGGTCCAGTGCACGCCGTCAGCCGATGTCGCGTAACCGGTGGGTCCGCGGTACCTGAGCCCGTTTTCCGCCTCATAGATGATTCTTGAGTTGTACCACATGCGAAACTGACCGTTCTGTTCGTCCCGTAAAACGAACAGCGAGAATCCATCCATCTCCTCCCACGGATGCTCGCGCGTCTTCATTACGGGATTGTCCGGATGGGGAACAGGTTGGTGCAGTTGGCGCGTCAGTCCTTGACAGGACGCTATCAGAAAGTCGTCGACAAATAACTGTCGCTCGCTGCCGATCTTCAATGGCCAGTCGGCCATATCAATCGGATGCATCAGCCGTTCCATGCCCAGTATGGCGTAGGCGTCCTTAAACAACCCTGGATCAATGGTTCGGATATCGAAAGGCTGAAACGCCGAGTGGCTGCGACTCTTGTCAGACAGATGCTGCGCTCCGGTGATGCAACAACTGCACAGCACGATACAAAGTATCCCTGCCAGTTTGGCAATCAGGTTCATCGAGATGCCTCCTGGTAGTTAAGTGTACGCGTCGTCCAGTCGTGGTCGCCAAGAGTGCGATTAGAATCCCAATGATGGCGATCACGACCAAGAGTTCAACAAGCGTGAAAGCAGAACATTTCGCTCGCACAATATCGGAAGTCGCCCCGGTGGGAACGTCCGTTGCTGACCGCTTCGGATTTCGAGCTGGGACCTGTTCAACCCTGCAATGACTGATCTTTCAACAACAACAGACTAACCGAATTGTAACAATGGAGCCAGCGGGAAGTCACGCGGATGGGGCCTTCTATGCATTAAGACCTTATGTCTAACCCAGGTGGAACCAAAAACGGATCCATCCCATCAATTCTGCACTGGTAAAGAGCACGATAAATATTCCGACCAGTATCATAGTCAACGCAAGCAGTTGTAGAATGCTGGCACGATGAGGAAGAAGTTTTAGCACAACAACACCTGGTAAGATGATAAAAAGCACTGTTTCACCGAGGCCACCGACGCCATCGAGCGCGTCAAGAAAGATGCGCGGATAAGTTAAAGTGACCACGAGTGGTGGAACAAACGTTAGCGTTGCAATGGCAAGAGTACTCGACGCTTTTAAGTAACACGCACACAAATCGCGTATAAAACCAAACAGGCCAAGACCATTGGCGATGAAGGACGCGGTAATGGAAAGAAGCGCGAAGATAAAGCCCGAAATCAAAAACACCGGCGACTGCAGCACGTCGGCCATTGGGACCGTGGCCGGAATGCTTTGGTGGTACGCAGAAAAAAGACTGTTCATGCCCCCGTGTTCAGGCAGTGTTGCGAGGACAATAGTGACCCAAATGAGGCTGATCAAAAGGCCGATGCCGACACCGCTTGCAATGGCGAGACGGATTTTACCTTGGTCATGTTTTAGGTGACGGCTTATGGTGGGAATGATGTTGTGAAAATGGAAAGCCGAGACACCAACAGGCAGGCTGAAAGGCAGGTATTTCCAGTTGGAGTTTAGCAGCAGGGGTGCGTTGAAATGTCTCACCCCCGAAATCGCAAGAACAATAAAACAGATGAATATGGCCAAAATAAGCAACGGGTTCCAACGTTGCAATAAATTCTTCGTGCCGAGGATAAGCCCTGCCGTAAAAAGAAAATATCCGAGAATGATTGCGATACGGTAGTGGGCAGCGTCAAAGAGGTGAATCAGGATTTGTGTAAAACCACTTCAATAAGCAACCAGAACACCGTAGAGCAGCACGAGATTAAAAATGGTCGCCACCCACTGTCCGGCTGGGCCAAGTTCCTTGCGATAGAAGCTCGGAATATCAAGAGTTGTAGCACTTGTGGGGAGTCGTTTGGCGATGACAAACGCGGAAACGAGCATGATAGCCCAAATTAAAATGATGCCCGTCAGCGCGGCAAAAAAAACCGCCCAGGCCTGCTTTGATTGGTAGAGCCAGCACACCCACACCGAGGACATTGCCAGTTACCAAGAGCATGCAGCTAACGACGGAGATCTCTTTTCTTGTCTGTCGCACGAATTGAAAAACCTTCCTGGCGCCGAGGCTTACCTCACACGTCGATGTGCGTCTGGCATCCCCGGTTGGTGACCCCGAGGTGGTCCGTCATGAGAGAGAGTGAAAAATTCGATACGAATAAAGAACAAGTCAATTTTTCAAAGCACCGCATGGTATGTGGTTTATTGGTCAAAAAGAGCAGGAAGTGCTCAACTGAGACTGGGATGGTATAGGATTGAAGCAGCGCATAATAAATCACTGAGAACCGTCGACACGGTAGAAACCCCACCAGGCAGATACAGAAATGAGGCGGTTAGGTATGAGCTCTTGGCCAGGTTTTCTACAGGGTCACAGGGTTGTCTGCTACCGGGGTTTCTTGATCTCGAAAAGGTACGGCGATTCAGCCGAGTCGACCTCCAGCGGTGTTCGCTTGGGATGAGAGTACTTCAGCGGGATGGCGGTGCTCACACGTCCCTGGCTGTCCAGCGCGGCAATGGTCACCTTGTGCTTGCCGCGGACCACCCCGTCGCCGTGCTCGTGGCTGGTAATCTGGTTGAACGTGCCGTCGGCGACGTTCACTTCCGCTTTGCCGGGACGCGGGTGGGTCTTCGCGTCAATCCGGTCGACCTGGGGATAAAAAGTTACGGTGATCCGCTCTGCAGGGATGAGCGACCCGTCGTCATAGGTCACTTTGCCGGAGACCCTGTGGTAATTGAAAGGATCACCCGAACCACACCCGATCGAAAACAGCAAACCAAACACCCCGGCGGCGGTAAACCACCAGCGACGGTAGCCTTGCAAAAAGGAATTTATCCGAAACATGGACTTGAAAACTCCTGTAGCTGGAGGCGCAAGAATTCAGCCGATCGCTTGTCCGACCGTGCATCTGGATTCTTGCAGATTCAGCGATACAAAAAAAGCAGGTTGATATCTGTAAGACCGCACCGCGGGATCCCTTACTTTGGAATTCGGTGCACCGTGTACCAGGCGTCGTTGTGTTGCAGGGGCTCGCCGTCTTCCCCAACGAGCTGGCCCACGTTGATCTCATACACCATGCCGATCGGATAGGTCGTAACTGGAAAAGTGAGCTCGATCGACATGCGATCGGAGGCCAACTGTGCCTTTTCGACCGGCACGTTGGCAGAGTCCGCTTCGGGTGAGCCGTATTCACCTGTGTACAGGTAGTGATACTTCCGCACGAGGAAGTCACCCGGTTGGAGCCGGGTCCCCTTGGCCAGCGGTCGGGTGAGTCGAATCACAAACCCCCGGCCACCCGGGCGAATTTTCAGCGAATGCATGGCCAGGGGCGCCGGCCCCTGGTACTTGGTCCGCGTCAGCCCCGTGGTCAGCGAACACATGTACAACTGATTGTCGGGGCCAAATTTCATCCGCAGGCAGCCGTGTGGCTGGCCATCGATGAAACGGAACGCAGCACCCTGGTATTGACCGTCAACTTTTTGGAGCGCAATCCGCATGATGCCCGAATTCGTGCCATAGCCCACGTCGCCCACGAACAACTGGTCTGCAAAAGGCCCGAACGCGCCCTGCGTGCCGTCCCAGGCCGGGCCAGACGTGCTGGCACTCGACTCCACTGCCCGCTCCCGGTGGTAGGGCAACCAAACGGCACTGGGGCCATCGGGATATTCGCCCTCGGGAAGTATGTCCGGTTTGTCCTCCGGATGGCCATAAAAGCGGCCCGGGATCACGTGGGCCAGCTTGCAACTCTGGATCCAATCGCCCTGGTTGTCGGTGAAGAAGATGTCTCCGCCGGGACCGCAGACGATGCCATTGGGTACCCGGCATCCTGTGGCCACCTCATGAATCTGGTCTGTTGCGCAAGAAAACCGCAACACACTGCCGCGCCACTTGCCGAGGTTGACATAACCGGGATTGGTCCAGAAATTTCCCGCGTTCAAGGCAACCCAAAGGTTCTTCTGTCGATCGGCCGCCAGACCAAACGTGTATTCGTGCCAGCCGGTCGACAGCGCCCACCCCGAGGCAACCGTGCGGAAATGATCCACAACGCCGTCGCCGTTACGGTCAATCAGCTCGGTGATTTCCGGCTTCTGAGCCACGAACAAGCGGCCATCGATCATTTGCAGGCCAATCGGGTTATACAAACCGCTGGCATACTTTTGCCAACGTACCCGCTGTGGCTGATCGGGCGGTGGGATGGGGGTCCGCCAGATCTGACCCTCGGTCAACGCGATGACATACATCATGCCGTCGCCAAATGCGACGCCCGACAACCGGCAGTCGACAAATGGCGGCGGGATCAACTCCATGTCATAGCCAGGCGACACGCCGGCCACCAGCACAGCTGGATCGGCAGGCGGCAACGCGTCCGGTTCGACTGAAGGCAAGGCTGGCTGGGTGTCGTGGTCGAAGTTGTCGACAATCACCGGGGGCGTTGCGACCAGCCGCGCCAATTCTGCAGCCGTGGGTGATGAAGACTTTCCGAGGTAACTCCACAGATCGATCCGCATGTCCAGCGGTTTGTTCGCCTCGGCCGGAGCCGACAACACGCATGGCGGCCCGTTATTGTTGGCTGCGAGCCACCGCGATCCGGAGGCGGCGTGTACCCGCACCGCCCGTGTCCTGCTGCCCTCGCAACAGGTCCAGAGCGGCGCCACACCGACATCGGCAGCAGACGGTTGGTCCGACACGGGTTCACCTGCCGGCGAAAAATGTCTCACGTTATCCCCCACCGGCACCGCCACCGCCGCCTGGGCGCCGTGGGGCAGGCCGTCGAAGCGGAACTGGCGCGCAAATCCCTGCCACGCGCGCCGGCTTTCCCACCGCACGTCCTCAGTCACGAAAATCTTGTGGCCACCCACAAGTAATCGATACCGCAGCCGTACAGCCGACTTACCCACTTGAACGCCCTCGAACCGGGTACCGGTGTTCGGATCGCTCGCGAGAGGCAATGCAAACGGTTGCCAGCTGCCGTCCGGCGCAAACTTGAACGAGAGCGGATGGGGTGTGGTGGAGAGCAAATCGGGAGCGCCTCCCTCGCGCTCCCACCATAAACCAAAGTAGTGCTGGGCCAAACTCTTGATGAAGCCGTCGGGCCAGGTGGCGACGACCGCAAGTTGATCGGCGTCAAAGAGCACCGTCCCGCCGACAAACCCGGCCGCCACGGCGCGGGGAAATTTTAACGTCTCGTCAACGGCTACTTCGCCACGCTGCATCACGGGCTGCTCGGCCGTGGGTGTGATCCTGATCGTCGGCTCGTCGATCGGCGGCGGCGCCAAGCGGCCTTCGCTCAGATAGGTCCACAGCGATATCATGGCCGTACCACGCGGATACACTGCCATTTGAGCAAGGGCAACGTTACCATTGGGCAGTATCGACTGGGGCATTTTCGTGTGCGGACGGATCCGCGCCGGATTCATCATCCAGCGGTGGAAATACTCGGGCCGTAGATGTTCGGCCACCAGGGCCAGGTCGGGACTACGTGTGGTGGGGTCGACTTGGACCTCGGCACCCTGGGCCCCCATCGTTTTGCCATGGAGCGGATGGCACATGACGCAGGCGAGGGCCTTCACCCCCACCAGGTATCGGCCCAGCTTCAGCCGCTGGGGATTGACTTCTGGGATCTTGATATTTGGCACCGTCGGCCCGCTCGGAACCGCCGGACCGGGTACACCGTCGCGGGCCGTGAGCCCGGCTGCCAACTGGCCGCCCCGTGTTCCGAAACCGGGCATCCGCGCGCCAAGCCACGGCCGCAAGGCGTCGCCGCGGGCACCTTGGGTGACCCATCGGGCCAACCGCTCTGGCCGCAACCGCGCGCCGACGTGCGTGAGCATCGGGGGAGTGAAATACCTGGTGACCTCCTCGCCCGGTAGCGAAGGATCTTTCTCGAGCATTGCGGTCAGCGACTCGCCCCCCTGCTCCTCGTTGTCGTGGCAGCGTGCGCAGTTGAGAATCGCCAGATCGATTCGCGTTCGCTCCATCGTTGAAGGCGACGCTTGCTGGCGCAGCGATTCGACATGCACCGCCAATGCCTCCCTATCATCCTTGCCGAGGGAAAACTGCGGCGCCGATCCGGCTCGCCCGCGCGGAGCAAGGCAGCCTGCCTTGAGTTGCTCCTTCTCCCGCTCAGCGAGGACTGGCGCGTGGGCGACCGACGTCAGGCGCTCCCCGGCAATCAAGACTTCCGGCGGTCCGCTTAAGGGGCGCTCGAGTTGGAAGCGTTTCCCAAGCTGCATGTCGTGACAGACAAAGCAACCCCGCGCGGTCATCTGCCGCACGGCCACTGCCTCCAGACGGGCGGCCGGTGTACTGCCAGGCAGTTCCCCGGGTGCCTGAAGATCGCGCCATTGGGCCGAGAGTTGCTCGGCTGTGATTGGGGTGACTGGCAACGGCGTTTTGTCAGTAGCGGCAACCGGTGGTTGTTGACCGGACGTGGGCCGGGTAAGCAAATATGCCGCGACATCGGCTGCTTGGGGCAGGGTGAGGCCAAAGTCGGGCATTCTTCCGTGCGGTCGTGTGTCCAGGGGCTTGTGCAAGAAAGACGCCAGTCCCCCTGGCTTCCACTTCTCCGCCAGGCGCTCAAGCGCCGGCGCGGCGCTCACGTTTTGGGGGTCGTCGAGTGGTGTTTTGGGCGGCGCGTGACAGGCCGCACAACCGGCCGCCCGGTAGAGTGCCGCGCCGCGTGCCGCGTTACCGTCGATCTCTGGCTGCCCGTCGTGGTTCACCTCGCCGGTAGCCAGGTAGCTGGCAATCGTTCGCGCGGCCAGATCGTCGGCGGGCGTGTCGTCAAACAGGGCCGGCATCCGAGCGCCTACGCGTTGCCCGTGGGGATTTTTCAGCCAGTCGGCCAGCCATTGCGGGTGCAGTCGCGACCCCAAGCCGTCGAGCCGCGGTCCGGGCAGTAATGTCGCGGGAGCCAACTCCTGGGCCAGTCCGCCCGAACTCCGATGACAACGGGCACAGCCCAGCGTTTCTGCCAGCACGGCCCCCCGATCGGCCAGCGGCCAGCGTGTTGGTCAGTTCGGGAAAAATCCCTTTGATCGTCCAGCGCAAGGCAGGTCAAGGACGCATCGTCGTCCTGTTGACCTCGGTGTTCGGCGATAATAACCCACAATTCGACGGGATACCCTTTTGGGAGTGGAGTGACTGGCCGAAGTTGATGGCGAAAGTGATGGCCCAGGCATCCCTGTAATCGAGACCAGGTCTGATACGATGAAACAAATTCGCATGACCCAAATCCAAATCCCGAAAACACGTTTTACACAGCTCCGGTCAAGGCGTCTCCGTTTTCGTTTTGGTCATTCGGGTTTTGAATTTATTTTGAATTTCCAGCGAGTCAGCCACTGGGGTTCACACTTAAGCACCCAAGCAGCAACCATGCGAGTCGTAACCATGCGAGTAGCGATCTGCCTGTTGATGTTCACGTTCGCCATCCCGACACTGCCGGTGCCAGGTGCCGTCACCCTGACTTCCGAGGGTGACCAGGTTGTCCTGGAAAATGATTTGCTGCGTATCCGCGTCAATCCCAACCGGGGCGGGCTGGTCGACAGCTACCTGGTCAAGGCCACCGGGCGCCAATTGATTGGCGAGGGATGCTTCATGCTGAGTGATCACTTTTGGCAGCAGAATTGGCCAGGCGAATTTCTGAAAGTCCCCTACGAAACCAATGTCGTTTCGCAGACCCAGAAAGCAGTCACGCTTGAGTTGTCCGCTGTCTCGCAGGGGTGGCATGGAAACACGTCTCAGAATGACCTCAAGGTGATTCGGCGGATCACCTTGAAGGCAGGTTCCCCAGTGCTGTTGGTAGAGATCGTGATGCAAAACATTGGCCAGATGGGGCGCGTGGCCGGCTATTGGAATCAAAACATTCTGTATGCCGGAGGCCAGAAGGAAGAAAAACAATTGTACTTCCGGCCCGCCATACGAGGTGTCACCATGGCGACCTATGACAGTACCACCGGACTGCGAACCGTTGACGTCCGAACATCCAGTGATTTTGTGCACAACGTCCAGCAGGGATGGATGGCGGCCCTGGGAGCCGACTCCCACAGCGGCCTGGCTTTCGTCATGAAATATGACGAACTGATGTTCCTCTACAACTGCCTCGGGCAGTTCTCCTCCGAATGGCAGTACAAGGCCGTGGGCATCCCCAAGGGGAAGGCCTGGAAGACCGATTTTGTGGTGTACCCGATCGCCGGCCTGCCACGGGTCGATTATGCCTCCCGCCGGCTTGTGGCTGCAGTCGAACCGGATGACGCCAATGGCAAGCTGACCGTGCACCTGAAGCTGGCCGCCGCAGATACAAAGCTGGAAGATGTGACCGTAAGTGGTGATGTGCTCGTGGTACGACAACCCGAACATCCACCCACATCGTTCACCCCGCAGCAGATCGCCACCATTGGTGCCAAGCCGAAGGTTGTGACTTTCCAGCTACCCCACGCCCCGTCAGAACCGTTGGCCCTGCGATTCGCCGTCAAGGGAAAAGCAGCCGGGCACGATTTTGAGGAACCCTTCGAGACCTGGTACGGCGCCGGATACGGTCGGAACTGGCAGGTCGACGGCTCGCCACTGTATGTCATCCCGTCGCCGGAGCGCAAGGTAACCTTTCTGAAGCCCGATGTCATTGAAAAAGTCCACAACGAGAATCCACGGGTCCTGTTCTGCAAGGGTGTGTACTTCGACGAGTATTTACCCGGCAACATCTTCGAAACAAACCACGCCGAGGTCACCTCTTCGTACTTGACATCTGGAAAAACATGGCCGGTGTCCTTGAGCTATTTCCCCGCCTCCTACGAGGAGTTGATGGCGTTGGACGTGATCGCGCTGGTTAATATCGACGCCGTCGCACTGGGTGGGTTCGGCCAGGAGATGTTGAAAGATTTTGTCACCCACGGCGGTACGCTCATCTACGCCGGCGACCTGTGGGCCTACGGTCGAGGCAACCTCGGCAATGGCCCGCTCGCCGAACTCCTGCCGGTCACGTTCCCCAGCGATCAGGACCGTAACGGTCTGAGATATCTCAAGGATCAGTCTGTGCGGCTCAAGAGCCACAAGGGAAATGCGTCGCGCCCGCTGTCAAAGAATGCCGTGGTGGCCTACGCCGGCGATGCATTTACCGTCAAAGACGGGGCACAGGTAATACTGACCTGCGTTGACGCCCCCGTGCTTGTGAGTTGGAAGGTGGGAGAGGGCAGAGTCATTGCCATCACCGGAACCGTCCTGGGTGAGCCGCCAACCGGGGCGGTGTTATTCAATCGCACGCCCGAATGGTCGGACCTGATGTCCAAGATGCTTCGATAAGCACGAATGTTCCCTGCGAATCACTTCCCATCTGAAATTGGCGACAAGGGAAGCCACTGGTCTGACACAAGGTAGTTGGGCAAGTCATGGGCGCATCGGTTGAATTTCTCAAGAACGACAAAATAAACGTTGAAGTCTGGCCTGTATCGTGTTTTGATAAACAAGGGCACTTCGTTTAGACTAGCCAAAGCGATTCCATTCGTTCCCACTATTTAATTGTTGGTTATGGTTCAACATTACACTCACACCGTGCTGTGTAGCATCCTGATAATCCTGCCCTGGCTGGGGTCAGCAGTCGCCGACCAACCGTCGCGAGATGGGCTCATATTGTGGCTCGACGCCAGCGATGTTAATAACGACGGCGAACCGGATGCGCACAATTCCAACGGCAAACCGCTCGCATCCTGGTTGGACAAAAGCGGAAATGGCAATCACGTCACGCAGAACAAACTTGCCCAACAACCAACGTGGAAAGCGGGCCAACTCGGCGGGAAACCGGCAGTGCGGTTTCATGGTGACGATCTGCTGACACGTACAAAATTCGAGGGATTTGTTTACCGCGACCAGCCGATCCATGTCGTGCTTGTCATGAGAACGCAGCGTGGTGGCACGCATTCGCAGCCTCGACTCGTCGAGTTTCAACCCGTGGACGGCGATTTGTCCAATCCGAAAACGGTAAAACAACATGGCTTGTGGATCGGTCCACAGGGTGACGGGCGGATGCGGATTGGCACTCATTATGGTGATGAAGGTTCCGCCTTGTCTGCGACCTGGGATACCAGGTCGCACGTTGTCGAAATTGTTTACGCCGGTGCGCAGAACTGGATACATTATCTCGATGGAGCGCGTGACGGCGCTGGACTGTTTGGAGATCGGGACTTTCACGGCTTCAAAAAAGACGTGCGACTGGCGATCGGACAGCACTTCGGGTGGGCAGACTCGAATTCTTATTTTGAAGGCGATTTGGCAGAGATACTGATTTACAACCGCGTGCTCACACCTGACGAGCAGAACTCTGCAAAGAGTTACCTTGCTGAAAAATATGCGATCGATTTAGCGATTGAACCGGCACCAAATTTCGAGCGTGATGTACGTCCAATACTCGCTCAGCATTGCCACGCCTGTCATGGTGCCGACGAGCAGAAATCGGGTATCGACCTGCGTACCGTAACCGCGATGCTGCGTGGAGGGAAAAGTGGACCGGTAATCACGCGTGGCCACCCGGAGTTCAGCGACCTGTTGGATTTAATCGTGAAAGGAAAAATGCCGCCTGAGGGCGAAGACCCACTTGGCGATGTCGAAATCAAAATCATCCGCCGCTGGATCGAAGCTGGGTTGCCCGCCGACGAGCAACTCCATCTCGCGACTTCCGACCACTTGATTACCGAAGAGGACCGCCGTTTTTGGGCCTACCAGACACTGGTTCCGCATGTGCCCCCCAAAGTTGCAGATCCTGAACAGGTACGGACGCTCATTGACCAGTTCGTGCTTGCGAAACTGGATCAGCAAGGTCTTACGTACGCGCCCGACGCAACTCGCGCAACGCTCCTGCGCCGAATGACTTTTGATTTGATTGGATTACCTCCGTCACCGGAAGAGACAGATCGATTTCTCGATGACAAGAGTCCAGAGGCCTTCGGAAAGGTCGTCGACCGTCTGCTCGATTCAGACCAATTTGGCGAACGATGGGGACGTCATTGGCTTGACTGGTCAGGTTACGTCGACGTGTACGGAAAAGACAATGACTTCATAATTATGAAGGCACTCGATGGGAAGTGGCGCTATCGGGACTATGTCGTGCGCTCGTTCAACAACGACAAGCCGATTGACCGTTTCCTGGTCGAACAACTGGCTGGTGACGAACTGGTCGACTGGCGCGAGGCTGACCACTACACACCAGAAATGGTGGAGCTTTTGACTGCCACCGGTTTCCTGTTGTGTGGGGACGACGACTCGGATCAGAACGAGTTGAACACCCCGGACATCCGCCATCACGTTCTGCAAGTCACCGGGGAAATCGTGGCCAGCAATCTTTTCGCACTGACCATGCAATGCGCGAAGTGCCACAATCACAAGTATGAAGCGATTACCCAACACGATTACTACCGTTGGCTTGCGATTTTTTCTCCTGTGTTCAATCCCCAACGATGGGTCACCTCGGTTGAACATGGCATTCCGGATGTGCCAAAACAAGAACAAGCCACAATCGATGCCCGCAATGCCGAGATTGATCCTGAAGTTAAAGAACTCAATGCCAGGCGGGATACATTACACGGGAAATATCGCCAGCAGACATACAACCGCAAGCTGGCGGCGTTGCCCGAACTGATCCGGGCCAAAGCTAAGGTTGCCGTTGAAACTCCGGCGGACCAACGAAGCGATACCCAGAAAACACTTGTTGAAAAACTGGGGGATCAGATCAACGTCACTTCTGAAGAGATCACGGCAGCATTCACCACCGAAGACAAAGAATCGCTGGCAACCCTCGATCAACAAATTGGCTCGTTAAACTCCCAACGTGGCAACTATGGCACCATTCAAGTTGCCGTCGAGAACAGTCCGCCATCGCCAACCTATCTGCTGCGCCGTGGTGAAGTTACAAAGCCCGGCATGGTAGTCGAACCTGGAATATTATCAATCCTATCGGGTTCGCCTGAAGAGAGCATTGCGAATCTGTCGGCAGAAACTCGCACGGTCGACGGACACCAACTCCATACTCGGGGAAAAACAAGCGGTCGACGCTTGGCACTGGCAAGTGCAATTACCGATCCAGATTCAATCGCAGGAGCGTTGATCGCCAGAGTGTTCGTAAACCGTCTCTGGCAGGAATTTTATGGTCAAGGCATCGTTGCCACGAGCGACAATTTCGGGGTTTCCGGTTCGCGGCCCACACATCCAGAACTGCTCGATTGGCTCGCCCTGGAGTTCATTCGTGGCGGCTGGCACGTCAAGCCGTTGATTAAACTGCTGGTGATGTCGGGCGCCTATCAACAGGCATCGGTTCGTACGGATGCGAAAGCATGCGAGGCGGTTGATCCAGAAAATAACCTGTTGTGGCGTGCGCGTCTGCGGCGATTACCTTCTGAAGTCCTCCGCGATTCCATTCTGGCCACCAGCGGAAAGCTGGACTACACCCTAGGTGGGCCACCGATTCCCATGGAAGTCAAACCAGATGGCAGGATCGTGATCCTGACGGAAGGCCTGCCAACGCCAACCACCCAATGGCGACGTAGCTTGTACATCCTTGCCAGGCGCAATTACCATCTATCACTCCTGGCTACCTTCGATCAACCGCTCCTGATACACAACTGCACATTCCGACAATCTACCGCGGTGGTCACGCAATCACTCACGATGCTCAATGACGAGTTTGTACTGGAACAGGCAAGCCTATTTGCAAATCGTGTTGCCGAGGAATCCAATGACTCGGCTCCTGAAGCCCGTGTTATGACTGCGTACCGGATCGCTTTCGGACGCGACCCCACGCAAAAAGAAACGACCTGGTGCGTCGATTTACTGCGGCGTCACGACACCCGATTTTCAAAATCCGACATGCCACCAGACGAGGCCAAAACAAAGGCACTGGTACAACTGTGCCATATGTTGCTGAATACAAACATGTTTTTGTACATTCAGTAGCGGTAGTGAGAAAAAAATGTACAGCTCACAAATGACTTCCGGATGGTCACGAAGACAAATGCTGCAGCTCACTGGGATGGGCTTCGGATCAATCGTGTTGTCTGCACTTGAAACAAACCGGCTGGCAGAATCGTCGGAGTCCGCGCCGATGAACTCCCAACCGCGCCCCGGCTATGGTCCAGCCAAAGCCAAATCCATGATTATGCTGATGCAAAACGGCGGGCCGGGACAAATGGACCTGTTCGATCCAAAACCGGAATTAGCAAAATACGACGGCAAGGTCCACGTTGAAAAAGTGGAGATGTTTCAACCTGGCAGCGAGTTCAACAAATTGTTGAAAGGCCCGTTCAAGTTCAAGAACTATGGGCAATGCGGAATGGAAATGGCGGACGTTCTGCCACACATCGGTGGCACCGCCGATGAGTTGTGCCTCGTGCGTTCGATGCACACGCTTCACAACAACCACACTGAATCACTGCTCGCGCTGAACACGGGGAAAATATTTCCCGGACGCCCGTCATTTGGCTCGTGGATCACTTACGCGCTGGGCTCGCCAAATCAAAATCTTCCCGGGTACGTCGTGCTCCGCGATCCAAGCGGTTACAACACAACTGGCACGCTGCTATGGCAAAACGGCTGGCTGCCGGCAATGTACCGTGGCACAGAAATCAGCACTGCAGGCACACCCGTTCTGAACCTCAACCGGGCAGTTCCTGTTGTGCCGGAAGTGCTACATGACAATCTTGAGTTACTCACCCGGTTGAATCGTGAGCATCAAAAAAACTACCCCCAGGAATCAGAGTTGGAAGCTCGGATTCAGAACTACGAACTCGCGGCCCGTATGCAACTTGAGGCAGGTACGGTTTTAGACATCGCTGGCGAAACTCCGGAAATGCGAAAGGCATATGGGCTGGACAATCCAAAAACTGCGCGATACGGATTGCGCTGCTTGATGGCTCGACGAATGATCGAGGCGGGTGTTCGATTCGTGCAAGTATTCCCTGACTTGAACAAGGGCAACACGCAAGTTTGGGATTCACACACCAACGTCAAGACCGAAAACGAATACTGCTTCGGATTTGCCGACCAGCCATCGGCTGCACTGATCAAAGACCTCAAACAGCGGGGCCTGCTTGACTCGACCATCGTCATGTGGAGCGGCGAGTTTGGCCGATTACCCGTATCGCAAAATGGTACCGGTCGCGATCACAACCGAAACGCATTCAGCCTGCTACTGGCCGGCGGCGGGTTCAAAGCAGGTACCACGCACGGTGCAACGGACGAAATTGGCTATCGCAGCGTGGTCGATCGTGTCAGTGTGAGTGATCTGCACGCAACCCTGTTGCATCAATTGGGCCTGGACCATGAAAAACTTGCTTTCACACACCATGGAAGACCGGAAACGCTCACCGATTCGGTCGTCTCCAAGGCCCGCGTGGTGAAAGAACTGCTCACTTGAGTCATCCCGGATCAGCTTGACAACCCGCTTGCTGAGTACGTTGTTGCCAACCCCCTGCATGGGACGAAGCCCGAACACGATGACAACATCACGGACTCTCTTTCTGCTTTCACTGTGGACCGTCCGGAATGCGAGGCAAAGGTACCTGGTAGGGTGACATGAGATAGCCGACCAGGTCACAGACTTCGTCAGGACTGAGCACATCGAGTTGACGATCAGGCATCATCGACAACTCCGATTCTCGTATTTCTTCGATTTCGTCCCGGGCAATCACGATCTGTTCGGTGGGCATCTGGAGGGTGAGTGTCCGTTCGGTTGGTGCAGTGATGATGCCGCTAAGGATACGGCCGTCCTCGAGCAAGACGATCGTCATGTGATAATTTTTGGAGACCGTCGCGCTGGGGTCGATGATGTTCTCCAGCAGGTAATGCAAGTTGGACCGCTGTGCACCCGTCAGCTCTGGCCCGATCATTCCGCCGTGGCCAAACAACCTGTGGCAGCTGGCACACGATTTGTCGAACAAGGCACGGCCAGCCGACAGGTCAGCCGAAGTAAGACGCTGGGCCGTCAACGTTGACCGATGTTCGCCGATCTTGGCCACCTTGTCTGCCGAGATTTTCTTCAACTCCGGCCACAGTTTGTCGATCTCCATGCCAACCTGGCTGTTGCCAAACATCTGCATCTGGCGAATCTGAAATGCGGAGACGAGTTCGCGGTCGATCGTTCCCGCTGCAACTTCACTGAGCAACTCGCGTGCATAAGCGGGCCTTGATACCAACACGTTGATAACTTCGCTGCGGGCACCCGAGGGGATGCGGCGCATCTTTTCAATTAACCGCTTGGGAGTTCCCGGGTCATTGCAGGTCGACAGACCACGCACGACTTCAGCAGCCAGGTCACGATCTTCAAGCAGCTTGTGCAACTTGGGAACCAATCCTTCCACGCGACCAGCGACCAGGGTACGAATAGCAGCCCGGCGGGCGTCAAGATTGTGACCGTGGGTCGCGATTCCCCAAAGCTCGTCTATGGCTCGGCCATCGCCGAAGACCAGCGAAAGTTCCCGCTCAAGCTGACGAATATTTTCGTCGGGGCTTTGCCTCAAACTCCGCGCGACATCTTTCCAGCCGCTGGGCATCGGCGCCTTTCGCCAGCCTTCGAGGGCCACCGACATCCCCTCAAGGATGTCGTGCTGGAACAGTATTGAGCGCTGGTCGCCGAGCAAGCTAACCAGCCTGGCGACCGCTTCTGGTTGTCGTTCGATTTCGTACGTCAGTCGCCGTGCGATGTGACGACGTACCAAGGGCAATTGGCTCGACGAAGCAAGCTCGACGGCCTGTTCCGCCTGCCCGACAACGGCAGGCTCGGTGCCATACCAGACCATCAGCGGCAAAACGGGATCGTCGGCGAATTGCTTGTGGTTTGAAATTGCCGAAGCCAGCCCGAGTCGCCCCTCGATTGGGATGTGATGCATCGCTGATGCCAGGTAGTTTAAAACCAAACCCGATGTTTCTCTGCTGGCGAGCCCTTCAAACGCGTCGCGGACCGGTGCGGACGGAGCCTCCTGATCGACCAGCAACTTGACAGCCCAGAGGCGGATATGTTCATTCGAATGGTTGAGTTGTTGTAACAGCCATTGTTCGCCCGCACCGCCTGTCACATAGAGGCACCACATGGCCCGCAACTTACGCGTGACGTCGTGGTGTGTTTCGAACATCTTCAACAACGCCGGGTGGATTTCGCCCATTTCCACAGCGGCGGCGTCTGTATCGGCAGCCACTCGTTCGTGAAGCAGCCGGCGGGCGTGGCGAACGTACCAGTCGTTCTTGTGCAGTTGGAGCTTGACCAACTGGGGGTTGGACAGACTGGATAAATCAATCCCAGCCACAGGGGCCGGTTTCGCATAAGCGACTTTGTAGATTCGCCCCGAGGTACGGTGGATGCCGTCACTTTCATGGCACTCGCCAATGTCGGACCAGTCAGCGATGTAGACACCACCATCCGGGCCGTAGCAGAGTTCGATGCCACGAAACCACGGATCCTCCACCATCAGAAAATCGGCTGCGTGTTTGCCAACGTATCCGGAGCCGCGTCGCTGGAGCCGATCGTTGTTGATTCGGAAACCGTGAAAGTTGGCCGTAAACAACGTGCCGCGATATTTATCCGGCCAATTGTCACCCAGGTAGATCATCATGCCCGTATGAGCATGCCCACCACCTGCCTGGTCGGTAGTCCTGGTCCTGTCCTTGAGGTGGGTATCGTGCCACGCTTCGTTCGTGTCCCAGTGGAAGTGGTCGGCCGTCTGCTGGATCAACTCGTAGGCGTGTGGGTTAAAATGTTCACCAAACATTCTCTCGTACAACGCGCCGGGGATCACGTGCCAGAGGTGACCAATCACGGTGTTGATGAAAAACATCTGGCCATGGTCATCCCAGTCCATGCCCCACGGATTGGTCGTACCTTGTGCCACGACTTCAAACGTTTTGCGCGTCGGATGAAATCGCCAGATACCACAGTTGATCTTGGTACGTTCAATATGGGCCATTTCAGGCGGACCAACATGCGACGTCGCCGTTATCCCGTGTCGACCGTACAACCAGCCGTCCGGGCCCCAGCGTAACCCGTTCACAAAATTGTGGCCGATCGAATCTCCATTCCACCCGTCCAGCATCACCACCGGCTCACCATCGGGCACATCATCACAATCTCGATCGGGAATAAACAGCAGATGTGGCGCACACAGGACCCACACTCCGCCAAAACCGACCTCCATGCTGGTCAACCTGCTCCCCTTGTCCCAAAACACTTTGCGATGGTCAAATTTTCCATCCCCATCGAGATCTTCCAAAATGACGATACGGTCACGCAGTTTCGTTTCGAAACGGACGGGCGCCTCGGCATAGGTGTAATTTTCGGCAACCCATAACCGGCCACGGTCGTCCATCGCCAATGCTATCGGTTGCCGAACATCCGGCTCGGCAGCGAACAACGAAACGTGAAATCCTGGTGGTACCGTAATGCCCTGTAATGCTGTTTGCGGGGAAGTCAGACCCTCCCCCGGATCCTGCGTGTCGTACACGTCGGGAAAAGCATGGTCAGCGGCGGTGGCCAGCGAACAAAGCTGCAAGGTGAGCAGCGCCAAAACCACATGTCGCAGAAAAGTGTTACGGGACATCATGGTACCGGCTGCTGCTTCACGAATGGATCTGTTGAAGGTTTCCGAGAATTGCTACCGGGGAAAACTGCTGGGACTGCTACCTGGCGCGATACGCTCCTTAGGCAAGCATCTCCCGCACAACGTGGCCTTCGACATCGGTGAGCCGAAAGTCGCGGCCCTTGTGCCGGTAATTGAGCCGCTCGTGATCCAGGCCCAGCAGGTGAAGCATCGTGGCGTGCAGGTCATGCAAATGCACCTTGCCGTCAACCGCGCGAAAACCGTATTCGTCTGTCTCGCCGTGCGTCAATCCACCCTTTATGCCACCGCCGGCAAGCCAGGCAGAATAGCCCAAATGGTTGTGGCCCCGGCCATACATTTCCGGACTGTCTTTACCCAGCGACGTATCTTGATCGAAAGAAGTACGACCAAACTCGCCAGTCCAAATGATGAGTGTCTCGTCCAGCAAGCCTCGCATCTTCAAATCGGCAATCAAGCCGGCAATCGGTTTGTCAGCCCCCCGACAATTGATGCGCAAACTCTGGCGGATTGAACTATGGTGATCCCAGCCGACATCCGTGAGCTGTACGAACCGCACACCAGCCTCGACAAACCTGCGGGCTAACAAACACTGCTGACCAAAGGTTGCGGTCGCCTTGTCATCAATGCCGTACAGCCGCTCGGTCGCCCGTGACTCGCCCGCCAGGTCCATCAAAGCGGGAGCCTCTGTCTGCATGCGAAACGCCAGTTCCATCGACTCGATCATGCCTTCTAGTTGGCTGTCGACCTTGGTGCGGGCGAGCAGGTCGTTGTTCATTGCTTCGACCAGCGCAAGTTGTTCCCGCTGCGCCGCAGCAGGCAAGTCAGAGCGGCCCAAGTATTTGATCGTCGGCACCGGGTCCTGCTTGCTCGTATGAATTCCCGTGCCTTGATGGATGGCCGGCAAATAAGAGCTTGCGTACAACTGCGGTCCGCCGATACTACCCATGATCGGGTTGATGGTAATAAAGCTGGGCAAATTACGATTCCGGGTGCCTAACCCGTAACTGACCCATGCACCCATCGAGGGATGCTCACCCTGGGTGTAACCGGTGTTCACCTGCAGCGTGGCTGGCGCATGCGCCGGGTTGTCGGTATACATGCCGTTGAGCAGGCAAATGTCGTCGACGAGTGCCCCGGTATGCGGCATCAGTTCGCTCCACCACATACCCGAATCACCGTGGCGGCTGATACCGGCCACCGGCTGAAGCAACTTGCTGTTCTGCATGCCGTCGGCGGTCATGCCCTCGGGGCGCGCAAACGGAATTGGCCCACCGTGCTCCTTGACCAGCCGAGGCTTGTACTGGAACAGGTCGATCTGCGAAGGGCCACCCGCCATGAACAAGAAAATGACATGCTTCACCCGGGGCTTAAAATGCGGGGACCGTACCGCCAGAGAATTCGCGGCGACCTGTTGTTCGTTCAGCAGCGCCGCCAGCGCAACCGAGCCAAAACCGCAGGCAGAGCTGCGCAGGAAGTGACGGCGAGAATAGGAGTGACGGTTCATGACAGTCAGTTTAAACACTCAAGCTGTAACCGGTACACACGTATTGTACTCGATGGGAGTACCGGTGCGATCTACCAAGTTAAAACCTCATTAAAAATTCGTTCGAAGCAAATACGGCGTGGCACAACATGCCCCACGCCTCTTCATCAGCCACACCCTGCGTGGTTAACCGAGCCAGTGTTTCGAGTGTCCCGCGAATTTCTTCGTCACTGGCGGGGCGACTCAGTGCCAGCAGATACAGGCTGCGGACACGATCTTCGCCGGAAGTTTCGTGCTGCTGCGCTAGCCGCCGAGCGGTTATTTTTCCCTGCTCGATCAAGAATGGCGAGTTCATCAAATACAATGACTGCGTGGGAGCAATCGTCTGCGGACGGGCACCCGTGATGACCGAGGACAATGCGGCATCGAAGAGCATCAGCCCATCCGTCCACGGAAGCCGGATGCGGTAGATCGGCCAATACACCGTACGACGGTTGGCGACGTGTGGCGACGGGAGCAGCTTCCCTTCCAGGCTGACAAACTCCTCGATCGGCCCGGAAATCCAACTCGCCAGCGGCAGTGACGATCCACCTCGACCCGGATCAAGCTGGCCGCTGACCAACAGGATCGTGTCGCGGATCGCTTCGGCTTCCAGTCGGCGGCGATTCATCCGCCACAACAGTTGATTGGTGGGATCCGCCTGATGAGACCGTTCGTCATGCAGACTGGCCATGCGGTACGTGCGGCTCAAGACCAATTGGCGAACCACGGTTTTGACCGACCAGCCCTGCTCCATGAACCCGAGGGCGAGGAAATCGAGTAGTTCCGGATGAGACGGCTTCTCGCCACGGATGCCGAAGTTGTCGACCGACGGGACGATCCCGGTGCCGAAAACGTGGTGCCAAATGCGGTTGACGACAACCCGCGCCGTCAGTGGACCCGTTACGGAGTTTGGATCGGTCATTACCTGAGCCAGTTCCAGTCGACCACCCATCTGTTCAGGAATTTGTAAGGGACCTTCTGGCAGCAACACCTGGAGGAAACCACGTGGAACCTCCCTGCCGAGCTGATGGGCATTACCGCGGATCCTGATTTGCGCGTTGGTTGCAGTGACATCTTTGGCGCCAAAGATGTAAGGGTGTTCCGGAGCGTTGGCTTTGCAGTGATCTTTCCAGGTGCTTTCGGCCGACTCGAGTTTCCCCGTGGCGGACGTTTGCTGCTGGTCAAGTTCAGCCAATTCGGATTCGACATCCTGTGAGGTTCCCGCGGAGCGAAGCTCGCTTAAACGCCGATCGAGTTCGGCGATTTCTTCCTTGTACCTGGTAATTTCGCTTTCGAGCTCTGCCTGGCGAACCTCGTACACGGCCATCGCCTGCTGGTACGTCGCCCGCTGGGCGGCAGACTCTGGCAGCGGCACGCGGACCGTGGCGCTGCGCGTTTTCGATTTCCCCAGAAACCCGTCAATCACCTGCAGGTTTTGGAAAATGCCCGCCATCGCATAATAGTCATCCTGCGATACGGGATCGAACTTGTGATCGTGACACCGCGCGCACTGCATCGTCAGACCCAAGAAAACCTGTCCCACTTTGCCAACCTGGTTGTCGATAATGTCCCAGCGAAGCTGTTCCTTGAACATGTTCTGCTCTTGAATCGGCCCCTGGGCAAGAAAGGCGGTTGCCACAATTTGCGCAGCGCGACTCTGGTCGTTTTCAGCAGTCAACAAGTCACCGGCAATCTGCTCCCGCACAAACTGATCAAACGGCTTGTCCTCATTGAAGGAGGCAATGACATAATCGCGATACCGCCAGGCGTTCTTGTCCGGCAAATTTCCATCGAGTCCGATCGTGTCGGCGTATTGGGTCAGGTCGAGCCAGTGCCGGCCCCAGCGGTCGCCAAAGGCCGGCGAGGTGATCAGCCGATCGACCAGCACTTCGTACGCCTGCGGTGATTCGGCTTTGACAAACGCTTCGATCTCCCCCGGTGAAGGTGGCAGGCCGGTCAAGTCAAAGCAGAGGCGTCGCAGCAGGGTGTAGCGATCTGCCTCAACCGCGGGATCCAGCCCCGCTGCTTCCAATCGGAACAGAATAAAGCGGTCAATGTCGCCCAGGGGCCACGCACCATTCTGTACAGAGGGAATGCGTGGCATGGTCGGCAGCTGGAAGGCCCAGTGACGACGGCCCGCTTCCAAATCGATACCCTTGCTCAATGTGGGCGTCGAGCTCACGCCATCCCTGGGATCTGGTGAGCCGGCTTGAATCCATTTCACGAAGTCGGCTACAATGTGGTCGGACAATTTGCCCTTGGGCGGCATCTCGAGGCCTTCATAGCGAATCGCTTCGACCAGCTGGCTGGACTCGATATCGCCTGGCACCACCGCCGGACCGGTTTCACCACCTTTGCGGATGCCGGCCCGGGTGTCGAGTTGCAATTCGCCCTTTAGCTTGCCCGCTTTCTGTGCCTCTGCCGAATGGCACGCGTAGCAGTGTTCCACCAGTACCGGGCGTATCCTGTTCTCAAAGAATTCGAGCGCCTTTTCATCAGCCGGCGGTTCAGCACGCACCGCTACCGCCGATAGCCACAACAGGCTGAAAAAAATGACGACTAACCAGCGCACGAAGACCTCCCGTTCGTCAAAACCTATTGAGCCAGGAACGGGTGCAAACCATCATCCATGCAGTATAACACGGTTATTAACACAAACCCATCTTTACGACCTTGATCGAAACTGGCGGCCCGATCGGGTGACACGTACCGTCAGTTGCCGTGCCCGATGGCCAATGATCCCGCTTGGGTGCCATCCCGGCCAGCCAACGCGACAGGGCACCGACCATTGGTCGCCAGGCCGAGATTTGACACCTGTTCCAAGCGATCTTATGCTCACCTGTACTCATCAAAACAAGCAAGATGCACGTAGTAAAACGCCCGTCGGTTCTTCAGGAATCATCCTACGATGATCAAGCATTCGATCAAAGACGGAATCATCTCGATAGAAACCGACGCTCTGCATGCGAAAGTCCAAACCAAGGGGTACGTGTCGGGCGTGGCTGCGGGTTCGTTGGTTGATAAGAAAACGGGTGCACGCGATTTAGGCTACGGGCTCAGCATTGCCGATTTTCTGCTGGAGCCCGCCGATCCCTGCGAACCTATTGCGAAAGAACAATACCATTACGACCGCGACACCGCCGACTACACCGATATCTACAATCCCCATGGAACGATTCCGAAACGCTACGTCGAGGGCCCTCAGATTTGCACGCAGGCGAAGAAACTCGAATGTAAAATCACCGAAGGTGCCGGCTTTTTGAGTCTCCGCCAAGGGTACACGTGGCACAAGCCGTATGGCAATTACAAAGCCGGCTCCCGGTGGGAGCAGCTCTTGGTGTTCCCGGAAAAGTCGCGTTACTTCTTCAGCACCGATCGCGTCACGACTGTCAACAAATGCAAGAGCCAGTTCCTGCGTATCGACATGCCGGGCCATCTCAACCATCAGCGCGGCGATAATTTTGAACACGTCTATCTGAGTTACGCGGATGCGATGCTGCCATGCACGGAATTTGACTTTGACTTTGGCCCCCATGAGCAGAACCTTTACCAGCGCGGCAAGCAGAAAATGTCCAACCACTTCATTCGCGCATACCAGGTGAAGCTCCAAGGCAAGCCGGGCCCGTGGTTGGCCGGCATTACGTTGCACCCGCCAGACGTGTACGAGGCGTGGTGCCACCAGCGAGGATACATCTGCATGATCCAGGAAATAGGGGGCTGGGCAACCGAACCGGGCGACACATTCGGCGCGGCGTATGTCGTCGGCTGGTTCGACGACCTCAAAGAAATGGAAGCGGCCAGCCAGGCCCACCACGGCTGGAGCGGCCTTGCACTCACCGGGCCAACAGGTTCACCGACAGGCTTCGCCGGCGTGCAACAAGAGGAACTGACGCCCATCTGAAACCGGCTGTAATTACGAAAACAGGCGTTTCGGAAAATACGACCCGGTGGCCTGGGGCGCCATCGCCACGGCGTAGAGGTGAGAGAGGGTCCATCCCGCTCAAGAAACGGACGAAGCGGTCGACTCGCCAAGAATTCCTGAAACCACCCGTGGCCGTAGGCAGTTTCCCCCACCCCGCACTATCCTCCCGGACTCCGTTATCGGACCAAACTCAACGACACTCAACAACCGCACGAACCTCAAACCATGATCCATGTCACGGCAACCTTCCCTGAGGTGATCCAGGGCCATCTAGCCGACTGGCGGGAGGGGAACTATACTTCACCCCTACGCCAAATTGGGGACGTGGCGGAATTGGCAGACGCGCTGGATTTAGGATCCAGTTCCTTTATCGGAGTGCAGGTTCAAATCCTGTCGTCCCCATACATCCTGTAGGACTCGCCAGAACCGGGCTTCGGGCTGCAGACAGCAATCCTTGCCTCCGTGAAAGTGACTCTGGCGAACGAGTGGGAGCCTGTAGCTCAGTTGGTAGAGCAACGGACTTTTAATCCGTAGGTCGTGGGTTCGAACCCCGCCGGGCTCATTTTTCTGACGTGACTATTGCGAAGACTGCAGCTGACAATGCATTAAAAGTGAGCTCCCAGTCCTTTCATGGATCCACCGTTCCACAGGGTGATCCTCGCGCTAGCACCAAGGTCAAGGTGTAGGGACCTCGATTTTTCCACACCGACAACCGCCTGCAGCCGATTCATCACACAAGCTTTGATGAGCGATGAGGATACCTTACAATACTTAAACGCCTCTTCGGGTCCCGCAACATTGAAGTTGGATGAGGCAGGTCGGATTCTGGACTAGCATGTTTGAGAAGCCAAACCTCCTGATAATCATGTCCGATCAGCATGCTGCGGATACGATCGGGGGCATGCGGCATCCGGCCGTACAGACGCCCGCCCTGGATCAGCTCATGGCGAACGGGATTTCCTTCCGTAACGCGTACTGCGGTTACCCTATGTGTACGCCGTCGCGGGCAAGTTTCATGACCGGCCAGTTGACGCCTGAGCACGGCGTGTGGGAACTCGGCACGCCGTTGCGATCGGACCTGCCGACATGGGCGCACGTGCTTCGCCAGGCAGGCTATTGCACCTCGATCAGTGGCCGTATGCATTTCGTCGGTAACGATAAGATGCATGGTTTCCAGAGAAGGGCACATCCCGACATAGCCGAGATGCTGACGCCGTCGGCCTACGGCGACTGGGATGAACCGCAGGGTGATGACCATGTCATGCTCGCAGCGATCAAGAGCGCGGGCCCGACGCAGGAGCCGACAGAGGCGGAGCGATTCGACAGTGCCGTTTCCGAGGCAGCCATAGAGGAGATGTCCTTCCTCGTATCGAATCAAAGCAGTCGCCCATGGGCCCTTATGGTGGGCCTCTATCTACCGCACTTCGAGTACGCGATAAGCCAGGCTTACTACGACAGGTATGACGGTGTGGACATCCCACTGCCTCGTGTTCCTCCCAATGGACAGACCTACGAAGACCTGATCCCGACACAACTCGAGGACAACAGAAAATGGCTGGGACTGACCAGCGATGGCGCATCTGAAGATGAAGTGCGAACGGCACGCCGATGCTACTACGGCATGATCACCTGCATGGATGAATTGATCGGCAGACTCATTTCTCACCTGCATCAGGTCGGAGCAGCTGACAACACATGGGTGATCTATCTTTCAGATCACGGCGACAACATGGGGGAGCACGGATTCTGGTCGAAGCTGAATTTTTACGAGGACAGTGTTCGCATTCCTTTTGTGATTGCGCCACCCGCGCATGCCAATTCGGGCGCCCAGTGTGAGACTCCTGTGTCGATGGTCGATTGGATGAGTACGGTTCTTGACCTTGCAGGCCAGGAACTGGCATTCGAGGAGTTGCCCGGACGTTCGCTCGTGCCATTGATCGAAAACCCGGCGCTAGAATGGTCTGAACGAGCTGTCTTTTCCGACTACGCCTGCGATGGCACTCGCGTGCCGATGCGGATGATTCGTCGTGGACGATGGAAAGCCTGTTTTGCGCCGGGCCTGCCGCCGCTGCTGTTTGATCTCGACAGTGACCCCTATGAATGGAATGACCTCAGCACAGAGGACTCCACCCGGCATATTCTCGAGGACCTCTATGGCCTTGCGTGCTCGAGCGGATGGGATGCTGAATCTCTACGAGACGATATTCTGCTGCACAAGCGGCGATTGAAGTACATCAATCAGGCGGAATCCATATAGTTGAGCCCACCGATCATCAAAGTGACATCGTTTTAAGCATTCGCTCAGCGTCGTGCCGACGTGCCAACTGGGCTGAAAGAAGATGTGGCAGTCCCGACGCTGATAGTCGAGCACGACAGCTACGAGACGGAAGTCGATTTGAATGGTACGCCCAATGGCGGGCGGGATGCAGATGCTGGCTGGTCCGTGGAAGGACGACTTGCCTGGATGAGTTTCCTACACACCGAGGGGTATCCGAGGATTGATGAGACATGGCGATTTACTCTCTGCCGTTACGATTATCCGGCCGACAACGGCAACCCGGAACTCTCCACGTGCGAGCCGTTGAGCGAAGTCAATTTTCACCGTCCGTGCGCGGCTGGTCCCCGTCCCATTGCATGCAACCGCGAACTAGCCCGTCCTTGAATATCTTCTGGTCGGCGCAACTACCCCGACGGTAATCATCAAGAGCAGGATCCCGGCCAGTACGGCATAGTCGAATGACGTGAATGCCAATAGCATCATATCCCGTGCAGTCACTCAACAGATCATCCCGATTTTTCCGGCAGGACCGTGCCCGATCGGGTTCTTTCCAATCCAGCGCTGGTCGATAGGTTCACTGGCAAGTTGATACCGTGTGTCCGTGGAGATCCAAAGGCGATTGGTCTGATTATCCATCCCCGCGTGCATCGTATACCGCGTGAACACCAGCACGTCACCCGCCTGGTAATTGGTCGACAATCAGCGTCGGTCCAATTGCTTTTGCGTCGCCACCGCGTCTTGTGAGTAAGCCCCCGAGTCGACCTGATCCGACCAGGACTTTTTGCCCGATTCGATGTCAGCTGCCTCTTCCGAGTTGGTGTAGTAAGTGTCGACATCGAGTTTTCCGTACGTGCTTTTGACTTCCTCCAACTGATGGGACCGCTCAGCAATCATCAGCCCCCCCATCTCTAACGGTGTATCGCCCAATGGAGTCCAACTCGTAAAAACCCGCTGCGTACCACGCCCCATGTAGACGATGTCGCAGTGCGGAAAGCTGGTCGATAGCATACGGCGCAGAAGAAGACAACCTGACGTACCGGCGTGGTTACCTTTTACGCGCATCCAGGTCCGGTCAAAGTGGCGAACAGGCCCTCCCAGAAATCGCGCGAAAAAATCCATTATTGCCCCCGAATAGAGCAATTTGTCCAGTGGCGGATTGTTGGCGCTCAGCTGGTGGAAGTCTTGTTCATTGTCGAAAGTAAAATCAGCATCATTCCGTACAACCCCATCCATGAGCGGCAAGTCCGTGTCGAGCATTCCCAAGGCGCTGATGCGGCCCAGGACTTCGCGCCTGGCTGCCATCACTTCGTCAAGGTCGAGCAGTCCGGGCAAGAGGACATAACCGTCTTCATCAATGCGCCGCCGGAGTTCAACGAAGTCGCCCAGGGCATCCCCGGACGATCGCAACTGGCCAAAAGCCTGGCGAGAAGTGTCCAATGGCTGACCGCGGTAGTATAGTTTTGACATCGTGTCACATTGGATGGCGATTAACTTTCCTACTGCAAATTGTCTGTCGCTGGGTTGACGTCTGGGAAATGCTTGTCCGGTCTTGTCGCTAATGATCCGCTTGTTCAATACACTCCCAATCGGTTCTTATACACTCCCAATTGGTTCTTATAGAAACCAGTTTAAGTTCCCCAAATCACGCCGTCAACGAAATCACTTGCGAGGTTCAGTAAGTCAAACTGCCTTTGATTGACAATCCCTTTGTGACGCCACAGCGTCAGCGGCCAGGTACCTGGTTTTAAACCCACCTGCGACGCCTCTGCTGGCATATCCGTGTACCTGAGTTCCGAGACCAAAGTGGCCGTCATGTTCAGGCCCACGGGAAACCAACTCATCTTCCGCCCGCTCAGAAAAAAATCCGGACTCGTGTGCTACTGGCGACTGAACCAAGCCCCGATCCATGTGCCGCTGAGCCTCGCAGTTAAACCGACAGGCCCGCTTCGGGTTGCACCAGCCACCGTGAGAACCATCTCCAGTTTGTACCATCTTTTCATTGGAGGACGCCCAACCAACACGTTACAATCCAAGAGGAAAACCATCACGAACACGATACCCCGTTGTCACCATGAAAAAACTTGTCGCAATTTTCGCCTGTTTACTGGCCAGTGTGGTCTCACCGTTATCGACTCAAGAGATCGATGCAGCCGACCTGTCGGCCTCGGTCACCCAGCGTGTACACCCCGTGCTGGTGCGGAATGAACACAATGCCTTGTTCCAGATCACAATTTCGGCAGAATCCCCCTTTGTCGAGCTTCGCTCGCTGACCGTATCGCTCCGCGGTACCGATGATCATCACGACATCGATGCCCTGGAACTGTTTTTCGCGGGAGAGGATGGAAAATTAAGCACCGCAATGCGCTTTGGAGACGCCCTGCAACCGGGCGGTCAGACGGTGGTCATGCGCGGACATGCCAGGCTGCACCAGGGTGAAAATCACTTCTGGTTGTCCTGCCGCCTGGCGGCAACCGCCAGCCTGGACCACAAGGTCGACGCAACGTGTGTCGATATCGACACCACCGCCGGCCATATCAAGCCGGTCGATCGTACCGGTGACTTGAGAAAGCGGATCGGTATCGCACTCCGCAAGCACTACGACGACGGAGTCCACACGTATCGCATCCCGGCGCTGGCCACCACACCCCAAAATACCCTGCTATGTGTCTACGACATGCGGCGACGCGCGTCCCGCGATCTTCAGGAAGACATCGACATCGGCTTGTTGCGAAGCGTCGATGGAGGGCAAACCTGGGAGCCACAACGCATCATCATGGACCAGGGAACCTACGGCGGAAAGCCGCAAGAACTCAACGGTGTCAGTGATCCGGGGATCATTGTTGATCCGGCTACCGGTGAGATCTTTTGTTTCGCTGTCTGGATGGTTGGTAAAGAGGGAAAGCATCAGTGGACCGCCGACGGTTCCGAACCGGGATTCGAAATCGGTAAGAGTGCCCAACTCCTGATGGTCCGTAGTCGCGATGACGGACAGACCTGGTCCAAGCCCCAGAACATGACCCGTGCCTGGAAAGAAAAGGAATGGGTCCTTTACGCACCTTCACCTCAGCAGGGGATCGCGCTGGCCGATGGTACCTTGGTCATGCCGACTCAGGGCCGCAATGCCCAGGGGCGGGAATTCTCAAACCTGCTCACCAGTGACGATCATGGTGCCCACTGGACGGTCAGCCAGCCGGCATCCGTGGGGAACAGCGAGTGCCAGGCGGTTCAACTCGGTGATGGATCCATCATGTTGAACATGAGAACCGAACACGGAGTCAAGTTCCGGACCGTTGCCACAACTCGCGACCTTGGCCAGACCTGGGTTCCCGATGTCACCAATCGCAAGACCCTCATCGAACCGGGATGTAACGGCAGCCTCTGTCGGTTTGATTTTCGACAGGGCGGTCACGACCGCTACGTCCTGCTGTTCGCCAACCCGCATTCCCAAACCGGGCGGGATCATCACTCGATCCAGGTCAGTTTTGACGATGGAGTTACCTGGCCCGAGGAAAATCGCATCTTGCTGGATGAGTTCCGCGGCGCTGGCTACCCAAGCCTTAGCCGCGTTGATGATACCCATGTCGGGATTGTTTACGAAGGAAGCCAGGCTCACCTGGTATTCGAGCGGTTATCGCTCGACGAGCTACTGCAGCCGGGAGACTAGGCATCCGCGGGCGCGTTGGTACTTCGTTGTATGCGGCTGGTCACTTCAGCCGACCTGCTCGCGCAACTGGGCAATAAAATCATCGGCCATCGCATTTAAATCGAACTGTGGGGTCCATCCCCAGTCGCGTCGTGCCGCCTGGTCCTCAAACTCAATCGGCCAACTGTCGATCAGGTCGGCGATTTTCGGATCGGTTTCGAAGCGAATGTCGGCAGTTGGAATTCGGGCCGTGATGGCGGTGGCAATTTCCTCGGCGGTGGGTGAAAGTGCCTGCACATTGTAAACGGTGCGGGTGAGATTTTCTCGCGAGGCCTCGACCAGCTGAGTCATCGCCCGCAGTACATCCTTCACATAAATCAGGGAAGGCCTCGCCAGGGGGCGAATCCGAAACCGGAAATGGCCATCCTTCACCGTTTCGACAAAGGCGCGCGAAGCATAGGCACTGGCCGCTCCAGGAGGAGCCCCGGCCGAAACAACGATTGGCAGTCGTAGCGAACGAAAATCAAGCCCGTGACATGTGTGGTAATAATTACCAAGTCGCTCAATGGCTGCCTTGGTGACACCATACAGGCCGACTGGCCATTGCGGATAATCTTCGGGAACCGGGTTCGGAAGTGGCGTTCCGTAGGCGGCCAGCGAGCTGGGGAAAAAAACGGTTTGCACACCATGGGCGAGCGCTTCCTCAAACAGTGCAAAAGTACCATCCATATTGACCCGCCATGCCAGCTCACGATTGGCTTCCGAAGCTCCCGAAAGCAGCGATGCAAGGTGCAATAGGATGTCGGGACGAAATTTTTCCAGAACTTCTGAGAGTCGATCGCGGCGCGTCACATCGAGCTGCACATACTGACAGCCGTCGGCAATCGGTGCCGTCGGGCCCTCGACGATATCTGCCAAAACAACGGCATGGCCACGCTCGATCAGCTCAAACGTGTGCTGGCAAGCAAGATTTCCAGCACCACCGGTGATTAAATAAGTCTTTGCCATCGCACGTTTTTACAAACCACGTTGCTGTTGGTATTTCGTTGTGGTGCACCCTGTATCCTCAAATTCGCCCTCTGTCCTCAAATTCAAAACCCCCTTTCCATCGAAGGGACTCCACGACTAATGGGTGTCTTCTCAGCTGCGACCTCTTGCGCTGAATTGTGGTCTACTCTCACCAGGTAATCAATACGGCCGGTCGCGCTAACGCGTAATTGAGATAAGCCCCTCTCGACAGGCTTTGCAAACCTGGTCATTTTGTACCTGGCATACCCTATTCCGCCAATCAACCCTTAACCTTCGGCTCCAGCCCTGATATCCTTACCGCAGCCAAAGTGGCTCAACCCTGCCTCCGCCGCGGCACACGGTGCGTCCAGGCCAGTCCCTCGCGATCAAAACCCTTCCAGACCCCAGGAAACGCCCCATTGATATGGCCAGCTTGACTCCCGGAAAAATACGTCGGCTTCAAACCGCAACCAGCCCTCGTGGTATTATCAAAATTCTTGCTATCGATCATCGCGACGTATTGCTCGAGATGCTTGATCCCGAAAACCCGTATGCCATCCCGGACGACGAGGTCACGGATTTCAAACTTGACATTCTTCGGAAAGCAGGTAGCCTCGCTTCGGCAGTAATCCTCGATGCCAAGTATTGTATCGGACAGGCTGTTGCCACCGGTTCCCTGCCTGGGAATATTGGCTTCCTGTCGGCGCTTGAGCGAGAGCTTTACGAGGGAACTCCCCAGGCACGTGAAACGATAACGATGCCCGGCTGGGGGGTCACTCAGATCAAACGACTGGGAGCCAGCGGGGTAAAACTGGTGTTGTACTACCACCCGGATGCTGGTGAACTCACGACCCGGCAGGAGCGCGTCGCCCAACAGGCCATCGAAGAGTGCAACCGCGAAGACATTCCCATGTTTCTCGAACCGATTGCCTACTCGATTGACGATAGCGTGGCAGACAACTCACCGGAGTTTGCCCACCAGCGGCGGCGGATTGTGCTCGAGTCTGTGCGGCGGCTCGGCGCACTCAAACCCGACGTGCTAAAAGTACAATTCCCCATCGACGGGCATTTTGACACCTCCGAATCGCAGTGGCGATCTGCCTGTGAGGAACTCAATGATTTATCGCCCTGCCCCTGGGCCTTGCTCTCAGGCGGTGACCCGTTCGAGATTTTCAAGGCTCAACTTCAGGTTGCTTGTGAAGCAGGTTGCTCCGGCTTTCTTGCCGGACGCGCCTTGTGGCGCGAACTTACCTCGACTCCCAAGGCCGCGCGAGGTGATCTTCTCCAATCGATAGTTCTGCCCCGCTTAGAGCAACTCAACGATGTTTCCGAACAATACGGTCACCCCTGGCACGAAAAACACACGCTCCCCACCATTGACCATGACTGGTTCGCAACGTACTAGTTCAATCAATGGCTGATTCTGGATCGAACTGGCTGTCGCCGTAGCGGTACCAACACGACTGCTGAAAAGCCGGAAGTTCCGGCAAAGACGTCGGGCGGAGTTGCCCGTAAACAAGTTCAACGCAACACCGGCACGCTCAAAACAATTGAGCCTCAGGGGAATCGAACCCGCGGCTTGGAGCCAACCCCTGTCAGCCCCCCCCAAGCAGGTATTTCTCTGCTCCTTTCCAGAGGGAAAAAATCGTCATCAGCGCGGTTAACATGGCCGAAGTCCACAGCCAAAGGTCCAAGGCGATCGAGGGCCGGATCCGCCGATTAAGTTTCGCATACCGCAACCACACGGCGGCGAAGCAAATCACGGGTAATAAAAGCGCCAGTCCGATCACACCGATCACCACCAGCTGAACCGGATTCTCGCGAACCTGGGCCATCAACGCAAAAAGAATCGAGAAAATAATCACGCTCCGTTGCACCCATCGACGCCGCACGCTGTCCTTGACATCGGTCGCACCGCGAATGATGAAAATCGCATCGGGAACGAGGCGGGCGTAAGAAGCGATCGAAACAAACAGCGTGGAAAACAGCACCAGGAAAGCGGAACCGAGAAAAAGATAAAATGCCCAGGGGCCAAGTGTTTCGGTGTACATGCGGGAGAGTTTTTCGAGTACGGCCAGACCTTCGCCCGGATCGATGTTCTGCCGATGCAGGACCGTTGCCCCGAGGAGATAGAAGGCCACGGTGGTGACCGTGTATATGACAAATGCAAGAATGCAATCGACATGCATCACGCGAATCCATCCCCGTGCCCGCTCTGCCCAGGCCTCGGAACCGTCGTCAGGACCAGTCCACCGCGCATACCCTTTTTCCAAACACCAGTAGCCATAGTAAACGAGTTCCGACGAACTGAGACCTACAATGGCAACAATACCCAGCGCCACCCCGACCCCCGCTTCGGGGAGTTGGAAACGAAAACCGTCAAGGAGATCAGGCAGGGTGATGAAGTTCGCCGTCCGCTGAAGCGCAGCCGCCGAGAAAATCGTCGCAATCGAAAAGAGGCTCACCAGCAACGTTGAAACTTTTTCGATAACGGCATATCGGCCGTTGTAGAGTATGGCGAGACAAACCGCGCAAATCACGGGAGCCCAAAAAAACTCCTCCACACCACTTTGTCCCAGGAATAGCTTCACCGCTTCGCCAACAACTCGGGAAATAGCCCCAAGCTGGACCGACGTGGCAACAATCACAACGAGCCAGAACCAGATTGCCCAGTTCTTCGGGCCAGGCAGTCGGGCAAAGGCCTTGAGCGTGGTATCGCCCGAAGAAATTGTATAGCGGCCCAATGCCTCCTGAAGTGCAACCTTGATCACACAGGTTCCGATAATCAGCCACAGCGCTGCAAAGCCAACCTTCGCTCCGAAGGTCGTCGTCGCCAAAAGCTCACCCGATCCCACCAGCGTCGCCGTGATAATCAGCGAGGGGCCAACAAACCGGAACCGTCCCCAAATGGACTGCGGCGGATCCAGAATCGCTTCATGTTGGGTCGCTGAAAACATCGGTCCTCTCGGACACCTTTGACCACGTTCACCCGCGAGCGGGCCTGGGGACCACATCGGCCTGATTCGGCGGCGACACTCCCCCGGGCCACCAAGCTCGTGGGCCACGCAACCTCGAGTCATAGGATAGCACGTCCCAGGAGCTGACAGAAAGCTGAACCTTGATAAAAGGCTACGCGATCGTGGGGAATGGTGTCGGCGCCGACCGTGGGCGGTGCCGGTGCGAACCGATCACAACACCCCGCCCGGGGAAAGGGGTGTCTACGGCCGACAGAAGGTCCCGGCGACGAAGCGAACTCCGATTTTGGATCGCCGGGTTTTTCCCCGTTCCGGCTGATGCAAGCCCGCGCGGCGCAAGGTTAACAGCGGTAGCCACAGGTACAGGGAATCCGGCCGTCCTTCAATTTGAGAAGATGCGCCGGCCAGCCCCCACGCTTCTACCAGTGCCACCGATCCACAATCGGTCTCACTTCACCAAAGAGTCAACAATCATTTTCGCCCCACAAGCAACTCCCAGAAGCCGTGCCAAAACGTTGCGGGACAGCCCCAGAGGGATTAAGATCCCTGTCAGCTTGATATTCTCTTCGTCTATGGCAGATCATCGCGATCCATTTTGGAAAAGTTAAATGACCTCCTTGAAGAAAGAATGCGATGCATTGGTCTCGCTTTTGCATCAACATACCAGCGGCAGCCGATTGATTCGAACAACCGCTGCGATCAATCGAACGGATCGCTGGGTTTCCTTTGACAAATTCAAACAGACCTCAGCCTACCTGCAGAAAGAGTACGCCAAAGCAGGAGCCAAGGTAAACGTTTATCCCATACCCACCGGCGGTCAGGTTGGCAATGGCCGTTGGGTGGTTGCCGAGGCGCAAGATATTCGTTCCGGTACGTTGGATCTAATTACACCGGTCAAGGAACGCCTTCTTGATTATCACAAGAACCCGTTTCACGTCGGCACCTGGTCCATGGGCACGCCGCCGGAAGGCATCGAGGGCGAAATCATTGTACTCAACAGCCGGAAAGAGATTGAGTCGTGTTCCCGTGATCGCCTCAATGGAAACTTTGTGCTAACCCGGGTTGAGTTCCCAGGCCTTTATCGGGTCCTGACATCCAAAGGCGCTCGTGCCTTGCTCAACGACAAGCCGGTGTATGGTATGCCGGATGCCGTCCGCTGGGTGGCGCTGGGATGGGGAAGCGTATCATTGACCGAACGGCCAGTTCCGTTGACGCGGCTCTCCCTTTCCGGCAATCAAGGGGAATACGTCCGTAAGCTGGCGAAGCAACAAGCTCGCATGAGGGCTCGAATCACGGCTGATATCCACACCTATATGGGATCGCACGACCTGGTCAGCGGTGTGATCCGGGGAACCGAGTACGCCGATCAGGAGCTCTGGATCCTGGCTCATTCGTCCGAACCTGGTGCGGCAGACAATGCCTCGGGCGTCGCTGCGACCGTTGAAATCGCACGGGTCATCGAAAAGCTCATTGGGCGTGGCGACCTTGAACGGCCCAAACGCACCATACGCCTGCTAAACGGCTATGAGTGTTACAGTTTCTTCCATTACCTTGAACACCGCAGTTCTACAAACCGCCTGGTCGGCGGCCTGGTCATCGACACCATTGGGCAAGCAGCGGAGGTAAACGGCGGCCGCCTGCAATGGCATGCAACCATCCCCATGTCAGCGCAATTCGTCAACCCGATCGGTAAAGCCATGCTGCAGTCTGCGCTTAGAATCGATTCTGCGGGATACCGTCTTTACGACCGTCCATTCGTGGAGACGAACGATACGGATATCGGCGATCCGAAATTCGGATTCCCCTGCCCCTGGGTGACGACCTATTTCCGAACACCGACACAGTCCTATCACTCCTACCACAGCTCCGGAGACACCACTGATGAATTGAGTCCCGACGGCATGCGTACGATCACTGCCGCCATAGCGGGGTATATCTATTACCTGGCCAACATCGACACCACACAGCTCAAGGCCTGCGCCCAACGCGAGACGAATCGCATCAAAGGCCAGCTCAAAAAGGTCAAGGGGAAATCCAGCGGCATCCAGAAAACCTATCTTCTCGAGCAACATCAATCGTCCATGAAACAGTTGAGCAAATGGCTCTATCCCACACCCGGTACGGAGTTGGCAAAGGTCACCAGTGCCTGCGCCGACGAGGTCCGTGAACTGGCAGGAAAAAAATCTCACCAACCTGCGGTTCACAAGGATGCAGCCACCCGTATACCGGCCCGCGGCGTGCCCGTCGTACCGATGCACGATAATATTGAAAAAGATCTGAGTAACCGTATTAAAGAATGCCGACTGCCATCATGGGCTTTGTATTGGGCCAACGGGTTGCGCACGCTGAACGAAATCCGTGACCGCATTTCAATCGAGCTTGGTAAGGACATCGCTATCAAGCGAGTGATCGACTACTTCGATGCGCACGAGGAATTGAGATACGTAAACTACGAGATCAGAAAATCCGATCTCGTCAAAGCCTTTCGCGACCTGGGCCTGAAGGCCGGTGATCGAGTGATAGTCCATTCCGCAATGAGTCGCCTGGGACACGTGGTCGGTGGCGCCACTACGGTCATCCAGACGCTGCAAGAAGTGCTGACAACGAAGGGTACATTGATGATGCCATCCTTTAACCATGGCGTCATCTTTCGTCCAGGCGAAGCCGGCTACTTTGATCCAACAGAAACAAAAACCGAAAATGGCACAATACCAGAGACCTTCTGGCGGATGCCCAAGGTCTATCGCAGTTGGCACCCAACCCATTCCTTTGCAGTTTGGGGTCATAAGGCGCACGACTATACACGTCACCATCATCGCGTGCGGACCATGGGCGCGGGCTCGCCCCTGGATATGTTGCACACCGACGGTGGCTATGGGCTGCTGCTGGGTGTCGACTACCAGGCCAACACCTTTCATCACGTGGTTGAGACCCTCTTGGAATCACCGTGCAATGGGATCCGTACCAGTGAACATCCTGTGAAGCTGCCAAACGGCAAAATGGTCGCGGCCCGGAGCTGGGGGTGGCGCGCGGGGAAATGTCCAATCAATGACAGCGCCAGGTATGGTAAAGAGATGGAGGTCCGCGGTCTCGAAACAAAATGCCGGATCGGCAACGCTGACGTCACGCTGTTTCGTTTATCCGATTGCCACGACGTTGTTGAACACGCCCTGAAAAACGGTCTCGATGAATACCCGCCCTGCCATCAATGTAAGATCCGGCCCGAGATCTCTGACCACACGGTAGAATCCGACTGGGATTCACGCTGCAATCGACTGAAGAAAAATTCATCGTCATGGGGGTTTTGAGGGGCGGAATTTCACGCAGAGCCGTCCACCTTCGTCAGGAACTGCACCGCGGCAAGCCAGCGACGCAGTCGGTACGTGGGTGGTTGGGCATTCGCCTGCGGCAAAAGGAAGACAAGGTCTGTGGCGATCAGAAAAGATCACCGGTAACGGGCAAATTGAATATTGCAAGCAGGATATCTGGTAAAATTGTCGAGGAGTTTACCTGGTCATCCACCTGCACCAGTTCTATGGCTTTGAAAAGACCGATGTGCATGAACTGCTGGGGCAGGTTGGTGAAATTCGCGTCTATCAAACTCTGGACAACTCGAACGCAGTCCTGGACAAGCTCGACAAGACATACTTGATCTGCATCGATTGCAGTCCAGCCAGTATTACTGATATGGGTAACGGGCGGCGATCTAATTTTTTGAGATGAGGAGATAACCCAATGTCAAATTTCCGCGGTTTTGTCCTGGCATCGCTCTGCCTCGTTGGATTATGTCTCGAGGCTCGTGCGGAACACGGGCCGCCAGTTTCCCAGGACAAGAAGCTGATCGCATGGGCGGCGGATGTCGTGACTACCGGATACCTTTGTGATCATGCTGAGAAGTTCCAGCAATTGCCATACGACGGTATGGTGATCAATGTTCGCCCGGATCGAGCTGCATACAAACTAGGAGAGGTGTTCCGGGGATATCCATACGGCCACTTCAGCGGTTGGTGGGGAGGTGCGCGGTATGAGCGGAGCGACTGCACAAAAGCAATTGCGAATCTAGCAGCCACAAACTTTGGCCGCCTGACGGACAATTTCATCGTTATGATGTCTGTTGCACATCCAGGGGATACGGAGGCGACCCCCCCTGGCTGGTTCGACACCAATTGGAACATCATTGCTAACAATGCAGCCCTCTTAGCGTCTATTGCGAAGGAGGCAAAATTCAAAGGTCTGCTCCTCGACTGCGAACAGTACAGCGCAGGTGAAGGCGTTTGGGGAAAACCGTTCTCCTACACGACCTACAAACGCCGTTGCGAAAAATCCAACGTACCTGCAGCAAGCTTCGAGGACACCGCTGCACAAGTGCGCCAGCGAGGCCGTGAATTCATGACCGCGATCACGGCGGCCTATCCGGACATCACGATCATCATCATCCCGAATACATACGGAGGACAAACCCTGGAGCTGTTTTCTTCGTTCTTTGATGGGATGCTGGAAAAGGTCGGGAAGGCGACGCTGATCGATGGTCTGGAAGACGGGTATTCGGCGATCCAGCACAAAACTTTCGCGCGGATACGGAAGTATGCTCAGGAGAAGGGGACTCGAGCTAGCACCGTGCCGGAACTTTACAAGAAACACCTTCAATACGGTATGGGCCTCTGGATCGACCGGCGACCGGAGAAGGGCTGGTACTCTGATGATCCCAAGAAATTCCATCTGAATTATCGCACACCCGATGAATTGGAATACGCCGTCTACAATGCGTACACCACGTCCGACAAATACGTCTGGCTGTTCGTATTGCACCCGCAGCTCTGGTGGAATCCCGACCTGTGGGGAGAGAATCAACGCTTCCAAATGCAGTTCCCGGGCAGTATGCTCTGTCCGCAGTGCCCCCACGAGAGGGTCCCGCAGGTCTACCTGGATGCACTCGCCAAAGGGAAAGAATCGCACGATCTGGACTGGTCAACGGCACGTGTTCGTGGGCTCGAACCTCCCCGATATCAGAAGACGATTACGCCGGAGGATTTTGACAAGGCTCAAAATATTCTTGCCAACGGCAGTTTCGAGCAGTGGAACAGCGGCAAGGACGGGGATATCCCCAACGGCTGGGAGCCAGTCTCAGCACGGGAGTTAACGCTCTCTCGCGACGGTGATTTCTGTCGAGACGGGAGTTTTGCGATCAAAATAACGAGGACCAAAAGTGGCGACGGGAGTGTCGGCGTGATGGCCGTGCTTCCGGCGGAAGAATATCGAGGCAAAACGCTTGCTCTGGGAATCTGGACAAAGCCGGCCTTTAAGATGGCGAACTTGAAGGAAGCCGGTCGGCCTAAAATCATGGACTTCGATGATGCCGCCGAAGCCAAGCAGGACGATGCTTCAAAGTTTGTGACGTTCTTTGAGGCTGAAGACGGATGGTCCTTCAACGCGACCAAGAAGACGATTCGAGAGTCGGCCACCGGTAATATATGGCTGGCGATTTATGCGAATCCGCCGGTCGGGCATTCGGTCTACTGCGATGGCGCAATCGTTGTCGTGGAATGAGAGCGGTAGCATTGGCGGTTGCCGCTGACATACTGCTCCGCTTGGGTGTATGTTGTGCCGACGGCGCGGCAAGTCCCTCTTCAATTGAAAAAACCGGGCTCTTTCCGCGGCTCGGGTCCAGGATCGAATGGAGATCAGCACAATGGTCGATTTAATGAACGGGTTCCCACCTGACCTGAAGCAGCAAGTTACGTTTGCCAATTGGCGCACCCCACCATTCAACAAGTGGGCCTTTCATCATGTGCGAGAAATCGTTCCCTCTGCAAACATTGCCAACGATCCAGAAGCTGTCTGGCAACTGAATACCATTGCCCAAGAAATGACGGAACTCCGTATCCCCGGAGTCGGTGACCAGCAACTCTCCTGGCATGAGTTCCTGGAGCAAACGCATTCTGACGGGTTGGTGATTCTCCATCAAGGAAATTTGATTTATGAAACCTATGCAAACGGTCTCACGGAGTACACACCGCACATTCTCATGTCGGTATCAAAATCTCTGCTGGGCCTGCTGTCTGGAATTCTGGCTGGGCAGGGTGTGATCGATCCCGCTGGCCAGGTGACGGACTACGTTCCCGAGTTGGCAAAGACGGCTTATGCGGGCTCGATGGTGCAACACTTACTCGACATGAGAGCGGGGGTACAGTTCAACGAAGACTATCTGGCAACCTCGGGTCCCCTTGTTGAATACCGCAAGGCAACCAATTGGGACCCGCTGGAGCAAGGAGAGGCTGTGTCGGACTTGCGTTCGTTTTATCAAGCCCTGACCGCCGCGGACGGGAAACATGGCCAGCGGTTCCACTATGTCTCGCCCAACACGGATCTGTTGGCATGGATCATCGAGCGGGCCGCTGGGCAACGATTTAACGAATTGTTGAGTCAGTATCTCTGGCAGCCCTTGGGCGCCGAGCGGAACGCCTACATCACGGTAGATCGGCTGGGCGCTCCTCGACCGGCGGGTGGAATTTGCGTTACCGTTCGCGATCTGGCTCGCTTGGGTCAGCTATTAATTCAGGATGGTCAGCGTGGCAACCGTCAAATCATCCCCACCTTTTGGATCGAAGACATGTTGCACACTGGCAGTGCCCAAGCATGGGCCGAGGGTTCGTTTGTGGAATACTTCCCTGGCTTGCCAATCCGCTACCGTTCCCAATGGTACGTCTTGGATGACGCTGCCCCGCTGCTGTTCGGATTGGGCATCCATGGACAAAACTTGTTCGTGGACCAGGCCAACGCGATTGTGATCGCCAAGGTCTCGTCCCAGCCGCTGCCACTCGATCCCGAACTCAACTCGCTGATGATGCGTGCCGTGGCGGCCATCCGCTGCCATTTGACACAGCACACCGGGGGGGCGGCGAGCCAACAGGCCCGCGAGGGCCATAAGAGCCCGTGCCAGGCAGACTAAGCGCCAGCTCGAATATATGGTACGCTGCCCGTTTTGATTCCCGAGCGGGGGCCACCGTTACCATCAAAAAATATCTTGCCAGAGGAAAATCAATATGTTTGACCAAATTCGCAGCCATCTCGGCGACGACGCAGACAACCTGCTCGGACACGAGTGCAAAACCATTCCCAGCAGCCGACTGCACTTGCCAGGCCCGGACTTTGTGGATCGCGTCTTCGCCGACAGCGACCGCAATCCCCGCGTGCTGGGCAACCTGGAGTGGATCCTGCGCTCCGGGCGGTTGGCCGGCACGGGTTATCTCTCGATCCTGCCGGTCGATCAGGGCATTGAACACTCGGCGGGCGCGTCGTTCGCCCCCAACCCGGATTACTTCGATCCGGTGAACATCGTCAAACTGGCCATCGAAGGGGGTTGCAACGCGGTGGCCTCGACATTGGGCGTCCTGGGTGCCGTGGCCCGCCGTTATGCCCATAAAATTCCCTTCGTGGCGAAAATCAACCACAACGAGTTGCTCACCTATCCCAATCACTTTGAACAAATCTGCTTCGGAAGTGTTGACCGGGCTTACGATATGGGCGCGGCGGCCGTGGGCGCCACGATCTATTTCGGCTCCGAGGAATCGGACCGGCAAATTGTGGAAGTTACCGAGGCCTTCGAGCACGCGCACAACCTTGGACTGGCAACCATCCTCTGGTGCTACCTGCGAAACGACGGATTCAAAAAGGACGGCACCGATTACCATGCCGCAGCGGATCTCACCGGCCAGGCCAATCACCTCGGTGTGACGATCCAGGCCGACATTATCAAGCAGAAGTTGCCGACCAACAACGGTGGCTACACGGCGATTGGTTTTGGCAAGACTTCGCCACTGGTCTACGAAAAGCTGACCTCCGACAATCCGATTGACCTCTGCCGTTATCAGGTAGCCAACTGCTACATGGGCCGCATGGGGCTGATCAACTCGGGAGGTCCTTCGGGAGCGAGCGATCTGGCCGACGCTGTGCGTACCGCCGTGATCAACAAGCGGGCCGGAGGGATTGGGCTGATCAGCGGACGCAAGGCGTTCCAAAAGCCGCTGGCCGACGGAGTCGAATTGCTCGGCGCCATCCAGGACGTCTATCTCGACCGGGACGTTACGATCGCCTGACCGGACCGGGCTGGCAGCACCAACCTTTACTCTTGCGGGGGTGCGTTGCCGTAGGTCATGCCGCGGCCAAGTAGTCGATAAATATTCTGTGGCCGTTCGATGATCAATCGCAGTTCTGCTTCGAGGACCTCATAGCTGAAGAACTCGTGTGCGACGCGGTAATTGTGATCGACCATCTCCTCGCGGAACGCGGTATCGTGCAGCACATGGTGGGTCTGCTCGACCGTTTCGTGGCTGAGAAATCCGTCGAACGTAATCGTACGAAATCCGCACGGCTCGATGTCTGTGCGGTAAATCAGGTAACGGTTGCAGACAACCGGGCGGCGATGATAGATCGCTTCCAGAAATGCATTGCCGAATCCCTCGTATTCCGACGGGTAGGTCACCAGGTCGGCCTGTGCAAGAAGATCGCTTAAAGTGAACCTCGGCTTGCCGTCCGGCCCGGTCTCCCGATTTTCACTGATCCAGGATCCTGCCATGAGGAGTTCGATCCCCATAATTTCCGCGTATTCCAGGATGCGGTCCAGGTAGACGTTCCCCTCGTCGCCCGAGCCATGGCTGATAATCAGTTTCGCGTACGGCAAGCCGAGCCGACTCACCAGTTCGATCGCGTGTTCAATCCCCTTGCGGGCCACCACCCGGGTTGGCTGCAGGATCATCAGGTCCCCTTCCTCCAGGCCGATTGCATCGCGGAACTGCAAGGCGTATTCATCGGCAGGTGGTGGAGGGTTGGCAAAATCCATGACATTGGGAATGATCCGACAAGAGAGCCCCGTGCGGCGACTGAACTCTTCTTCCTGGAGACTGTTGATCACCACGTGCTGGATCTGGGGCAGCGCGGGTGGGAAGGCGTAACGGAGCAGATCCTTGACAGAATTCACCCGGAAGCGGTCCCGTTCCCAGTAGAAATCGTGATGGTGAGCCATGCAACCGATCGCCATCTCCTGGATACATTCCACAATCGCGATACCGAGCGGGATGTTCATCGGAATCGCAAGGGCATTCTCTGGAATGATTCCACCTATGCGAAAATCCCGGATCGCCCGATTGAGTTTGTCGCGAATGACCCTCGTCATGCGCTTGATTTCGTTTGTCAAATGTTCCGAGCGAATCTCGGTATGGAAGGCCTGCTCGGAAATATCCAGAATATCGGGGTGGTTGAAGGAGGCCTCCTCGATCAGTGCCGTTCGATCGGCGGGGCGATCCGACTGCCCGGTAATGTAGAAACACTCGACGCCCATCCGTTCAAGTACCGTTGCCCACTTGTCGATCTCAAGCGACACCCCGTCGGTTCCCGAAATGCGTGTGGAGACAAAAGCAACTCGCGATCCTTTTTTGCGATTCGCCATAAGATCAGAATCCCTGATTTTCCTCAAACCCGTGGACGGACTTGCCACTGGGGTTAGCCACGTGCTACGCGGTTACGGACCGTTCGCTGCCGCCATTAGCGTCTCGAAATCAAATTCCAAAAGATCTCCAATCCGCTCGATGTGCAGGTCGGCGGGTGGATATTTCTTCAGCGTCTCGGGATCCAGGGCGTAGTGACCCTGGTTGGGAAACACGGTCGTCAGCCGTGAACCCCAGGCCTCTTTCATCGATGCAAGAATCCATAGCTTATCGTCAACCAGCACGTAGTGCTTTGCCGGGTAGCGGTGCTCGACGTCTGCGACTTCTTCTTCTTTGTGGATATATACCAGGACATGCTCCTCGACCGCCGCACCGATCCCCGCACACTCGATCTTGTGGGGCTGAAAGACCACATCCCCGTCCGAAAGGATGGCCGCCGTACCCCACTGCTGAACGTGGGCCACCACCTCCAGGGCATGGGGGTAAAGACGATCGCCGAAGGGGTAGTTGAGCAGGTAGGAAGAGATATTCAATAGATGGGTATCGCGTGGATTCTCCACACGATACTTCTGCAGGGCGCCGAGATAATCGGCATAGCCGAGTTCTTGACGAACCTCTTCAAACAGCGCCCAATACCGCTGTTCGGCAACGGCACCAACCGTTCTCGTCAGGTAGGCTTTCAGATCGACCGCCACACGATCGTTGTCCAGGAGCGTGTTATCCACGTCAAAGAAAAAGACCACATCCGCTTTGCTCATAATTTCGCTTCTCCCGTACGTGGCCTCACCCCACGACAGTGCGCCGGTCAGTCCCCGACCGCCGCACTTAGCAGAGAGGCCATCGCCACCGCAACGCCCTCCTGGACTCGAAAAATCGACGAACCGGCAACCAGCACGCGTGCCCCCGCAGCAACCACTCGCGGTGCCGAATCGCAATCAATCCCCCCGTCGACCGACAATTCGATTAGCCGACCGCTACTCTCAATCATCTCCCGCAACTGGGCAATTTTAGCAAGGGTGCTCGGGATGAATTTCTGGCCGCCAAAGCCCGGGTTTACGGTCATCACCAACACCTGGTCCACGTCGGGAAGAATCTCACTGATGGCCGCTGCGGGCGTCGCCGGGTTGAGCACGACCCCCGCTCCCTTCCCAAGGCTTTTGATGTGGTGCACCGTACGATGCAGGTGCAAAGCCCCCTCGACGTGTACCAAGAGCGAGTCGCTGCCCGCCTCGGCAAAGGCCTCCAGGTAGCGATTCGGTTCGGAAATCATCAGGTGTGTCTCAAGCGGCAGTTCAGTGATGGGCCGCAACGATTCGATCACCGGCGGACCGATACTGATATTGGGCACAAAATGACCGTCCATCACGTCGACGTGAATCCGATCGGCGCCTGCGGCTTCTGCCTCCTTGACCTGGCTGGCCAGATGCGAAAAATCGGCTGCCAGAATCGAGGGCGCCAGCTTGACCTTTGGGCGGTTTGTCATGCGTCTCTATTTATTTGCTGATGGAAGCGGGTAATTTGCTGATGGAAGCGGGCAATTTACGGGATGCCGCCTCATCGACCAGCCATGTGAGCCTGCCGCTGACCGGTGCGACCAGTTGGGAAGGGAGCTGGTCAGGCTGGCTCGGACCATAAAGCACCTCCGCGAGGAGGCTGGCTTTTTTCTCGCCGGCAACCAGGAAAATCACCGATCGCGCGGCATTGATCATCGGCACGGTCAGTGTCATGCGCCGGGTATTCAGCTGCGGCACCTCGTTGGGAACGACCCATCGGGTCGTCTCGTCCAGGGCCTTTGTTTGCGGGAAAAGCGATGCCGTGTGGCCGTCCGGGCCGATGCCCAACAAGACCAGGTCGAGCGGTGGCGGTGGACCCGTGGCCGAAACCTGCAGGACGCGGGCGATCGTCTCCTGGTACTCACGGGCGGCGGCATCAAAATCTTCGCGCTCCGCCTCCATGCGGTGGATCTGTGCCTCCGAAACCGCAAGCGTCTGCAGCATCGCCTCCCTGACCATGCGAAAATTCGATGCTTCATCGTCGGGCGGCACGCTCCGTTCGTCCCCCCAAAAAAATTCGACGCTCGACCAGTCGACCCGCCCGCGGTTCGGTTGCCCGCTCAGTAGCTGGTAAAGGGCCCGTGGTGTCGATCCACCCGAAAGGGCAACCGCAAAACGGCCCCGGGCGGCAACCGACTCCTCGGCCAGCCGCAAAAACTCTTGCGCGGCCTGCTCACAGACCCCTTCGGCATCCTCTGCGCGAACGACCGCGGGGGTAGTCATGATGTTTCTTCCTTGTCTTTGGGAAGCCGAGCCGAGTTCACCCCGGCCACGCCACTTGAAGTGTCTGGAAATTCAATTATTCGTAAATTCTCCAATGCCGCCCGTCGCGGGCAAGCAGCTCATCCGCTTCTGCAGGTCCCCAGCTTCCGGCTGGATAGCTGCACAAGGACTGGTCGTCAGCCGCCCAGGTCTGCTGCACGGTTTCTACGGCCCGCCAGCCCGCTTCGACCATGTCGGCGCGGCGGAACAGCGTCGCTTCTCCCCGCAGGCAGTCGTAGAGCAAGCGGTCGTAACCGGTCGCGGGTGCCCGCCCGAAATGATCGGCATAGAAGAAATCCATGTCAACCGCGTCCATCTTCAGCAGGGTCCCAGGCACCTTGGTGCCGAACCGCATCGAGATTCCCTCGTGCGGCTGAATCCGGATGATCAACTGATTCGGCTCAAGCGTATCGACGGCGGTCTCCCGGAAGGGAGTAAAGGGCGGTTTTTTGAACTCGATCACGACTTCGGTGAGCCGCTTGGTCAGCCGCTTCCCGGTCCGCAGGTAAAAAGGAACTCCCGCCCAACGTTGATTTTCAATGTGCAGCTTCAGCGCGACGAAAGTCTCGGTCATCGATTTTTTGTCGACCGCCTCCTCAGCGCGGTATGCTGCGCGCGGTTCTCCGTCGAGACTGCCCGCCGCGTACTGCCCGCGAACCACTTCGCGCGCGACATCACCCGGTTTTGGTGGATGTATCGCATGCAATATCTTCACCTGTTCGTTGCGCATGTCTTCAGGCCCGAAGGAGAGTGGCATTTCCATGCCAACGAGCGTGAGCAACTGAAAGATATGATTGGGCATCATGTCACGCAGGGCCCCTGCTTGATCGTAGTAACCTCCACGCTGCTCGACTCCCAAGGTTTCGGTCACTGAGATCTGAACATGATCGATGAAGAGATTGCTCCAGGCGGGCTGGAACATGCCGTTGGCGAACCGGAGGACGGCGATATTCTGGACTGTTTCCTTACCCAGGTAATGATCGATCCGATAAATCTGATCCTCCGACAACACGCTCTGAATGTCGGTATTCAGCGTCTGGGCCGTGGTGAGATCCCGACCGAATGGCTTTTCGATAATCACCCTCCGCCAGACATTCTCGTTTTCCTTGGTGAAGCCGGCATCGCCGAGCGAGTGGACGATGGGCCCGAAAAAGCTGGGAGCCGTCGCCAGGTAGAAGAATGCGTTCCCTTGGGTATTGTGTTGCTTGCTGATCGTTTCGATACGGGTGTGCAGCTTGCCGAATGTCTCGGCGGTGGTGAAATCACCCGGCAGGTAGTAAAGTCGCTCATCGAAGAATTGCTGCAGCTCCTGCGTAAATAAATCGGGTGCGAGCTCCTTCATGTCACTGGCTACCTTCTCCCGGTACTCTTGGTCGGTCATCTCCTTGAGTGACACGCCGAGAATCGCGAAGTCCCGAGAGAGAAGCCCGTCGCGAGCGAGGCTGAAAAGCGCAGGCATGAGTTTGCGCTTGGTGAGATCGCCGTTCGCGCCGAAAATCACGCCCAAAAATGGCCCGGTGACCGTATCCGCCTTCACTTTTTCTTTCGCCATGTGTGCACTTTCGTCGCTCAGAGCGAGGGTTCCCCCGGAGGCTGCTAGCCACCGGAGGCACGTTCGACGTGACCGCCGAACTCTTTCCGCATTGCCGAACAGACCTTGTCGGCGAATTCCGCCTCGTCGCGTGAGGAAAACCGCTCATAGAGAGCCGTGGAGAGGACCGGTGCCGGGACCGACTCGTCGATCGCCGCGGTGATCGTCCAGCGACCTTCGCCCGAATCGGAGACCCGGCCCGCAAACGTGTCGAGATGGGGGTCCTTCAACAAGGCGTGCGCCGTGAGGTCCAGTAGCCAGGAGGCGATCACGCTCCCCCGTCGCCAGACTTCCGCGACGTCGGCCAGATCCAGGTCGTACTGGTAGTCTTCGGGATTCCGCAGTGGTGCTGTCTCGGCATCGACCTGCCGGCCTTTTTGGCCCACGTTGGCGTGCTGCAAAATATTCAACCCCTCGGCATAGGACGCCATGATGCCGTACTCGATCCCGTTGTGGACCATTTTCACGAAATGACCCGCTCCATTGAGTCCACAGTGCAGGTAACCGTGCTCGGCCGTGCCCCCCTTCGCATCGCGTCCTTCGGTCCGTTCGGCCGAATCCATGCTCGGGGCAAGCGTCTGAAAAATCGGGTCGAGATGCCCAACGATCGGCTTTTCGCCGCCGATCATCATGCAGTAACCCCGCTCGAGCCCCCACACGCCGCCACTGGTCCCCACGTCGACATAGTGGATTGAGCTTTCCTGCAGGTGCCGAGCCCGCGTGATATCGTCCTTGTAGTAGGAATTGCCGCCATCGATCAAGATATCTCCCTGCGAGAGGAGCCCAGCAAGATTCTCGACAGTCGATCCCACCACGCCCGCCGGCACCATCATCCAGATGGCCCGCGGAGCAGTGAGTTTCTCAACAAATTCTTCAAGACTTGCCGCCGGCACCGCGCCTTCTGCGGCGATTGCCTTCCGCGCATCGGCGTTCATGTCAAAAACGACACACTCATGTCCGCCCTTCATCAGCCGCCGCACCATGTTCGCGCCCATGCGGCCAAGGCCAATCATTCCCAATTGCATGTTGAACTCCTTTACCGTTCGGGTTCTGCAGCGATCTTAAACGCTCTGTGCTACTTTTTGCTGGGCAAATTCCTTGAGCTTTACAGTATCTGCGGCAAACTTGCGGATGCCCTCTGCCAGCTTGTCGACCGCCATCGGATCCTCGTTGTGCATCCAGCGGAATGACTTCTCGTCGATCGTGATCCGCTCGACCTGCTGGCGCTTCGCCTCCTCGACCGTCAGCTGCGGCTCGATTTCGCCATCGGTCGCCTGCATTTCATCGAGCAGCGTCGGGCTGATCGTGAGCAGATCGCAACCTGCCAGATGGACAATCTGATCGACCTTGCGGAAGCTCGCTCCCATGATCTGGGTCGGATAATCATAATGCTTGAAGTAGTTGTAAATTTTGGCGACGCTCGCCACGCCCGGATCATCCTCAATGGGAATGTCATCGCCGCCCTGGTCCTGCTTGTACCAGTCGTAAATGCGACCCACAAACGGAGAGATGAGCGTCACTCCCGCCTCGGCGCAAGCCACCGCCTGGGCAAAACTGAACAGCAGCGTCAGGTTGCAATGGATTCCTTCCTGCTCCAACTGCTCCGCTGCGCGAATCCCCTCCCAGGTACTTGCGATCTTGATCAACACCCGCTCGGGTCCGATCGATTTGTCGTTGTACAAGCCGATCAGCCGTCGGGCCTTGGCGATGGTCGCCTCGGTATCAAAGCTGAGATGGGCGTCGACCTCGGTGGAGACGCGGCCTGGAACATACTGGAGAATTTCCGCCCCAAAATTGACAAACAGCCTGTCCAGGAAGGCAGCGGCCTGGTCCACCTCGTCACCCCCGGACTGGCGACCGAACTCCAGGGCATCCTCCAAATGGTTTTCGTAGGCGGGCATCTGTGCCGCCTTAAAAATGAGGCTTGGGTTGGTGGTGGCGTCCTGCGGATTGAATTCTGCGATCGCGGCGATATCGCCGGTATCCTCAACGATCGTGGTGTACTTCAGTAGTGATTCGGCAAGATTAGGCATCATTTTTTCCTCGGCAAACAGGCCATTGAATTTTGAAGGGACTACTTTTGACAGTACGTTGTCTCTGCGGGGGAAGCGCCCGCCATACGCTTAACGCGGCCGTTGGCGGCCAAATGTTCCAGCACCAGGTAGATCGTTTCGACGCTGTCCGCAGCATCGATCGCCGAGGCCAACTGCCCGGCGGTCTGCGGTGAGCCAGAGAGCTGGGCGGAGGCACGGTTTTGCAAGTCGAGCACGGCTGCCGCCGCCTTCTTGCCCGCTTCCACGCCCGGTTGGTGGTAGGCGTTGATGTTGACCAGGCTCCCGTAAAATCCGACCGCCCGCTCGAAGAGGGCAATCAGCACACCGATCGTGCGGGCATCCACGTGGCGAACGGTAAGGGTCATCGATTCTCGATCGTTGCCGAACAGGGCCTCCCGAGTACCGATCTGAAACCCGTTGAGGTAATCGCCCGCGGTGGTATTTAGTTCTACCTCAACCGCGTCGTGCCCCGCTTCGAGCACGTGAATGAAGGTGACGAAGAAGTTGTTCACGCCGTCTCGCAGTTGCTGCACGTAGGCGTGCTGGTCGGTCGAACCCTTGTTGCCGTAGACCGCAATCCCCTGGTCGACCCGGTTGCCGTCGCGATCGAGTCGTTTTCCGAGCGATTCCATCACCAGTTGCTGCAGGTAGCGGCTCAACAGCAGCAGTCGGTCCTTGTAAGGCAGCATCACCATGTCCTTCTGGCCCTTACCGCCAGTGGCGTGGTACCACATGAGGGCCAACAGGGCGCTTGGATTGGTGGCCGTCTGGGTGCCGCGGGTCACCTCGTCACAGGCAGCCGCGCCAGCGAGCATTCCATCAATATCAAGCCCCTGCAGCGCGGCCGGCAGCAGCCCGACCGCCGAGAGTTCGCTAGTGCGGCCTCCCACCCAGTCGAACATCGGAAAACGGGCAATCCACCCTTCGTTTTCTGACAGCTGGTCCATCCTGGAGCCCTTCATCGTCACCGCCACGACATGTTTTTCAAAGTCAAGGCCTGCCGACTCGAAGGCATGCCGCACGACCATCATGCCGTTACGCGTATCGGGCGTGCCACCGCTCTTGGTGATCACGATACAGAGCGTCTCGGTCAGGCGGCCTTGCAGTTTGGCCAGTGTACGGGCAATGCCGTCCGGATCGGTGTTGTCGACAAACGCGATCTGCATTTTGTCATCCCCGGGCCGCCCGAGCGCATCGGCCACGAACATTGGGCCCAGCGCCGAGCCGCCGATCCCGATCGAGAGCACCTGGGTGAATCTGTCTGCGTCGGGGGGCTTCACGCGGCCCGCGTGCACGTCGGCTGCAAAGGTCTTGATCTGCGCGACGCTCTGTTCGATTTCGGCGTTGATTTCGGGTGTCGGTGCCAGCTGCGGGTTACGGAGCCAGTAATGGCCCACCATGCGTTGCTCGTCGGCGTTGGCGATGGCCCCCTTCTCAAGCTCGGCCATTTCGGCATAGGCCGCTTCGATTCGCGGCTCCATCGCCGCGAGGTAATCGTCCGAAAAATTCATCCGGCTTGTGTCGAGCGTCAGATCGAGGGAGTCGACCGTACAGAGGTATTTTCGATACCGATCCCAGAGTGTCTGAGGATCCATGATAAAAATCTCCAACTCGTCTTGGTTGCTGAAAAATAGCGGTTACGGGTCTCCGCCCGGGTAACGCCTGCTTACTTTCTGGTTTCCTGTTTTCCCCGTCTGGCCGGTCACGTCGCTTCCAACTCGGCGACCATGCCAAGCCGTCGCCTGTGCCTCTCGGCCCCGCTGAAGCGGGCGGCGAGGAACGCCACCACGTGATCCCACGCCACCGCCTGACCCATCACGCGGCCACCCAGGCAGAGCACGTTCATATCGTCATCCTCCACGCCCTGGCGGGACGAGAAATGGTCGTGGCACAGCCCGCAACGAACACCATGAATCTTGTTGGCCGCCACCGACGCGCCGACACCGCTACCGCAGATGGCAATACCCCGCTCCACCTGTCCGGCGACAACGGCCCTGCCGAGCGGAACGATGTAATCGGGATAGTCGTCATCCGGAGCAAGGGTATGCGCCCCGAAATCCTCCACCTCGTGGCCCTCGGCCAGTAGGTTCTCAATGAGCACCTGCTTCATTTCAAAACCGCCGTGATCGGCCGCAATCCCCACTTTCATCGAATGGTCGTCCTCCCCCTTCTTCATCCCACCAACTGTTTGATTTGTTCCCTGGCCGCGGTGGCCACATGTTCGGCCGTAAAACCAAACTTTTTCTGTAGCATCTTCAAGGGAGCCGAGGCACCAAAGGAATGCATGCCGATTGTCGTCCCTTCGATGCCAACATACTTGGCCCATCCCAGTTGGGAAGCCTGCTCGACCGAAACCCGGGCAGTTACCGCCGGCGGCAGGACGCTTTCGCGGTAAGCTGCATCCTGGTCGTCAAACAATTCCCAGCAGGGTAGGCTCACCACGCGGGCCTCGATCCCTTCGGCCACGAGCATCTCGTAGACCTCAACGCAAAGCGACACTTCGCTGCCAGTGGCCAGCAGGATCACTTCGGGTTTGCCACTCGGTGCATCCGCCAGCACATAGCCGCCCCGCGCCACCCCCTCGGCCGATGCATAACGGTCGCGATCGAGCGTGGGCAGCGCCTGCCGGGAAAGGGCAAGTGCCACCGGGGTATGCTGGAGCTTGAGAATCACCCGCCACATCTCGGCCACTTCATTCGCATCTGCCGGCCGGAACACCATCAGCCCCGGGACCGCCCGCATCGAGACAAGCTGTTCGATCGGCTGGTGCGTGGGACCGTCTTCTCCCACGCCGATCGAGTCGTGCGTGAAGATGTAGATCACCGGCAGTTCCATCAGCGCGGTGAGCCTCAGCGAACCTCGCAGGTAGTCACTGAAAATCATGAACCCCGCACCGAAAGGCCGCACCTTCACGAGACTCATGCCATTGAGAATCGCGGCCATGGCATGCTCGCGAATACCAAAGTGGAAATTACGTCCGCCGTAATTGTCTGCGGACATGTCCCCCGCCCCGTCCCATGTGAGACGGGTCTTGGTGGAGGACGCCAAATCCGCCGCACCGCCGATCAGCCAGGGGATGTTTTTCGCAACCGAATTGAGAACTTCACCGGAACTCTGCCGCGACGCCAGTCCCTTCTCGTCCGCTTTAAATGTGGGGATGTCATCGTCCCAACCGTCGGGAAGTTCCCGGTGCTGCATCCGGTCGAGTTCGTCAGCCAGTTCCGGATGTGCCATCCGGTACTGCTTGAGTCGCCCGAACCACGCATCGCGGAGTTGGCCTCCGCGCTGCCCGATACCTGCGGAAAAATGGTCGTAAACGCCGTCAGGAATATAAAAGGTCGGCTCGAGCGGCCAGCCGTAGTTTTCCTTGGTGAGCCGGACCTCTTCCTCCCCCAGGGGATCCCCATGCGCAGCGCTGGTATCCTGTTTGTGCGGTGACCCCCAGCCGATATGGCTGTCGACAATAATCAGCGTGGGACGGTCGAGGGTATTTTGGAACACGTCGAACGCCCGCTCAAGCATCGCCAGGTCGTTGGCATCGCCGACCCGCGTCACATTCCAGCCATACGCCATGAAACGGGTGGCCACGTCTTCCGAAAAGGCGAGAGCCGTGTGGCCTTCGATGGTGATTCGGTTGCTGTCGTAAATCCAGCAGAGTTTCGAAAGGCGGAGGTGCCCCGCCAGACTGGCCGCCTCGCTGGCGATGCCCTCCATCATGCAGCCGTCGCCACAAAGCGCATAGACATCGAAGTCGATGAGCTCTTCAAAATCTTTCTGGTTGTAGCGGGACGCCAGGTAACGGCCGGCAATCGCCATTCCCACACTCGTAGCCAGCCCCTGGCCGAGTGGACCGGTGGTGGTCTCCACCCCGCTCGTCCAGCGGTACTCGGGATGCCCCGGGCAGCGGCTCTCGAACTGGCGAAAATTCTTGATTGCATCGAGCGGGACCGCCAGGTCACCGACGGTTTCGTAATCGTCGTTGACCGCCTGCACCTGCGTGAGATGCAAAAGCGCGTAAAGCAGCGTGGAGGCGTGACCCGAAGAGAGCACAAAGCGGTCGCGATTGGGCCACACCGGATCCTGGGGCGAAAATCGCAGGAAGTTCTGCCAGAGGCAATACGCCACCGGGGCCATCGCCATCGGTGTCCCCGGGTGCCCCGAGTTGGCCTGCTGCACCGCGTCGATGGCCAGCGTACGGATGGTGTTGATTGCGGTGATGTCCAACGGGTCCTTCACCCCGCTGGGCCGTTGTGCCTCGGTAATCGACCGGCCCATGGTAATTCCTTTGCAATAGCGACAGGTACAAGTCGGTTTGGACAAGGATCCGGCAAGGAGTGGCCCCCGAGTACCGGCGACATCCTGCCATCAAACGGCAGATGCAAACCGCCTTGATGACGCCTTACAGGAGCGGCCCCTCGCCGCTGCCGGACGGCCCGATTCCTTCCACGCAGCGGCACCCTCATCTGTCCGTAGCCACCCTTTTTACCCGATGGGTTAACGTACGATAACCACCTACCCCGAAAATATAGACGTTTCGGTGCGGTGATCGGGTCAACCAGGATCCCCCTGCACCCCATTTTATCGAAAGTGGGCCGCGACCACCTAACGGGCCGGCGGCGGCTCAGCTGCCGGCTGTTCAGCAAGCACGCCGTGCGTAAGCCGGAGCAGTTCGCCGACCGACCACGCCTGGAACGGGCAACCGCGCGGGGTGTGTGGAGCATCGGCGTCGGCAATCTCCGAAACGTGGCCGATACCCGCCGTGTCGAGGTGCCGCTCGAAAGCGGGCAGAAACTGCTCGCGGGCAACCCGGCGTACCTCGTCGGTATTGCCCCGCACCCGGATCCAGGCCTCGATAAACGCACCGGTAAGCCATGGCCAAACGGTGCCCTGATGATAACTGCCGTCACGTTCGCGAACCGCTCCCTGATAGTGCGGCGCGTAATTCGGGCAACCCGGGGCGAGGGATCGGAGCCCCAGGCTCGTCCACAACCGCGCCTCGACCGCGTGGACGATCTGCCTGGCTCGTTGACCCTTGATGAGTTGCCACGGCAGGCCACCGACAGCAAAAATCTGATTCGGTCGGAACATATCGTCCACCGTGTTGGGCATGTGGTCCGGATCCACCACATCAAAAAGGCTGCCCGTGGCCGGATTCCAGAACCGGGACTCAAACGATGAAAGTCCCGCGTCAAAAAGCGGTTTCCAGGCCTTGTTGAGTCGGCTGCCAATCGCCAGTGCGTTGAGCCAGAGCGCCTGCACCTCGACTGGCTTGCCGATCCGCGGAGTGACCACCCAATCGCCCACTTTGGCATCCATCCAGGTCAGCTGTACGCCTGGCTGGCCCGCGGCGAGCAGGCCGTCCTCGGTGCGACCGATCTGGTAGCGGGTACCTTCGGAATAACCTTTGAGGATAGCCTCGATTGCTCCTGTCAGCGCGGCCCGGTCGGCGCGGGGTACGCTTCGCCCCTGTCGGTTCATCGCTTCCAGGTAATCGTGGCAGGCAATGATGTACCAAAGCGAGGCGTCGACCGAGTTGAATTCAGGCTGGCCCCCCTGGTCGGGAAACCGATTGGGGAGCATGCCGCAATCGACGGTGCCCGCCCAGGCAACGAGAATATCGCGGGCGTCATCCAGCCGATCGGTTGCCAGGCAGAGGCCCCGCAGCGCAATGAAGGTATCGCGGCCCCAGTCGGTAAACCAGGGAAAACCCGCCAGCACAGTCTTGCCCCCGCGGCCCGCGACCAGGTAGGCATCTCCGGCGCGGTGTAATCGTGAGCCGAGCGCCTGGCGGCGGTCCTGCTCGAGGCCGCTGATTTCGGCGAACGCCGCGGACGGCTCGGCGCCCCAGTGGCGGACCGTCGCTTCGTACCCCTCGGTGGCAAAAAAACAGACCGCCTCGCTCGCCCGCAGATCCCAGGAGAAAATCCCTGGAGCCATGAGATCTTCGGTGTCATCGAGCCCGCGATCGCGTTCACGTTCATAGAGAAAGTTGCGGTACCAAACCGGCTGATGGTCGTAGCGACCGTTGGTGATGGCCGTCGTGGAAGGGACTCCCTGGTAAGGCCGCCAGCAGATTGCGTTTCCGGCCACCTGTGCGTCGGTGCAGAAGGCAGAGTTCTCGTGATGCAGGGAGTGGTACCCGCGACCCGAAAGAAACGGGCGGACTCGCAGCGTCGCGCTCCCGGACACCGAACGGAGCCGCCAACGAATTGCCACCACCGATGCGTCGTGGGGAACGAACAACTCCTGCTCGAGAAGCGTTCCGTCGGCCAGCCGGTACGTCCACTGCGGCCACAGTTCACTCTGGAAAGATTCCAGAAAATCGGCGCCGTCCGGCGCGACCACGTCCGGCGCATAAAGCTGCGAGGAAATCCAGTGAGTTCCGGCCGGTGTCTCGACCGATGCATCAAAACCACCCACCAGCACCATGCGACCGCTCGGTGGTTCGGTCGCGGTGAGCAAAATCGCGTGGTAACGGCGGGTCCGTCGCCCGCACACCGTCCCGGAGGCAAAGCCTCCCAGGCCGTCCGATTCGAGCCACTCGGCATCTTTTGCAAACGCCAACGCCATCGACCTGTGATCCTCCCTCGATTGGTAAGACAGCAATCCATCGCTTGGACCCTGTCTCAACCTCCCGTGGCAAACCCCGGGAAGAGGGACATCCCACCATCGACGAACAGGGTCGTGCCCGTGATATAGTCGGAATGATCCGAGGCCAGCCAGACTGCAGCCTGGGCAATATCTTCCGGCTCACCAATCCGCTTGTAGGGTACCAGTGTCATCAGTGATTCATATGCCTCCGGCGTATTCCAGGCGGAGGTATTGATGGGCGTGCGAATCGCACCCGGTGCAATACCGTTCACCCGGATACGATGGGGAGCGACCTCCTGTGCGATGCTTTCCATCATCATCATGATGCCCCCCTTCGAGGCGGCGTAATTCACGTGACCGGCCCAGGGAATCCGCTGGTGCACACTGCTCATACAGATGATCTTGCCCGCCGCGGAGGAAACTTCTTTCACCACGCCCCGGCGTTTGAATTCGCGGATCGCGGCGCGGGCACAAAGAAATTGCCCGGTAAGATTGATATTGATCACCGTGCTCCACTGCTCGAGCGTCATCTCGTCAAAGGCCGCATCACGCTGCAGACCGGCGTTGTTGACGAGGATGTCGATGGTGCCAAATTCCTTGCACATCTGCTCGAACATCGCCTCGACCTGGTCTTCCTGGGACACGTCGCAGTGGAAGGTCGACGAGCGACTCCCGTAGCCGGAGATGGTCTGGGCCACCTCTTCGGCAGCATCCTGGTGGGAGACATAGTTCACCATCACCTCGGCCCCCGCCTGGCCAAGTGCCAGCGCGACTCCCTTGCCGATCCCGGAGTTGGCGCCTGTGACCAGCGCCTTTTGTCCCTTGAGCACCTTGCCCAGGTTGCGGTCCGGCATGCTTACTGCCGGGTACTTTTCCTTGACGGCCTCGGTCATGAAACCTGCTCCTTTCTCGGACATGTCGTCCCTTTTTTTTGCGTCCTGGCTTCGGGCTCAGGTACGAGCCTCCGCGGTTGGATGAGCTTGGCGATCAGACCGGTCCAGCCGGTCTGGTGCGAAGCCCCGGCGCCACGGCCGCTATCTCCGTGAAAATATTCATGAAACCAAATATAGTCTCGGAAGTGAGGGTCGGTCTGCATCTTTTCATAATTTCCGAAGACGGGCCGTCGTCCGTGCTCATCACGATGAAAAATGCACACCAGCCGCCTGGAAATTTCCTCGGCAATCTCGTTGATATTCAGCAGGTTACCCGAGCCCGTGGGACACTCGATTTTGAAATCGTCGCCGTAGTAATGGTGGAATTTCTGCAACGACTCAATGAGCAGGAAATTGATCGGGAACCAGATGGGTCCGCGCCAATTGGAATTGCCACCGAACAGACCGGTTGTTGATTCTCCCGGTTCGTAATCGACCGTGAGTCGCTCTCCCGCACAGTCAAAAACATAGGGTTCATCCCGCAAGCGCTGGGAGAGGGCGCGAATGCCATAATCCGAAAAGAACTTCCCTTCGTCGACCATTCTCTGGATCACACATTTCATGCGGTGTCCGCGAAGCAGCGAAAGCAGACCCCGCTTGCCAACACCCGGTACGGTCCAGTGAGAAACGAGCGACGCAAGTTCTGGCCGATGCTTGAGAAACCATTTCATGCGGGCCAGAAAATTCGGCATTTTCTTGAGCAACTCCGGCTCGATAGTCTCCACGGCGAAGAGTGGAATCAGCCCCACGATAGAATGGATCTTGAGCGGGATCCGCCGTCCGTTGGGCAGATCGAGCACATCGAAAAAGAATTCCTCCTGCTCGTCCCACAACTCCACACCCCCGATCTCGGTCATCGCCTCGGCAATGTAGAGAAAATGCTCAAAAAACTTGGTCGCCATGTCCTCATAAAGAGACTCGTGTTTGGCAAGCTCCAGGGCAATCCGCATCAGGTTCAGGGAGTACATCCCCATCCAGGCGGTGCCGTCGGCCTGGATGATGGTGCCCCCGGTCGGAAGCGGCGCGCTGCGATCGAAAACACCTATGTTGTCGAGTCCCAGAAAGCCGCCCTGAAACACGTTGCGATCGCCGTCGTCTTTGCGGTTGACCCACCAGGTGAAATTGAGCGTCAGTTTGTTAAAAACCCGTTTGAGAAACTCGACGTCACCTACCGGATCGCCCCGTTGCTTGCGATCCATCTGGAAAACCCGCAAGGCGGCCCAGGCATGTACCGGCGGATTCACGTCGCCGAACGCCCACTCGTAAGCCGGCAGTTGCCCATTCGGATGGATATAGCGGTCGCGGGTCAAGAGAATGAGTTGCTGCTTGGCAAACTCGGCGTCGACCAGTGCCAGCGCCACGCAGTGAAACGCCAGGTCCCAGGACGCAAACCACGGATATTCCCAGGCATCCGGCATCGAAAGCACGTCGTCGCAGAAAACGTGTTGCCACTGGCTGTTGCGTCCGCCCTCGCGACCCGTCGCTGGTGACGGCTCTGCCGGGTCACCGTGAAGCCAGGTGTCGACATCGTAGCGGTAAACCTGTTTGCACCAGATCATCCCGGCAAGCGCCTGGCGTTGGATCCGGCGGGTATCCTCGTCGGCGATCTCCGACTGCAGATCGCCGTAGAATTCGTCCGCCTCCTGCTGCCTCTGCTGGAACTGCCTGTTGAAACTCTTAAACGGTGCGGAGACCGTTTTGGGGGTCAGCCGCAACCTGACCGATTCGCTGCCACCTGCCCTGATCGCAAGCTGGTAGTAGGCGGCGGCCTTGGTTCCCACCGACTCCGGGTTGACCGCGCCCTTTTTTCCATCCACGACGTAGTCGTGCAACGCGTCCTTGAAGTACCCCTTCTCTTTCGTGCCCCAGAGCCGCGGGCCATTTGTCTCGTTTTCGCAGAACAGGAGCTCCGAAGCCCCCTCCACATAGAGCTGGTAGGTACCCAGCTCGATATGCGAGAGTGTCAAGTGACCCTCCTCTTTTTCAATCCTCGGTTTGGCCGAATTGTCCCACGACCAGGTGTTACGAAACAGGATCTGCGGCAGCAAGTGGAGCGTCGCCTCCTCGGGGCCGCGATTGTGCGCTGTTACGCGCATCAAAATGTCATCGGGCCCCGCTTTGGCATATTCCACGAAGACGTCGAAGTACCGGTCCTCGTCGAACACGCCCGTATCGATCAGTTCGAATTCCATTTGATCGCGGCCGCGGCGGGCATTTTCCTGGACCAGACGGGTGTAGGGATACGCCGCCTGAGGGTATTTGAAAAGCATCTTCAAATACGAGTGCGTGGGGGTGGCGTCCAGGTAGTAGTAGCATTCCTTGACATCTTCGCCGTGATTCCCCTCGCTGCCCGTGAGACCGAACGCACGTTCCTTGAGGATCGGGTCCTGGCCGTTCCAGAGCGCGATCGACAGGCAGAGCTGCTGATGGTTGTCGCTCAGGCCCCCGATCCCGTCCTCCCCCCACCGATAGGCGCGGGAGCGGGCCATCTCGTGCGGAAAATAATCCCAGGCGGTACCACTCGGGCTGTAATCTTCGCGGACTGTGCCCCACTGCCGCTCGCTCAGGTAGGGCCCCCAGCGATACCAGTCCTGGTTGCCCAGGCGATTATCTTCCAACCGCTTTTTTTCCACACTCATATGGCACCCGTGTCCAAAAGTTGCGTTTCACGCCTTTATATATACTAGCTTCATTCCATCGCGGGAGATGGTCCACGGCATTTTTTGCCGACGGGCCCCAAAAAGGGCGATCTCTTGCTGATCCTGAACAGCTTCTTCTGGGTGAGTGGTTTCATCTTCGCGACCTTCTGGGCACCATCGGCCCTGAAGACAAGCGTTGGTCCAAAGGTCTCTCCCCGGCGGAGCTCACCGGTGTTTCCTCACACCAGTGGCCTGCTCAAAATCGGGACTTTTGGTCTCTTCTGGCCGTACAGGGCGGTCCTCCGACTGCTTGCAGTAGTACTGTCGACAGTTCATACTCAGGTCTCGTTGTTTACAAATTCAGAAGGTCAACTGGCCATATTTAGAAAGGGTACCCCAATGAAACACCTCCTCCTCTCACTGGTGGCTGTTGGTGCCATTTGGGCTCTTGCTGAAAAAGCAACAGCGCAGTGTTGTCCCACAGCCTACTACCAACCCGTGACCACGTGCTACGCGCCCGTGACCACGTACTACGCACCGGCGCCGGTCTACTACGCACCAGCCGCATACCCGGTCACCTATCGACGCCCGTTTTGGGGCCGCTACAGGACAACCTACTACGTCCCACCGGTTATGGTCTGGGGCTACTAAGACTGGAACTACCCTGCGCCGGAGTTGTCGCGACACTACCGCGAATCCAGAAGTCTGGCCACCAGCTTGAAGGTGCTCTTGTACAGAGTCCCCCTTTCCCCGTTGGTCACCAGCCGCAAAACGGTAATGTTCAAGCTACCACGGGTAGATCAAACCGGAGACACTCGGACAAGCGGACGAAACTGCGGCATCTTCAACTGCTGGGCAAAGTTCATTTGGGCAACATTTTTTCCCGCTGCAACGTGTGTGCGACGGCTTTCAAACCGCCATACCCAGTGCTGGGTTTGCTCCTGGCCGTTACACTGGACGCAAACTTGGCCCAATGATCAGGTCTGCTGGGTGGGTCAAGCGAGGCTGACTGCTTCACCCCTCAGATACCGCTTCAGAGCCCTGGAAACAGCCCCGTCTTGAAAAGTGCTCAATGACCATGCAGTTTCGCTTAATGACCTACAACATCCATAAGGGAATTGGCAACGATCGCAAGTACCGCTTAGAGCGCATTGAGGATGTGGTGCGGGGTTATAACCCCGACATTATTTTACTCCAGGAAGTCGACGATGGGGTACCGCGGTCTCGGCATGACTGCCAGGTTGATCGACTGGCCAGCGATTTGGGCTACGCTCACCAGGCGTTTCAGCGCAATGTCCATTTAAAAACAGGTCATTACGGCAACGCTGTATTGAGCCGATTCCCGCTGAGTCAAGTTGAGCACATCGACCTCACAGTGCCTTTGAAAAAACGTCGTCAAGCGTTGGTTGTGCGCTGCGAACAACACTTCGAGGGACATGTGCGCAGCTTTCTGGTGGCAAATCTGCATCTCGGCCTGGCTGGGTTTGAGCGCAAAATTCAGCTCCGGCGATTGCTGCGCAGCAATCGTGTGGTCCACGACCAACGTCTGTCGATGATCCTTGGCGGAGACTTCAATGATGTATGGGGAACGCTTGAAAAAAACATTCTGCAACCGAAAGGATTTCGGTCGGCTGGCATCACGATTCACACTTTTCCGGCAAAGCTCCCTCTGCGTTCGCTCGATCAGATCTTTTACACCGGTAAACTTGAAGCGTATCATACCTTCGCCGTGCATACGCAACTTGCCCGACAAGCTTCAGATCACCTCCCCCTGGTAGCCGACTTCAAGTGGACGGGTTAACCGAGAACATGATGTCTCTATTGGCTGCTGGGACCCTTCTAGCCAAGACTGGCGATGCGCCCCACACGGATCAATGGTGGACAACCGTACTGGTAGTCGGACACGTCACATTGCAACTCGCACTGGCCCTGCGAGTCATCATGCGTCGCCGCAGTGTCGGCGAGTCGTTATCGTGGATCATGGTGATTTTTGTTTTTCCGGTAGCGGGTCTGATTGCCTATCTTCTGGTGGGAGAGCTTCGTTTGGGATATCGTCGTGCACGACGATTTGAAGCGTTATTCGACCCGGTTCGAGAATGGCTCGATGAGTTACCGCAACAATTCCGCGTCAACTGGACCGATGTGGAAAACGAATTTTCACCGTTGGCACATCTGGCGAGACGTTCATTTGGAATGCCCGCTCTGTCAGACAATGAGGTGGAGCTGCTCGCAACCTGGAACGCCGTATTTGATCGACTGATCGAAGATATCAACGCTGCTGAACATTTGTGCCACCTTCAGTTCTACATTTGGCAGACAGGTGGTCGAGCCAACGAAGTCGCCGAAGCCCTGCTCCGCGCAAAAGCCCGCGGCGTATGCTGCCGGATTCTCGTCGACTCCCTGGGAAGCCGCAATTTCTTGCGCGGTAAAATCTGCCGTGAAATGCGACAAGCCGGTATTGAAATCTACGGGGCCTTACCGGGAGGGGGCATTCGCATGCTCTTCGTGAGGTTTGATATGCGCATGCACCGCAAGGTCGTCATCATCGATGGCACAATTGCCTACACGGGCAGCCTCAACATGGTCGATCCGCGATTCTTCAAGCAGCAATCCGGAGTCGGCAACTGGGTAGATGCGATGGTTCGCATCACCGGTCCGGCAGTCGAAGCACTCACCATCACGTTCCTGGGCACCTGGTATGTGGAGTCAAAAGCGGATCTCGCCGAGTTGCGGAAGCAAGCCAAGATTCATCCGACATCGCGATCTGGCAAAACTATTCTCCAGGTGCTCCCCTCTGGCCCCACGTTCCGCAGAGACGCAATTGAGAATTTCTTGTTGATGGCGATTTATTCTGCACATGAACAAGTGATACTCACCACGCCCTACTTTGTTCCCAGCGAATCACTACGTGTTGCCCTCATGACTGCGGTCCAGCGGGGTGTCGAAGTTATCCTGGTTGTGCCGGACAAAGTCGACTCGTTGTTGGTTCGCTTTGCAAGTCAGGCATTTAAAGCCGATTTACTGTCTGCAGGTGTGAAGATCCTACAGTTCCAAGGAGGCCTGCTCCACACCAAAAGTATCACGATCGATAAAAAGTTCAGCCTGTTTGGTTCGCTGAACCTGGATCCGCGCAGCTTCCGGTTGAATTTCGAAATCTCTCTGGCGATTTTTGACCAACAGGCTACAAACGCGATTCATCAATTGCAGCAGTCTTATATTGACCGTTCCGAGATGATGGACTTGGATGTCTGGAATTCCCGCTCCATCCCGCAACGCTTCGCCGAAAACGTGGCGCGACTTATGGAACCGCTGCTTTAATTTCCGCGGTTGTACTTCAGGTGTGGTGCTGCCCAAAAATTGTGTTCCCGCAACCCACCACCTTCCTCCTGGCCCTGGCCGCTGTGCCGCCTGGCATGCGGCACAGGTAGCGGGACTTTCCTCGCACTATTTTCGGCACATCCTAAGGTACGCTGCGGGCAAAAGGGATACGGAGGATTGACGGCCGTAAAAGTCATAGTTATCCTGTTATTCTACTGGTAGTTAAATAGTTTGACATTTCCTCATCAGATACCGCTAATTTAGTTCCTTCAACGACATCTGGAACCTTCTCCCCGCAGTTGCCTGTTGGCAGTGGGGAATTCGGGAGCATCCGATTGTCGTTTTTTATTGGAGCCATTCCAAAATTAAGAATTGGCAACGTTGACTTTTCGTAACCAACCGCAAGTAAAACTCCCCGAAGGCGGATTGAAATTCTTAGCAGTTGGTCGCTATTCACTGGGAGAGCACTAATGCGCAGATTCACACTGTCGCTGCTTGGTGTGCTTGTTATTCAAACTTGTTCTACGTTCGCAATTAATATTAATTCGTACGTCTATTACAACGACAATGGTCAGATTCAGAATATCGGCAAGCAGGTTGAGAACTATTCAAGTACCAACGAAGTTTTCCTTAAGACCCTGACAGTTGGCGTAGATGGTGCCGTTAGCACACCAGTGCATTTAGATTATCCAAGTCAGTGGCGTAATGCGACTTTACCCCAACCGTATCCAAAATTCACGGCGCTGATTGATTCTCCCCCTCTCCCCAACAATACGGATTTTACAGTCGACCCCTCAAACGCAGTTAAAGAGAGCATGACCGGCTGGTCTTCGGCTACAAATTTCGATGGAAATATCACCGTTGATGCTGAATTTGAAAACACTCAGTATCAACAGACTACCACTGTGATTCCGACAAACCTCCAAAACCTTCTCACCTCGATGCGTGAACTGGCAAACAACGATTCACGGGGATTTAGCTTCTATCTTAACCCTAAATATCTAGATCCAAATCGGTATATTAAAAATGCCAATCTCAACGCTCAGACGGTAGCAAATCTACTTGGTAGTGAAACGTCAAATTACGTGATATTTCCCACCTATATTGACGGTGGAGGCCTCGCAAACGCAACGTCGTTTCAGCGGTCAATCACGACCGCTGAAAATAATAATCTCAGGTATCGCTTAGATCTCAACATCCAGGATGACACCACTACATTTGCAACAGCAATGGGTTATTTAGCAGATCCTTTGGCTCAAGGCTGGCAGGGTTTTACTGCTTGGAGTTTCAGCAATAACACCTCACCAGTTCCCACAGCCAACATGATTGCAAATTTAAAGACGCTGAAAAATTTTACAGGCGAAGAACCGCCGGTCGTCCCCGAACCGGGTACGCTGCTGCTTGCTCTGTTGGGTCTGGCTCTCTTACCACGCCGTTGTAGAAAAGAGGGGCGGCGGCAGGTCTGGGTATCATAAAAAGTATCACAAAATCCGAATTCTCCCGCCCACGGCAGGCGGACAGGGTATTGGCAGAGAACACAAACACAGGTGTTCATCACCTTTTCAAAAATTATTCAAAGGCTTTTGATTGCCTCGAAATCAGGTTGTGGTGCGTGCCCAGCACCCCAGAAAGATCGGCCATCGACGACCTCGTTGACGGTGGGTCTCAACCATTTTCCAAAAGGTCCCAGCAGTATCGCCGGCAACAGAAGCAGGTCACCCGCCAATGCCGCCGCAAGCAAAGCGATCATCATTAAGGCAAACCGTTGGGCCGGAATGAAAGAGCTCATGGTATAGACCAACATGCCGAAACCGCAAATCAGTGTTGACTGCAACATCGCCCACCCGCAGTGGTCGTAAGCTTTACGTACCGCGTCACCCGCGTCGCGGCCAACCGCATATTCGCGTCGATACCACGTCAAAAAGTGAAGCGTGTCGTCGACGGCGATTCCGAGTGCCACGCTGGCAGTCATCACCGATCCAATATCCACAGCAATGCCACACAAACTCGTAAAACCGAACAATAGAACTGTGGGGAACAAATTGGGAATCATGACCACAAGACCTGCCACAAAACTGCGGAGGTACACCATCATCACAATCATGATCAACACGAGAGCCGTCGCAAAACTCTTGATCAAATCATGGAGCAATGCCTGTTGCGCCGCATAGGTCACCGGCATCGACCCGGTATAAACAACGGAAATACTCCGTGCCGGCAAGTGTGCGCTCGCCTCGTCAAGAATGGGATCGATGTGGTTGGCAAGTCGATCCAGAAACTCACCGTAGTCGATGTTACCAAGTGCTGGTACGCGAGCGCTAATCCTCCAAAACTGGGCATGACGCGTTTCGCGCATGCGCGACATTGCTATCATTCGATTTCGCAATCTCGACAGGTCCCAGATCGAAAGACCAAGATCCTCTTCTGATTCTCCGGAGCCCCCTGCAACGTCCGGAAAAAAAGTTGCGGCCGAAAAGACACCACCCACCCGGTCCATCCCCGCAATGCACTGATGCACATCTCGCACGAGATGCAACCGTGTCAGCGGTTCAATCCGCTCGTCCCGATTGATTTGTAACACCACTTCAATTGGCACGGTTGGGCCGAGATTTTCTTCCAGCCAGCGGTAGTTTTGCAGGATCTGACTTTTCTCCGGAAACATCACGCGAACGTTGACCGACGTCTTCAGGGTTGCCAATCCATAGAGACCAAGAACCATCACGACAAGACAGCCCACCAACAAGCTGTGCTTGTACCTGCAAATGAGTCGGGTCACTCGCTCCGTCAAGCGCTCGGACAGGTGTGTCATCCATACCCCCGCACCACCACGACGCGGCGAAACGGGCCAGATCTCCATCGCACCGGGTAAAATCAGAAAGAGCAGAGAGATCGTAGTTAGGATGCAAATCGACGAAAACACAGCAAACAGTGCAATTGCCGGGCTGTCGCTGGCCAACAAGGAGAGCAACCCCACCACGGTGGTCGCTGTCGCAATCACGCACGGCAAAGCGCCAATTCGGATCGCCCGCCCTGCCGCACCCGCCTGCCCATGAAGGCGAACTTCGTCGTGGTAATAATTGACCAGATGGACTCCCGCCGAAACGGTCAGCACAAGCGTCAAGGGAGGCACCACAATCAGGATGGCATTCATGTTGGAGCCACACCAGGCAATCAGAGCAACGGCCAGCAACTGACCGAAAAGTGCAATTCCAAAGACCACGCCCGTCAGTCGCCACGACCGCAAACAGAACAGACAAAGCAAGAACACAATAATATTGGAGGGGATTGCGTAGCGATCGGCAGAAGCAACGCTATTGCGGTCAATCGTCATGCCATCAACCGGGCCCCCAGCCAGCACCACATCTTCGGGCGGCAACTGGCAAACATCTTGTACAATACGCTGCAGTAGATCGATGGCTTCTGCCCGGCGGTCTCCCCCTGTTTGGCACAAATAAACCACGGCACAGCTTGTGCGACCGTCTGGTCCGACCAGAGAACCATTCAGCCGCCTGACCGCCTCCTCGCAGGTTAGCGTGAGGGGCGGGGCCATCAACTCGCGAACTGTATCGTAACCGGTAACAACTCGGGCAAAAAACTGCTGGCAAAGCTCAAACCGCTGCGGATCAGCAGACTCGGTCAGTTCATGGGATAATCGCGGTAATCGCTGGTCATCAATGTGGCAGTCGGGCCAACTCACGACCACCGCGTCCAGTTCCTGAAAACGCCAGACAAAACTCGCGTAATGCTTTTCGGCAGGCAGCTCCTGCGAAACCCACTCGCGCGGATTGTTGAACATCGAGGCAAAAGCACGATCTCGGGAGGCGTGACAAATCGGCAGCAACGAAACAACAATCAGAATGCCAATCACCATGCAAACAACGTAGCGACGGCGCTGCACAGATGGATCGACCGGTCCGCCGTTAAGCTTCAACCGGTCACCTGGTGATCTCGACACGGGAAAGAGAACAAGATAAAGGCAAGCAATGGCAACCAACCCAAAAGCGATCATGAACATGTTTTGAACAATCTCAATTGGCATGCCGATGAGACTTCAGTGATCACTTGAGAAAATGATGACAGCCTTCTTCTCTAACAAGGACAAAGGACCAGCCTTTTGCAAAAAATTCCCTCCCTGAAGCTGCCACGCCCAATTGAATTACACTACCCGCAACACTGGCTAGCAATTATCGCTGACACAACCCGGGTAGGGTACAAAAGAAAGATGAGTTTGACCCGTATTGGTGCAGGGAGCACATCTTGCAACCGTTGCAGTCCATACGACCTGCCATCACACGAACAACAGAGAAGGTCGACAAAACAGGTCACCTGCCCATCGCCGATCCTGGTTCAGCACGCCCCCCAACAGAATTTTATCACCTGCGACAACCCGTAGCACGGCTTTCAATTCCACGACTTGCCAGCAATCTTTTTCAAGTAGCGATCGATCCGCTTTGTGGACGAGCGGGGCGACCCGGTTACCCGCCACTGTGAAGACGAGCGATGCGATACTGCTGGTACCAACTCTCAACAACAGTTCCGTATCTCTCAATTCATGGGACACACGGTCCCCAGACAAGACGGGATCCCCATTGCCTTTGCTTGGCAATTACCCTTGCCAGCTACCGTGAAGCAGGATTCCAAGTCATTGCATCTTGCTCAGCCAGATCGCGGTCCACAGGTACGTTGTGTTGCATCGCGAAGGTCTGACGTTGCGTGGCTGCCGCCTGGTAGACCACTGTCTGTACTGGAAGCGAAATTCGGCGGGCTGTGCGGTCTGTAGATCGTTCAGGTTGTGGCGATGTGAACTCGGCAGGCGATTTTCCCTTATCAGTTCCCGCAGTTCCACTCACGTCGCGCGGCGGTTGATACAGATACGACTCCAGCTGAGATCGAGGTTGTAATACTTGTCGGTCACCTGGGATGGAATACGAAGTTGGAACTGGCTGTGCCTGGCCGCTTGTGGGTTGAGGTACCGAAGTAGAACTACCTGGTGCATAAACCGTAGCTGCGGCGTAACTCGCCTGACCAGCAGCCGGTCTCTGAGCATAAACCGCCAAGGACGGAATGCGGGCTCCGCAACTGCACGGACTGGAACCACAAGAAGAACATGGGGCCTGCCTGATCACCGGTCGCAAGGTGGTCTGCTGTACCGTCTGGCATGAGCAGGGATCACAGCCACAAGTGGTACAGCTGGCACATGTCGTGCACGGAGCATACGCAGCTACATAAGGTGCAGGCGCCGGGCATGAAGTCACCACCGTGGTCGGGGTGCGTCCCCACAACCAGTCACAAAAACGACTCAAACAACAACCACCACCCGTAGGAACCCGGTAGGTTTGACAGGGAACAGGCTGACATACCTGACTGGTTACAGGAGAGTAGGTAACGGTGGGCACAGCGCAAGTGGTGCATTGGGCACTTGCTGGAACCGGGTGGAATGCGAAGGCCAATCCGATGCACACTGCTACGGAAAGTATTTTATAAAACATGCAAACCTCTCATATTCCTCTAGGACCAGGAAAAGTTGGGCTCTTGACTGCGACACCACTCCTGTGGAACTGATGACAGCGCAGTACCCGAGCGCAAATTCGATAACCAGATTCTCCGTCGTGGACAGACCTTGACGGAACCGAACGACTATTTCGGAAAGGAATTGTCCGCTTGCCCCGTTCTTGGGAGGACCGTCAGGCTGAGCATCCACACCCAAAACCTGGATTCTCGACCGCATGCACGTTTAACCCGCACATACGGTATAAACAGTAGCATCATGGCGAACTGATGATGCATGACCTCAACAACCATACCACCGAGATAAAGAAAGGCAAGTCGATTGCAAACTTTTACTGAAGTAGGCACCCTTTGGCCCGAGGTGGACTCTTGCCGAGAAGGAATCCACCCCCCTCTAAAGAAATAGTCGTCAGTAATCCAACCGTAGCTAGCTTAGACACCGCTCGTTTGTCAGCTGGTAGGCGGAGTGCTCACTCTACCCACAAACTTTTGCTCAGAAAATCACAAGCTGCAGCAGTCGTGGAAAACTCCGGGTAGATAAGAGGCATTCTGCAAAGACCAACAGCTGTGGGAAAGTACAAGTTGTGTGGCTGAGCCAATGCCACCCTTTGTCTCTGACCTTGACAGTAATAGGGGTCGATGAGATCCTCCCCGCCCTTGTCGATTTCCATCCTCTCTTTTAGCAGTGCTATCAGATGTTCGAGAAACGCCGTCCTGTGGCCGGAGCCCGACCAGGAACTTTATTGCTCTGCCCTCATTCGGACGCAATCGAAATCCGGGTGACAAGGTTCAACGACCAGCACGTTGACACCGGGGTCTGTCAGTTGGTGAGTGACCTCTCGGAAGACGATCTCCACGATTATGTCTGGATTGATGTCTGCGGGGTAGGTGATGGAACGCAGTTAAAGCTGTTGGCAGAGCGATATCAGATCTCGCCGTTGGGAATGGAAGATTTGGTCAATGGTCCGCAGCGGCCCAAGGAGGAATTGTTTGAAAACCACCATTTGTTGATCACGCACGGACTGAGTCGGGATGAAACCGGAAAACCAATCATCAAACAGTTGGGACTGGTCGTGGGGAAAAATTATGTTCTCACGTTCCACCATGATTGCGAAGAATTTCTGGAAACTATCCACCGGCGGCTGGAGAACCCCAAAGCGCGACTCCGACGAAACGGTCCCGACTATCTGGCCTATGCCATCCTTGATGCTGTCGTTGACGGGTATTACCCCATCCTGGAAGACCTTGGGGAAACGATCGAATCGTTGGAGCAGGGCGCACTTCGCAACCCGCAACCCAAACTGCTAGCGAAGATTCACGTAACAAAGAACCAACTCGGCGTACTCCGACGTAGTGTTTGGCCCCAGCGCGAAATGGTTCAAGCACTACTGCTCGACGAAAGTCTGTTTATCAGCGACAAAACAAGGGAGTTTCTGCGTGACACACTCGACCACTCTTCCCAGGTAGCCGACATCGTCGATATGTACCGCGACTCAACGAGCAGCCTGGTCAATACTTATATGTCCGCCATCGCACACCGCAGCAATGAAATCATGAAGGTCCTGACCTTGATGACCAGCGTCTTCGTACCGCCGACTTTCATAGCTGGCGTCTACGGAATGAATTTTATCGATATGCCAGAGTTGAAAGTCTCGGGAGCTTACCCTGTAATTCTCATCCTGATGGTATTCATGATCGCGGGCATGTTATGGTTCTTCCGTCGTCGGGGTTGGTTGGGGAGCGAGCCTATTTCAGATGAAGCAGTCACAAACAAGTCCAACCACAAAGCTCGGGCCATAGTTCTCAACCACGACCAGGACGAGCTGGACGGTTCGGTGCGGCAAGCTGCGGCATGAGACCGCTAGGGTCATTCGATCAGCTGCGCCATCATTCAGGCAACTGCGCCATCACCATGAGGTTTGTGCAGCTTTGTGGCCACGTGGTTTGGATCGCTGAGCCTCACATCAATGGGTGCTGGAAAATCGACGTGGACGTCGCGCTGCGGAAAGGCAATAACGATTCCTGCCTCGCAGAATGCGTCATCGATTGCGACACGCACATCACTCTCGACCCGGGCACTATCCATCATCCGCTGCATGTGAATCCAAAAGTGGACTTCAAATGCCAAAGCGTTATCGCCAAAGTCACAGAAAAGAACAATTGGAGCGGGACTGCGGAGAACTTTTTCATGTGTAGTCACCACGGTCTTTAGTAATTCGATCACCCTCTTGACAGGCGATCCATACGCTACGCCAACGGCAACCGACGTACGAATCTGGGTGTCTGAGAGGGTCCAGTTCGTGACATTGTTCTCTAGAAACTTGCTATTGGGAACAAGGATCTCAAGATTGGCTCCGGTACGCACACATGTGCTGCGTGCCCCGATTTGTTCAATGTTGGCGTCAATCCCATCGACGTTGACCAAATCACCGATGCGAATGGGGCGTTCCACCAGCAAGATCAAACCACTAATGAAATTGTTCAGGATATTCTGGCTGCCAAAACCAACGCCAATCGCGATCGCACCGCCCAAGAAGGCGAAAACTGTTAATGGGACGTTGACCAGGTCCAGCGTAAAAAAAGTCAATCCGGCCAGCAGAAAATAGAAAAACACATTGCGCAAAGGTGCTGCACTTGACTGGCTGACTCCCAACCTGGGCAGGAATTTCAGCGCGGCTATCTTTGCAATGAAGCGGCTCACCCAGTAACCAATTAGCAACAAAGCCAACCCACAAACAATTTTACTGACCGTGATCGGACGATCATCAACCGTCCCAAGTTCGGTCGACCAGGATTTTGCAAGTAACAATCTTGCCTGCGCGGCAAGTTGCTCAAAAGACATCGTTTCGCGTTCAGTATAAATCTCGTCGCACAAACGCTCGTAGAGTACTTGCCCCCGACTGGCCAGGACTTGAACTGAGCCGTAAAACTCGATCATGTGCTCTAACTCAGCGATATGTTCTTCATTTCTGACAGTTTCAACCGGGTCATGAACTTCACCGATTTTCTGAGATCGGCGGAAAGCGCATTTTGACGCTGCTCGGTGCGGAATTGCACTTTTTCCGATAGATGTTCTATGCGCTGCCCGGCCGCCAGCGCCTCATCAAGCCAGTCGTCAAGACCATCCGGTGTGAAATCGCCGTTTGCAAAAGCAAACCGACGTCGCCAACATTCACGAACTCCGCCAACCTCGCTCAAAACCTGTTGCAGGAGTTGTACTTCTTTTCGCGCAACTGCAAAAATCGACTCCGGAGTAGTGCCCGACACCTGTTCCTTATCCTGTGAACGGGAACGCGTTGCTATTCGCAAACGCTCTTCAGCAAGATTCAACTGCTTGCGGATAAGTTTTTCCTGCGTATCAACAAAAGCAATGCGTTGATAAAGATCGTCCTGCGTAAACAGTACGTTCTTGCTAATAAGCAGGACAATTGTCTCACATTCCTCCACCTCAGTTTGGGCAAGGCCCGCAATCTGATTAAGGTTTTTCAAATGCTCACGATGCAACGTCACGTCGAACTTGAATGTTCGACAGCGCAACTCCGCCAGGCTCAACGCGCGCCGAAGCTCCGGAAGCTCACCACCCGTCCCACTCTCCTCAGCTTCTTTT